>JBKHIT010000009.1:0-106789 GCA_046538485.1 Candidatus Brocadiia bacterium | reverse complement strand
CTCCGCAAAGCCAAGAACGGACATGACATTTATCTCACTATTGATTCCTGGATCCAGAATATCGCGCGGCAGGCTCTCGCTCATCAGGTCAATAAGCATGAGCCCGAATCCGCATGGGCGCTCGTGCTGGATGCCCGCACCTCCGCCGTTCTGGCCATGGTGAACTGGCCCGAATTCAACCCCAGCAACCCGGCTCAAACGGTCCCCGCTGCCCGTCGCAATCGGATCATAACCGATGCCTACGAGTTCGGTTCTATCATGAAACCGATCACCGCAGCTATCGCTCTGGATAAACAAATTATCACCCCCAGCAGCGAGTTCGATTGCCATAGAGGGAGCTGGAGAGTCGGATCCCGCACCGTGCACGATGTCCACTCTTACGAGAACCTGACGGTTCGCCAGATCATAATTCACTCGAGCAATATCGGTGCCGCTCAAATCGGCCTTAAGCTCGGCTCCAGCAAGTTTCACACAGGTCTGAGGAGATTCGGTTTCGACTCTCCGCTCGGCATCCACCTTCCCGGTGAGGTTAGCGGCATTATCCGCCCGGTCAAAAGGTGGAACAAACATAGTCTCATCAGCGTGTCCTTCGGCCAGGAGATGGCTGCCACGCCTCTCTCGGTAGCATGCGCCTATGTTGCACTTGCAAACGACGGGGTGCTGCTTCGTCCGTATATTGTCCGTAAAATTGTGAAAACCGACAACAATCAGTGCGTGTACGAGTTTCAGGACAGGGAAGTTATTCGGCAGGCGGTTAGCCGACGCGCCGCCTGGCAGGTACTTGAGGTTCTGGAGCACGTTGTATCCGAAGGTACCGGCCGTCGCCTCAAACTCGACGACTATAAGGTTGCCGGTAAGACTGGCACTGCCTCACTCCTCAGAAAAGACGGACGGGGCTACAGCAAAGACCGTTACCTTGCATCTTTTATCGGGCTCGCTCCCGCTAAATCCCCGAGACTCGTCGTCCTCGTCTCCCTGCAAGCCCCTTCAAAAGGTAGTCATTACGGAGGTACCGTCGCCGGGCCAGCCGTTCGGGAAATACTTCGGCAAACCCTCCGGTATCTCGAGATCCCGCCTAAACCCAGCTCTACAATCGCGGAGGCATCTGAATGAAAAATCACAAAACAAACCCAAATAAGATTTCGCTTGCGGAACTCGCAGCTGATCTTGCCGTTGAGCAGCGCGCCGCCTGGAACAACCTGGTGATCGACGGACTCACCGATGATTCACGCACAATACAGCCTGGAAACCTGTTTGTCGCCGTCAACGGCGAACAGACCGACGGACACGAATATATTCCCGACGCCCTGCGCCGGGGCGCCTCTGCCCTTGTTGTGGAAGAACCTCCAGCTGACCCCACCGAAGTTCCCATTTTACAGGTTCCCGACACTCGATTCGCCCTCAGTGCGCTGGCCAGCCGCTTTTACGGAAACCCCGCCCACAAAATCCATATGGTTGGTGTCACCGGGACCGACGGCAAAACGACTACCACGGCTTTGATTAGAGCAATCCTCGAACAATCCGGCCACAAAACCGGGACGCTCGGGACGCTCGAATATCGGCTCGGAGATAAAGTGCTACCGGCCGACCAAACCACACCCCATCCCCTTGCTCTTCATTCCATGCTTGCTGAGGCAAGAGCGGCCGGAGTCACTCACATGGTCATGGAAGTCAGCAGCCACGCTCTTGTCCACCAAAGAACCGCGCATATTCCTTTTGGTGTGGCGGTTCTCACAAACGTCACGGAAGACCATCTCGACTTCCATGGTTCAAAAGAAGCCTACATCCAGGCAAAGCAGATTCTTTTCGAACAGCTCCCGGCCGAATCAGTGGCGGTTCTAAACGCCGATTCGCCCGTCGCCGAACGATATCAAAAGGCTACAAATGGGAATGCATTGACGTACGGGCGAGAAACTCTTGCCGATTTTCAGCTCCTTGATACCAGAGCCAGTGTCAACGGAATGAACATGCTGGTCCGCACTCCGCTCAATGCTTTGAAACTGGGGACCAAACTCGTGGGAGATTACAACTGCGAAAACATCCTCGCAGCCATGACGGCCGGTTTCCTCCTGGGCGTCCCCGCTGAAGCGGTCCAGATGGCGGTTGCAAACTTCCCGGGCGTTGGGGGACGCCTTGAAAAAATCGCGGCAGAAGGCGAACCCGTCGTGGTTGTCGACTACGCACATACTCCCAATGCCCTGGGAAAAGTGCTCCGAACCCTCCGGCCCCTCACCGACGGTCGACTCATCTGCGTTTTTGGGTGCGGCGGCGATCGCGAAACTCAAAAACGGCCTCTCATGGGCAATATAGCCACCAAACTGTCTGATTACACCATTGTCACCGCCGATAACAGCCGGAGTGAGAAGACCGAAGATATTATTGACGACATTCTGACCGGGGTGCAGAGTTCCGCAGAAGAATATACAGCCGAACCCGACCGCCGAAAAGCCATTCAACAAGCGATCAACATGGCCGGGAACAACGATCTTATTGCCCTCTGCGGTCGCGGTTGTGAACAACATCAGATTCTCGGCAACCGTCAAATTCCGTTCGATGATCGCGACGTGACCAGAGACATACTCGAGGCAAAAACGAGAAGGAAAAGAAAATCAGCGTGACCGTCCGCATGCCATCTATTTTGACTCACAGGGGAAGGAAATGATCTACGAATCCGCGAAATTTACCGCCGAAGACATCTGTGAAGCATGCGGCGGTCATATCATGAAAGGACGCCCAGAGGTATTTGCATCAGGAATATCCGTTGACAGTCGAACGATAAACCCCGTGGAAGCTTTCCTTGCATTGAAAGGTTCCAATCATGACGGACACGATTTTGTGGAAGACGCCCTCAAATCCGGTGCATCAATTGTCATCACGGAACGCCGCGACAAAAGCTGGGACTTTCCTCATGGCACCGCTTTGATCCTTGTCGCGAATTCACAACAAGCCTTGATGGATTTGGCGTCCTGGCACCGGAGCCGCCTCGAAGGCAAAATTCTTGCGGTCACCGGGAGTTGTGGTAAATCGACAGTTAAAAACATGACCGCGTCCATTCTCGCCTTAACCGGGTCATGCTCAGCAGCACCAAAAAGTTTCAACAATCGTATTGGCGTATCCCTTTCTCTGCTGGCCGCCAGCCAAACAACGGATTTCGTCGTTCTGGAACTCGGCACAAATCACCCGGGCGAAATCGATGAACTTGCGGCGATTGCTCGCCCCAACGCCGGATTAATCACCTGCATTGGAAAAAGCCATCTCGAAGGGCTCGGGAGCAAACAAGGCGTCCAAGAGGCCAAAGCCGAGTTAATCCCACACATTAAACCCGGCGGTTGTCTTGTTCTCAACGCGGACGATCCATTATGTCGCTCGTTGGCAGGCCGTTACAGCGGGGAGGTTAAGACCTTCGGCCTGCATCGCACCGCGGACATGCAGCCGGTCGACGTGCGATCAGAAGGTGAGAAACAATTCTTCCGAGCCCGCGGGAGCGAATTTCGTCTCAACGTCCCCGGCCGGCATAACGTGCTGAACGCGGCAGCGGCTATTTGCCTGTCACGCTGGGCAGGTGCTGGGACATCCGACGCAATCCAGGCTCTGGCCGGATTCCAGTTGCCGGATCTGCGGTCAGAAAAACGTGAAGTGGCCGGTATCCAGTTCATTCTCGATTGCTACAACTCGAATCCAACGGCCATGAAAGCCGCTCTGGAATCTTTCCTGCAGCGGCCCGCTCCCAGAAGACGAATCGTAGTCTGTGGAGATATGCTGGAACTGGGCGAAAAATCCAAAGAGCTTCATCACAGACTCGGCCGCGTTCTGGCACTTACCCGGCTTGATGTCCTCGTCGCCGTGGGGTCCTACGCCAGGGACCTTGTGGCTGGCTGGCGCGACCTCGCCGATACGGATCAGAAAGCTCTGCACGTTGAAGCCCCTGAAAAAGCATGGCTCTTCGTGGCTCATCTCGTCGCCCCCGGCGACGTGGTCCTGGTAAAAGGATCGCGCGCCCTCGAACTTGAGAAAATTGTGAATGCTATTGAACAGTTCTTGAGCTCCGGCAAAAAGGAGGCCGCAGCCTGAAATGCTTCTTTGGATAGATCCGCTTAACCACCTCTTGGCTCGCCTGGAAATGAGGGCACTCCTGGCTTTTTGCACGTCTTTCACAATCGCCTTTGTCCTTGCAGTGCCTGTGATACGCTGGCTTCGACAAAATGAATTCGGTGAACAAACAGAGAAAACTCCTATCGAAGACGAACAACTCCGGAACCAGATCGCTGCGAAAAGCGGCACGCCCACGATGGGCGGCATTATCATCGCAATCGCTACCCTGCTGACCTGTTTGGTCTGGGGGAATTTCGGCAGCCTATCGTTCTGGCTTCTGATTGGCGTTTATCTCGCTCTCGGATCGATGGGTTTTATCGACGACTGGATGAAAATGCAAGCCACCGCACACCGCGAGCGGGGCTTAAAAGTCCGCCATAAGCTCATTCTGCAGGGCTTCATCGGAGCTGTCGCTGGTTACATCTGGTATCGCTTCGGAAACCCAAATATTGCCAGCAGCCTCCCCTGGCCTACTTTCGGGTGGCTGATTGGAGCCGGTGGCGCCATCCTCGCGGCAATTTGGGTGGCCCTCGCAGTCGCGACAATGAGCAATGCGGTCAACGTAACCGACGGATTGGACGGACTGGCCGGCGGATTGGCCCTCGCCGCTTTCCTGCCGTTTATTCTGCTTGCTTGCCAGACAGTGTCGCCCGCTGATAGCGGTGCCGAAGCGATTATCTTTTGCGGGGCCCTGGCCGGAGGAGTCGCCGGTTTCCTGTGCTTCAACTGGCACCCCGCGAAAGTTTTCATGGGCGATACCGGATCGCTCGCAATCGGAGGCAGTTTTGGCCTGGCCGCCGTGCTTTTGCATGCCGAAATATTACTGCCTCTCTTCGCCTTCTTATTCCTCGTGGAATTCAGCTCTTCAGTCCTGCAGGTACTCTGGTTCAAAGCAACAGGTCGGCGCATTCTGCCGATCGCTCCGCTTCATCACATCTTTCAAAAAAAAGGCTGGCCTGAAAAAAGAATCGTGCTTCGTTTTTGTTTTGTAGGCGGTTTACTCGCAGCTGTTCCCATTCTCCTGTGACGGTTTGGCAAATGTCAGAGACGACGCTCACAAAAGCAAATAGTGGAGCCACGAAGCCCACCGAGGCCGTCAGTGCGTGGTTCCGTCCGAGCTATCGATTGGGCACACTGATTGCGGGACTGGCCCTTCTTGGCCTTGTCATGGTGGCCAGTTCCGAAGGCAACACTTCGCCCGACGCCGATTTCGCAAGTGTCCTCCTCCGCCGGCTCGCGTGGTTGTCAGTGGGATCTGTCGCCTTCGTGCTGGGTTGCGCGATGAATTACCAATGGTGGCGCCGGCACAGCCTTCCCCTGTTCGGCCTGACGCTGGCACTGCTGGTTGCCGTTCTCATCCCGGGAATCGGATCAGAAATTAATGGGGCTCGCCGGTGGATTCGAATCGGTCATTCACTCGGGTTTCAACCTTCCGAATTCGCCAAGGTCGCCCTTATCATCTGGCTGGCCGCCTGGTGCGAACGGCAAATAACCATTCGTAGCAGCAAATCGGGAACGTCACAAATAAAAGCTTTCGTGCCCGGTTTCTGCGTGCCAATAGTCGTCGGCGGGACAACCGCCGCACTCGTCCTTGGCGAACCGGATTTTGGCACGGCATGTCTTATTGGCGCGCTCACCCTAACCGTTCTTCTGCTCTCCGGCACGCGCGTTATATATATTATCCTGCTTACTGCATCATGCCTGCCTCTGATCCAACATTTGGTTCTGGGAAGTGAATATCGAATGCGCCGTATCACAGGTTTTCTGCACCCCTGGGAAAACGCCCGCGGCACCGGTTACCAACTGGTTCAATCACTCATTGGCACAGGATCCGGGGGGATATTTGGAAAGGGTCTTGGAGCCGGAGCTATGGGTTTTCTGCCGGCGGCACGCAACGATTTTATCTTCAGCACAATCGCAGAACAGTTCGGTTTTCTCGGTGCGGTAGCCATCATAGGCGCGTTTCTCTGGTTCATGTGGGATGGTTTTGCAGTCGCAATCAATAGCCGTTCCGTATTCGGTACCATTCTGGCGACAGGCATCACCGCTCTTATCGGCCTTCAAGCCATAATTCATATAGCTGTCGTGACGGGCTGTGTTCCCACAAAAGGATTGAGCCTCCCTTTCGTGAGCGCCGGAGGCTCCTCCTTATTCGTAACACTCTGGGCATCAGGCATTCTGGTCAATATTGCACGCTCGCAGGAGACGCCAGAAGAATTCGAACTTCGTCCCTGGCAGCAGGATCTCCCCGATTACGAAACGAAATTAACCGGGGCATTACGGCAGACAGCCACGACAGTCAGCAAGAAATTTCGCAAGTGAAAGGAACAAGCATTGATCAATCTTGATGAATACTTCGGCACGGAAGAGAACCTGCGGGTGCTCTTTGCGGGCGGCGGCACGGGCGGGCACTTGATGCCTGGCGCCGCTGTGGCAAAAGCCATCAAAGAGATGTCCCCCGAAGCGCAGTGCAAGTTCATGATAACACATCGCGATACCAACCACCCTTGTAGTAAAGCCATCGACGGATTCACCACTATAGAAATGCCGGCGGCGCGCTGGCGGGGCTTGCTGAACAAACCGCGCTTCGCCTGGACTGGTCTCGGTGCAATGGGGAAAGCGCTGGACGTATTTCGCAGTTTTCGACCTCAGGTCGTCGTTGGGCTGGGGGGATACAGCTGCGTGGCACCGCTTATCCTTGCCCGGCTGCTTGGTATTCGAACGATGTTGTTCGAGGGCAATGCTATACCGGGACGGGTAGTACGAGTTCTTGCGCCCCTCGTAGATTGTGTTCAGGTCCAATGGGAGGTAACGGCTGATCGCCTGAATGCCCGCTCGATCCTACTGAGCGGGAATCCCATTCGACGTGAGATTTTGGAGGCCAATCCAATAAAGGCCCGTCATCGTCTGGGACTCCACCCAAACCTTACCACGTTGCTGGTAATGGGAGGATCACAGGGCGCATTTGCCCTCAATCTTCTGATAGCAGGAGCGCTGGAAGTGCTGGCAAATTCCGATCTGATCCCGTCGGGGAATCTCCAGGTACTTCATCTGACAGGACCTAATAATTTCGAGGATGCGCTCAGAACAATGCCCCCGACAGGCATCACCTACTGCCCTGTCGCATTCATGCATCGAATTGGGGAAGCCTATGCAGCAGCCGACTTCGTGCTGGCACGTGCCGGTGCCTCAACAATTGCTGAACTTCTTGCCACCGGTCGCCCATCGATTCTGGTTCCCTACCCTCATGCCACCGAAAATCATCAGCACGCGAACGCCGGGGCCGTTCGCGACGCTGGAGCAGCTTTGGTCAGGGATCAGAGCAACTTTACTGTACACAGTCTGGCTGGATTGATAGCGGAGCTCACAAATAGCCCGCAAACTCTCGCGAAAATGAGTCGGTCTGCCCGTGCGATAGCCCGGCCGCTGGCCGCTTTTCGGGTTGCAGGGCGGATCGTGGAGATGTCCCACGTGACATCCCAAGAACAGGAAACACATACTGCCGTCAGGAAAATCCACGCGTTGACCTCAGCAAAAACAGTTACCGTATCCAAAGCCGCATGAAAGGGGAGAAAATGCAGACGTCGCAAAATGGTAAAGCTGACTTTTCCCAGGAACACTGGCATTTCGTCGGGATTCTTGGTACAGGTATGCGGGCACTCGCTCGTTATGCATCAGAAAGAGGGATTCAGATAACGGGTTCAGACGTCCAGGCATCGCCTGCGATTGACGACCTCACACGAAGAGGTATCACTATTGATCTGGACCAGGACACGGCCCATTTCCAGTCCAACACGAATCGCATCATCGTCAGCCAGGCGATACAGGAAGACAATCCCGAGCTCGTCGAAGCTCATCGACTCGGTGTTGAGGTCGTCAAGTACCCGGAATTGCTTGGAGAACTGATGGATGCCAAACCCGGCCTCGCCGTCACGGGCTCTCACGGGAAAAGCACCACCTCTGCCATGGTCGCTTATACAATGCAGAACGGTGGGCTCGATCCTTCGTACCTCATCGGTGCAGACGTGCCCCAACTGGGGGGCGGTTCGCATTACGGCATCGGAAATTACTTCGTCGCTGAGGCGTGTGAGTATCGACGATCCTTCCTCTATCTTGAACCCCATATCGGCGTGATTACAAACGTTGACCTCGAACATACCGACTACTACTACGATCTTTGGGACATCCGACAGGCTTTCTCTGACTTCGCGGAGCAAATTCATCCCGATGGTTTCTTATTGATCAATGCCGACGATAAAAACAGCGACGGTCTGGGAAATTCTGCCGATTGCAATGTCCTCAGTTTTTCGGTCGATACGGAGGGGACAGATTACCGCGCGGAAAGAATCTGGCGTGCCAAAAAGCACACGAATTTCGATCTCATGTTCAAGGGCGAAAACCAGGGCCGCTTCTCAATTAAACTGTACGGAAGTCACAATGTCTACAATGCGCTCGCTGCTATCGGAGTCTGCCATCAGGCCGGCATGGATTTCGATGATATTCGTGAGCACGTGAGCACCTTCGAAGGCGCAGCTCGCCGACTCCAGCTCCTCGGGGAGCCCTGGAATGTGGCGGTTCTTAGCGACTATGCACATCATCCCAGTGAGATAAAAGCCAGTCTTGCTGCCGCCCAACAACGTTTCCCCAAACGAAGGGTCTTCTGCATTTTCCAACCCCATCAATACTCCCGAACCCGAGCGATGCTTGACGATTTCTCCGAAGCACTCCGCGAATCGTGGGTCACGCTAATCACAGATATCTACGCAGCCCGCGATACCGAAGAAGACCGCCGTTCGGTAAGCGCAATGGATCTCGTGAGACTCATGAACCACAAAGGCATGTGCGCTCACTATGTCCCGGAATTTGAAGATATTGAAGAAATCATCGTGGGTGACGTCGTTCCAGAAGACGTCGTGCTGGTAATGGGCGCCGGAAATATCTGGCAAGTCGCCCGGAACATCGTCCCGCGAATCGAAGAAAAAGGCCGCCGTCAGGTCGCCGCGTAACAGTCATACCAACACAGAACATATGGCAAAAAAAATCCACAATCCACCGCTTAAAAAACATACGACTTTTCGCATCGGGGGGAAACCCCGTCTCTACGTACGTCCCGCGGACGAACAGCAACTGCGCCAGGCACTGGAAGCTATCCGGGACCGTTCCATCTCCTTCCGTGTACTCGGTGGGGGTTCAAACCTTCTCATCGATGACGGTCCCCTGCCCTTCGCTGTTCTGCATATGTGCTCACCGGGTTTCTCCTGGATTAAAAGAAGCGGAAAAAACACCCTGCGAGTCGGCGCGGGCGTCCGTCTCGGAAAACTTCTGAGCAGCGCACAGAAAGATTCACTCGGGGGCCTGGAGTTCCTTGCAGGTATCCCCGGCACACTCGGAGGAGCAATCGCAGGCAATGCCGGCGCCTGGGGATCCGATATTTCCGAGCGTATTTCCAGAGTCTGGACTATGACACCCGATGGGGAATACCAGGAACTCTCACCTTCAGAAATGAATTTTGGCTACCGAACCTGTGACGTCAGAGATTTTATTATCACCGAAGCGGAACTGGAACTTGAGCCTCGGAGCCCCGAGTTAATCGCGCGTGCTGTGGCCCAAAACGCCCAGAAAAAAGGAAAACGCCACCCAACGGGGAATCCGAGCGCAGGTTGTGTTTTTAAGAACCCGCCGACACGCTCAGCGGGAAAGTTGATTGATCTTTGTGGTCTGAAAGGCTCGCGCGTGGGAGGAGCCGAAATTTCCCCGGTTCACGCAAATTTTATTTGCAACATGGCACAAGCAAGCAGCAGGGATGTGATCCAACTTATCGAAACTGTAAAAAATATAGTGCGCGAAAGTTTTGGAGTTGAGCTTGAATTGGAATTGAAACATTGGCCCGGTCAGTCAAAAGTCGCTTAATCTATAAAGGAGAACTCATACACGATATGAAATTGAAAAAAGAACTAAAAATTGCAGTTCTTATGGGCGGTGTCAGCAACGAACGAGCGGTTTCCTTCAAATCCGGTCGCGCTATTGCCAAAGCGCTTGAACAACGTGGACACCAGGTCATCCCTTTTGATGTCAGGGATAGGAAACTCAACGGGCTCCAGAACATCAATCCCGATTTGGCTTTCATTGCCCTCCATGGCAAATTCGGGGAAGATGGAGGCATCCAGACCCTGCTCGAAGAACGCGGCATCCCGTACACCGGCAGCGCTTCGGAAGCCAGCCGGATCGGCATGGACAAACTCGCTTCAAAACGCGCGTTCGTCCGAAATGCCGTCCCAACACCCGACTACACCGTCCTACAGCCACCGGTAGATCAAGACGAAGCCGAAAAACTGGCCGTCAACATCGGCTACCCTCTGGTTTGTAAACCCACCACCGGAGGTTCCAGCATCGGAGTCAGTATCGTCAGGTCGGAAGAAGATCTCGCAGAAGCAATCGCCGCGAGCCGCGAAGCTTCAGACCACGACCCGGCCGGCCCGATCCTTCTCGAACAGCACATCCATGGACGCGAACTCACTGTCGGCATTTTGGATGGAGAGCCACTGCCGGCCATCGAGATCCGAAGCGACCGGTCGTTCTTCGATTACGACGCTAAATACAAGGATGAAAACACCCACTATATCCTTCCTGTCGCTCTACTGGAAAGCATTTACCGCAAAACTCTCGATATCGCGAAAAGGTCCTGGGACGCCCTGGGATGTCGGCATTTTGCCCGTACAGACATAATTTATGGCTATGATGCCCGGCTGTACGTTCTGGAAGTCAACACAATTCCCGGATTTACAGAAAGAAGCCTCCTGCCGATGGCCGCCAGCCACGCCGGTTATGAGTTTAACGATCTTTGCGAACGAATTGCCGAAATGGCATTCCATGACGCACAGCATCAGCCGAAAACACACGTCAAACGAAAAAAACGAACCGCTTGATAAAAACAAATAAAAATGGCAAAAAAGAAAAAATCCAGCAAATCCAGTAGCAAAAAAGACACAGCCCTCCACGCCGCACGATTCGGTCTGCTCCGAATTGTTCTGCCCCTCGGAATCGTTACACTGATAGGTCTGGGGACAAGTCTGGGTATTCGGTCGGCCGCCAGTGCCCTCAACAAACGACCTGAATTCGTCCTCAGCCCATCGACCATAACTTTTCAGTCACGTCCGCCATGCGTGCGAAAAATCGAAATGCTTCAAGAACTTCGGGACAAACTGCGCACGGTGACCGAAGGATCTACCATATTCGATAAACAACTCTGCTACCGCGCCCAACAAAAACTGCGCGAAGCGCCCTGGGTCGTCGATGTAAAACGAGTGCAGCGAGTTTTGCCCAACCGACTCAGTGTCAACCTCGTATTCCGAAAACCCGCTGGAATTGTCGAAATTAATGACAAACGTTACCTGGTCGATCCGGATGGGTACTGGTTGCCGAAACGTCTCTATCGCCCCCCTGAAGCCTGGAAACAACACACACCGCCTGTCATCATTCACAAGGGTCTCACTCAACATCCCCCTTCGGATCGAGCATGGAATGGCACAGCGCTGGCGGTTGGGGCTCGCCTGACACAACTGCTGGGCAAAAATTCAATCGTAGCGCAAATACCGATGAAACATATCGACGTGACCGACGTGGGAACATACGATTCGGAACCTGACATCATCATACAGACCCTCAACGGTCCGCCCATAAAATGGGGAACCCTTGAAGCCTATCAACAGATCGACGGCCTGGCCCTGCCGGAAAGTGAGAAATACAGAGATCCTCCCGACGATCAGAAAATTGCCATGCTGAAGAAAACACTCGCCGAATACCCGCAGCTGAAAAACTTGAAATACATCGATCTCCGCTTCAACAAACTGGTCACCGTGGCGCCCTCTGATAACTAAACTCAGGGAATTTAAGGAAGCACCCCTGCTTCCTGCTGGCAACGCACAACGGAACCCACCACCGTGCTCAGCCCCTCGATCTACCGGTATTTTTCGCCTCACAGATCACTCACTAACATTTCCGGCGCGGTCGCAAAAGGCATCCGGGCCGTAACTGTAACCTCACGGGAAATAGCTCACCCGCCTTTGCCCTCCGCCCCTATCCGGCGCTGAGGGGGCTTGAAATAATGCGGGATAGCATCACAGATGATTGTTTTGAACCGCGTAAATTGTTCCGATGGTCGGCGGGCGGATACCGAAAATGCGACACTGTTCACTTCACCTTTCCCGCGATGCCCTTCATCGCTGCGTCGCCGAATCGCCTCCAGCAGGCAAGCCGAGACGGAATCCGACATCCATATAGGCGGCGTTTTCCTTCACCTGATATTTCTTTTCTGGTTTTCCAGACCTGGGAGATAGCGCCGACTCACCCATCACGTAGTATACGCTTCCCGATTTTACCAATTCGGCCACGTTTCCCCGAAGATGGTAAACAGGGGCAATCTCTCTGGATTCCACCGGATCGAACCACAGTGTCCCGTCATTCCATTGGTATATCTTTTTCGGGCTCATTTGCTCGAATATACGCAGGGACTTCTGCATCTCGGGAACAGAGGGAGGTTCACTAATGATGTGTTTTCTCATTTCATCACAGGTTTGATCCCGCAGATTCCATCTCCTGGCTACGTTTTTTTTCCCGGTCTTTCCCCTCTCATAAGCCACTTTCCACCAGGAAGGTTTCGGCAAATCACATCCCAGCAAACTGGCGAAGTTCTGGGCACCTTGCGCCGAAATGTAGTTGATCGGACTCTCCTTACCGGGGGGTACGATTTTCACTGCCTCAGGGTAGGGATTCCAGCTCGCCGGAACCGTCACGATATCCATTGGGAGCCACCCCTCTTTTTCCTTTCCCGTAGCTGGCCGGATTTTCTTCTTGCTTTCTCCAGCCCAACGCCAGGGCTTCGGGCCCATCCAGATATCATTTTTATGTAGATGATCGTGGAAGTTTTCCCATTGTTTGGCCTGCTCTATCACATCCACAAACAACCCCACTGAGACCTCCGTGGTACACAGGTAGGCCGGTTTCCCCTCCTTCGGCTCCACCCGCTCGAAAGCCAGTTCGTGCCTTACTTCACCCTGCCCATCACGCCACACGTAGCGCAGACGTTTGGGAAAATTGCTCAGGTCCTGTTCCCAGTTGGCCCACTCGACTGTGTGTGGGCCTGTCTTCGGTGCCGCTTTCAGCTTTGCCCCCAACGCCTTCTGCCACTTCTCAAATTCATCTGCCAGCGCTGATACACGTTCTCTGGTTTGTTGCGGTGAAAATTCCTGGCCCCGTTTCACCTTCTCCGTAACAAACTCTACTAATTCCTGCACGAGGGTTCGTTTCCTCTGCTGGACCGCACTGGCCAGCTGCTTTCGCCACGTAGCTTCTCCCTTCGCCTCCGGCACCTGAAGTTTCTCCTCCAGTCCAACAACAATAACGATGGAATCTGCCGCATTTTTCAAACCTTTTGATAGCTCAATCAGTTTAGCTTCATACTTTTCAACCGGTCCCGGAACATTCCCCTGCCAATGCACATGCTTATTAAAAAAACTTTCCACGCGGTTCTTCCGGTATTCCAACAAAATCCCAGCAAGCTTCTTCTGCCAGTCCTCTTTTGACTCCATGCGGCGGCGAGCAGGAAGTTGATCGGCCACATGTTTCAGGCGCGTTTTTAGTTTTTCAATTCGCTCTTTTACACGTTTATACTGTTCCTGTTTAATCGGTTTACTGGTTTTAAACTCTTCCAGGATAGCGTTTCGCCGGCTCTTCCATTGTTCATTAACATAAGGCTTTCGCTCTACGATTTCGTCTCTTCTCTGAAGCTCCAACCACATCAGCCCCCGAACCTTTTCACGCATCTTCGCAAGGTCGGTTTTAAGGGGCTTCACAAGTGGCATAATATCCTTGCGGTTTGCACGAATGCCATGGGGTAACCGGGTGATTTTCTTACTCAAGCCTTCATATTCTTCTTTTACCTGTTCGTATTTTTGCTTCAGTTCCTTGTCGCCGGATTCGAAATTCTTTGCCACCTTTTTCAGCATATCGCCTGTTTTTTCCAGATCCTTCTCCCATTGTTGTCTCGTAGCCGGAAACCCCTCCAACCAGTAATAGCCATTCTTTCGCTTCAACCACGCTTCGATGGTATACGCATTGAGCCCCTCAGGCCCCACAGACACATCTTCGCTTTTCAGGAACAGCACCCCAGCAAACCCGGGATTGCGCCACTCACCTTCCAAGAAGCCTACCAATTCCTCTCCGAGATGGATCGTCTCCTGTATTCTGTCCCTGAAACGCTCCAACCCCTCCTCCGGCCGTGCTTTCATCTGTCCCTCAAAATAATTGGCAAACTTATCGACGATGTCCGAAGCTTCCTTTCGTTCTTTTAGTTTTTTACTAATCTTACCCAATTCTTCCAGATTTTTCTTCAGTTCGTTTAAAACCGCCAGCAAGCCTTCCACTTTTTGCTCGAATTGCGAAAGGGTTTTCGGCTGGCCGAGTTCATCCTTCAAACACTGGTCGGGCCGGGGTATCGGCATTTTATCCGCCAGATTCACAGCGTCTTTCCAACGGTTCTGAATCGTCCCCAGTTTGCTTTCTATTTCCTTCAACGCTTCGGTCAGTCTGGCGACCTCATCAACCTTGACCACCTCTTTCTCAACGAGGGCCATTACTTCCGCCCCGCTTTCCCGTTTCAATTCAGCCATGCGCTCCTTCATTGCTATGGCTCGCGTCTCGACATCGGCCAGGTCATCCCTCTCTGACTTTAAAAACTCAACCAGTTGCCGGGGCCCTTTTTTATCTGCGGCACGCGCTCCGAAAGTAATCAGATCAACCAAAACTCCATCCGTTAGAAAACCATATCGCTTCTCAAGCAAAGAGGCCGTCTCTACCGGCGCATTCTTCGGAGGAAGCGGAAAATTAAGGAGATTATCCAACGCCCCCACTGCCTCCGGGCATGGCCTCAACGCTTCCAATAAGGTCTGAAGCCGCCCTGCAGTATTTTCCAACCCCAGCTTTTCGCATCGCCTTCTGAAATTCGACAGCGTTTTTAACCGGGGCCATTCTTCCGAAGCCGACTCGATAGTCTCCCCGATTGCTTTCACACTTTCCCAGGCCCATCGCACTTCAGAAACACGATCCCGTGCCTTCTCCGGGATCTGCTCCCGATCCTTCCACTTGCATGAATCGCCCTGCGGCCGGTCTATAATCCGTCTTGGTCGCAACTGAGTATCCGCTTCCGTCGCCAACCTCAAACGGCCCACTATATTCTCCGCAAGCCAGGGGTCCCGGTCCCAGTTCTCCAGTCTGGCCTCTGCTTCTTCTCTGAACTGACCAAACCAATTGCAGTCTGCTTCGCACAAATTTCGCCATTCCGGAAACGAACCCGGCTCGGACTCTTCGCTGAAAAAGTTGGAACGGATATATATCGCCCCTATTGTTATTACAATGGCCAAAACCGCCAGTGCATACCAGATACCCAGACGACGCAAGCCGCCGGTTTTTTTTTCTTCCACTTGCTTTTCGTCGCCAATACGCCCCTTCTTTGGTTCCTCCGTATCAATTTCATCAAAGATTGAAAGCGGCAAATCCCTCTCGCTTTCAGCCGAGCGGACTCTCTTTCTAACTTCTGCCCGGAAAGATTCCCCCATCTCGTAAGTCACTTCTGTGACGAGTGGAATCTCCTCCAGGGCGGACACTGGGTAATACAGTTCTTCTTCGTTAGCTTCCCCAAGAACGGCATGGACCCAATGCTTTTTGACAGGGGCCAGAAGGAGTACGGGAGCTGTCTGCCCGATCTGGGATCGGAAAAACTGAATCCAGATACGGGCAGCATTGAAGGGCTTCTTCGTCGGTCGAGGAAGCCGCAGGGAAACCGGAGCCGGAGGAATCCCTTTCTCCACGGCTTCCCCATAAACATCCGGTAGAAAATGTCCTCCTACTTCACCTATCTTGTAAAATACCCGTTCGAGCTCTTCGGAGGTTTCTTCACCCAGACTTTTTGCTACATGGACGATCGCCTCCGTCTCGCCGAAAAGTTTTGCGGTCATATCCGAAATGTTCCGATCCCTGACGGCTTGCCGCACTCCGGAGAGGACGTTCTCTCGCGCAGATTTTACCTGAGCGAGAGATTCTGCTGCCTTAATTTGTTTCTGCAGTTTCAGCAGGTGAGGCTGGAGAATAGGCACGGTAAACATACGATCCTGCCCGAAAATCTCAACGCAGACAAAGACAGGGAACGGCTGCCCCTCAGAATCCTCTGATGGCCAACCCAGTCCCACCACTGTCTCCGCCAGTCTATCCCAGATGAAAAATCGATCCGACATGTCCTGCACAACATTTTCATCTTCGCTGTCCCATACGTCAGATAGAACACTTTCACTCATCGCCTGAACGAGGGAATCACTCCGAACCCGCGCGAGAATATCGGATTCCAGGCCGACACTGAAGAAACCGTCCCAAGCGGGATGTTTGCCAAACATCCCTATCTGTATTCTATCATGGGAAGGATTGGGCTCTTCGAACACGTTTCCCCTTTCACCGCACCATTGGATCCCGGCGTTCTGGGCCTTCAAAACCTTATTTCGAAAACTACATATATTATAATGGTCTTCCTTATTTGTTCAAGCACTGCAAATAGCAAGGACCTGTACTGTGGACCGTTTCGGGGATTCGCAAGTGCAAATTTGTTCAATATTGTTGCCACTCCCCGGATGCAGCCTGTCGTAAATCCGAGAATAGTATATTGTTTTCTCACCCGTTTGATCTTTCCGCAGTATACCGGGGTCGGCGAGACACAACCGATTGCCCATCGGTTCCTGAGATCCCGTCGCACGATACGTTTTAGGCGCCAAGGTGGGGCGCATTGAACCATAACTCTCTCCCGATTAATGTCCCGCCCCACCCGATGAAGCAAGAAAACCCCTGTCAGGCCTCCAGCTCAGGAGCCACAAAAGGGAACCGTGATGGGGAGATTTCACACTGACGGCATCCTCGATAGTTCCCAGCAGTTCATGCCCGGATTCCGCCCTGACCCAGCATGTTAGAATCGGTTCACTTTTGCACGGTACACTCTTCCGGCTTATAATTCCCCATGGTTTCGATCGTTTTCCTCCGTTGCGGACATGCGGTCCGCCGTCTCTATTCCAAAGACCCGGGACAGTCATGCGGGAAACCTGGCGACAAAACCAGATCCTCTGCGTTCTGATTTGGGGACTCTCTCTAAGTTTCTGCGGAGGATGTCGTATATTTACCCCACAGCCCGGCCCCCTCCCCCAAAAAGCGTCGCGGGAAGAAGTTCTGCAGACACTGCGAGAACGCGCAGCCGAAGTCTCCACAATAGTCGATACAAACCTGAGCATGAAAATCCGACAAAAGACTCTCCAAGGATGGGAGAAACTTCCCTCATTTGGCGGCATTATCGCGTTCGACAGCCTTCGTCCCGGTCTCTGGTTGCGTGCAGAGAAACTCGGTCAAAAAATATTCAGCCTGCGGGCTCGCGCCGACAGCTTTTGGTTAGAGATACCGGATACTCACGAAGTTATAATTGGGGGACCGATGGCTTATGAGCGACTCCCGCAGCTCGTGCAACCAGGCGAAGTCATGTTGTGGTTCGGTGCTCCGGAATGGCTGGGGCTGACCTGGGATTCTACCACTATGACTGCGGATGGAGCCTATTACCGTTTTGATGTGAAAATCCGAAGCATGCCCATCCGAACAGTGCTTATCGACCGGAGACAGGTTGCCGTCCATCAGATTCTGGTTTACGACCTCCTCGGGAATCTCCAGACCAAAGTAACAATGGACCGCTGGAAAGAAACCCGGGGGGCCAATTTTCCGCGTCGTCTGCGCGTCGAACGTCCCCAGCAAGGAATTCGGCTTCAGCTAAAACTCGGAAATCCAAAATTCAATAAGCACCTCACAGCGAAAGTTTTTGAGCCCCGACCTCGACCCGGTTGGCGGTATATCAACCTCGACCGCCAGCCACTGAGCCGGGTGGAAGCGTTTACCAAATAATGAGAGAACCCCGCAAAAGCACGCTCTCCGCGCACGACGGCATACCGTACCCGGAGATTTATCAAACCATCCACAAAACCCTGCAAATGGACCAATCTGGAGAGGGAGACAAAGTACAGATCCAGGAAAGCGGTCCCCTGCGCTGGGAAAACCCCGGTCTGGTCCGCCTGTTCCGACGACTGGGCACGGTCTCTACTTCCGCCTCACCGGCCAAAGCTTCTCTGCGCATTCTGCTCGCCGCCCAGGAGATGGCCCAAAGCTCTGGCAAGACTGTCGAAGACGTTTACCGTGACCTGGAGGCACTCACCGATTCCGAACGGGAGACGGCCATTTGCGTCGAATCGCCCCGGTGCGGGGAATGTCCCCTCCGTGAATATTGTGACTACCCGTCGCGGCGTCCGACCATAAAAGATCTGCCTCCCGATGAGCGTCCGCGCGAACGCTTGCTCGCTGCCGGAGCCGAATCACTCACAACCGCCGAACTTCTGGCGATTCTGATCGGATCAGGATCCCATAAAGAAACAGCCCTCGGGGTGGCCCGGCAAATCGTCTCACGATTCGATACGCTGAAGGATCTCTGGTCCGCGGGAGACAGCGAAGTGATGGGGATCAAGGGAATCGGCTCGGCGCGTCTGGCACGCATTCGAGCCGCTCTCGAACTGGGGAAACGTTTTTCGGATGAACCAATCCGGCCGGGAATGACGGTCAAAGGCAGCAAGCAGGTTTTTGAACATTTTCGCGATAAATGCAAAGATTTGAAGAAAGAAGCTTTCATGTGTCTGCTCCTGGACACCAAACACAACGTGATTCGCGAGGAGCAAATCGCCATCGGTTCCCTGAATGAAAGTGTCGTTCACCCAAGAGAAGTTTTTCGAGATGCAATCAGCGAAAGCGCCGCCGCCGTCCTGTTCGTCCACAATCACCCCAGCGGCGACCCGACACCGAGCCCACAGGACAAGCAGCTGACACGCAGACTCGTGAAAGCCGGCAGTCTTGTCGGCATAAAAGTCCTGGATCATGTTGTTGTCGGACACGATACGTACTACAGTTTCGCTGAACAGGGAAAGCTTAAAGGGTAAAAAAGGCGCCCTTTAAAAGGAGACAAAATGGACCTTGTCAAAGATTATCCGGCCCCGGACTCGGAGGGCGTGTATCTGACGGCCTTTGAGCAATACTTGCGTGAGCACGGTCCCGATTTTTTCCAGCCCGATCAAATAATCACAGCCGGGCGTGCACCGGCTCGACTCGATGTAATGGGAGGAATTGCCGATTACAGCGGATCGACGGTCTTCGAAAGCACGCTCGGACGCGGGGCGGTTGTTGGTTATCAGCCCCGCGACGATTCCGAAGTCCGCGTTAAGAGCACGTGGCTCGAACAACTGGATTGTCCCTGTGAAGCCATTTTTTCTCTGGAACAACTCAAGTCTGGAAAAGACAGCGACGACTACGCGCGCATTCATGATCTTTTTACTACCAGCGGAAATATGGCATGGGCAGCTTATGTCGTTGGTGCTATACCCGTTCTTGAAAGCAGAAATTTTTTGGACCTGAAAACCGGGGGGAATTTTCTGCTGTGGAGCGACATCCCGGTTGGTGTCGGGGTGGCCAGTAGTGCCGCCGTCGAAGTGGCAGCTATGTATGCCCTCAAACAGGCGTACGAAATGGAAATCGACGGGGCACATCTCGCGACACTGGCGCAGATGGTTGAAAATAGAGTTGTAGGCGCCCCGTGCGGCATCATGGATCAGGTTACGGCTGCGCTGGGCGAACGGGATAAACTCCTTGCACTGCGTTGCCAGCCGTCCGATGTGCTCGGGCTCGAGAAACTCCCACCTGAGGTTCAGCTCTTCGGTATCAGCAGTCGAGTTGAACACAGCGTGGCCGGTGATGCCTACGCGACTGCCCGGATCAGTGCCTTCATGGGGCTGAAGATAATCATAGACAAAGTGGGGCCGAAGGTTCTTTCAGGCGATGACAATGAGCCCTACCTCTGCAACATAGGGCCTTCCTCCTACCGGAAACAATACAGACATCTACTGCCCGAAAGCATCAAAGGGGAACTGTTCCTTGACAGTTACGGAGGTACAACGGATTCCGTCACAAAAGTCGATCCGGAAAGAATCTATTACGTTCGCGCCGGAACAGAGCATCCTGTTTACGAAAATTATCGGGTCGAATCGTTCATAGAATGCCTGAAACGTGCACGGGCGGGCGACAAAACGGCTCTGGTGGAAGCCGGTGGATTGATGTATGCCAGCCACTGTTCGTACAGCTGGAACTGCGGGCTCGGGTGTCCTGAAACCGATCTGTTGGTTAAACTGCTCCGCGAGCAAGGTCCTGAAACCGGGATTTACGGCGCCAAGATAACGGGTGGAGGTTCCGGCGGCACAGTCGCAGTTCTGGCCGATGTCAGCGCGGAACAGGATATCAGAGATGTCGCCGCTCAATACGGCGCGGAAACGGGGATGGCCCCAAACATATTTGACGGTACGAGTCCGGGAGCCTGTGCTTTCGGGCCGAGAAAATACCATCTCAAATCTTGAGGAATCGCGGAAATATGCGAGAGTTGGAAATCCTCCAGGCTATTTATCGAGCGATTGCCTGGGATAAACTTTACGAACTCAAGCCTGATATATCCCGTGAACAGATTGATGAATTCTTCCGCTCCCTGCGAAACTCGATCGAACAGAGGGAAATCGAGCTTTCGGTTCCTGAGAAATCCGACAGAAAACAGGAAACAGAAGAAACGCCGGACGACATGATTTTGAACTGCGACGGTTCTTCCCGGGGCAATCCCGGCTCCGCGGGGATTGGTATGGTTCTGAAAGCGCCTGGCGGCAAGGAACTACAGAGCTGGGGATCCCCGATCGGGAAAGCCACAAATAATGTTGCCGAATATAAAGCCCTGCTTGCCGGCCTGAAGAGAGCTCTGAAGCTGAAATGCAGAAATATTACGATTCGCTCCGATAGCCAGCTTCTTGTGCGCCAGCTCACCGGACAGTATCGCGTGAAGAATCGGACTCTGGCCAAACTTCACAAAGCAGCTCACAAGCTGCTCGTGGAGTTTGATAATTGGTCGGCCGAACATGTGCCCCGTGAAGAAAACAAAGAAGCCGACAAAATCGCCCAAAAACAGAGCAAAAAAGCAAAAAAGGACAATTCTTAACAGATGCGTGGTAGTCACCAACAGAAGCCGAAACCGGTCCTTAATGTCCTCGCCCTCATCCTCGGGGGAGGACGTGGGGCTCGCCTCTATCCGCTCACGCGCGACCGGGCCAAACCGGCGGTCCCGCTCCTTGGCCAGTACCGTCTGATCGACATCCCGATTTCCAACTGCCTGAACAGCGGAGTCAACCGCGTTTACGTCCTGACACAATTTAACAGTGTCTCACTGCTCCGACACATTGCGAACACATACAAATTTGACGCGTTCAGCAAAGGATGGGTGGAAATTCTTCCTGCCCAGCAGACGCTTACCGACGGTCAATGGTACCAGGGCACAGCGGATGCCGTGCGGCAGAACCTTCGATTTGTCTCCGATTACAACCCCCCTCTCACGCTTATCCTGAGCGGGGATCAGCTCTATCGCATGGACCTGAGCCGAATGGTAAAGGAACATAAAGAGAGCAACGCCGACGCCACGATCTGCTGCACACCCGTGCTCGATTCTGAAGTTTCAGAGTTCGGAATCGTCAGTCTGTCCGAAGAGGGTTCTGTTGATGCTTTTATTGAAAAACCCTCCGCCGAGACCATCGACCCCGAATTTGCCGTGTCGGAGAATGCCAATAATCAACGCATGTTCATGGCATCAATGGGAATTTATCTTTTCAAAGCCGAGGTGCTTGAAAAAGTGCTTCACGACAACCCGGATTGCGATGATTTCGGGGCTGAAATTATCCCTCGATGTCTGGACAGCTTCGATGTGAACGCCCACACCTTCGACGGATACTGGAAGGATATCGGGACGATCAAAAGTTTTTATCAGGCCAATCTGGAAGTGGCAAGCCGCCAGCCTGTTTTCGATCTTTACACCTCTCACGCCCCCGTCTATACCCGCTCGCGATTCCTCCCCCCTCCCAAGATCAACGAATGTCATATACACGATAGTATCATCGGCGCAGGTTCGGAGATTGCGGCTGAATCTATCACCGACTCCGTTATCGGACTGCGGTCGCCGATTGGAGATCGGACCCGCATTGACCGGGCGATTATCATGGGCGCAGATTTCTACGAAACGCCCAAACATCAAGACGATTTGTCTGATTTACCACCGGTGGGGATCGGCCCCGGATGTGTGATCGAGAACTGCATCATCGACAAAAACCCCAGGATTGGTCGGGACGTCCACATCACGGGCAAAAAAGGGCTACAAGATGTGGACAAAGAGCTCTTTTCCGTACGGGATGGAGTCATCGTCGTCCCCAAAAACACCATCATACCCGACGGTACGCGAATTTAAATTGGAGGAGAACCGTTCGATGCAAGATTTACCGTTTAGACAAATCCACCTGGATTTCCACACGTCACCCGACATCCCAGACGTCGGATCGGCTTTTGACCCACAACGTTTTGCGGACACTTTGCAGGCAGCTCATGTCGACAGCGTGACGGTTTTCGCCCGCGGTCACCATGGAATGTGCTACTACGACACTCAAATTGGTCCCAAACATCCCTCCCTGGAAATCGATCTGCTCGGGGAGATGATCGAAGCCTGTCACGACCGAGATATTCGCGTGCCAGCCTACATCACCGTTGCCTGGGATGAATGGGCTGCACACAACCACCCGGAATGGGCGGCGGTCAATCGCGACGGAAGCATGTGGCTGGCGGGCCCTACCGAAGCGGCCTGGCACGGAATCTGCCTGCTGAACGAAGATTATCAGAGTTACCTGCTCGATATAACGGAAGAGGTGCTGGAAAACTACGAGATCGATGGGCTTTTCATGGATATCTGGTCCGGCCCCAGTCCGGCATGTTTTTGCTGGAGTTGCCTGGAAAAAATGCAGGTCGACGACATCGATATCGATGATGATAAAAGCGTCCGTACCTGGAACGAAGATAAGAGGAGCGCGTTAATGGCCCGGGTACGCAAACTCGCCCAACAGGTTCGACCCGACGCATCCGTTTTCTTCAATAGCTGCCTGCGACAGGGCAAGTCCGACTGGCTCGAGCATTTCACACACATCGAGATTGAATCGCTTCCGACCGGTGGCTGGAGTTACGCACATTTTCCGCTTTTCCAGCGCTATTTCCGCAATTTCGATAAACCCACCCTGGGGATGACAGCACGTTTCCACCGAACGTGGGGCGACTTTGGCGGGTTGAAAAATCAGGCCGCCCTGGAATTTGAATGTTTCTCGATGCTGGCCGGCGGCGCACATTGCAGTGTCGGTGATCAGCTCCACCCCAGGGGTAAGCTCGACCCCGCCGTGTACGATCTCATCGGAAACGTCTACGAATCTGTCCAGGACAAAGAACCGTGGTGTGTCGACGCACAACCAGTGAGTGACGTTGCCGTTTTTTACGACGAAGCAATCGAAGACAGCATTGGTGGAGCGGTGCGTGGGCTGCTGGAAACGCATGAACTGTTCGATGTGGTCGACAATGAAAGTGACTTTGGCTGCTATCAGGTTCTAATCCTACCCGACGGAGTGAGAATGGGGCCTTCTCTTGTCGAGAAAATCCAGTCCTTCCTGCGTGATGGCGGGAAACTGATAGCCAGCGGAAAAAGTGGGATGGCAACCGAGGAAGATCGTTTCGTTCTGCCAGAACTCGGTGTTGAATACATTGGGCCTCATAAGTATGACCCGAACTTCATCTGCCAGCTCGATCCTGAAATGGCTCAAGAAATCGGATCGTTCAAATATATGATGTACGATGGCGGTTGCTGCATAAAAACCACTGGGGACGCGAACGTCCTGGCCCGGGTAGGGGTACCCTATTTTAATCGAAGCTGGAAAAAATTCTGTTCGCATGGACCGACTCCCTTTGACCGCGTCAGCGATTATCCTGCCATCGTGCGCAACGAGAACGTGGTTTATTTTGCTCACCCTCTGTTTCAGCTCTATGCGGACCAAGGAGCCCGGCTTTACAGGCAACTCATGGCTAACGCACTTACATTGCTGCGACCAGAAAAATATCTTCGCGAAAATTTGCCCAGTACCGCTCGGGTTGGTCTTCTTCGACAGGAAAAACAGGACCGGTTGGTTCTGCATATCTTGAACTACGTGCCGGAAAGGCGCACGGACCTCGATGTGATCGAGGAGGCTCAGACTGTGCTCGCCCCAAAAGTCAGGATCCGAACCGGACGGGCTCCCAAACGGGTCTATACAGCGCCGGAAAGAGAAAAACTGGATTTCACATACGAGGGCGGCTACACCGTCCCGGAACTGTCTTCTTTCACAGGTCACGAAATGGTCATCATTGAATTCGGCGAGATTTAAAACGGGATGGGAGGGGTGATGTACGATGTTATCGGTATAGGTTGCTGTGCGCTGGATATTGTCCTGGAAGCTCACCGGCTCCCGGCACCTGATGAAAAGTTGAAAGCGGAACAGATCCGTCTCCAAGGGGGCGGTCTTGTCGCTACAGCGCTTGTTGCAGTTTCACGCCTCGGGGGATGTGCGGCATGGATTGGTTCGCTGGGTACCGAACCGCTCGGAGAGATTGCTCTCCGCCAGTTATCAGAGGATGGCGTGGATTGTTCGCACGTGCGCCGCGTGGAAGGTCAATCTGTTCTCACCGCAGCGGTAATAGCCGATTCCTCCTCGGGTTGTCGGAGCATTCTGTGGACAGACCAAACGCAACCTCAAACATTGCCTTCGCAGATCACACCGGAGATTATCGGTGATACAAAAGTTCTGCATATTGACAATTTTCAGCCCGAGGCCGCTCTTAAGGCCGCGCGTATCGCACGGGATTTGGGCCGACCGGTCACCGTCGATCTGGAACCCGGTGGTGAAAGCCCAGACCGTCTCTTGGAAGTTGTTGACTACGCCATTGTCCCGCGGGTGTTTGCGGAGAATCGTTATGACAAACAGGACCCGGAGCAGCTTTGCCAGCTTCTTTATGAGGAAATAGAACCGAATGGTGCAAAAGCGGCGGTAATCACCGATGGCGACGGGGGCTCATGGTGTTATGACGGCAGTGCAATGGCGCGGCAACCGGCTTATGATGTTGAGGTAATTGACACCACCGGGTGCGGGGACGTTTACCATGGTGCATTCGCGCTGAGTCTGGCCCGAGGCCGGGATCTGGAGGAGACGCTTCGGTTTGCTTCCGCGACTTCCGCTCTGAAATGCCGGCAACTTGGCGGCCGAGCCGGCATCCCAACAAGGGAAGAGCTTGAGCGTTTTCTTCAAGGGAATCCGCCGGAGCGAACGCCCCAAAAATAAGGAAGGCAAATGAGCAAAAAAAAGCACGCCCGATATGTCTGCAGCGAATGCGGAGCATCCTTTGCCCGCTGGAGCGGTCGATGCCCGAACTGTGGCGAATGGGATTCGCTGGCGGAAACGGTTTCCGAAGGTGATTCGAGCGGATTCCGCCGTGCCGGCCAGGGAGCACGCCCCGCTGAAAGCTACACTCTTCCTGAAATTCCCGAGGAGACCCGTGCGCGGTTGCAGACGGGCATAACGGAATTCGATCGGGTCCTCGGCGGAGGTATTCTTCACGGGGGGACGGTTTTGATCGGGGGTGAACCGGGCATCGGCAAATCGACAGTGTTGTTGCAGGCCCTGGGTAAACTCGCGCAGAGCGATCACCCGTGCATTTACGTAAGCTGCGAAGAATCGCTCAGTCAGATAAAACTCCGCGCGGAGCGGCTCGGGGTAAGCGAAAGCCCGCTTCAGGTGGCAGCTGAGACATCTCTTGACTCCATCGCTGCGCTTCTTGAACAGGAAAAGCCTGAAGTTACAGTTGTTGACTCCATCCAGATGGTGATCGTGGACGATCTGGATTCACCGATTGGAAGCCTGACCCACCTGAAGACCAGCGGGTCCGAACTCATCCGCCAGGCGAAACGTCTGGCGTCCGGTCTTTTTTTGGTCGGCCACGTGACAAAAAGTGGCTCGATTGCCGGGCCCAAAGCATTGGAGCACATGGTTGATACGGTTCTCTATTTTGAGAGCGAGCAATCCCAGTCTTTCCGCATTCTACGTGCTACGAAAAATCGATTTGGCTCTGTAAATGAAATTGGTGTTTTCCAGATGGGCGAAACAGGTCTTCGTGACGTGACGAATCCAAGCGAACTGTTTCTTTCTGAACGCGACGCTCAGGAGAGCGGATCGGTGGTCACGGCAGCCATCGAAGGCAATCGTGCCCTACTGGTAGAAATTCAGGCACTTGTCACACCGAGTTCTTACGGCACGCCCGAGCGCAAAGCAAGCGGGATTGATTACAAACGTTTTGGTATGCTTCTGTCCGTGCTGGACAGACGTGTGGGATTGAATCTTGGGCCCAGCGATGCTTTTGCCAATGTGGCCGGAGGTGTGCGCGTTGCCGAACCGGCGGCGGACTTACCTCTGGCTCTCGCGATTATCTCGAGCAAACGGGACGTGCCATTTCCCGCGGACGCCGTGGCGATTGGCGAAGTCGGGCTTTCGGGCGAGGTTCGCGCGGTGAGTCACCTGGACAGGCGCCTGACGGAAGCTGCGAAGCTCGGCTTTGAAAAAGCGATTGTTCCCGCGGGAAACAAAAAAGTCCCTTCCGGTCTTGATATAGGGATAAAAACCGTTCGACATCTGCGTGAAGGTCTCGGAATGCTTGAGGAGTAGTTTCTTCCGACGAGGTTATAGAGACTTCTTTCTTTGTTATATCCGAAGCCGGTGTCATTGACTTTACCGTAAACTTCCCTGTATCCTTTTTAAACTTCGGACAGAGAATCCGCTGAAATTTGAGAAGGGTTTTGTTTTGGAGAAAAGGTCTGGGTTTTACTACGAAAACGATGAACTCCATTGTGATGGTGCGCCGGTCGAGCAGATCGTTGATGAATTCGAAACCCCGTGCTACGTTTACAGCTCCGATTTGCTCAAAAAACGCTACCGCATGATCAGGGACGCATTTGGGCGCTGGGACCCGCTCGTGTGTTTTTCGGTAAAATCTCTTCCTAACCTTGCTGTGCTCACGCTGTTGCATCAGGAGGGAAGCGGTTTTGACGTGGTGAGCGGCGGAGAGCTTTTTCGGGTCATCCAGGCGGGAGGAGACCCCCGCAAAGTCGTTTACGCCGGTGTGGGCAAAACGACGGCGGAAATCGAGTTTGCTTTGGAATCAGGCGTACGGATGTTCAATGTCGAGTCCTCTGCGGAAATGGAGAGTATAGCACGGGTGGCCGACAAAATGGGTCAAACGGCAGATATTGCCCTGCGAATAAATCCAGATGTAGACGCAGGGACGCACCAGAAAACCACCACCGGCAAAAAAGAGAATAAATTCGGGATAAGTATTAGAGTTGCCACTGATCTTGCATCTCGATCCCTTGCAATGTCTGGAATTCGGCTTCGAGGACTTCATGTTCATCTGGGTTCGCCGATTTACAAAGCGGACCCGTATGTCGAAGCCCTGGAGAAACTTTCCGCCCTTCGAGAAAAACTCAGCAAGCTTGGATGTGAGATCGACACCATCAATCTTGGGGGGGGGTATTGCATTTCATACACGGGCGAAAAAGTTCTCGGACCCGAAAAATATGCCGCCGATTTGCAACCTTTTCTTGAAAATTTGGATTCTCAGGTTATTATAGAGCCCGGTCGTTTTGTCTCCGGACCGAGTGGAATCCTGTTGACTCGGGTGATTTACCGCAAGGTTACCGGACATGGAAAACGGTTTCTAATCTGTGATGCAGGCATGAATGACCTGCTTCGGCCGACTCTATATGGGTCGTTTCATCGGCTCTGGCCAGCACGAGCCGAAGGTGGAATGCCGGAAATCGTAAAAAATGATGACAAATCTTACGATGCTTTGGATACGGAAATTGTTGACGTTGTCGGACCGGTTTGTGAAAGTGGCGATTTTTTTGCGAAAAATCGACCTCTTCCAAAAGTTAAGGAAGGAACCATTCTGGCGATCTTCGATACAGGCGCTTACGGTTTTTCGATGAGTTCGAATTATAATTCCCGCCCGCGCGCATGCGAGGTGATCGTTTCAGGAGGTAAATCGCAACTTGCCCGACGACGAGAAACGTACGAAGACTTGATCGAAAAAGAGAAAACCGTTACATAAGTTGTATCATTTCGCCAAAAAAGCTGAAGCTTTTGCGGTGCTGACGGAGATGTGGGTAAGACGGGGGTAGTAGTTAAAGCTGATCAATCAAGCGAAGGAGAGTGCAATGCATAAGAGATTGTCGCGGTTGGGGCTGTGGTCGGCGTTGATGGCAGTTTTGGTACTCGGTATTTCGGTGCCCGCCTTTGGTGGCGAAAAAAAACTGAGTGAAAAAGAAAAATCTGCCAAACAGAAGGATGCCAAAAAACAAGCAGAGACAGATAAACTTTCGAAGCTCCTGCAGAAAGGCGTACGCCATTATCAGAAGCAGGAGTATGAAGAGGCAAAAAAAACTTTTGATAAATTGCTTAAGGCGGATATAACTTCTCAGGTAGGACTGGAGCTGCGCAAGCAAGCAGAACTGGGTAGCATTGCAAAAATGGTTGGCGCCAAAGATGAAGAGCTTTCTCAGGCTGCCGAACAAGTTCTGGAAATGCTGAACGAAGCCGTTCGGGCAAACAAGCGTAAAATCGACAACGCCGAGGAATTGATCGCCGGATTCCGAAGCAAAGACGTCAAAGCATATATCAAGGCGCGTGCCCGATTCCTCGCTCACGATGAATGGTCAGTGCCTCACCTCTTGGATTTGCTGCGTGACAAGAAAGAAAACAATGAGAGAGTTGTCGCGCGCGCGATCTCAACACTATCCGATATCGGCGCCAACGCCACTCTCCCGCTCGTCTCTGCTCTTCAGATAGAAAACAATCTGGTAAAAACGCGCGTAACCGCGACGTTGGGACAGATCGCTGACTCACGGGCAGTCCCGGCTCTGTTAGCTATTACGGAGAATAAGAGTACACCTGGCCATCTGGAAGAAGCAGCCATTAAAGCATTGAGAAACATTACGGGGAAAACCCCAAAAAGCGCCGGCAGTGCCGTGGACAAATATCAGCAACTTCTTAAATACTACCTTGCTGAAAAAACCAGTGTGGTCGGAAATACCTTCGGAAGACATAAACCGGTCTGGTCCTGGCAGAAAAGCACTGATGACAAGCCGGGGAAGCTGGTTTATGAACTCGTGCCTCACTATCTTTATTTCCAACGGCAGGGCACAGAAATTGCTTTGAAAAGCCTGGAACTCGCTCCCGATAATCTGGAACTGCAAAGCTTGCTCGTTGCTCTTTTGAGCCGTCAGGTCCGACTGGTCAGGACCTACATTGAAAAAGGCCCTGAAGACATGAAAAAAGAAGCCAGGCGTTACCGGAAAGCCCTGAAGAAACGCG
Organism: Candidatus Brocadiia bacterium; assembly: GCA_046538485.1. Lineage (GTDB taxonomy): Bacteria > Planctomycetota > Brocadiia > SM23-32 > SM23-32 > JBKHIT01. The sequence goes on along the minus strand of JBKHIT010000009.1, from coordinate 77,246 downwards.
TGCCGGTTGTATGCCATCTTTATGGTTCCGCCGCTGTGGGCAGGGCGCTGGAACATACAATGCACGTGAGAGATGGCTCAGCAAGCCTCATCCTCGTCAAGATGCTCGGGACTAAAATGGGCCTTTCCAATGCCCATGCAACCCGCGCCTTGCGAGGCGCGCTTCACTTTTCGGATAAAAACGTCCGATATCAGGCAGCCGTTGAAGCCGTGAAGGGCTCCCCCGAAGGCACTTTGCTCGACGCTGACAGGGTCATGCAAGTGCTCTCGGCGGCTCTAAAGCGAATCTCTCAGCGGACCGTTCTTATTGTGTCGGACAATAATCAAATCAAAAACAAGCTCGCCAAGGCCCTGGAAAACCAAAACGTCGCTACCGCAGGAGCAAAAACCGATAGCGTTTCGATCAACGCCGCGCTGAAACTGATGCCGGCTGTGGATGCCGTGTTCGTTCACGCGAATGTTGCTCCGGGACGGTTCCAGGGTGCGTATCAAAAAATCACGCAAGATGGACGCACAAAATCGGTCCCCCTCTTTTTGATCGTCGATAGCCAAAAGGACTCGCCTGACCTGGCACCGTATAAAAAGGTTGACGCAATTATCGCCCCTGCCAAGATTCGGGAAAAAAGTGTGGCCGAGCTGCTGGATAACGCTCTTGCTGAAGCTGAGGTCTTCAGTGGAAAGGAACGGGCTGAGATTGTTTTGCGAGCCGTCAAAGCCCTCGAACAGGTTGATCCCGATAACACCAGATATCGTCTGAGCATGACAGAACCGGCTCTGGTATCTGCGCTCACAAGCAAACAGCCAGAAATCACTTTGCGGACTATCAGAAATCTTGCGGGATTTGGTTCCATCAGTGCTCTAAAACCGCTTGCTCAACAGGTCGAGCGCGAATGGGATGAAGAAACCTCTGAATCTGAGGAAACCAAAGGGGAATCCGGGCGGGCTGAAGGAAAGGATACGGTTAATATCAACGCGGCTGCGTGCTACGCGATTGCCGAAATCCTTCAAAGAACCCAAAAACACCCCCCACAGGATGTTTTGGACGTCCTGCGCAAAGCCCTGGAAGCGGAACAACAATCTGTCCGTGAAGGAGCCGCAGAAGCCCTCAGCATTTCCGGCTTGGAAGGCAAGGAAGTAAGATTGCTCGTTGGCAACACGTTGAGTAAAGCTGAAACTGCCGAGAACGACGAGTAATCTCGCGTCTTTGCGGATAACGTTTTGATTTTGCCCGGTCCTCGGTCGCCCATTGAGGGCGACCGAGGAAATTTGGGAATTTTTTTGTTTTTTCCGTTTCAATTTCATGGATCCCGCTTGACATCTTCGCGGAATCTGTTAGAATTGCTTTTTCGTGCGCCATTCAGCCCTTCTACCCTTTTTTTGATCCTTTTTTAAGTAATGCAAGAACGCATTCGTATCAGAATGGAAGCCTACGACCACCGGATTCTGGACCGGTCGGTAAAAGATATAATTGACGCGGCAACGCGGACTGGAGCGAAAGTCAGTGGCCCGGTGCCTTTGCCAACTCATATTGAACGCTACACTGTTTTGCGCAGCCCCCATGTTGACAAGCGTTCGCGGGAACAATTTGAAATACGTACGCACAAGCGGTTGATTGACATCATCGAACCGACGATCCCTACTGTGGATGCCTTGAATAACTTGAAGATACCGGCCGGCGTTGAAATAAAGATCAAAGTTTAGCCGGCGGGACCCGAAGGGGGCCGTTTGGGTCCCCGATCAAGAACAAAGATCGAACGTCGTTCTTCAAAGCGCCGCACCCGGCATAAAAATTAGGGATGTTGTCACTGGAGAAGTTATTTCCGTCAAAAGCATGTCCCAGCTACCGGGCCTTAAGCGGCAGTAGACGGCAGTCTCTAACACCACCTCCGGGGCACATGATTCAATGTGCCTGTTTTGCAACACCTGCCAGCAATTTTGTTCGGTTGAGGTGAGCATTATCCCGTGATAAAAACGTTTTGGTGTGTCGATCTGCCGGACTTGAAGCGGAGTTTCAAAAGAAATGGTTAAAACATTAATCGGCAAAAAAATCGGTATGACGCAGGTTTTCGATGAGGAGGGAACCCTGTTGCCCGTTACCGTTCTGCGGGTCGGTCCCTGCCCTATTGTTCAAATTAAGAAAAAAGGCGACGAACTCCCACCTGATATTCAAATCGGATTCGACGAGAAAAAAAGGAAAAACACATCCAACGCATTACTCGGGCATTTCGACAAAGCGGGAGTGAGTCCAAAAAAAGTTTTGCGAGACGTCGAAACTGAGGCCGACATCGAATTAGAACTCGGACAAGAGTTGACTGTCGAGATTTTTGGCGATACCAAGCTGGTCGATGTCGTGGGCACGAGCAAAGGCCGCGGTTTTGCCGGTGTCGTGCGCCGACACGGATTCAGTGGCGGTCGCGGGTCCCACGGCGGTAAAGCTGTCCGTCACGCCGGTTCTATCGGACCCGGCACGGATCCCGGACGCGTCATTAAAGGGCGTCGCATGGCCGGTCAAATGGGAAACGAACGGGTAACCATGCGCAATCTCGAAGTAGTCAAAATAGACCCCGAGCGAAACCTGCTCCTCGTTAAAGGAAGCGTCCCCGGGAGTAAAGGCAATTATGTAATGGTGAGCAAAGTCTTAGAAACGGAAGATTGATTTTTTCGAAATTGTAACTCACGAGGCGGATGAAATAATGATAAACATTCCCGTCAAAAATACGGCCGGTGAAATACTGGAAGAGCTGCAAATAGAAGAAGCCGCCCTCGGAGGAAAAGTACGGCAGGATCTGCTCAGGCAGGCGGTTCTGACGTATGAAAGCAATCAGCGTGTTGGAACAGCCAAAACAAAAACCCGGGGAGAAGACGCACATTCAGATCGCAAACCCTGGCCTCAGAAAGGCACGGGGCGCGCCCGCGCAGGGACTCGCTCGAGTCCTCTCTGGGTGGGTGGCGCAACCACTTTTGGGCCGCAACCAAGGGATTACTCCAAAAAGCTGAACAAAAAAATGCGGCGTAAGGCTCTTGCCGCTGCCGTATTGGGTAAGGCCCTTTCCGATGAAATCATTGTGGTGGATCAACTTGAACTCCCCGAGCCCAAAACACGCGAAATGGCCAGCATTCTGGAAAATCTTGGGGTTGAAAGGACGTTCCTTGTCGTTCTCTCCGAACATAATGAAATCCTGTGGCGATGCACAAAGAATATTCCCGGCTCATCAATGCGCGTCGCGCGAGAACTCAATTCCTACGAAGTTATTCGGCCGCAAAAAGTTATTTTCACACGTGAAGCCTGGCGGGAAGCAATTGATAACCTCGCAAAAACCCGTGTGGAAGATTCAGAAACCGCCGCTGCAGATACGGAGTGATCCATGGATATACATGAAATCATCAAAGGCCCCCTTCACACAGAAAAAAGTGTAGAGGACATCCGTACAAACAATCAGTACCATTTTGAAGTTGATCAAAGAGCCAGCAAAAAACAAATCCATCGGGCGGTTGAACACCTTTTCCCTGATGTCAAAGTCGTCTCAGTAAATACGCTCAAGATTCCCGGCAAATCCCGACGCAGGGGGTGGATGCGGGGAAAAACACCCGACAGAAAAAAGGCTATTGTCAAGATTCGACCCGGTGACACAATCGATATTGGTTATTGATACATTTTTGAAACCCACGGAGCACGATTATGGCAAATAAACCATACAAACCGACAACAAACGGCCGCCGCAATATGACAAGCGCCGATTTTTCGGAGATAACGGAAACTGAACCCGAAAAATCTTTGCTTCGCCCGATAAAAAAGACAGGCGGTCGCAACAGCAATGGGCGCATGACAGTGCGCAGACGCGGTGGTGGCCATAAACGTCGGTACCGTCTAATCGATTTCCGCCGACGGGACAAAGATGGTGTGGGTGCCGAAGTCCTATCCATACAGTATGACCCCAATCGAAGCGCACGAATTGCCCTCATCGAATATGAAGACGGTGAACGACGTTATATTCTCGCGCCCGCCGGACTGAAAGTCGGCCAAACTCTTTTCAATGATGAGCGAACGGAACCGCGGGTTGGTAACTGCATGAACCTCGAGAACATCCCCCTTGGGTTATCTGTTCACAATATCGAATTATTGCCTGGAGGCGGCGGCAAAATCGTGCGCAGTGCGGGATCATCCGCACAAGTCAGCGCCCGGGAAGGTCGTTACGTACATCTCATATTGCCCAGTGGAGAAGTTCGCCGCGTACTTGGCAAATGCCGAGCGACCATCGGACGTCTCAGCAACATCGAACACGAAGCCGTAAAATTGGGCAAAGCCGGGCGCAGTCGTTGGCTCGGCCGCCGACCAAAAGTGCGGGGCAAAGCAATGAACCCCGTTGCCCACCCTCTGGGAGGTGGCGAAGGCAGGAGTAACGGAGGACGTCATCCCTGCTCCCCCACCGGTGTTCTCGCTAAAGGCGGGAAAACAAGAAAATCACGAAAACACAGTGATCGCTTAATTGTCAAAAGGAGGAAATAACATACCGTGAGCCGATCACTCAAAAAAGGCCCGTATGTGGACGACAACGTGCTCAAAAAAGTCATGAAGCAAAAAGAAGAAATGAGCCACGAACCCATTCGCACCTGGGCTCGCTCGTGCACCATCATTCCTGACTTCGTCGGGCATACGTTTTTGGTGCATAATGGACGCGATTTTAAAAAAGTCTCGGTCACCGAAGACATGGTGGGCCACAAGTTGGGGGAGTTTTCTCTGACCCGGAGGTTCCGTGGACACGGCACCCGGGTTCGCGAAGAGGAAGAAGAGACCGGAGAGACTGAGGGCCCAACGTTTGGATGACGTTGTAGCGTCCCTTTGCCGGAGCAAAAAAATGGAATTCACAGCAAAATACCGTTACGCAAAAATGGCACCGCGAAAAGTCCAGGAAGTTGTGGACCTTATTCGCGGCAAACATATCGATGACGCCCTGCTCATTCTGCGCAACACCAACAAACGAGCATCCAGCATGGTTGATAAAGTGCTTCGATCAGCTATTTCCAATGCAGACGAAAGTTTGGAAGCTGAGATGGAAAACCTTTTTGTAAAAGAAGCACGCGTCAATAAAGGGCCGACCCAGCGCCGATGGCGCCCCCGCGCTCGTGGCCGCGCAACGCCGGAACGGCATCGAACAAGTCATATTAATATCGTTCTTGACGACGGAACTTAATTGGAGGAATTATGGGGCAAAAACTTCGACCAACCAGTCTACGTCTTGGTATCACCGAGAACTGGAAGTCACGTTGGTATGCTGAAAAGGAGAAATTTGGCGATTATCTGGTGGAAGACGAAAGAATTCGCCGGTTAATCAAAAAGGATTATTATTACGCCGGTATATCGAAGATTGAAATCGAAAGAACCCGGGACGAAATTAATTTGATCGTCCACTGTGCACGTCCGGGTTTGCTTATCGGTCGTAAGGGAGTCGAAGTTGAGCGATTGAAAGGCGACCTTCAGGATTTAACTTCGGGGACCGTAGAAATCAGCGTCCAGGAGGTCTCTCAACCTGAACTAAATGCTCAGCTGGTGGCCGAAGAGGTTGCTCAACAACTTGAACGGCGTTCTTCGTTCCGCCGCACACTGAAGCAAACGGCCGATGTTACGATGGAAGCAGGCGCCGAAGGAGCCCGGATCGAAATTTCGGGGCGTCTGGGCGGTTCTGAAATAGCCCGGAGCGTCCACGAAATCCGCGGTAGTCTGCCTCTGCACACACTCATTGCCAAAATAGACTACGGGTTCACAGAAGCAAGTACTAAATATGGAAGTATTGGAGTAAAAGTTTGGATCAATACTGGCCGGCTGACGCCCGGACAAAAAATGCCGGAGGAGCAGGAAAATGGCTAAAATGCCGAAAAGAGTGAAGTACCGGAAGTTTCAACGCGGGCGAACTAAAGGGAAAGCCACCCGTGGCAACCGTGTTAATTTCGGCGACTTCGGCCTACAAGCCCTTGATGCAGGAAGAATAAGCTCTCATCAGATCGAAGCGGGTCGTGTGGCTATGGGACATTACCTCAGAGACGAAGGCAAACTGACAATACGCATTTTCCCGCACAAAAGCGTAACGGCGACGCCGGCTGAGACGCGAATGGGAACAGGAAAAGGAGAACCTGTTGACTGGGTTGCTGAGGTTAAGCCCGGGACCATTATTTACGAACTGGGCGGGATTCCCGAAGAATTGATCAGGGAAGCCTTTGCCCGCGCTGCTCATCGCATGCCGGTTCGAACAAAAATGGTTGAACGGAGATTCAAAGTATGAGAGCCAGCGAATTGCGAGGAATGGATCGTGAAGAACTCCAAAATGAATTGGGGCGCCTGCAAAAAGAGCTCTTTGACCTCCGCTTCCAGTGGCAGGCGGAGGAAAATCCCGATACCTCGACAAAAAAGAAACTCAGACGTGATATTGCTCGTATCAAAACGGTGCTTCGGGAGACGGAAATGCAGCCCGAGGGCGCCGAAACCGGGCAGTAAACCTGATCGTTCAGAGCGGAGTGTAAAAAATGAAAAGAAGAGCGCGCGGAATTGTTCAAAGTAACAAACCGGACAAAACCATAACAGTCCGGGTGGAAAATCTGCGCCAGCACCCTCGTTATAAGAAATATCTGCGGAAACGTAGCACGCTCACAGCGCATGACGCGCACAACGAGGCCAATGAAGGCGACCTGGTAGAAATTGAAGAAACAAGGCCCCTATCAAAGAACAAATCCTGGCGTCTTCTGCGCATTATCCGTCGTAGCGCTGAGACCGAAGCCCTGCCGGAAGAAATGAGTGGAATGGAAGCCTGACTGAGATATCTCTGGATTGAGCGCGGACAACACCCATGATAATGGAACAAACAGTTTTGGATGTGGCGGACAACTCCGGTGCCAGAACCGTCCGATGTTTCAAGGTTCTTGGCGGCACGGGACGACGATACGCGGGCGTAGGCGATGTCGTGGTAGGAAGCGTCCAGAAAGTGCTCCCCGGCAGTGAAGTTCAACGCGGTGAAGTTGTACGAGGCGTTGTCGTTCGAACCAAATCGCCACTCCGGCGTAATGACGGGAGTTACGTTCGATTCGACAGAAATGCTCTCGTGCTCTTGGGACCTGATGGCAACCCGCGCGGAACAAGAATTTTTGGTGCAATCCCTCGTGAACTGCGAGAGAAGAATTTTATGCGTATTGTCAGTCTTGCGGCGGAAGTCGTGTGAGTCCATTGGAAATGATGAGTTCTAAAATGAATACTAAACTCCATGTGCGAACGGACGATATGGTCGAAGTTATCGCGGGAGACTATAGAGGTGCCCGCGGACGGGTTTTGCGCGCCCTGCCCCGCGACGGAAAAGTAGTCGTGGAAGGTGTGAACCTGATTTGGAAACACGTGAAGCCAACGCAAGAAAATCCCCGCGGCGGTCGTGTGGAACGTGAGGCGCCCATCCATGTCTCTAATGTTATGTTGATTTGTCAGAACCGCGACTGCGATCATTACGATCAGCCCGTGAGAATCAGAAACGACCGTGACGAAAATGGCGTAAGAAAACGCATATGCGCAAAGTGCGGCGCCTCCATAGCATCGGCCGAATAGATTAAATAACCGGGATGTCTCAGCCAGTCCGAAATGAGAAAAATTATGAGCGAAGAAGGACAACAAACCCAGGAAGTTGAAGAAAAACAGGGAGCTCAGCCTGTCCCAACTCCCCGCCTGATGGCCCGGTTCCAGGAAGAAATTCTGCCGGAACTGATGGAACTTCTGGGTGTGGAAAACAAACATGCCGTCCCGAAATTGGACAAGGTTGTCCTTAATATTGGCGTCGGAAACGCCCGGGAGGACGAAAATCTTTTGAAAGAAGCCCAAAGCGTCCTGCGGTCGGTTTCAGGACAAGCTCCTGTTATCACACAGGCCCGTAAGAGCGTAGCAGGGTTCGGAATCAGATCGGGCGATCCCATTGGATGCAAAGTAACGCTCAGACATCGACGTATGTATGAATTTCTCGATCGTCTTATCAGCATTGTCCTGCCTCGTGTGCGGGATTTCCGCGGTTTATCTGCCAATTCGTTCGATGGAACCGGGAATTATACTCTCGGTATCGACGAGCACTTTGCGTTTCCTGAAATTGACCCTGACGCTCTCGATAACGTCTTTGGAATGGATATTACGATCTGCACAACCGCAGACGCAGATCCCGAAGCATTTGAACTGCTTTCATTGCTTGGGGTGCCTTTTCAAGAAAGTTAACTCGCTGACAGATTTCTCTGTCGAACCGACAGAAAATCGAGGTGACATAAAAAAACATGGCGCGAAAATCAAAAGTTGTCAAAGCCGAAAAAGAACCGAAGTTCTCGACACGCCATAACAATCGGTGTAAACTCTGTGGCCGAGTGCGCGCTTACATGCGCAAATTCAAAGTCTGCCGCATCTGCTTCAGAGAGCTGGCCAGCCAGGGAAAAATCCCTGGCGTTCGAAAAGCCAGCTGGTAATTCCCGTGCTGCCGATTTCTATGGCTAAGATGCCAAGAGGTAAATGAACATGATGACGGACCCCATTGCGGACATGCTAACCCGGATACGGAATGCTCTCGCGACGGAAAAAGGAACGGTCGAAATGCCATCGTCGAAGCTCCGTGAAGGTATTGCCCTCGTCCTGAAACGAGAAGGGTTTATCGAAGATTTCCGTGTGGCCGAGGAAGGGGCTCATAGCCTCCTGAAAATATACCTTCGTTACGGCCCTCTGGGAGAAGAAGTAATCCGCAAGCTTAAACGAATCTCCAAACCCGGGCGCCGTGTTTACCGTGGAGTCGGTGAACTGCCGATGGTTGCTAATGGTGTCGGAATAGCTATCGTTTCCACAAGTAAAGGAATTCTGAGCGACCGGGAATGCAGACAACAAAAGGCTGGCGGAGAGGTTCTCTGCACAGTCGTTTAATCCGAAGAAAAGCACGCTTCTCAATAGCGAAGCCTGAAAGAGGTACCAGCAGATGTCGAATATGCTAAGCCCCATCGAAATTTCCGATAAAGTCAGTCTCGAAGTCGAGACGAATGACATAAAGGTCAGTGGTCCGCTGGGGGAATTGCAACACAGGATTCCGGACTGTCTGGAACTGGATTACGATCAAGAAAACGATGAACTTTTTGTCAAAGGCAACGATGAAAACCAGGATGTCAGATCGTTGCACGGGCTACATCATTCATTGATTAGCAATATGCTGGAAGGCGTCACAAAAGGGTTCAAGAAAGATCTGGAAATCCATGGAACCGGCTACGGGGCCGATATCAAAGGCAAAAACCTCGTGCTCAAAATTGGTTTCTGCCATAATGTCAAATTCGAAATTCCCGAGCAGATGGACATCGAAATCGAACAGAACAACGCCCAACCGGACAATCCGGCCAGATTTACAATCAAAGGAATCGACAAACAGAAAGTGGGCCAGTTTGCGGCCACTGTCCGTGACGTACGCCCCCCTGAACCCTACAAAGGTAAGGGGATTCGGTACGCTGATGAACATGTCCGACGTAAAGAAGGAAAAGCTTTTGCCGGACTTGAATAATGCGCACTAATTTATTTGACGACCAATAGGGTTGAGGATAAATGGACCCCACGAAACGAAAAACAAAGTTGCGTCAAAAACGACACCACCACGTTCGTAGAATCGTCGAGGGAACTCCCGAAAGACCGCGAATGTGCGTTTTTCGAAGCAACAGACATATCCAGGTGCAGGTCATCGACGATTGGAAGGGAAATACGCTGCTCAGCGTTTCCACCGATAGCCCCGAGTTGCGAGAAGAACTCGAAAAAACAAATACCATTGACGCTGCAGCTAAAGTTGGAACCCTCATCGGCAAAAAGTGCCTGGACAACGATATCACCAAAGTGGTCTTTGATCGTGGTGGGTATAAATACCACGGTCGCGTCAAAGCCCTTGCCGAAGCAGCAAGGAAATGTTTCGAAGAAGCCGGCGCTGAAGGGTTTTGAACCTTCATACCAAATAAAACTACAGAAGTTTAACAAAGAGCTGGAGGCTACATGCCGGATCGGGACGAAAAAACCGGACTTATGGACGAGGTTCTCACGATCCGTATGCACACCAAGGTGACGAAAGGCGGACGAAACCTGAGTTTCGCTGCTCTTGTCGCCGTCGGCAACGGTAACGGAAAAGTGGGTCTGGGCTACGGTAAAGCCCCTGGAGTGCCTATGGCCATCGACAAGGCTACTAAAGACGCTCGGGACAAGATCACCAAGATCCCCCTCATTGGCGATACTGTCTGCCATGAACAAATTGGAGAGCACAAATCTTCAGAGGTCATTATTAAGCCCGCAGCGCCCGGAACCGGCGTTAAAGCCGGCGGAACTGTCCGCTCCATTATGCAAGTCCTGGGCGTGCACAATGTGCTCACAAAATCGCTGGGCCGTAATAACCCGCTGAATCTCGCTAAGGCAACCATGAACGCCCTCGAATCCCTGCGATCGAAAAAAGAAGTGGAGAGACTGCGCCAACGAGAAATCTCTCTCAGGCATCCCCAGCTCGATCGAGCTTCGCCGGAAGAATCTTCTGAGCAAGAAGACGAAGAAAAGCCCCAGGAAACCTCTGCAGAAAAAGCAGAAAGCCCCCAGGAAACCTCGGATACCGAAGAGAGCGAGCAAACACCAGATTCCCAGCAGCCCGAAGAGACGGAGGCCCTCGACGAGGAATCGGAGATGGAATCGGACATCGGCGAGGAAGAAGAGGCATCGAAAGAGAAAACAGATACCGATACCAAACAGACAACTGAATCTGACGAAGAAAAACAGTCGACGTAAAGTCTCTGTAACCATTCCAGAACTCAGATCTCAAAATAGCAACCAGGTGACAATAAATGGATATTTCAGAAGTCAAAGCTCTCACTTCACCACGCAAGAAATGCAAACGTCTGGGCCGGGGACATGGGAGCGGAAGCGGCAAGACAGCCGGCCGCGGGATGAACGGAGCGCGCTCTCGAAGTGGCTGGAGCGTGCGAAATATGACCGGCGGTAATATCCCGCTCTGGCGCCGATTGCCAAAAGTTGGTTTTTCGAATGCCCCGTTCAAAAAGATTTATACGCCGGTAAATGTGGGGCAACTGGCCCAATTCGAACCGGAAACTCATGTCACACCCGCGTTATTGCAAGAACGCGGCATTGTGAAACAACCTCAACAATCCGGCATCAAAGTGCTTGGCGATGGGAACCTCGAAAAGCCGTTAACTGTCCGTGCCAACGCTTTCAGCAAAACTGCTCGGGAGAAAATCGAAAACGCCGGCGGGACGGTGGAAGTGATTCCCGAACCGAAAAAACCGGTCCGAAATAAGATGAAGCAGCCCGAAGAACGGGAAGAAGTCGAGCTCTAAAGTACTGCACTGCTTCCAATACCCTGCTGTCCTTGGAATGCGCATTCAGCTATGGCCTTTCTAGAACAAATCAAAAATATTTGGCGTATCCGGGACCTGCGGCGCAGGGTGTTGATCACCGTTGCTTTGATCGCTGTCTGCCGCATCGGGGCCTATATACCCCTTCCCGGTATCAGAGCTGAAGGGCTCCAAGAACTGGAAAAAGGGCTCGGGGGCGTTTTTGGGCTTATCAACGTGTTCGCAGGCGGTGCACTGCAGAAAGGTGCCATTTTTGCCCTGGGAATCATGCCCTATATCAGCGCTTCGATTATATTCCAGCTTTTGGCAAACGTTATCCCGCGATTCGAGCGCCTGCGCAAAGAAGGTGAAGCCGGCCGCAAAAAACTCAATCAATATACCCGAATTGCCACTGTTTTCATCTGCCTTTTCCAGGGAGCGGTTTTGGTCAGAGCTCTTTATCAGGGGCTCGTACCGGAATCCGTCAGCAGGTCCTTTTTAAGTTCGGTTTGGTTCTCGATGAGTAACGGTTTCATTCTCATGTGCGGAACGATGTTCTTGATGTGGATCGGGGAACAGATTGATGAGCATGGCATTGGCAACGGTATCAGCCTTATCATCATGATCAATATCCTCTCCCGGCTCCCCGGCCAGGTCATTGCGCTGGCCGAAACAATTCAAAGACAGGAAAGTCAACAAAACAGCGTTTTAAAAATTCTCGTCCTGCTTGCGCTCTTTGTAGGTGTGATCGTGGTGATCGTATATATAACACGTGGCGAAAGAAGAATACCCGTTCAACAAGCCAAACATGTGCGCGGCCCCAAGGTGTACGGTGGGCAAAAACACTATTTGCCCCTGAAGGTCAATCACGCAGGGGTTATGCCGCTGATTTTCGCATCAGCCCTGTTGCAGTTCCCTGCAATGATCGCCGGATCAGCCGTCCAAACCCTTGACCAGGATAGTTTATGGCATGGATTTTTTGCTTTTATCCAAAATGGTGTAAATCCCAACAATCTCACTGTAACCTACGTTCTGCTTTACGGACTCATGATATTCTTCTTCTCGTATTTTTGGACCGCTCTTGTCTTTAACCCACAGGAAATGAGTGATAATCTTAAAGACTATGGGAGCTTCATCCCCGGGATACGTCCCGGCAAACGTACAGCGGATTATCTTGAGGGCATAATGAATCGTGTAACGATGGCCGGTAGTTTCTTCTTGCTTATGGTTGCGTTGATGCCAATGCTTGTCGCTCATGCCCTGAAGATCCCCCTGGGAACGGCAAGATTATACGGTGGAACCAGCATCCTGATTGTCGTTGGTGTGGCGCTGGATTTAATGAACCGAATCAACCAGCATCTGGAAATGAGACGCTACAGTGGCTTTGCGGCGGGCGCAGAAGGACGCCGCAAGTCACGTCGGCGCCGTTGAATGACCCGAACATGATCCATAGAAATTTGGAAAGGATTCAAAGTTGAAACTCGTTTTTCTCGGTCCCCCCGGCGCCGGCAAAGGAACACAAGCGTCGATTATGGCAGAACAGTTTGATCTGCAACACGCCAGCACCGGAGATATTTTCCGAGAGGCCGTAGCTGAAGGGTCGGAGCTTGGCCAAACCGTCAATAGTTATCTGGACGAGGGCAAGCTTGTGCCTGATGAGCTTACAGCACGAGTTGTGCGCGAAATGGTGCTTCAACGGGAAGATGAGTATATCCTGGATGGTTTTCCTCGCACAGTACCTCAGGCTGAACTTCTGGACGGCATTTTGCGGGAGCGGAAGGAAAAACTTGATGGCGTGCTGTATTTTGAACTTGATTCTGAGTCCGCGGTTGAGCGTTTAACTGGTCGCGTTGTTTGCAGCAAATGCGGTAAAAACTACCATAAAAAGTTTATGCCCCCGCAAAAAGATATGATTTGTGACGAATGCGGCGGCGAATTAACTGTTCGGAGCGATAGCACCGAAGATGTCGTACGCAAAAGGCTCGAGGAATACGAGCATAAAACACGTCCTCTGGTGCCTTACTACAAAGAGAAAGGACTTCTCTACCGTGTTGACGCCTCCCCAAGCCCCGAAGAGGTGAGCGAACAAACACAAGAGATACTGACCGCTTTGGAGTAAAATAGCTGTTGTGGCCACGCAGAAGACTGGATTCGTTATGGCACAGGTCAACCGCAAAAAACCCCCGGAACTGGCAAAGATGCGAAAAGCCGGCAGGTTGGTCGCCGAAACACTCCAGCTGGCTGTAGAAGCAGCAGAACCGGGAGTAACAACAGGCAAATTGGATCGGCTTGCTGAAGAATATATCCGCAGTCATGATGCGATCCCGGCCTTCAAAGGCTACCGCGGTTATCCGGCAACTCTTTGCACAAGTTTGAATGAAGAGGTTGTGCATGGAATTCCGGGGGCCCGTACAATCAAAGAAGGTGACGTATTGAGCATCGATGCGGGAGTTTTTCTGGACGGTTATGCGGGAGACGCCGCGCGGACGGTTCTCATTGGCGAATGCAGCGAGGAAGCTCAAAGCATTACCAAAACATGTCGAGAGGCTTTGCAAGCGGCTCTCGAGGTTATACGAGCTGGAGTCAAAATAGCGGAGATTGGCCATGCGATTCAGCAGACCGCCGAGGACGCGGGCTACGGTGTCGTGCGCAAGTACACCGGACATGGAATTGGGAAAAAAATGCATGAATTCCCGCAAATCCCCAATTTTGTAAGCTCCTGGCCCCTCTCAAGCGGACCGAAACTTCCAGAGGGAGCAACAGTTGCTATCGAGCCGATGTTAACTGCCGGTTCGGGAAAAGTTGAAGAACTTGATAATGGATGGACAGTTGTGACGAAAGAACGCTGTCTGGCTGTGCATTTTGAAAACACGATCGCCGTGGAAAAAGAGCGGGCTGTGATAATGACGATCGAGTAGACTTGCTGTTACGTCCAAACCTTGGTATAATTTGGTCTGGTGTGTCCCATGCCAAAAGAAGAGCCGATACAAGTTGAAGGTATAGTGAAAGAAACTCTGCCGAACGCGCGATTCAAGGTAGAGCTTGAAGACGGGCATGAGATCCTTGCTCATGTCTCGGGTAAAATGCGGATGAATTTTATCCGTATTCTACAAGGAGATAAGGTTACGGTGGAGATTTCACCTTACGATCTTGAAAAAGGTCGAATTGTCTATCGTGAATAGTTCTCCGATCTTCGACTCTCCGGCAAGAAATTTTGTCAGTACCGTGAGAGTTCACAGGGTCGATCGGTCTGTTCGCATGCCGGAATAACTTGCGCGGCCGACAAAGGCAGCGGCTTCGGATAGTCGCACATATGCCCCATAAAAAGTTCTGACGCAGCGGTACTTTTGGGCGGTCATAAAAAAGCCGGTCCAGGAGGTAAAAAATGAAAGTAAAATCATCAGTAAAGAAGATTTGTGAAAATTGCAAAATTGTCCGGCGTAAGGGTGTTGTACGGGTAATCTGCACCGACCCGCGCCATAAACAACGTCAAGGTTGATATAGCTTGAATTTGAATAATAACTGGGAGGTTTAACGAACATGCCACGTGTGGCTGGAGTTGATATTCCTGGAGATAAGCACACAGAAATTGCTCTGACATACATTTACGGAGTTGGAGAGACAACTGCGGAGCACATATGTGATGTGCTGAACATCGAAGAGCAAAGACACGCCCAGGATTTGACCGAGGACGAATTGAGCCGCATAGGCGCATATATCGATAAGAACTTTATAATCGAAGGCGAACTGAAGCGCCTGGAGGCCGCCAATATTGCTCGGCTGCGCAAAATTAATTGCTACCGCGGAGTCCGGCACCGCCGGGGGCTGCCCGTCCGAGGACAAAGAACCCGGACAAATGCCCGCACACGTAAAGGAAAACGCCGTACCGTCGCTGGTAAAAAAGGTGTTAAGGATATTCAGCACTGACGCCATGCCGACAGTCGATTTTCCCAGTTGTACAATTTATCTGTTCCGTGCCTGAACCTAACAGAAAAACAATATTAGCTCACCTTCGTGAACAACCCGAGATGCTTAAAGATATGGACATCCTCGGGCCTGAAGGCCAAGTCGATGAACGTGGGTCCTCTAAATTGCGCGAAGTCGCCGGGTTCAGCGAAGTCATTCTCCGGTACGTTCGGAAGTGGCTCGGTGGCAAGGAAAAGATCAGTGTCCTGGAGTGCTCGTGTGGCAAAAGTTATCTCGGTTTCGCACTCGCCGAGTTGTTGGATCATTTTGAAAATACGCGGGTCGAACTCTGGGGTGTAGATTCCAATCCGGATTTGATAACACGGTGCCGTGATCTGTCTGAGCAGCTCGCATTAACAGATGTTCATTTTGTGAGCAGTCGAACTGTGCAATTCGACCCCGACAGGTCTTTTGACCTGGTCATAGCCCTGCATGCCTGCGATACAGCCACGGATGAAGCCATTGCCAAAGGAATTCAGCTTGGTTGTCAGCTGATACTGACCGTCCCTTGTTGTCAGAATCAGATCCGGGGTCAGATAAAATCCGGACATCCCCTGACCGCGATGACTGATTTCGGGCCGGTTCGTTATCGATTAGCGAATCTTTTGACCGATACGCTACGGGCCCAGTTTTTGCGAAGCGCAGGGTATCATGTAGAACTTGACGAAATCAGTTCGCCGAAACTTACCCCGAAAAATTTATGTATTTGCGGCCGGAAGGTTAAAAGACGGAGTCGGACCCCCCGAGACCGGGAGTACCGTCAGCTCCGCGATATGTTTGATGTAAAACCAGCGATCGAAAAGCTGCTACCGGAAATTATCGACGATTTTGAATGAAAGATTTTCGCTGAATACGTTGTTTGAGGAGCCGATTTAAGAATGGCAAAGAAAAAAGGACGAACCAAACGAGTGGGTGCGCGCGCCGTTGCCCACGTGCATGCCACATTTAACAACACAAAAATTACAATAACCGATCTCAAAGGCGAAGTTTTGTGCTGGGAGAGCGCGGGAACGTGCGGTTTCAGTGGCGCGCGGAAAAGCACGCCCTTTGCGGCTCAGAGAGCCAGTGAGCAGGCCGCTCAGAACGCCAAGAAAATGGGTGTACGCGAAGTGGATGTTAAAGTCAAAGGGCCCGGCGCAGGCCGTGAATCGGCCGTGGCAGCCCTTGAAGGGGCCGGATTGATTGTTCACAGTATTGAGGATGTAACCCCCCTGCCCCACAACGGATGTCGTGCCCGCAAACGTCGGCGCGTGTAAATAAATCACGAGAGAAATTCCAACAAATTGGCCTCAGGAGCAGACGCAACGATATGGCAAGAGACACTGGTCCAAAATGTAAACGCTGCAGACGCGAGGGCGCCAAACTGTTTTTGAAGGGTGCCCGGTGCTACAGCGCAAAGTGCCCGATTGAAAAACGCAGCCGTCCTCCTGGAATGCATGGATGGCAGCGCGGGAGACCCTCTCCGTACGCAATCCGTTTACGGGAGAAACAAAAACTCAAACGTTTTTACGGCCTCTACGAACGACAGTTCCGACGCTTCTTTGAGCACGCCAATAAACAAAAAGGCAACACCGGAGAAAATGTTCTGTCGCTTCTTGAACAGCGCCTTGATAACGTGGTGAAAGTGGCCGGATTTGCAGCATCTCGAGCTCAGGCCCGGCAGCTGGTGCGACATGGTCATGTCGATCTCAACGGTACAAAAACTGATGTCCCCAGTGCGCTCGTGAAAAAGGGTGATGTTATCCGCCCGAAACCAGAGGATAATATACTCGATATGATTCGACAGAATCGTGAGGAGCTGGGCCACCCAGAACCTGCATGGCTGGAAATCAACGATTCGGACCTGACAGTCCGTATTGCTCGACTTCCCGTGCGTGAAGATATTAGTGTCGAAATCGACGAAGGCCTTGTGGTGGAATTCTGTTCTCGTTAATCCATCGGAGCGACCACAGGTACGGAAAACATTTTCGCAAAAATATTTGGAGGCACATAGATGCCGGTACGAGTGAGATGGCGCGGGCTTGAACTCCCCGTCCAGGTAGAAACAAATGAGGAAAGCCTTTCGGACACGTACGGTGAATTTGTTGTTGAACCATTTGAACGTGGTTTCGGCCACACCATTGGCAACAGCCTGCGGCGTGTCTTGCTGTCATCCCTTGAAGGTGCAGCCGTGGTGGCCGTTCGAATAGATGGTGTCCAGCAGGAATTTACTGCAATGGAAGGTGTTCGAGAAGATGTCGCTGAAATCATCTTGAATATCAAAGAATTGGTGCTGACTCTCCATCCTGACGAAGAGCGCACCGTCAAAGTGGAAAAAGAAGGCGAAGGCCCGGTGACTGCCGGTGATATAGAGGACACCGCGGACCTGGAAGCCGCTAACCCTGACCAGTTGATCGCCACCCTGACCGATGACGTAAAGTTCTCAGCTGAACTGACAATCCGAAAGGGCAGAGGCTACGTTCCAGCAGAGGAACATGAAAACCTCCCAGAAACCATCGGCACGATCCCTATCGATGCCCTTTTCAGTCCCGTCCAGCGTGTGGCCTATGATGTCGCTAATACGCGAGTCGGTCAGCGGACCAATTACGACTGCCTCACCATCCAAATTTGGACGGACGGCTCTGTGGGGCCTGAAATGGCCCTGGTGGAAGGTTCCAAAATACTCCGGAAATACCTGAATCCCTTCGTTCAATACTTTGAGATCGGCCAACTGCTTCCACAAGAAGAACCTCACCCCCTCGCTCCCGTCGAAGAAAGTGAACAACCCCAGGTCACAGAGTCCACTCTCTCCATGCCTCTCAAAGCCCTTGATCTCAACGCTCGTGCGCTGAATTGCCTCGAAGGCGAAGGGATCAAAACAGTCGGCGAACTCCTGGAAAAAACAAAAAATGAACTTCTAAATATCAGAAATTTCGGACAGGTCACACTTGATGAATTGCATGAACAGCTTGAAAAAGAAGGTTTAGAAATCGGGCTGCTCGCTCCCGAAGAATAACACCATTCATACTCTCATTAGTCACGGGCATCGGACTGACGATGAAACACGGAAAAAAAGGACGCAAACTCAACAGAACACCCGCTCACAGAAAGGCCTTGCGGCAGAATCTGGCCAAAGCCCTTCTTGAGCACGAACGGATTGTGACAACTCCCGCTAAAGCGAAAGAAGCCCAACCTTTTGTGGAACGGCTGATCACGCTTGCCCGGAAAGCCCAACCATACAAAGATACCGGTGACCCCGACGATCGTGGAAAATACCTTCATTATTATCGGCAAGCCTTGAAAAAACTGCAGGATAAAAAAATGGTCCAAAAACTCTTCGGCGAAGGACCATGGGTAGAAAGTGAATCGCTTGCCGAGCGATACGCCGATAGGCCAAGTGGTCAAACTCGTATCATCCGTTTGCAGGGCAGCCGACTCGGAGTACCGGTCGGTCAAACAATCGGCGAAATCCCCGTCTTTACTTACACAATCAACGGTAAAACTCGAACATTGAAACTGACCGGCAACCGCCTTGGCGATAACGCTGAACAGGTAATATTCGAACTCGTAGAAAAAGAAAAACCTTCACCTGAGGAAGAAGAAGTCGAGCCTGAAATCAGCTTGTCCGAAGAAGAAGACGCAAAAGTCGCTGCCGTTGAAGAGGAAGAGCCGCCAGAGAGTAATGCTGGCGAAGAGGAAGAGGAAACTCAACCCTCAGCCGAAACAGAAGCTGAGAGTGGGATGGAAACAGATGGAGAGACGGAGACCGAAACTCCGCCGGAAGATTCCGCTGACGAACAGGACGGGCCAGAAGAGGCAGAAGAACATTAGGTCCGCGCTCGTGAGATCGGCACTATAGCGCCTAAAAAAAGCCCCGTTAATGGGGCTTTTTTAGTGGGCAATGCTCACTTACGCGGGTTCTAAAAACGGCCTACTTGACCATATCCTTCACCACTTTCTCGTAGCTATCCTTGGGACGTGCCCCGATCAACCTGCTGTTCGTTAACTCTTCGCCATCCTTAAAAAACAGGACAGAAGGTATCGATGTGATCCCATATTGCGCAGCGATGTCCGGTGCATCATCCACGTTCAGCTTGCAAACGCTTACCGAATCGGAGTATTCCTCACTGAGCTCTTCCAACAGCGGGGTTACCATTTGGCATGGTCCGCACCATGGAGCCCAGAAATCCACGATAACCGGTTGATCTGAACCAAGAACAGTCTCCTCAAAATTATCGTCCGTCACTTCTAACACGTCTTCAGCCATATCAGTTACTTTCTCCTTATCGGCTTCCGGCAGAATTGTTGCCTGTTTCTGGCAAGTTTGAAAGTAAGTGTTCTACTTTCTCGCTCATATTTTTTAGAAGGGCCTTTTTAGCTTCTCGATGCGATTTGGGTTCCCTTTCTTGCTCTTTCTGCTCTGTGGACGGCGCCAGCTCTATTTCGATAGCGTCCGCGTCTTGCTGAAGTTCCTTCACCAGTGCCTTCCCCTCGCGTCGTGCCTGCGCGACCTTCCCCGCTTTTACCAACCCTCGCAACCAATCCATTTTCCGCGTGTAATAACTGAACATTCTTCGATTCTGTCTCTTACTCATGACCTTCAACACGCGCCTGTGGTACATAAAACCAGCAAGAATGATCAGGCCAAAGGCCAGGACAATAGCGAAACCAAGGTTACGCATTATCTCCGTATGCTCGGTTTTGCGGCCCCTCGCCCGTTTCATCCGGGTCTTGAAAGTCTCACCGCTGCGGACGTTTACCCCGCAGTTTGGACATACACCTTCCTCAGGGTCTACTTCTTGACCGCAGCTGGGGCAAACAACTTTTTCGGTACCCATATCAGTCACATCGCATCTGAGAGAAACCTCTTAGGCTTCCTTATTATATCGTCACGCACCGGCGCCGGTCAAAACAGTTTTGCCGCCGCTAAATGGTGACCCGACTTTACGGTCCGGCTTGACTTTGCCGTTGCTTGCGGATTACCGTAAAAAGCGTGATTCATTAAATTTTTTGTCCAAGGTAGCTTCCGTGCCTGAAACAGACATAGAGAGAATCCGGCAGCTGGTCGAGTCCCTTCATGAAAGATTCAGCGTCGATAAAAGCGCGGTCCGAATCGTGCGAAGTCCATACCGCATCTGTCCGATTGGTGCCCATATAGATCATCAGCTCGGTGAGGTCACAGGGATGGCACTGGAAAAAGCCCTTCTATTGGCCTTTGCCCCCACCCAAAAGGCTGAAGTCCGCGTAGAAAGCACCAATTTCCCCGGCACGATTGAGTTTGCATTGGATGATGAAGTCCCTGAGCCAGAGGGGAATTGGGGAGATTATCTGCGGGGAGCAATTTTTGCTTTGCGCCAGGAATATAAAATTCAAAACGGGTTCCTTGGGCTCGTTGATGGTTATGAACATGTCGGAGGGCTCAGCTCTTCGGCAGCAGTTGGGGTAGCTTATCTGCTGGCTCTGGAAACAGTCAATGGCCTCGATGTAACCCGAAGGCAAAATATTGAACTCGATCGACGAATCGAAAATGATTTTATCGGACTCAACAACGGATTGCTTGATCAATCGTCTATTCTCATGAGTAAGAAGGACAAACTGATGCATCTGGATTGTCAGACAAACGAAGTTACGCTTCACTCATGTGGAATCGAATGTGATATTTGGGTTGGGATTCTTTACAGTGGTCTGGAAAGTCAGCTTTCAAACACCGATTACAACCGACGCGTCGAAGAATGTGAAGAGGCCGCTCGAATCCTTCTCCAAAAAGCGGGGATGGCATCCAAGCACAGCCCGAAATTGCGCCGTGTGCCACGAGAAATCTTCCTGAATTATCGGGGAATTCTGCCTGAACCTCTGAGGCGGCGGGCGACGCACTTTTTTTCGGAACAACAGCGCGTCCGACGCGGTGTTGAATTGTGGGAAGGGGGAGATCTGGAAGATTTCGGCCGGATCATTACCGAATCAGGACGCAGTTCGGTGAAAAACTATGAGTGTGGCAATCGATATCTGCGGACGGCCTATGAGGTCCTTTGCGACTCCGAAGGGGTCATCGGTGCACGCTTCAGCGGCGCCGGGTTCAGGGGTTGCAGCATCGGACTGCTGAAGCAACATCCTGTGGACGGACTCGGCCCTGATATTCTTAAACGTTATCTCTCGGCTCATCCTGATATGGAAGGCAAGGCCGAGATCAGTTTCTGCCGGCCTGCCGATGGGGCAAGTTTACATAATATCAAGATCTGAACGAACGGTATAAATGCTGAAGATATTAAGAGATATTACAGGACCTTTCGAGATTAAAAAGGTCCCGTGGGTTTTGCTTCTCTCGGCTATCTTATTGGCTCTTCTTGGGGCGTTGTTTGTCCGAAGCGCAGCTTCCGCCGCTTTCGCCCAGAAGCATCTTATTTTTCTTTGCTTGGGCGTATTTGTTTTCTTCTCTCTTTCCTTAATCGACTACCGGCATTTACCCAGCCTCTGTCCTATCCTGTATGCGGCCGGACTGATTGCGCTTGCCCTGCTCCCCCTTCTGGGGGTTGAACGCAATCACGCATGCCGATGGTACAGCATCGGCCCTATCAGCATTCAGCCGTCGGAGGCAATGAAATACTTAGTAGTCATTGTTCTGGCCACTTACTTTACCTACACTGACCGATTGAGCCGCTTCCGTGACCTTATCATTCCGTTGGCTCTCACATTCGCCCCCATGATACTGATTGTCGGCCAACCCGATCTCGGGACATCACTGCTCTTCCTTCCGACTTTCCTGGCGGTCGCATTTCTGGCCCTGGTTCCCATACGGAACCTTGTTTTTCTCATCACGGGAGGGGTTTTATTCGCCGCTACAATGTGGTTCACTCCCGGAGCATTAAAAGACTATCAAAAACAACGGGTGATAAGTTTTATCGATCCGCGCATCAGTCCCCATTCCCCGGCATCGTACAACGCCCGGCAGGCCACCATTGCGGTTGCTGGCGGAGGTTTTGAGGGCCAGGGCTGGGGTCGCGGCGTTCTGAATCAACTGAAAAGAGTTCCAGAACGCCACACCGATTTCATATTCCCGGTCATCGCCGAAGAGTGGGGATTTGTGAAGACGAGTGCGGTGGTTGTTTTCTACCTGATGGTTTTGCTCATGCTGGCCAGAATCGCACCACAAACACCTGACACTTTCGGTCGGCTTCTGGTAGGAGGCATCATGGCGGTTTTTGGTTTCCAGTGTCTTTTACACATCGCCATTTCTCTCCGCCTCGCCCCCATTACCGGGCTGACTCTCCCGCTGATGAGCTACGGAGGATCTTCAATGATCAGCACCTTTGCCGCGTTTGGACTTGTTTCCAGCGTCGCAATGCGGCGGGACGTTATTTTTTCTGATCGCCCCACCGAATCCAAGAGCCTTGCCGAAACAGTCGCCAGTCACCCCGGCGTCTAGTGGTCCCTGACACTTGCTTTTACCGGTTCAGAGCAGTTCTGCCGAGGTCAGCTCGAGGCGCGGCGCCAAAGGTGACCCAGCCGGGTCCCTGCGAAGCCGCAACGAAGAAATGGCCCGGCAGAATTGCTCCCTACGGGTCGTGCGCTGGCAGCCCATATGCGGTGTTGCAGTTCGGCGTGGACCCGTTTGGGTCGAACTTCTCACTGCGCCTTGCATATGCACTACCAGCGCCCGACTGAACCGGTAAAATCAAGTGTCAGGGGCCACTAGCCTGCATCTTACGGATGCAGGCTATATAAAACGGCGCATGCCGTTTAGGAGTAAGAACTTACGAAAACAAGAAGTGTCACAGTGTCCGGCCAGTGTTACTGTGCAGCAAGATGTCTGTATCTTCCTTGTGAAAAAGCAGTTAAAGCCAATCGTTTCTCAACGTAGCGTTCGCCTCGTTGCTGATCACTGATTTTAAGTTATCAGATTTATGCGCCGTTTTTTTAGCCCGGATTTTACGGATAATTGGGAGCTATTGTTGCCCAATCAGGGTAGAATCTTTATGGAACACCGTTCTGCCTCTCTGCTTTGTCAGGCTGCAGCTGGGGCATGAGAATACACCCGCCTCTGGCTTCCGCGCATCTGCAGCACTGAGGACGCTTGAAAGATCCGGGCCAGCCGCTTGGTGCTTGCACGATTCAAGCCTGGAAATTAAAATTGTTCTTTCCCCAAGTCCTTAACCTGCCCATAACATCTGGAGATAAGGAAATGCTTCAAGAAGTCCTGCTGCCACAACTCGGCCAGACAATGGAAGAAGGAACGATAGAGAAATGGCACAAAAAAGAAGGTGATAAAGTTAAAAAAGGGGAAGTTCTTTTCGAACTTACCACGGATAAAGCAACTCTTGAGGTCGAATCTTTTGCCGACGGCTTGCTTAAAAAAATACTCGTTGAAGAAGGCAAAACCGTCCCCGTAAATGAGCTGGTGGCAATCATCGGTGAGGAAGACGATGAACTTCCGGAGGACCTGAGTGCTCTACGTGAAGAGACGAAAGAATCTGTCGAGGTGGCAGAAAGTACCGAAGATCAAGCAACGGCTCAGCAAGAGACGGTTTCCTCTGGGATATCTCCGGGTTCAGACGCTGCCGCACGCGTTTTTATATCGCCCCGCGCCAGAAAACTGGCGGAAGAAAACCAAATACCGGTTAACACTCTGAGCGGATCGGGCCCTCAAGGTCGGATTATTGAAAGAGACATTGAAACGTACCTCGATGAGCTATCCCAGATAAATTACACCCCAACAGCCAGGGAAGTGGCTATTCGACAGGGGGTCGATCTCCGAGGGCTTGAACCGGCCGAAGGGGCGACGCGAATTACCCGTGAAGATGTTCAGCGCGCTGCAGAGGAGGGTGCGGCCACGGGGACGGTTTCCGGTAGCAACCGGGTGGAATTGCCGGCAATGCGCCAGACCATTGCTCAGCGCATGGCAGAGTCCAAACAGTCCGTGCCGCATTTTTATCTCGTCGGACAGATCAACATGCGGGCGGCTGCGGAGTATCGCCAGGAACTCAATATGTCCGCTGACGTGCATATAACGTTTACGGATTTGCTGGTGAAAGCAGCGGGACTGGCAATGAAAGACCATCCCCGCGTTAATGCTCGTTTCGATGGTGATTCTATTCTTCTCAACTCAAAGGCCAACGTCGGAGTTGCAGTCGCCGTCGAGGATGGTCTTTTTGTGCCGGTCATTCACAATGCCGACCGGCGCAATTTGAAGGAAATATCTTCCGACCTCAAGTCGCTTGCAGCTACGGCCCGTGAAGGAAAGCTTCGACCAGATCAGTACGAAGGGGGCAGCCTGACTATCAGCAATTTGGGAACATACGGGGTAGATTATTTTATCCCTATTATCAATCCTCCCGAGAGCTGCATCATCGGCGTCGGGAAAATAGCTGAAGAAGTCATCGCAGAAGACGGCGCTATCCGCATAGAACCCCTGATGAAAGTTACTATCAGTGCAGATCACCGTGTTGTGGATGGTGCACAAGCGGCAGAGTTTTACGCGACTTTCCGAGATCTGCTTGAGAACCCCGAAAAACTCTAATGTTGTTTTGCCGAGTGCTTCAGGCTCTATAAAACGACTTTGTTCAAAGCGTATTCGATTATACCCTGGGCGCCGGCCCGTTTTAGATCGGGGATAAGATCTCGAGCGATCTTCTCTTCCAGCACCGTCTCCACGGCATAACCCGACTCTTCGCTCAGGGGACTGACAGTCGGTTTACGCAAAGCTGGTAGCACGTCCAACACCCTCTGGAGCGCTTCCTTTTCGACGTTCATCTTTAGCCCCACCTTATTTTGCCCCACCATAGCACCTTTGAATAACATGCCAAGACTCTCAATCTTGTTCCGTTTCCATTCATCCCGCCATGATTCTTCACACGCTATCAGGCACGTAGTGCTCTCCATCACTGTTTCCACCACGCGCAGATTGGCTTCCCGGAGGCTTCGCCCCGTTTCAGTTAATTCCACAATAGCATCGACCAGGTCCGGAACTTTTGTTTCTGTCGCCCCGTGGCTGAATTCAATCGTTGCGTTGATTCCCCGTTCATCCAGGAATTTTTGGGTCACATTGACCAGCTCGGTGCTTATACGCTTATCTTCAAGGTCCTCCACGGATTCGATATCGCTACCCTCCGCCACCGCCACGACCCATCGAACGGGGACAAGCTGTTGTTTGGCATATACCAATTTTGCGACCTCGTGGACATCGCTCTCATTTTCAGCAATCCAGTCCGCACCGGTCAGTCCGGCGTCAATAACACCTTTTTCGACGAAGCGAGACATAGCCTGAGGGCGAAACAGACGCACATTAAGTTCGTCGTCATCAATGGCGGGAAAATAGGATCGATGACGCACTTCAACCTGGTAGCCTGCTTTCTGCATCATCTCGATCGTTGAAGACTGCAGACTTCCTTTGGGGATACCTAAATTGAGTTTCTTCATTCGTAATGCTCCTGGAGCAACATCGGAAAGTTTTTGAAAGTTCGTTTACGGTTCAAAGTCCCTTTTTCGGGCAAATCGACTCCACCGGGCATTTTTTATGACGTGGTTCGCTTTCAGAACAAATCTCACGTGCATTATCAACGAACAATTGGTCTACTGCCACATAATCGTCTTTGTCCCAGAGTTTCATAAGGCTTCTTTGATTGGTTTGAGTAGCCCGAGGATTTTTAACCAAACCCAAGCGGTAAGCCATCCGGGCGGTATGAATATTGATGGGAAAAGTTTTAGCATCGATGCTGAACAGCAACACTTCGTCGGCAAGATCCCGCGGGACTTCCTGCAAACTGCGCAGGAACGTTCTCGCCTGGGCCGTTGTCAACTCATCAAGAAAGCCCAGAGACACCACGTTTCTTAGGTCGAAAAGGCTTTCCAGAATTTTCTTTATATGCTCCGCTGCAGTTGTTGCCCAATCGGTTGTGGCCATAGCCGAGGCAATTTCCACGGGAGGGCTAACTCTCACTTCGTTCCAGTCCACAAAAGTTCGTTTCAATTGTCTGAGAGCCCTGGTTCCACGGCGAACACTTGTGTAACGCCACAGAGCGCTTTGGATAAGCTGGTCCAGCGGTGGCCGCACCTTTCGCCTTGTGGGATCTCCGTACTTGTCAATGGCGTATTCGGCGATTTCTTCGGCTATTTCCTTTTTTTTCTTGGCACTCACCACTTTTTATTACCTCGCTATGCCGTCTCGCTTGCGACTCTATTATTCATCATCCGTCTTCTGCTTACGTTTCCGCTGCTCCTCCATAACCTCGTCAATCAGCCGGTCCACACGGAGGGCCTCAAGCATTTCCTCATCTTCAACAAATTCCAGCACCGGTGTATTACGCAATTTGATACGGCTCGCCACAAGGCCCTGGATACGGCCACGAGCATGAGCGAGAACGTTAATTGTTTGTTGACATTCTTTTTCTGAACCACGCAACATAAGGTACACTTTGGCCGTCCGGAATTCTCCGTCCGCCGTAACTCGGGTGACCGTTGCGAATCCCAACCGGGGATCATTGAGCTCTCGCAAAATGATACTGCTGATTTCACGGCGGAGAAGTTCTTCTTTTTCTCTGTGTTTTCTTGTAACCATCATGCAATCCTTCGGTAGGTTTACTGATGGAAAACTTCGATACTATAATCCGTCAGTTGTGCGCCACGAAACTTGCGGACCATTTTTACCACCTTTTCCAGCGAACCCCGCACATATCGAGCGTCTGATGAGACCTGAGCCACCGCCACATGCGCCGTCTGGCAGAAATCCTGCTTATCTACTTCCGAAACACTCACATTATGTTTATTGCACAAACGGTCTTTCAAACTGTTCAAAATGCGCCGTTTGTTCTTGAGGGACCGGCACTGGCGCAAGGCGAGTTTGATATCAAGTATTCCCACAACCACGGTCGGATCACTCCTGCAAGGCCCCCTGATGGCCCGGAATCAGGACAGCGCGCGTTTGACTTCTCGAACAGTGTAACACTCAATCAGATCGCCGACTTCAATATCGTTATAATTCTGGAGTTTTATACCACACTCGTAGCCACTTTCCACTTCCCGCGCATCGTTTTTCTCGCGGCGTAAAGACTCAATGCGTCCTTCGTGCACAACTGTCCCGTCGCGGACAAGTCGCACCCGGCTTCCGCGTTTAACAACGCCATCCCGTACGTAACATCCGGCGATATTCCCCACACTACTGATTCTGAATATCTGGCGCACCTCAGCCACACCGACGCGTTCTTCTCTTCGCTCGGGTTCCAGAAGTCCCTCAAGGGCGTCTTTAACCTCCTGAATTGCCTCATAGATAACGCGGAAATATCGGATATCAACGCCCGTTTCTCTGGCTTCCTCCCGTGCTCGTTCTTCCATACCGACGCGGAAAGCAATAACGACCGCATCTGAGGCATCCGCCAGCAACACATCACTGACATTAACCGGGCCCACCCCCCTGTGGAGAACTCTGACGCTGACTTCATCATCGGTTCCTAACTGTTCAAGACTGTTGACGAGGGGCTCAAGAGAACCTTTAACGTCACCTTTGACAACGACTCGGAGCTGTTCTTCTTCACCGGCCGCCAGGCTCTGGTAGAGATTTTCCAGCGTGATATGGGATCTGGGCCGACGTCTTTCCTGCTCCATTTTTTCGATGCGCTCTTCAGCAACCTCCCGGGCAACATCCAGATCCTTGACAACCACAAACGGGTCACCCGCCTCCGGAACGCGGTCCAAACCGCTCACGGCCACGGGGGTGGACGGGCCGGCGTACGAAATTTCTTGTCCTCGCTGGCCCAGTAGCGAACGAACGCGCCCATGCGCTGGGCCACATACCATGATATCGCCCGGTTCCAGATGTCCACCCCGCACGATAACGTTAGCGACCACTCCGAGCCCTTCTTCCATTCGCGACTCAAGAACAGCACCATCTGCTGGTCTGGTCGGATCGGCTTCCAATTCCAAGATTTCCGCTTCCAGGAGCGTCCGCTCCAGCAACTCGTTGATCCCTTCACCAGTCAGGGCACATACTTCCACGCATCCGGTCTCGCCGCCCCATTCTTCTGCATTTAATTCGTGCTTTGCAAGTTGTTGCAGCACCTGCATTGTGTTGGCTTCTGGTTTATCAATTTTATTCAACGCCACTACGATTGGGACCTCAGCCGCCCGTGCATGGGAAATCGCCTCCTCAGTTTGGGCCATAACGCCGTCATCAGCGGCAACGACCAGGATGACGACATCGGTAACCTGAGCTCCCCGCGCACGCATTGCCGTGAAAGCTTCATGCCCCGGCGTATCGACAAAAGTAACGCGTTGCCCTTCATATTCCATCTGCCATGCGCCAATATCCTGTGTAATTCCACCGTCTTCCTGTTCGGCAACACTCGTATCGCGGACGCAATCAAGGATAGATGTTTTCCCGTGATCCACATGTCCCAAGAGTGCGATCACGGGCGGTCGAGTTTCCATCTTGTCGGGATTGTCTTCGGGAATATATTCTTCAAGGATATCTTCAGCGGTTTTTGCAGCCTCAAAGTTGATTTCGATGTCGTACTCGAGACCGAGCAACTCGATGACCTCACGCTCCAGGGTCTGGTTAATGTTGGCCCGAATTTGATGTTCCAACATCAGCGTTTTGATAAGTTCGCTTGCGCTGACCCCCATTTTTTCTGAAAGTTCTCGCAGCGTAACAGGGAGCGTCACTTCGATTTCTGACGCTCGTTCGGTCTCTGGTGGTTTTTCTCGCTGCTTAAAAATAACCGTTCTGGTAGTCTTGCCCCCTTTTTCTTCCTCTTTTTCGCCGGTGTCCCTTTCTTCCTTTTTCTTTTCTTCTCTGCCGGCAGCTTTTTGCTTCGGTCCCCCCGATTCCTTTTCTTCTTCCTTTTTTTCCCTGGGTGCGTGTCGTCCTTTAGGTTTAGGGGGAGCGACAGGTTTTACATGTTCGGTGGTCGGGATAGGCCTGCTTTTTTTCTCCGGCTTTTTTTTCTTTTTGGTCTTTTTTGGCTTCTTTGTCTTCTTTGTCTTATCCGGTTCTTCCTTTGGTTTGTAAAGTCTGATGGCCGCCTTCCGGATTTCCTCAGCTTTTTCCGGTGAAACGGCATTGGAGTGATGCGTTATTTCATCAAACCCTGCTCGCTCGCACAAATCCACCAGTTCAGAACTGGAGATCCCAATCTTGCGCGCGATTTCGTAAATTTTTACGTTTTCCGACATGTTATCCACCGAATCTACTTAAGCTTACGACTTTCCAGAAAAGGTTTGCTCTCTGATTAACCTTCTTCGTCTTCTTCGGGAGTTTCAACCGGTTCAGATACATTGCCGTTTGGCTCTTCATCTTCTGCAGCAACGACATCTTCCTCTGGTTCCGTCGGTTCTTCTGCTTCCTGAGGGGGGGGGGCCTCAAGTGTTTCCTCCTCAGGATTTTCCGCTTGAGGCAGTTCCGGAATCTCTTCCTCTACTTCCGAAGCTTCTTCTGAGAGTTCCGGCAGATTCTCCTCGTCTATATCCGCTGTTTCGTCAAGCCCCGCCGGGGCTTCTTCCGCCGGTTCGAGTTCCGAAACAGGGATTTCAGGCACATTGTTTTCTTCGGCCACAGCCGACAGATCCTCACCGGCGGATGGTTCTTCCAAGTCCGGGATGATACCATCGGCGTCGTCTTCCTCAACTTCTTCTTGAGGCTGCATTTCCTGCTCGGGGGGAACCTCTTCTTCGGTTACAGGTTCCTCTTCCACCTCAGGTTCTTCCAGCACCTCATCTTCAACGGGAGCCGCTTCTCCTTCAGCAGTTTCAGGCTCCTCAGGTTCCTTTTCTTCCGGGGCCTCCGGTTCTTCAGGCAACTCTTCCATTTCTTCCTCCTCTTTTCCCTCGGTTTCTTCTTCCTCCAGAGCCCCTGGAGGTTGTATATCAATATCCCAACCTGTTAATTTTACTGCCAGTCTGACATTCTGACCTTTACGTCCGATCGCCAGCGCAAGCTGGTCTTCCGGTACGACAACCGTCGCATGCTTAGTACCTTCTCCCTCCTCCAGAGTCATTTGGAGGATTTCCGCTGGTTTCAAACTATCGGCAATCAGAATTTCTGGAGCTTCTCGCCACGGTATAATGTCAATTTTCTCCCCACTCAACTCATCAATAATGCTCTTAATTCGAGTCCCTCTAACTCCCACACAAGCACCGATACAATCGACATGAGGCTCGAGGCTCTCCATGGCAATTTTCGTCCGCTGCCCTGGTTCTCGCGCGATACGCCTCACCACAACAACTCCTTCACCGACTTCCGGAACTTCTATGTCGAAAAGCCGTTTAACGAGATCCGGATGAGTACGGGACAGGATAATTTTGGCCTGTTCACCAGATTTCCTCACATCCAGAACAATTCCGCGGATTCGTTCTCCTGGCTGATAGTGCTCGCCCGGAATCTGTTCAGAACGGGGCAATACTGCTTCGGTCTTCTCCAGATTAATAATAGTTGCTCCACCGTCGAATCTCTGCACGGTTCCGGTGACAAGCTGCCCTTTTTTCTCAGTGTATTCTTCGTAAATTATTTCGCTTTCGGCCTGACGGATACGTTGAGTGATGATTTGCTTCGCTGTCTGGGCCGCGATCCGACCGAGCTCTTCGGGCTCCACCCGCTCTCCCTCAATATAGGCTTCGACTTCGCCGGTTTCCCGGTCGATATCAACCGACACATCTTCGCTGGAACCAAAATGCTTCCTGGCCGCTGATTCGAGCGCGCTTTCGATGGCCTTGAAAATAATCTCGGCGTCGATATCCTTATTTCTGTGCAGGCCATCTACGAGCCTGAGTATTTCTTTTCCGCGCATGTCAGGACGCCCTATAAGAAAAATGCGGGGCACAAGGCCCCACCCATCGAGACACAACTACTATGTCTCCGCCCGCACGAGCAAACGGAGTTTTTTAACAGAAACAAACTACTAACTTTATTCTATGTGCCCACCCCCGGCCTGTCAAGCTATACCCGTTAATTTGCCCTCTCGTATCCATTCGTAAGTATTCAGTAAACCACGTTCTAACGTGCACCTTACGGATGCAGGCTATGTAAAACAGGGCATGCCGTTTAGATGTAAGAATTTACAACAACAATAAGTGGTTCGACGATCCCACCCCACGTATGATGTCCCCAGACCATTCGCAGTGGTCTGGTTTTAACTGATTTCACGATCACGATTATAACGCTGTCAGTATGGAATCTGCACGACGGCCTTAACCGAAATCGCTTCTGCCCATTCACTGTTTTTGAATTCTTCTTTCTACCAGTGCCGGAGCGAGAAACAGCGGCAAATCGGAGAGGAGCCGGAAAACAACCGTAAAAATATTAATAAATCGCGTCAGGAAAATAATAATCCTCCGCATTCTCCTCCGTTACGAGTTCCGCAGCAAGGATAATTTTCGACGGAATTTTCTGTTGGTAAAACCCATCCAGAGGCTGGTTTCTTAATCCTTTGACAGCCAGGCTAACGGCGGTTGCTGCCATCGAAGGCGGGTAAGTTACGTCCGCCGGTACAAGCTCGCTGCCTTCCATCACTTTTTTGATCATGTGTTTTGATCCTGCCCCACCGAGGAAAAATTTAATATCATCTCGGCCGGACTCTTTATATGCCTGGAGTACGCCTTTCAACACATCGTCATCCTGCGCCCACACGGCATCGATGTGATCGTATTTCTGGACGTAATTTTCCATTATTTCCAGTCCCTTTTGGGTACTCCAGTACGCTGGCTGCGAATCCATGATCTCAATGTCAGGATATTCTTTCATAACTTCATTAAACGCATTGACACGTTCTTTATTAATCACACAAGGAATGCCTTCCAGGACAACCAGTTTTCCTTTACCATTCAGGCGCTCGGCCATCCATTGGGCACTTACGCGCCCCAGACCCGGATTATCGCCCGCAACGTAGACGTCGGAGACGGGCTTGGTGAGACCACGATCGATCACGACCACGTAAATGCCTTTCTTGTGAGCTTCCTCCACCACAGGTGTCAGCGGAGCCGAATCGTGCGGTAAGATTACCAGGGCGTCGATATCTTTAATCATCAGGTCTTCGACATCGTTAACCTGCCTGTCGGGCGAATTAGCAGTTGCCAGGTGAAAGGTCACGTGAGGATCTTTGTCCTTCCAATCTTTTATCGCGTTTTTCGTCCACCAAACCACACCACCGGTCCAGCCATGATCGGCCGTCGGTATGGAGACTCCGATGGTTACAGGTTTCGATGCTTCCGGATTGCGCACGCCACCATTTTCTGAAGAACCTCTTACGCTCGCGTCGGCGGAACTCGAAGACTCTTCCGATCGTTCACAACCCCCTGAAACTAACATTAAAAGGGGGAGAATGATCACACTCACAAAAATTGCCGTGTATACTTTTCCTCTCATCTTATCCTCCTTAATCGCGGGTTTAAAATTGGTCCCAGAATGGTTAATATTGATTGGGACAGTCATGTATGTCAAGTCGATCCAGGGATGTTCCGATCCCCTGTTTTGTGTCAGTCGCCTTTTTTGTACTGAAGCAGGACTGCACCGATTATAACTAATCCTCGCACTGTGCCCTGCAAGTAGGTAGAAACACCTATAAGGTTCAGCATATTGCTGATAATACCCAGAACGATAGCCCCGACAACCGTTCCGTAAATTGTACCTTCACCGCCTGACATAACCGTTCCTCCTATGACAACTGCGGCGATTGCATCGAGCTCATAAAACTGCCCACTTCCCGTGGAACTTATCGAGTTGAGACGAGAAGAGAGCAAAATTGCACTTATGGCAACGGCAAGCCCGGTCAGAGCGTAGGTCCCCATTTTGATCCATCCGACCTTGATAGCAGAGTACCGTGCCACAGTTTCGTTCGCTCCAACCGCATAAACATAACGTCCAAAACGCGTTTTCGTAAGCAAGATGTGAAAAAGGACCGCCAGAATAAGGAAGGCCCACGCGGGGACCGGAACCCAGAGGAAAGTTCCCGCGCCAAGTTTCTGGAACAAAGCGTTATTCGCGCGCACCTCCCCAGCTTGACAGATATGAAGCGTCAGGGAGCGGAAAATGGACATCGTCCCGAGCGTAGCAATGAACGGAGCAACTCTACCTTTCGCCACGAGTATTCCGTTGAACGCACCACAGGCGCTTCCCACTCCAACGGCGGCCCCAATGCCTGCCAGGACCGCCACTACGCCGTCTCCAACGGAATTCATCGCCATCAGGCCAATCGCCCCCGCGAAGGCAACAGCCGATCCCACGGACAGATCGATACCTCCCCCTATAATGACAAAGGTCATCCCCAGCGCTATCACGCCAGTGAACGACACCTGGCGAAGTACATTGAGGAGATTCTGAGGTTTCAAGAAATGCTCGCTCATGGTCGCAGAAACAGCAATCAGAACCGCAAGAGCCACAAAAGGTGCGATCTTCGTATAATCAAAGTCACGTGCTTTCTGCAATTCCATTGACGAATACCTCAATCGACGTTGTATGATCCGCCGCTCACCGTTGCACCTTCAACACCTGTTGCAAGATACATGATTTGTTCTTCCGAAATTTTGTCGGAATCAAGTATGCCGGCAGCCTTCCCCTCACGCATCACAAGAACCCGGTTGCACATACCGATTATTTCTTCAAGCTCGGACGAAATCACGACGCAGCCAATTCCCGAATTGGTAAGATTGTGGATAAACCGATATATCTCTCGTTTCGCCTGAACGTCGATCCCCCGGGTCGGTTCATCCAGAATCATGATGCGCGGTTCGGTATCCATCCATTTTGCCAGATAGGCCTTTTGCTGGTTACCACCGCTCAGATACCGGAGTTTGGCGCCAAGAGATGGAGCCCTTATGTTAAATTTTTCGACATGCTCTTGAGCACTGGCCTTTTCAGAGGTTTTATCCACAAATCCCCATCGAGAGTACTGCGCCAGCGAAATCAACGAAATGTTGGCTGGCAACGCGAATCCACGAAGTATGCCTTTCCCCTGACGGTCCTCCGACAGATAAGCCAGCCCGTGCCGAACAGCGTCGGCAAGTTTTTTTATTCGACACCGCTCACCGTCGATATAAATCTCGCCTGCAGATTTCTTGCGAAGTCCTACAATAGCTTCCGCCAGTTCCGTACGTCCGGCTCCGACCAATCCTGCTATACCCAGAATTTCGCCCTTTTTCACGTCGAAACTGATATCATGAATAACGCCACGAACGCTCAGACTCTTAACCTCCAGTTTCGTTTGTTGCATGCTCGGCACTTTGTTTGGAAAGACTTCGCTCAGTTCTCTGCCCACCATCATCTCGGCCATTTTTCGTTCGTTCAAATGACATGTCTCGTCAAGCCCCACCTGCTTGCCGTCTCTCAGAACGAGGACCCTTTCGCAAAGTTCTTTTATTTCGCCAAGCTTATGCGAGACGAAAATGACCGTGACGCCCTTCTCACTTAAATCCCGAATTACCCGGAAAAGCACTTCAATTTCCCGCTCTGTGACGGCCGTTGTGGGTTCATCCATAATCAGCAGGCGGGATTCATGCACGAGGGCTTTGGCAATCTCTACCATCTGTTTTTGAGCAACGCTCAGGCTTCTGGTCACTCTCGTGGGTGAGATATCTGCATTGAGTTCTTGAAGCAGTTCTCTGGTACTGGCGATCATGTCACGTCGTTTGAGAATTGGCCCAAGCGTTTGCTCCTGCCCCAGAAACACATTCTCGTGAACCCGCAATGTGTCCACAAGATTGAATTCCTGAGGAATCATTGTGATACCCAGCCGCCGTGCTACCCATGGCGAAGCGATGTCAAATGGCCGTCCCTCTATAAGAATTTCCCCCTCAGTTGGTTGGTAGATGCCACTGATGATTTTGAGAAGCGTTGATTTCCCTGCCCCATTTTCGCCTATAAGTCCAAGCACTTCGCCCTCAGTGAGCGACACATTAACCCCATCAAGGACACGTTTGCCAGAAAATTCCTTGGAGATATCTTTCGCGCTAAAAAACGTGTCGACCATTGCTCTTTTTACCATCAGGCGGATTCACATCTGCGGGTTGGCGGTATTCTAATCGCTCTCGTGTTTTTCTGCCAGTCATGAGGAGAGCTCACAAATAGATAGGAAAACACCTGCAAGAAATTATTAAAGGAAGGAGGTCTATCTCCCGCTCTGATGAACCAGGATAAGTTTTTCAGGTCTCACCGGCTATTTTAGCTTTACCGCCGTATTTTCGCAATAATTCCACAAGCTCCTCATGGCCCCTTCTCGCCGCCAGTGTGACTGGAGTACAGCTGTGATCGGTTAACAAATTGACACTCGCGCCCTGTTCCAGGAGCATCCGAGCCACTTCGGTAGAATTTCGTTCCGCTGCTGTGTGGAGGGGAGCAAAACCGCAATCGGCCCGGGTATTTGGATCGGCGCCCGCTTCCAGTATCAACTGGGCTGCCTCACCGTGGTTTCCGTAAGCAGCATAGTGCAGGGGGGTAAAATCCAACCCATCGGTTGGCTGGACCTTCACCCCCCTTTTCAGCAATGACATCACGGTTTCTGAATCCCCGGACAGTGCTGCAAGATGGAGTGCCGTTCGGCGGAATCCAGCTCGCACATTCGGATCGGCTCCAGCTTGCAGCAGAATTTCAGCCACTTCGGCGTTCTCACTCCCCGCTGCTCCTGATTCCCAGTGACAACGCGTCATCTCTGGATGCATGGCCGCAACGGTTGGTGTATGCCCCCGGCAGGCTGCCATATGCAATGGGGTAAAACCGAATAAAGACTCGCGAGCGGAGACATCGGCCTTTTTCTCAATCAGGAAACGGCATATCTCCACCTGTCCTTCCAGCGCCGCCCGGTGAAGAGGAGTACCTCCATGGTCATCAGCGGCTGATAAAAGGCGAGCTTTTTTCTGGATCAATTCACGAATGCGATCAAGCTGACCCTGGTTTATACGCTTGTGGATCTCTTTTGCATCCGGCCCCCCCTCCATCGATCGCCAAAGCAGGCTTACCGCCAGAATAAACAGCCCCACTCCGGCCCCTGCCCCCGACGATATGGCCCACATGGGATTACGTAACAATCCCGCCAGAAGAAGCAGCACCGCGGTTCCCAAAGCTATTAATACAAAGATAGTTCGCTTCACAAAACGCATCGCTTCACCTTGTAGGGCATCTGGTTGCTTTAATTCCCTTTCTGCAAAGTGCGCCATTAGCCGTTAAGCCCGACTATACCACAGCAAAAACAAGAGCTAAAACCTTCAGCATTCTCAGCTCCGGCCAAAAGCCCTAATACAGAGAGTTTTCACCGGTCTATCCACATGAGAGCCTCCATTCGCATGCTGCGGATTCTTTGATCCGCCCCGGACTTGTTTTTCAAACCGCAATTATACAATTTCCGGGGGGGAGATATCATTTTCCTGGCAAAGTTCGCGCTGTCCGCCCCGCATAAATTTCAATCTTGCGAATGGCACTGCGAATGAAATATGCGTCCCTGAGCACCGAATTCAGCAGCTCTCCATGGCAAATTCCATTGCATATGCTGATTCACATAAAGATCTCGCCGTCCGGCAATGTTTACCTCAAGACCTGTTATTTCCCATTGATCCACCCGCCGATCATCGGCTTGAACATCGATCAGACGAGTTTTCACTTCTGGCTGGTCCTTGCCAGAAAACGGAACCAGAAGGGTCACGAAAAGCTGCGGACCTGAATCCACAGCAGTGTAAATAAGATGTTGTGGATTATCGTAACCTTCAATCGGATAGGGACATGGAGAAACGTCGGCTTCCCCCGCTGCCCCGGCAATTGGGAGAATCATGAGATTGCCTCCCTGGCCTTCCGTTACAAATCGTCCTTTACAACCAAGTTTGCCCTCAGCATTTACGTGAAAGTGAAGCGTGTACTGGTGTTCGGCTTCGGTTTCGGGAGTAAACCGATCGATCATAATCCAGTATTGGCCGCGCAGATAGAAAATTTTCCGCCGGACGGAAGCAACTTTTTCAGGGAGGTATCGGTAGCCTTCGTGTGCACCACTGAAATAAGCGTACTTCTCCTCCGTCTGCCAGCGGTTGACGTGGGGCAACACAGTTCCTTCCCATCGCCATTCTGTCTGGACCGGGATATGGTCCTGTTCGTCAATCGTCGCCACATTGTGGCTCGCGCTTTTAACACGCCACATGCGTTCAGGCGCCCCCCCGTACGGTCCGCTGCAATTATCGATCAGAATGGGTCTCCCCCGGCTGTAAAGTTCTATATTGAAAACATGCGTATGATCATGGCTATGAACGATATTCCCAAGAGGGCCAGCTTCAATGCACATCCAATCTGACTGAGGCGTCCAATTCTGCCGCATAAAATAGTAACCCGAATCCTTCAGTGCCGTATCCGCCGTGGGTAACGACGGGATTTGCTCGGAGGACTCCCTGTAGTCAGACAGAACATTCTGGCCCATACACGGAAGAAGCTCCTGATAAGGAGGGGCCCAATTCGGAGCCAGTTTTTCGGCCACGTATTTCGCCTCGGGCATATTGAACAAAGCGGCTGCGACCCGGACATGCTCCAGAGAAGACCGTGAATGTCGGTTCCCCGTGTCCCCTACTCGCGGGACATCTCCGTTGGGCGCAAGTGTTTTCCATTCGGTATCCGCAACCCGATGCAGAAGCTCATAAAACTCACTGTCCAGCTCGACCTCACCCAGTTCCGCAAGTCTTCTAACCGCGTACCAATGGCGCGCCGTACCCCAGTGATACCCCGAACGCTCACGGGTAAAACCATCCGAATTCATCAAAAGGCGCATCTCGTGTTCAAAATACGTGGGGGCGAACGCCTGGAACTTCTCGAATCCATCGAACATCGAAAAATACAGGCCGACCTCAAAAAACCCGATGAAAGTGTGTAACCACCAGTTATGGCCGCTGTTACCCAGTCCTGCCTCATCCCATGCCCGGGCCATCGCCCACTCAGCACGTGCCTGTTGGAGCAACCAGGCCATAACTGGCACAATATCCCGGCTTTCGCATTCTGGGACAGCAAAAAGCTGGAGCAGCAGTTCGCAGATATGCCGGGTGTTACCCCATGTCCCTGCATTCCATTTTTCTCGGCAACCGATAACGGTTCTGGCAATTTGCTCGCAGAAAAACTCATCCGCCGCCAGGAAGAATTTTTCCGGTCCGATAGCGCTTATGGGATTAGAATGACCTTCACCAACCAAAGCTTTCTCCAGGGCTTCTTCCAGCGCATCACAAGCTTCATTTTTTTGCCCTTTACCCGCCCTTTCTCGAACCATACTGACGTAATCTCTCGAAAAAAGTGGCTCAGGTCGCTTCCGCGCACGGAGATAATCAATCAAAACACAAGCGGTCTCCAGCGGTTCTCCCTTCGACCTTTCTTTTTCCAGCTTTTCCAATTCGGGCCTGCTCCAATTGGTTTCTGCGCAAACGGTTTCCGCAATTGGTATTATTAACTGCTTGGGGATGTCTTCCATTTTCATACCTTGCTCAATCGTTCATCGACTTCAACCCACCGTTTTTCGCGGGCAGATTTCTCGGCAGCAAAAACAACCGCAACAGCGCGCGCGCCGTCAATCAGCGATGGATATAGCTCGTCCCCACTCCGCACTGCGTTATAAAAGCTGCGAAGATTCCCGCCAACGTCATTTTCACCTATAGGCTCCAGAGGGAGGCGTGGTTCTTCTTTGCCATTGAGGTGAGTTTCCTGGGTCAGGAGTGCCGTCCCCTCCCCATGATATCGGACATCGCGATAGATATTGACTCTGGTACCGAAAATTGAGAGTGTATGCCGGTACGGTGTGACATGATAAGCATTGAGAGTACCGACGAGGCCAGAAGTAAACTTCAGGTGGCAGAGGGCGATATCGGCGGTCTCACTCGAATGAATATCGTGTTGCATCGTGGAATAGACCTCCGCAATTGGCCCGAAATAAAACGCCAGCTCATGAATACTGTGCACCCCGCACTGAAACAACATGCCGCCGGGGTTTTTTTCGGGATCGGCGCGCCACTCATCGGGCTCCATAACCAATCCTCCGCTATGGGCGGTCGTTTTTTCGAAAGTCACGACGTCCCCGAGTTCTCCCGCGTCGATTTTCCGCTGAATCGTCAATGCGACTGCGTCGTGTTTGTGATTGTTATGTCCGACGCCGATTATCACATCACTTTCCGAATCCAGCTCGATGAGCCTGTTCAATTCTGCGGGCGTTGAACAAAGCGGTTTTTCGACAAAAACATGTAGCCCTTTCTCAGCTGCATCGAGGACCTGCTGAGCGTGGTATTTTGCCCCCGTCGAAATGACCACCGCTTCAATGTCGGGCAAATCAATCAGTTCTTCGTAACTTCCCGTTGCCTCCGCACTCTCCTCCTCACACGCTCTGGCAAGTACTTTGGAGTTCCAGTCGTAAGCCCCGACAAGATCGAAAAGCCCTGTTTCCCTCATTCTCTTCCGGCGAGCTCCGCCAAAGCCGCCGACACCAACCTGAACAACACGCATTTTCCGTTGCGAATTCATACAAACACATCTTTCTTCATGAGAGTTTAGCTAAAACAGAACAGACCGCATATAATGACCGCCCCTGCTCAGGATTGCAATCTCAGAGGGCGGAAGAGCCTCCCCCGCGGGTATTCCTTCAAAGAATCCTGTTTTATGCCCTCAGCGAGCAGGAACACAGGCATTCTTTCGGACAGCTTCAAGCGGCGAATAGCAGGATGTCAAATTGAAATCGAGCTGTCCCTTTTTGTACGCCGCTTCCAGATCCAGTTCCTTGAAAAGTATCAGGAAAGATTTCAGCGCTGCCAGTTCCTGTTCCGCCTGGGCTCTGGTTTTGTTTTCGTTTTTGACACTGTTTTTAATAATTTGCGCGCGGTATTTTTCCAACATAGCTCGAGTGAGCAGCATATCTAATCGCATCCGCCCGAAAGCTATTTTTTGCTCATTGTTTTCTTTTTCGGAAGATTTTTGTTTTTTCTTGCTGGTATCAACAATGGAATGCGCCGCTGTCACATCACTGGTTAAAAAAAGCGTTTTGTCCATCACAAACAGCGTCGGGCTGAACTGACCGGCAGGACCGTTTGCCTCAATCTCAGTTACTGTCAACGGAACTTCCTTGTAACGCAGCTTTTGAAGCGTGGCACTGACTTCTTCATTCTCGGCCGTACCAAGAATCGCAAGAGCACCCATGAGAGTTCGCAGAGCATTCGGAATTTTCTCGGTCTTTCGTAACTCCAGAGCCACCGCCGCCGCGGGAAACTTATCTTCATCACGGCGTGCCAGCGCGAAAAAAGTTATCTGCTCACCGATTTGCTCGAAAAAGTCCTTCTTCCCTTCAATACCCCCTATCATGTTGGTCATGCGTTCGATGCCTCTTTCCAACCTCTGTTTGGCGGCAGGATCGGATTTTCCCATAACCCGGATGATATCATCCCAGAGAGCCTCAAATTTGACCCGTCTGCTGGCAGCCAGGACAGCGTTCTGGGGGACAAAAGACGGGAGGGACTGCCCCATTCCTTTCTCCCCGAAAACCGTTTTCAGTTCCTCAGGGATTTTTCCTCCAATAAAGTTAATGTGCAAACGGCCAGTCAACCTATCGGTACTATGAAGCGAAAATGCAATGGACTGTATCCTCGGAAGTAACTCACTCATTCGAAAGAGAATGTATTTTGTCCAGGGATTTCGTGCTTTGGGAGGCATTTTTTTAAGAATCTCCGAGCCTCGCAATACTCGCGCGAGCGACCAAAATGCGCTGACATCTACGTAACACGTGATAAAACCGTCGGCGGGTGTTTGCTTCAATGCTTTCCGATACGGAACCGATTGCATCAGAGAATCCGCATCGCCTGCAAGAACATCAATAACCTGTCGGAGATATTTCGCCTCCTCGCTGGCCAGCAAAAGGTCCTTGTAAAAGACGCGAGAATGGGTATTTTTTGCCTGTGAGACTGTTTCTATTTCCATTCCTTTGTAACTGTCAGATCGACTCGTAACGGAGCCCGTTTCTGCTTCAACCAATTTTTGGAATTGTAAAACAGCTTTTTGGAGCGATTCGGCACTGTGGCCTCGCGTAGCAAAGACAGCAGGCCCATCAATGGCACCAGCGATAATTACTTCGCGTCCCAGGAAATTATCCATCGTCTCCCGCAGATCGAACCCATATTCTTCTTCGAGACCTTTCAAAATAGCCGTGAGCTCGTTCATTTTCGCAGATACTTCGGGCAATGTCCCCGCTTCCAAAAGTGCATTCAGTCTTTTGCTGTTGACGAGTTCGTTGTAATATTCGCCCACGTCCCGAATTTTCACGATGTACGCTGCATCAGCAGGCACCGCCCGTTCCGGCTCAAGAGCCTGGACCGAAACAGCACAAATCCAGATTCCTGCCAGACAGATTTCAGCGAGTTTTCTTGCAAAATTCATGACAAGTTTCTCCTTTCCTTAACTCTTCACAATCACGTTACCCGCCATTTTGGTTCGTCGATGAACTCTCAATGGCCGGGACCCGGAGGCGAACTTCTGCCAGCTGCTTCACTGGTTTCTTCCCGGCTTCCAAAAAAGTAGAACCCGGTCTTTGAAAACCGGGTCCCAAAACCATATTAGTTTGCTTAATTTTTCAGGCTACTCTGAGCCTTTTTTATTCTCTTTCTTTCCAGTTTTTTCAGAGCTTTTGGCAGGAACCGGTGCGCCGTAGTTCACCGGAGCCATGCGGAGCTTGACGATCTCTTTTTTGAGCTCTGCAAACGCTTTCTCTGCTTTCCCTTTCAAAACTTTGCTCTGGTGTTTTTGCAACAGGCCTTTCAAAGTCACCTCCAGCAGATCGAAGAATTCATCATCCAGGTCTACTTTCATCAAAATATAGAGGCTCCCTTTCTGGGCCAGCTTTCCTCCGCCATCGCGCCATTTATTAACAACCCCCGTGTCAAAATATGTAGCATCAGCAATCTGTTGTGCCACTTTCTCGGACAACTTAACAGAACTGGCGGCTTTGGCGTTGAAAGAATCCGGATGTTTCTTCATAACGTCTTTCGCGAAGCCCGCTATGTAGTCCTCCTCAGTGCGCGCGATTTCTTTTTTTGCACTGAGTTTGGCAATATTCAATTGGTCTTCTGGATCAGGAGTTGGCGCGGCAACCCCAATACCGTAAATTGCTTTGCCCCATTTTTTTTCAGCGGGCCCTGATCCTGCTTCAACCCATTGGGGGGGCGTTCCACTGCACCCCGTGATGATCGCTATCGCCAGCACACTCAGCACCGTTCCCATGAGTCTTTTCATGGCTACCTCCTCAAAAAGAAAAACATCTTTAAGCTCGTTAATAAAATTCAATACTAACGCCTGAATCGTATTTAATGATAGGAAACAGTCCGGGGGCTGTCAAGAGCTTGCACCCCATCTCCTGCTGTCAGCACTTTGTAACCCAGTTGCGAGAGATTTTCGCGGTAAAGCAGCTGCAGATCTTCTTCGTCCTCGAAAATCAGTATTCTGGCCATGGCTGTATCGCCCTCTGCAATTGCCGTTTCCGTCCTTCCCAAATCGGCAGAGCCTCGTGTTGCCATCTTGCACAATTTCTAACGCACGCACAACCGCCCCGATGAAATCCAGACACAGAACGTTACCGACCGGCCCATAAAAACCACAGAAAGATCTCAACTTGATGTTCATAATGTTAACTTTTCGTAAGCTGCCTGGGATTTTCCTTTCGATTGCTTGACGCTTTCCTCGGAGCGCGATATCCTATCCATTTGTATTCTCTCCTTTTCAGGCGTGTTCTGACCGCCAGTAGAACGCTTAATCCACAGGCCAGTTAATTCGGATCAACGATGAAAACAGACAACATTAGAAGGCGATTCCTGGATTTTTTTCGCGAGTTCGATCATCGTGTTGTCCCTCCGGATACACTCGTGCCGACGCACGATCCATCGCTACTGTTTACGGGCGCGGGGATGAACCAGTTCAAAGACGAGTTTTACGGGCGTGGCGACGAA
This sequence comes from Candidatus Brocadiia bacterium, assembly GCA_046538485.1. GTDB lineage: Bacteria > Planctomycetota > Brocadiia > SM23-32 > SM23-32 > JBKHIT01. Next base: position 34,047 of record JBKHIT010000009.1, on the reverse strand, counting down.
ACCCTGAAACGAGCAGCAACCTGCCAGAAATGTCTGCGGACGGGTGATATTGAAAACGTCGGGAAGACGGCTTCCCATCATACGTTCTTCGAGATGCTGGGCAATTTCTCTTTTGGAGACTATTTCAAGGAAGACGCCATCCGCTGGGCATGGCAGTTTATGCGAGATGAGATATCAATTCCCGCCGAGAAAATGGTGGTCAGCATCTACGAAGAAGATGAAGAAGCCTATGATGTCTGGCGTAATACGGTGGGGATAGCCGCTGCAAAAATATACAGATTCGGAGAAGGCGAAAATTTCTGGCCTGCTAATGTGCGAAGTCAAGGTCCCAGCGGACCTTGCGGGCCATGCAGCGAGATTTTCTATGATCTCGGCGAAGACACCGGCTGCAACCGCGCAGATTGCGATCCCTCCTGTGACTGCGATCGTTATGTCGAACTCTGGAATCTTGTCTTCCAACAATACGACCGGCAGGACGACGGTAGTCTTGAGCCCCTTCCTATGCGCAATATTGATACGGGAATGGGCCTGGAACGCATGGCGCGGATCATGCAGGGTGTCCCGACAAATTACGACATTGATATTTTCGAACCGATCATGGAACAAATCGAAGAAATTTGCGGTCTCAGTTATGAAACCGATTCCGATAATGCATCGCTCATGCGGCGCATCGCAGATCACGCGCGATCTATCTTTTTCTGCATCGGCGACGGAGTAATTCCCAGTAATGAAGAACGGGGCTATGTGGTGCGGCGCCTCCTGAGGCGGGCCATCAGAGACGGCGTGCAGCTCGGAGTCGAAGGGCCTTTCCTGGTGGAGCTGCTTGATCCCGTTATCCAGGCCCATTCCGACGCGTATCCCGAGCTGGCGGAAAGCCGGGATCATATCGCAACTGTGGTGCGAGAAGAGGAAAAATCCTTTCAAAAAACTGTAAAACGAGGCTCGGCCGTGCTCGCCGATCATATCGCCCGATTAAAACGTCAAAAATCCTCTGTGCTCCGCGGGAAAGAAATTTTCGACCTCTACCAAACCTACGGATTCCCCGTCGAAATGACAGAGTCAATCCTTAAAGATAATGGGATTTCCGCCGATGTACAGGGGTTCCTCCAGCACCTCGAAGCACACCAAAGGCGCTCGAAAAACGGCTCTACCTTCCAGAAAGGCGTCTTCGCCGGCGGACCGGTCAGCCAGCTCCAGGAAGAACATGAAAGCACAGAATTTACCGGTTACAATACGCTGGAAAGCGAAGGCAAAATCATCGGGATTGTCCACCAAGATGAACTCGTTGAAAAAATTGAAGGGGGACAGGACGCTCAAATTGTTCTCGACCGAACACCGGCTTACGGAGAATCGGGCGGACAAATGGGAGACCGGGGAATTGTCAGGACGGTCGACGGAGAGCAAAACGAATTTGTTTTTGATAGTGTCCGACGCGAAAAAGGGTTCTTCCTTCATGTGGGACGTGTTGAAAGTGGCATGCTCGCCAAAAATGATCGCGTCCTCTGCCGCGTCGACAAAAAACAACGCAGGGCCACCGCCCGCAACCACACGGCAACCCACCTCCTCCACTACGCGCTGCGTGAAGTGCTGGGCGAACACGCAACGCAAAGCGGCTCCGCGGTGGCCGCCGATCATCTCCGGTTCGACTTTTCAAACCCGACAGAATTGAACACCCAGGAACTTCTTGAAGTTGAAGACATCGTAAACGATAAAATTCTGACTGATGATCCGGTCGTATCGGCACATATGGGCCGAAGCGAAGCCCAGGAAATCGGAGCGATGGCGCTTTTCGGAGAAAAATACGGCGATATCGTGCGCGTGATCAGCATCGGCAATTACAGCCGCGAGCTCTGTGGGGGAACCCACTGCGATCGGACGGGCGAAATCGGGCTTTTCCGTATCACAAGCGAGAGCAGCGTCGCCGGCGGCGTCCGGAGAATCGAAGCCGTAACCGGCACCAACACGCTGGAACGGCTGCGTGACCGCGAACGTCTGCTCGCCCGGTTGGCTGATGAAATAAACACGCAGGAGGAAAATCTCCTGAAAAGAACCCGAGATCTACAGGATCAAATCCGTCAACTCGAGAAAGACCTCCAGAACGCCAGGGAAAAGGCCGTGCGCCAGATGGCATCCGGGGGGGGCCTGATCGAAGAATCCGAGGAAATTGCGGGCGTGCGAGCCATTTTCACGGAACTCGATGGCGGGCATTCTGAACTACGGAGCGCAGCCGATGTGCTCCGTAAGAACAATGAAAATGTCGCCTGTCTGCTGGCATCAAGACAAAACGAGAAAGTCGCACTCGTGGCAGGGCTCAGCCCCGATCTTGTGCAAAAAGGGCTCGACGCAGAAGAAATCGCCTGCACGGCTGCCCGTGTATTGGGTGGAGGCGGAGGGGGACGTCCTGATTTGGCCCAGGCCGGCGGTTCCGAACCAGATAAACTACCGGAAGCTTTCGATGCCGTGAGAAAACTGCTTGAAAAAAAGTTGTCCTGAGGCCCGGAGGTTATTTCTTTCTGCTTGACGAACTAATTCCTGGCAAGTAGAATTGCTGGCTCTGGTGGGTAGGTAGCTCAGGGGTAGAGCACGGCCCTGAAAAGGCCGGTGTCGTCGGTTCGATTCCGACCCTACCCACCATACCTACAAATGCCCCGCATTCGCGGGGTTTTTGCTTGCCCCGGGAACTTTCCGGAAGATCCCTCCGCATTCTCCCTCAAGCCGAAGATGCCCCCGCGGATTTTATTAGAACAATAGCGTGAACCATAATCTGAACTTCATCGCCAGATTGAGTTGTCAGAACAATATAATTTGAACTGGTTTCCGATAATTCACCTGTCATTGATTTTCCATTCTCAAGCAATACAGTGACGTCCCGTCCAAACCAGTCTGATTTGACGACATCTGCCATTTCGTTCGTTCTCATCTGATTTCCTCGATAAATCGTAGGAGATACGTGTCAGGCGGGATGGACCGTCCCACTTTCTTCCCAGGGTTTCAATCCCTCCAGTTCAGGCGCAGCCAGTTCAGTAAATGCGCGCCACATAATCTGTTTTTGCTCGTCAGCAGCTCCGATCGCGGCACCATCCCCGTAGTCACTGAGGATGAACCCCCCTTCCGAAGTGGCCCATTCTTTCAGCAATTCCCGTGCTTCCGCTCGAATCTCCTCGGGGGAACCCCCTGGAAGTGTTTTCTGGATATCACAAAGCGTTTCAAAGCAGATTCTCCCCCGGTATCGTTGACCGATCTCCTTAATGCCGAGCAGTGTAGGCTGCTGGAGGTTCACAACGTCAAGCCCCACATCGACCCATTCTTCGATCACCTCGTTGACCTTTCCGCATGAATGCATCCACGCATGCATTCCCGCATCGTGGATCGCATCAAACAGCCGCCGATAACGTTCCTTGAAAAATCGCCGCCACATGGGAATGCTGATTGTCGACTGCTGCTGTGTACCCCAGTCGTCGGTCATTGCAAATCCGTGAATGCGACCTCGGAATCGCTTGCCGACCTCCTCCGCGATACCAATTGGGAATTGCACCACTTTTTCCGCAAGCTCGTCCACACGTTTCGGTTGCGTATAAAAATCCGTCAAAAGATTCTGATACCCGCGCAGGTAATACATTCGTTCAAATAGCGTAAATCCACATCCAATAACAACGTATTTTTCACCCGCCTCTTGAAGCTGCTCTTCTGTATCCCGGAACCGCGATGGGATATGCGGATCGGGGGCGAGATAGTTCTCCAGCTCACGCCAATCCTCCAACGGATGTCCCTTAACCTGTCCCATATTCTGCACGGTCGTGGGACGCTCCCAGCGACACCCCCACTCATCCACATTTTCCGCTCGAGCCTCCCAGTTTTCGGGTGGCTTCCACCCGACCCAGCAACAATCGTCAAAACCGATCGTTCCGAGCCGAATTGGAATTCGTTTCGGTTTATCGAATTCTATCGCCCGCCGGACAATCTCATAAGGTGTCATAATATTCACGGCTCTCCAAAATCACTGTCCAGTTTCTTCATTATCACGGACATAGTTGGCAATCGCCGCCACCGTCTCAAAATTCTCGATGTCAAAATCTGAATCATCAATCGTAACACCAAATTCATCTTCCAGTCCGACTACCACTTCCAGTATCTGAACCGAATCGAGACCCACATCGTCCATCAAATTCGCTCCATCGTCGATTTCTTCGGGACCAATGGTCAGAAAACATCTCTCCACAATCATTTCCTTGATTTTGTCTTCCAGTTCTTTGTCCATAATTATTCCTTTTGAAAGTAGTCATCACCGATGCAACTCTGCACAAATCGAAATTACCCGATTTCCCGGCGCCAGACAACCTTCCGTGGTAACCGAACTGTCAGTCCCTTTTGCAAATTCTCCCCTGTTTCCAGCAACATCCTTTCACCGAGAGCGTTTCCCATCCAGACTTTCCATCGTAATTTTTTCCCACTTGCATTCGGAATCAGGCGGACCATCTTCCTTTTTAAACATGTGACGCCAGCGCTTTTTAAAAATTATGCCATGCTTGATGATAAGGTAAGTATTCGGCAGTTTCGCCGTCCCCTCGCTGGTAATACTTTCCCAATGGTACATCTCGACGCCGGGTTCATAAATACAACAATATCCCGCTTCTTTGGCTCGATAGCAGAAATCAAAATCTTCGAATTCGATTGGGTTGAAGACTTCGTCGAGTCCACCGATCTCCTCATACAAACTTCTGGGAAAAAGAAAACAGGCACTGATAAGACATTGAACTTCCCGACGGACATTATATCGTGGTGTATGTCGGTCATCCCCCCGGCCCCTGAATTTTATGCGGCCGTTGGGGGAGACCCCAACGCCGGCGCACTGGATCTGGTGAGGTCCAAACGGGTAAATCATCTTCGGCCCAACAATCCCGGCATTCTCTTCCTCTTCGAGTGTTGAAATAAGCTCGGATGCCCAGTTATTTTCCACGGCCATCACATCGTTGTCCAGAAAGGCGCAGTATTCCCCACGCGCCATTTCCAGCCCCTGGTTTCTACCGGTGCAACACCCAACATTTGTTTCATTGAAGTGGCACCGCATAACATGGCCCTGCTCGGCGAATTCATCTTTCATCTCTTCCAACATCGCGCGTGTGCCATCGGTCGAACCATTATCAATCAGGATAACTTCCAGCTTTACTCCCCTGGTTGAAACCAAACTTGCCAGGGTTGCGCGGGTGTATTTTGATTTGTTATGGCTCAGTATAATGGCGCTCACAACAGCCACAGTCATCACCCTCAACTTGCGGAAAGAATCGCCACCACCACATTATGCTCCGAGCAATCCACAACGGCTACCGCTTTCCCGAGCATCCCGGAAGGCATTTCTTCAACCCAGAGCTCTACGCCATTTTGAACATCTTCAAGCTGAGGTGGAGAAGGCAACTTTTCCTCGTTAACAATCAGGGCCGCCAGTATGGATCCCATGCCGAAAGCTGCTGCCAGCGTATCCCCTATGCGGCGGGATGGCGGGAATTTCGGAACCTGCGAGGATGACGCAAGAGCGTCGCTCAAAGCACGCGAAACAACTCGATCTTCATCAAGGGAAAGGGTCGTAAACACCGCTCCGAGATCCCCCTCCCATAAACTGGCCTGTTCAAGAGCCTGCTCGATAGTATCTTTAACCGTCCTGGTGATTTTGCGTTCAACGTCGATACCCGATTCTTCAGGAAGGACTCCCGTTCCACAACTCAAAATGGAAGCGAGGCGACAGGCCGGGGAGCTCGAACGCCGTTCCAGGGAGAACTCGTTTTCCAAAACAAGAAACGCCGCGCCTTCTCCCGGCGGGATTGTCCGGTTATTGTCACCTTGCTCCCAAGCGTTTAAAACTGTTTCGCTCAAAGCATCCGAACCTCCCACCAGCATCAGGTCGGCATGCCCTGAGTGAATTGCCTGAGCGCCGAGTTGAACGGCTTTCGCGCCGCTGACACGGTTCCCGCAGATATTCTGGTTATAGCCCCGAAGACCAAATTCGATGCTCAGAAGGCTGTTGCTCGTATTCGGATAGCAATGCGGAAATAACATCGGGGAAGCCAGCCGGACACCTTTTTCCATTATTCCGTATTGAAATTTTTCCTGCGAATTGATATTTCCCAATACCGTTCCCGTTGCCACCCCACTTCGGGCGGGATTGATAATTTCCTCTCCCGGTCCCGAGGCATGGAGCGCCATCCCGCCTGCCACCAGCGCGAAACGACTATTGGGATCGAGATAAGGCCTTTTCGTTGGGATAAAATCGCTGACGTCGAACTCAGGCACACAGCATTGTGGAAGACCTTTGTTTCGCGCGGATTCCTTATCTTCCAAAAGGTTATCACTGCTCCAAAAAGGTTCTGCAATGGCTTCAATACCAACCCCCAATGCGCTCACACAACCCAACCCTGTTATATAAATAGATTCCGTTTTATTTTGTCGATCGTTCATTGTCTATAAAGCCGTTTTATGAATGAGCCGTCTTTCAATCACTAACAGAGAAAAACTCTTGTTTTCGAGTCACCCGTCAGGATCGACGGTTATCAAATTAAATTTAATCTCCAGCCTTCTTCAGCAACACTGCAGCATTGCCTCCACCGATTCCGGCAGAATTGTTTACAACCGCTTTCAGATCAGCCTCACGCGGCTCGTTACGCACCAGATCAAGGTCACATTCTGGATCGGGGGTTTCCAGATTAGCTGTCGGGGGTATCAGATTTTCTTGCAGGCTTCTAACGCACGCGACAGCTTCGAAAGCGCTTGCCGCTCCCATACCGTGTCCAAGCCCGCCTTTGAGCGAATTCACCGGAATACTCTTGGTACGGTCTCCAAAGACACGGCCAATTGCCCGGGATTCAATGACATCGTTCAATTTTGTGCCGGTACCGTGGGCATTAAAATGCGAAATTTCTGAATCATCGATTTGTGAGTCCTCTATTGCCATCCGAATCACTTCCCCCGTAGCTTTGCCTTCCTCGTCGGCATGTGTCATGTGATAGGCATTATTATTGGCACCGGCTCCAGCGAGTTCTGCAAGAGCATGCGCGCCACGTTTTTTCGCATGGTCGGCACTTTCAAGCAATAGCAACGCTGCTCCTTCGCTAAAAAGCGTACCGGATCTGTTGGCATCGAAAGGCCGCACGAGTGGTGGTTCGTCATCATCAACAGCCATGACTCTAAGGCATGACAGTCCCGCCCATGAAGTTTTCTGAATGCTATCATACCCACCGGCGAGCACCATTTCCGCGCATCCCCCTCGGATCAACTCAAGGGCGTGTCCAAACGCCGCATTACCGGAACTGCATGAAAGCGACATATCAAACCGTTCTCCTCCGAGACCAATCCGATTTGCCACGTATTCGACATCCCAATCGTAGAATCCTCGCGGCAATGGATTTTCAATAGGTGCTCCTTCGAGGTCGCCCTCATCAATCAGTTGTTCCAGGATTTCCGCAGGACCGAAATTTGTCGCCAGGATTAGAGCCATTTCCTTGCGTTCGGTCTCCGGGACATCATCGAGTGCCTCTTTGGCCGCCCGGACTGCGAACTGCGCCCCCATCGAGCCACCAGCTTCGAGGAAAGGCTCTGGCGTCATGCCGGACACCTGTCCCCCGAAGGTATAGGCACTATTTCCCAAATCGAACCGGTCAAGCGGTCCGATACCATTTTCACAACACAGCAGGGCATTCCAGAATGCCTCCGCCCCGATACCAAGGCACGAAACGACTCCGAGGCCTGTAACCCATACTTTACACCTACCGGTCATGGTTTCATGTTTCTCCCCGCTCTTGTTCCGCCAATTCCTGCACATCTTCCTTTTTGATCACGCGTCCACCAGTATCGATTTCTGTCAGATCGATGCCGTAGGTCTGTGCGAGCCTGCGTGCCGCGGGCGTTGCACTGACATCCTTGGATTTCTGACGGCTACGCTGTTTATATCCCGCTTCCTCCGGTTCCGAGTCTTCCGCTCCACCGAAAAGCATATTCTGACGGTACTGCTCCATAATGCTGTCGTTTTCCGCCATCGGATCCGGCAAATTCTCACTCATGTTATCGGCCATCAATGCGAGAATATAGCCTACAGGAATCACGTCCTTGCTTCGGGCCAATTTTACTCTCAGGAACCCGCTGTCTTGGGCTTCCAGCTGGAAATTCGCCTTATCAGTAATGATTTCTACCAGAGGTTCGCCTTCAACCACCTCTTCCCCTTCGTCTTTAAGCCATTCTCCGATGGTTCCCTCATCGACGTTGGCATCTATTTTGGGCATTTTCACCTTATAGATCATTTCTCGAAACCTCACAGGCTCGGCGCCCCGCTCGTAATAGGAAAGAGTAACAGAAAAAAAGAACGGGCCGACGAGGGAAAGGACTTAATTCCGACCCGCGGCCCGTTCAGACAGCTCTACATAAGTTGGCGTATTTGCCTGTGTTTCTATCGACCGAACTGCTCCAAAACTTCGTCGATACCCTCCGCAGCACGTGGCACCATAAGGATCTCGACGCGTCGGTTTTTGGGCGTATCCGATTCCGGTTTTTTTGGCTTCACCAGTGGCCGATTAGGGCCAAAGGCAGAAATATACATCTTTTCCTTCGGCACACCCTGAGAGTGGAGGTAAGACATAACCGAATGAGCTCTCATAGCCGCGAGATGATAATTGTCTTTCCACTCTGAATGTCGGATAGGTTGTCCGTCTGTATGCCCGTCAATACGGAATTTTTGGTTTGGTTTCTCCGCAAGCGTCTTGTTTATGTAAGCAACCACCGTCGATTTGAGTGTCGTTTGAGCATCTTCGTTAAGAGCAATTTTCCCCGCAGCAAAGAGGATTTTATTTTCGATAATAATAAAATCACCTTCTTGTCGCGGTTCGATGCGCATCCCGCTTATATCGGCCACCAATTTCCGCAATTCGTCGAGTTTCTTTTTCCGTTGTTTTCGCGCTTGTTCGAGCTGCCCGAGCAACTCGCTCATTTCCCTCGTACTTTCCTGCGCCTTCTTAAGTTTTTCTTTGAGTTGCGTATTTTCTTTTTCCAGGTTCTCGCAACGTTTCCTCAATGCATCCCGTTCGCTTCTGTAAGTTTTCAGCTTATCCTGGAGGTTTTTGTTCGTCTTGCTCAACTCTCTGGTCTGCGCGCAGCCCATTACCCAAACAGCACTGACAGTGGCCATTATGACAAGCAAACTCCTGCGCATTTTATTTAACACTCCTATTCCAGGGGAAAGTCAAATACCACATCCCTTCTGAGTGTAACAATTGCCGGAATCAAGATGCAAGGAGATTGTTAAAAAAGAAGCGACTTTCAGCAGGGCAAAACGGGTGGATCCGGCCTATCACTCTTTAAACAGATTAATCGATTCAGTAATCCCCGTCTTGTATTCGGGCGCCACCGAATTCTCCACCACAAACAGCGCCCCAATAGCCTGGATGACAAAAGCGAGGACAAGGACAACGACGATCCAGACGGGCACAGAAGCTTCGGCTTCAGCTGCAACGGGCGTTCCATAGGGAACCTCAAAATCTTCATCCTCTTCGAGTTCTCCGTGCAGCTCTTCTTCACCCGCAAGAATATCTTCAAGTTCTTCGCCCTCGAAACTTTCTTCTTCCAGCTGCGAGATATCGGCCGTTCGCTCCCCTTCTTCCCAGCTGGCATCCACAGTTTCCTCGTCCAGTTCAGTTATGTCGGCGGTGGCCTCCACACCTTCGCCCATTTCCACTGTTTCCTCTCCAGCCATCCCGCCAGTCGACTCCGGCTCTTCTTCAATATCAGCCCCCACATCCTCGATAATATCGCCGAGCAGATCTTCTTCACCGGCTTCCAGACCACTGACATCCACGACTTCGGTGATCATTTCAGATTCGGAAACCTCCGCAGCTTCTTCTCCTTCCCCCTCTTCTTCCTCAGCGACAATTCCGCTCACGTCAACGGAACCAGTAATCATATCGTCTTCAGAAACATCTTCCTCTTCCCCTTCAGCTTTCTCCTCTTCCTCTTCCCCTTCAGCTTCCTCCTCTTCCTCTTCCCTTTCAGCTTCCTCCTCTTCCTCCATCCCAAGGTCAACACCAATATCTTCTCCAAAATCAAACAGGTCGTCTTCGTTGACTTCTTGAGTTTGATCAGTCGCCGCCGCTCCTATTTCGGCTTCTTCACGGCCACCCTCCAGCTCATCCAGACGTTCTCGTGTATACCTCGCCTCTGCGCCGAACCGATATTCCGTTGCACTCCCCTCTTGAACAGCTTCTTCAAGATCCTCTTGCGGTATACCGAGTTCTTCGACAGCTTCCTCTGCCGTCAGAAAATCTTCGCCCCCTTCGGATTCTTCGAAAGCTTCGACATCTTCCAGCGAAAAACATCGCTGGCCTTCTCTTTCTTCCTGAACGGGGAGGCGATCTTCTTCGATAAGCCTCTCAATCGCTGTGCTCGAAATTCCCCACCTGTCTATAAGTTCTTCTTCGGTTATCTGGTCATCGGCCATCGGTTCTCTCCTCTTCCTTGAACTGGCACGGTTTTCCCGACTTACGGGCACATGCTCAAAGAAACTTATCGCTCGCCTACATCGTACCCTTCTACAATATTATACACCAAAACACCGATATGTCCAATATAAGGGCGGTGTTGTTTACGCTACAATTGCTCCATTTTCAGTATTTTCAACGTCCGACTATAGAAAACGACATCAGAACTCATGTTACCCGTAAACGTCTTCGGGATCAAAAATTTTCTCGCCATCTATCAGGAGGCGATCTTCTGATATATCATACCGCCGGTAGTAACAACTTTTGTATCCCATATGACAGGCAGCAACTTTCTGTTTAACTTCCAGGACAAGAGATTTTCCCCCACAGTCAACCCGTAACTCTTTCAGATGCTGAGTATGCCCGCTCGTCTCACCTTTCATCATTAAACGTCCTTTGGAACGCCTGAAAAGGTGAACTATCCCGGTCTCCAGAGTTTTTCTAAGTGCTTCCTCGCTTAAATAACAAAGCGTTAAAACCTGTCCGTCTTCCGCATCGACGATGACCGATGGCATTAAACCATTTTGGAAATTCAGTTCTTTCAGCAAATTCTCCATGAACAAATCTCTTCCTGAAACCCACAGTCTTGTCTGGCAGAATGCACAAACGCACTTATGGTAGCCGGAGCCAAGAACAAAGTCAAAACCGGGCTCTTCTCTTTTTCGTCCCCAGCGCATTTCAGAATTTGACCGTACAGGTTCATTAAGGTAAAATTACTTTTAGCCTAAAAGAGGTGCAGCAGCCCTTTATATGCAACAGCAGGCCAAAGTCCCAGTCCTGTGAGTTCCAACGTATCAAGAAATCACGGAGGTCAATAAATGGCCCAGCGCAATCGCAACCCCAAACATACGGTTGTTAAATCCAGTCAGCGCCGCAAAAGCGACAAAACCGTCAGGAGAATGCGTACAAGCACCTCATCGGACAAAGGTAACGTCCCCTGGCCTCTTTTGTTCTGGATCTGCTGGCCCCTGGCTCTGGCCCTGGGGATTTGGGGGGGCTATATGCTGCGCCCGCCCACAAACGAAGATCTTTATGCCCAACGCGATGCATTCAAAAAACAGGCCGACAAATACAAGGAAAAATACGAAAAACAAAAGGCAGAGGCCGAAGGCTTGAGCAAAGCTCGAGAATCGTTAACCGGCCAATTGACCGTTCTTCGAACGAAAGCCGCAAAGGCCGAAGAAAAAGTCGAAAAACTCGAAGACAAACTCAAGATTGCTCAGAAAAATGCCGCAGAAAGTAAAGCTTCCGGAAGCGGAAAAACGCCGAAGAAAGACGAGCAAGAAAAAAAGGACGTTAAGGACGAAACCCCTGCAAAAGAAACTAATAGTGAAGACCTTTTTGAGGGCGCCCCTTCCCCGCCCGACCCGGAAATACCCACCCCTCTGAGAGGAGAACGGATTCGAACCGTTGTCTCAATGTCTGGCAATTCGAACGATTTATGCGATCTGTTTGACACAACGGGACGCTGGCAGTTCCAGTACCGACAAAAGCCCAACCCTGGTAAAGAAGACGCGTTCACAACGTTCGAAATTAAAACTCCAGACGGAGACTTGATTAAAACTTTCCGAACCGAAGACGAATATATTCGAAAAGCTACAGTCATGCGGGACGGGCGATTCTACGTCAAAGTTAGGTCCAACAACGCAAAATGGAAGTTCGAAGTAAAGGTCACCGAATAAAGGATTTATATTAAATCCTTATATCGGCAAATGGACCCCAACTCTCACGCCTGCAGAACTGAAGCCAAATGCTGCGGAGGGTTGCAGCGGAATGTGTGGGGCAAAATCCCGATCGAGCTTCAGTACCATTTGAACGGAAGCTGGGAAAATGACGTGTAATAATCCTTTAAGTGACCAAGATGACCATCTCCATACACGAACTGGCCCCGCGTGCCATTCATATGTCGCGTCGTCGGAGCATACGGTCCCCATATCGACCATATACCATACCGACTGCCAAAATGATTCTTATCGAGATCGCCCGCGCAATTCCACTCAAAAATAAAACCTTTGCTCGCCGAAAAACCTTTTAAGCACCTTAACTGGGCAATTATTTCTCATCCTGCAAATTTCCTTCTGAAAACAGAATCATGACAAATCTATAAATTAGCCTGTTTGAAACTAAATGGCAATCGAGTCTGGCCGGCGCGAGGTTGTCTGAAAGGATAGGTAACGCAGCTCTATTCTTCCGGCATACTTAAGGGAACCAATTTCGACAGGATTTCAAGAGCTTTCCGGGGACGCCCTTGTTTCTGGTAGAAATCCGCCAATTTCAGTCGTGCCCGTCTTGCCGACTCCGCATCCTGGGCTGTCTTTACCGCCAGCAAATACTGATACTCCGCGGAATTGCGGTGGCCCGCCTCCTCAAAAACTGCCCCTGTTTTCAGGGCATTAAGCGCGGGATCTTGCTCCACTAATCGTGATAAAATCTGGTTATTGCGAGCGAAGAAATAAACGTCCCCGGCCGAACTCGCAAGATCACATGATTTCTTCAACCACCCCATATTTCCTTTTGCAAGAGGACGTCGCAACGCCAGGTCCGTCAGAAGATGCGCCGTCCGAGACAGTTCTCTTTTCTCGGGAAAAAGCTTAACCAACCGATCTACCGTCCGTGTCACCTGCCTGTCATCCGTAGAATTCTCGCAGACGTAAACCAGCAGCCTTCGAACTTTGTCCATGTAATTCTCAGCAGGAATTACTCGAGCAAGCTCCTCCACCAGAGAAGGCGAGAATCCTTGCTTTTCCAGTCGCTCGAGAGCAAAATCGAGGGGTAACTCGAGGGGATTCTGGGCCTTTTCTAAGCCCAACCGCCCGCGGAATTTCTCAATTTGCTTTTCCCGAAAGGCAAGCTTCGCTTTTGTTTGCGCGATCCGTCTTTCTAACGTTTTTTGCGATTGCTTTACCGCAAACATGACCCGGCGCGCTTCGGCCTTCACACCCTTTTTCGTATCATCTTTTTCTACCAGATTTTGAGCTGACACGCGGCGGGCACGTTCCTTTTCCATCTCAGCCTTTAATCTGCCCAATGTCTGGCGAAATACGGTGAGTTCATCTTTCATTGATGACAAATAGCGGGCAGCCTCTACTCTTGCACGCAGCGGTCCGTTACGGGCATCCCGTTCTCTCGCCAGTTCCTTCCAGAGTGCCCAGGATCCGGCCGCTTTTACAAAAAGTTCGTATTCACGACTGATGTTCAGAGGGTCTTTTCCGCAAAGAATTACCTTCCGATAAAACCGTGCAGACGCTGAATCCCAGCGATCGTGCCATGGATTGTGGGTCAGTTTCTCAAATCTCCGCAACGCTTCTTCCTGTCGGCCTATATTCCAGAGACAGAGTGCATGAAGATATAACCAATGTCTGTCGTGTGGATATTTCTTCCTCCACTCCTCAATGCTTTTCAAAGCGCCAGAGGGATGCGCCCATACCTGCGTGTATGCGAACATCCATTTTCCCCGTCTATCTTTTGGAAATTTTTCGCAGTACTTCTTCCACAGGTCAATTCCCCACGTGCCATGTATGCGTCTCGCGGCACAAAGATGCACCGGATTCGGGTCCGCTTTTCTCTTGCTCCCTTCTCGGAACTGAGGATGACAGGCGAAAAGCCAGACGTTCCCCGTAAGCCGCTCAAAGCTATCTTTCTGCCCCGTCAGAGCCAGGCCCATCAGCCATTCAAAGGTTTTCTGAGCTTGAATTTGCCCGAGTCCATCGGGCAATTGTTCCTTTTCAAAAACGCGAATCGCCAGACGTTTTGCTTTTCCGGCCTCAGGTGATTCCGGATATTGATTGACAAGGCGCTCGACCGTTCGCCAGGCGCTGGAAGTCTTGCCGCGCTTCCATTTCGCATGAGCAAGCCTGAACAACGCGTTGGCCTTCACACGGGATTTGATTTTGTCCAGCTGCCGCAGATATTTTTCGAATAAAGTCATCCCCTTCGGGCCGACCGGCAACAGCTCGATGGGAATTGCCCGTATGATGTCGGGGTTATCCGGGATTTCCGCCACAATATCGGTCAATTCCTGTTTCAATCCTTCATTCCCCGCACGTTTCATCTCATGCAACCTGTTCCGCCGCACAAAAAAAACCTCTGCCTCGTCTGGATGATGCCTTAAAAACGCATCATGCCGCGCAACACTCACTTCCGGCTTCTCGAAAATGCCGAGGCGAGCCAGAGCCAGACGGCTTGACGCATTGGGAGGCGAGATTGCCTGGAAATGCTTCTCCAGGCGTGCGGCCATCGGAATGATGACTTCCGTCTGGACTTTTTTCCAGAACCCAGCCCCGTGCTGTCTTATCTGGCAAGCAAGCTCAACCAGCTTTTCATCACGCGCATCTGCTATATTCTGGTAGCGTCTTAAATTCCTGCGAAACAAGTTCGGCCGGTCAGCCTCGATGGCCTTTTTGCACGCTTCTAAGCAAGCCTGCGCTTCCATCTTCGTATCAAAATGTGAATGCAGGGCCGCCAGCACATCAGCGCCTTCCGCCCCTTCGTTCAACTCCAGCTTTTCAATCGTTTCCAGGGCCTCACGTTGTTTACCCGAATTTTCGGCACATTGCTCCAGGGCAACTGCAAATTGATCGCTGGGAAACCCGGGATATCGCCACCAATTGTTAGCGGTATTGGTCAACAAACTGACCGCTCTCGTTACATTTTCACCAGGCGGAGCTTTTCCCTGTCGCATCAGTTTTGCCATTGCCAATGTAGACTGGGCGATCCCTACAACATCCCCTTTCTCGACTGCACGTCGGCGCCACCCACAAGCATCCTGCCACCGCTCTGTCTTTTCGAACCACTCCCGCCAAACTCTGACTGCCCAACCAATTTTACGAGATCTCTCCTCCCCCGGCAGCAGCTCATGTTTCTGCTCGAAATCTGCTTTGCCAGGCCTGCCAAGGTAATGCGACAGTAACTGGTAGTTAAAAGGGTCTTTTTGCACCAGCTCCAGAAGTTTCGTTTTCGTCAATTCCTTCAAAGCTGTTTCAAATATCCGTTTTCTCACAGCCCTCGTTGTCAGCTCGGCAAATTCCCGCACTGCGGGGCGCGGATTTTCCGGCTGAGACTTTTTGAGCCATTGTGCATAATCCAGATGCCAATCCTCCCTGTATTCAGCTTTCAGAGCCTTATTGAAATAAGGCCCTGCATCGCCCGCATAGGATGCTCCTGAAAGCAATCGAGCAGCCTCGATATACCCTTCGCCCGGAGGCGTATGGGGCAAATTCTCCCATTTTGCGTATAGAAGCGCAGCCGAAGCGGGATCCTGAAGTTGGCTGCGGCTGATCTGAGCTGCCTGCCACAGGGCACGGTCCGCTCCCGCAACCCGTCCGTTCATACGACCGTTTCCATCATCGTCGGGATATTTCTCAGCATATTGTTTATAGTAATGAATAGCGGCCGCCGGGCCTCGCGGGTAATCGTGCGTCAGACGACAATAGAATCCCCATTCGCCTTCAGCCTGCGTAATTTTTAGAAGAATGTCGTTTTCCCCTTTTTTCAGAACAACCGGCATAACATCCTGCGCGGGCTGGGCAGGACGATACACTTCTTTGCCTGAAACTTCCTTGCCATTGATCCAAATTTTAAAACCGTCATCTGAGCCAAAGATAAGCCAGGCTCTTTTCTGTTTTTGTGAGACAACACTCGTCCATGCATAAGCCACCGCATAGGAGTTGGGGGCGAATAGCCCTTGCAGATTGATCAACCCATCTTCGGCCCGAGCATCAGCAGGAACACGACGCCATCCCGCTTTCTGTGTGTCAGAAACCTGATATTTGGCATCGAGGTCAACTCCTTTCTCGGGTGGAAATGCCCGATCGAAACCGCTTTGATATGCATTTTCAGCATGTTCAGCCACAGAAAACGGTCCGACCACATACCAATCTTGCATAAACCCGGGGTCTACATCTCCCGGAAACATCTCGGCCAGAATCCCGAGCTGATTGTACAGATCGGGGCCCCGGGGATCTTCAGGATAAGATTCGAAAAAGCGTTGTGCTCCGTCATGAGCGCGCGAGTAATTGCGCACGATTTTCGCAGCAATCTGGAACTCTTTGAGGAGCGCTTTCCGGGCAAGAGGCAAATCTTTGTCGCCTCGGTGCACCGACTCATAAGTCAACATCGCCTGTTCAAAATTCCCCAGTCCTTCCTCGGCCCTTCCCCGATGGAAACGCGCCCGAACGGCAGCTGCTGAATCGGGCGCCACCGCAATAAAACGCCCCAAACGTTCTTGAGCAGGTGCCAGTTTTCCATTTTCTACAAGTTCGATGGCGTACAGCAGTTCTGCTTCACGCCGGCGTGGCCAATCGGGATTTTCGTTCAGGAACCGCTCCAGACCGCTGAGTGCCTGACGGTGTTTGTTCTGTTGCACCATACGATGCAATTCATCGTAGCGCGCTTCCAGATCATTTTCGTCGGGGTTTTGCTCCGCTGCCTGCACAACAAAAACAAATAAAATCCCCAGGAACAGCACCTTCATCCACCAACCCGGCATCAGCATACAAATCCTCCTCTTACGCGCAACTCACGACCAATCTGTTCAGCTGGGGTATACCGATGGTAATTCTGTCGGCGGATGAATGCAAACTTCAGGATTCTATTCGCGGCGAGCAGCCCGCGTTTCTTCAATCCAGTTATCGAGATGCTCTTCAAGATCCTCGGCCTTCTGTTGATCCTCCGTCGCGACCTCCTGCCGCCAGGCCGGTGGGTTGGCCGCGGTATTCAAGAGGCTGCGATGTTCTCCCGGGTCAGCGCGGAGATCGTAGAGTTCGCGCACGACAGTATTTCTCTCGAGATCGGCGGGGTCTCGGCCGGCGCGGAGCATAATGTTCTGGCATCTTTGCTCCCAGTCGCTGTGAAGCTCATCCGGGTCCACATGCAGTTCCAGCCGGATAAATTTGTAACCGAGACTCTGGACCGCAAAATGATCGAACTGAGGATCCCCTCCTTCGGCCTGGTGATCGTGGACCGTATGGGAACAAACAAATTCGCGGGCATGACCTCCCTCTCCGAGCATCCGGGGCAAAAGATTTTCTCCCTGTGCTTGTTCAAAAGGAGGCACGCCGGCAATCTCGCAGATAGTGGGGGCAACATCTACCGTCTCCACCAACCCGTCCACGACTCGCTCCTTCGGAAGTTGGCTCGGACAGTGAAAAATCAGCGGGACAGAGAGTATTTCGTTGTAAAGGTTTACCTTCTTCTCATAGAACCCGTGTTCGGCAAATTCTGTCCCGTGGTCCGAAAAAATCACGATGAGAGTGTCATCGAATATCTCCATCCCTTTCATGGCTGAGAAAGCGCGTCCCAAATGATAGTCGACATAGGATAGTCCCGCTTCGTACTGATTGTGATAGCTTGGGCCCCATATTCCGGGCCAGGGCTCGGGTGGCTCCCAGGGCTCGTGGGACGCATTCACATGGACGTAAAGGAAACATGGCGAATCTTCGTGGTGCTGGCGGAAATTATCTGCAATCCAGTCCGCAGTCCATTCCATATGCTGGTTGTATTCCTCACAAGCATCGTAGCGATCGAAACCGCGGTCGTAGTCATATTTTGCCCCGCCGCCGTAATTATTGGGATTCACCCCGCCAAAACACGCATAACCCGTGGCTTCCAAATGTTCGGCCAGGGTAGTCACACTTCTCGGGATTGGTCTGTCTTCACGCAGCAAAAGGCAGCCATGTGTCAGCGGGTAGAGCCCCGTATGCAATGTCACATGTTGCGGTAGAGTCCAACCGCAGTTACCCACAGAATCCACAAAACGAACTCCTCTATCGGCGAGGCGATCGATATTCGGAGTTATCTCACGGGAATATCCGTAACAACCGAGACGGTCTCGACGGACGGTATCGAGGGCGATTAGAAGAATATGAGGGTACTCCATAGCGGTTTCCTTTTCAAAACAGGGCCAGATGGGAAGTCGGACAAGAAGAATTGGAACAAACGTTCATTTTTTGTAGCGCATGGAATAGCCGGCTTCCTGGTATTTCCGGTATCGTTTGCGACTCAATTCTTGCAACTCATCGTCATAAACTTCCGCCAGGTCATAAATTTTGTCGAATTTTTCGATATCGTCCAGAGCATGTCCGCCGGCGGCTTCGATCAAAACATCTGCCTCCCCGATTGGTTCATCTCCGCAGTAAATGAGAACCGGTTCAATAATAGGCTCCCGGGCTTCGTCGGCCAGGAAATGCGGAATAAATCTTCGATCTTCAAACGTCCATATCTTTTTGTCGAGTTGTTCTCCATCATCCCGCGTAGCGACATGTATGGCAGCCGTCTCGCCATTTTCGTAGCATTTTTTGACATACTGGGCAACCGCTGCCCACTTGTCTTGTGGAGAATCCAGCCTGACAAACGCGGCGATTTTATCATCGCTTTCGGCCATAATTAAAAGACTTCCCGTAACGAGATTTCTGGGTCAACGCCCCTGGCGAATAAGCGCCATCGCTTCCGAACGCGTCGCATTGTTCTCCCGGAATATCCCGCGGACAACACTGGTAACAGTAATAGAACCGGGTTTTTCCACCCCGCGCATAGTCATACAAAGGTGTTCCGCTTCGACCACCACCATAACACCTTTTGGGGCGAGAGAATGCATGAGGCTATCAGCGATCTGACGCGTCATGCGCTCCTGAACCTGCAACCTCCGTGCAAACACTTCCACAACACGGCCCAGTTTGCTGAGACCCGTGATACGATTCCCTTCGGGGATATAAGCCACATGCGCTTTGCCATGAAAAGGCAAAAGGTGATGTTCACAGAGAGAGTAAAATGGGATATCCCGGACAAGGACTACTTCATCGTATTCCTCCCCTTTCAAGACTTTGACAACATCTTCAGGGTCTTGCTCGTATCCTCTGAGGACTTCCGCATACATCTCAGCAACCCGGTGCGGAGTCTCTCGCAGACCGTGGCTTGCAGGGTCCAGTCCCATTCCTTCCAGCATTGTAGTAACAGCTTTTTTGATTTTATTTTTGTCCAATTGTGCGCTTTGCCTTTCGGAAGAACATCTATACTTCTTTTGAACCGCGCTTCCTGGTATCGTTCAGAATTTCCGTCCGGTGAATAACCTCTTTCATTTGCCGGACCGCTTCTCGCATTCCGGTAAAAACCGATCGGGCCACTATGCTATGCCCGATATGAAGTTCGTGAGGGCCAAAAGCCCTGACAACACCAGCGACATTGTTGTATGTAAGACCGTGTCCGGCATTGACAGTCAAACCAACTTCTCGCCCTTTCTGGGCACCCTCGACGAGAGTCTCTAACTCCGCGGCGCGGTCTCTCAGTTCGCCATTGGCGTAGGGCCCTGTGTGCAATTCCACAAAATCCGCTTCGAGGGAGGCTGCCATCTCGATTTGATCCGGTTCAGCATCAATGAAAAGACTGACGGGAATACTTTTTTCATGGAAATCTGGCAAAACTTTCTCAAGTCGATCTTTTTGAGAAATGACATTCAGTCCACCTTCAGTGGTAACCTCCTGGCGGTTTTCCGGCACGAGCGTAACCATATCCGGGCCGACTCCGAGCGCTATTTGCACAATCTCGTCCGAGAGTGACATTTCGAGATTCAGAGGTATCGAAACGGTTTCTCGCAGAAGCCTCAGGTCGCGGTCTCCAATATGCCGCCGGTCCTGCCTCAGATGGATTGTGATCAGATCAGCGCCACCCAATTGGGCTTCGGCAGCCCCCCATACAGGATCCGGCTCGTATGTCTGGCGGGCCTCACGAATTGTCGCAACGTGGTCAACGTTTACCCCGAGTAGACTCATAGTGCTTTTCTCCCAACACCAGATGTAATCGCAAAATGCGCTCCAGGGATAGTGTTACTCAACCTTATTGCTCAGTTCAACTGTGACCTGTTGGGGTTCTGTCCGGATAACCTCCACATCGCCTTCGTCAGGCGGCAACACGTGTATTCTTTCTTTGTACAGAGCACTGCCACCGGGTTCAATTTTCTCTTCAGTCAGGGTACGAAGATCAACGTAAACCATCAGGCCTTCGGGCTCAACCCGGTCGAGTTGATGGGATAGTCCGCGCAAAACGACTGTCGCGTGCGATTCTTCTTCCGGTATTTTTACTCCGTACGGAAAGCTCAGCGGCCTCACAATCTGGACCGGAAGGCCTTCCAGAACCCGCTCCTCGTCTTGTCCCGCCACTTCAACATACGCCGCAACCTGGGGAGGATCAGCTTTCACTGAAGTCGAGACCTCAAGCCCTTCAGCAAGTTCAACCTTTCTTTGTTTGACAAGAGGCACCACACGCCGCAGGTCACTCCGGGCGTCCCAGACCGATATCGGGTGGGTCATAATCGCACTCATCTCGTTCAAACTCACACGAGGCCCCTGCACAACAACTTCCTCGGGGATACTGTTTTTCCCACGAATTTCATACCCTTCGCGTGGTCGTCCAGAAGTCAAAATTTCGACGGGGAGAGTTCGCGATTCCACAGGACTAATGTAAACCGTAAGAGCTTCCGGTTTTACATTTTGTATACCCATCTGCACCAGCTCGGTCGCCGGGATGTTCAGCCATTTGCCCTGAATCGGTAGTTTTCTCAAACCGCCTTTGATTTCCTCCCCACCAAATCGCCCCGTCATCTGGAGGAAATTCTGATTTGCCTCCTCCTGACGTCTCTGAACAAGATACTGAGGACCCGAAAACCGAACCTGAACTCTGTTGTGGCTCTGGTAGACGAGCTCATACCCCTCAGGAACATCCACAACCACGGGGACACGAAGGTTCGCCTCTTCTTTCAAACGGTTATTGGCATAGAACCATAGTGCGGCAGCGATAGCCAGCGCGATGAGTTTTATCACCGCGTTCCCAAAAATAAGCTGACGCAAATTCTTGAACATACCGACACTTTACTCCGTAACGAGGGGCTCCGCCGCAATATCTTCCAGCGCGCGCCGCAAAGCGCGCTCGCCTAAATCCTGCTGGATTGCGCCTTTCACAGCGAGTGAAACCTGACCCGTTTGCTCGCTCACAATAATTGCCACCGCATCCGACTCCTCACTGATCCCAATACCAGCCCGATGTCGCGTCCCCAGCTCTGTCGAAAAATGCGGATTATCCGTCAGAGGAAAAAGACAACCGGCCGAGGCGATTCTTTGATGACGTATGACAATGGCTCCATCGTGCAGGGGCGTTCCTGGCCAAAAAATCGTCTTTATTAGCTCCGCACTCACTTCACTATCGAGACGAACGCCGCGTTCGACATAACTTGAAAGGCCTACCTGCCGTTCAATAGCAATCATGCCCCCGATTTTGTTGCGGGCCAGGCTAATGGTCGCTTCCACAAGTTCGTCAGTAAAATGGCCGTGCGGACGGAAAAACATGCTGAAAAGTGGATTCTGCCCGAGACGTATCAGCGCACGACGTATTTCCGGCTGGAATAAAATGAACAACGGAACCAGGACAACGGGAGCCAATCGGGTCAGAACCCAGTTAACTGTTTCCAGCGGGAACCAACGGGTTACAAGGATTGTCACCAGCAGCAAAATCCCCAGAAATACAGTAAGCCCTTTAACAATTCCCACACCACGCGTACCCTGAAGCAACCGCAAAAAACCGTAGACCAAAAGGAATATAAGGAATACCTCAAAGCCTGCTTTCACCAGAAACAGAC
Source organism: Candidatus Brocadiia bacterium (assembly GCA_046538485.1). Taxonomy (GTDB): domain Bacteria; phylum Planctomycetota; class Brocadiia; order SM23-32; family SM23-32; genus JBKHIT01. The sequence goes on along the minus strand of JBKHIT010000009.1, from coordinate 11,913 downwards.
TCCGGATATTAAGCCATTGCAGGATCTGATTGAAAAGCTCGCTTATTGCTTCCATTGAATCCCCCGACGGATCGCCTCGCTCATCTTCACAACGTCTTTTGCGGGCTCCACATCATGAACTCTCACCATGTGGCATCCCGACATTGCTGCGCAGGCCACTGTCGCCAGTGTGCCATATAACCTCTCATCTTTGTCCGCATCCAGAACAATTCCGATTGTCGATTTCCGTGAAGTCCCCACCATCACCGCACAACCCAGAGCGTGAAATTCGTGAAGTCGACGCAACAATTCGAGATTATGCTGAGGGGTCTTCCCAAACCCAAATCCTGGATCCACAAAAATACGGTCCCGGTCAACTCCATCATCGACCGCGTACTCCACCCGTTCTTCAAGCCAGAGCGCTATATCACCAACTACTTCTTTATAACTGGGATCTGCCTGCATCGTTTTGGGTTTTCCCTGCATGTGCATTAAACAAACGGGCACACCACGATCTGCCGCCAGAGGTGCCATCTCCGGATCGGTCCTCAAAGCGCTGACGTCGTTGATGATCGCAGCTCCCGCATCTAAAGCCGCCTCCGCAACAGGCGCCTTCTGGGTATCAATGCTCACTACAGCATTTGTTTCTCCCGTAATTTCTTCAATAACAGGTATAACCCGTCTCTTCTCTTCCTCCTCGTCCACTGGTTCGCTTCCCGGACGGGTGCTTTCTCCCCCGACATCAATGACATCCGCTCCCCGTCGCACCATTTCCAGAGCATGTTCCGAGGCAACATCCGGACGAAAAAATCGTCCTCCATCACTGAAAGAATCGGGGGTGACATTCAAAACCCCCATTATCAGAGGTGCCGCTTCGGTATCCAGCACCTTTCCTGATGCTAATTCTATCCGGCGGAGCGGTCTTTCGTGCCATGGCCCCTCCAGGGCCTCTGTTGTCCTGAAAGACATATCCAATCCCCTTCTGATAGTTCGGCTTACAACATCCCCTGAACTGTAATTAACTTCGTCCCAAATTGCAAGGTCAGGGACATATTAACGTCGGGAATACCGGCATTAAACTCTCCCGCATTCTGCCTTCTGAGAATCAAAAAAACCGTCAGAAAAAGGGGGAAATATGACGAAAGAGAAATTACAGGTTTTTTCTTAACCTCAAATGAACCCTGACCTCCTTGTTTCTCCCTGATTTCTCTGGCATATTGGTAAGTAAGTGTCCGACCGCTACTTTACAATTGCAAAAACAAAATGACAGAACTCTCCCTCTACGATTACGAGCTTCCGGAAAACCTCATTGCTTCCGAACCCGCCGACCAGAGGGCCGCCTCGCGCCTGCTCTGTATTGAAAAACGGACTGGAAATATTCAACATCGCCGTTTCCACGAGATTACAAATCTTCTGAATCCCAGCGATGTGCTCGTCATTAACGACGCCCGAGTCATTCCCGCTCGCCTCCGGGCTCATCGCGCTACCGGGGGAAAGGTCGAAGTTCTGCTCGTCAGACGTGCCGATGGACGCCCCCCCGCAGCAGAGGGAAACCGCCTTCGCTGGGTCGCCACGCTTGGTTCAAGCGGTTCCTTACGCGAAGGAGAAAAGCTGCATCTTGATTCCTGCCCCGGTTCGATTCGATTGATCAAGAACCAGGGGAAAGGCTACTGGATTCTGCAAATTCATGGAGAAAGTTTGACTCTCGACGATATATTTGCGGCGGGCAACATGCCTCTCCCACCTTATATACGCCGCAAACGACGACAGCTGGGGCAACCCGAATCTCAATCTGAAATTGACCGGGAACGTTACCAGACAGTATTCGCCGAGCGTCCCGGAGCGGTTGCAGCACCGACGGCCGGGCTTCATTACACAACAGATCTGCTGAATCAACTCCGCAATAAGGGCGTACAGGTTTGCCCGCTCTCGCTGATGGTCGGGCCAGGCACATTTCAGCCCATTCGAACTGAACGGGTGGAGCAGCACACCATCGACCCGGAATTTTACCGTCTACCGCACGAGTCCGCAGCTATTATCCGCACTGCCCTCGAAGAAAAACGGCGAATCGTCGCAACCGGCACCACCTGTTGCCGTGTCCTGGAATACGTCGTTCGGGAAAAATCTCTGGCAGGTCATGCTGGCTGGACGGATCTTTACATTCACCCGCCCTTTGAATTCCGCGTGGTGGATGCCCTCATTACAAATTTCCATCTGCCCAAAAGCAGCCTTCTGGTCCTTGTCAGTGCATTTGCTGGCCGCGAAAATATCATTAACGCCTACAAAGTGGCCGTGGAAGAAGGCTACCGATTCTACAGTTACGGAGACGCTACTTTTATCTCCTGACACCATTATCAAGTGTGGCCACAATTCTCAAAGCGCTTCGCGCTTCGGTTTGATCCTGGTAAGCCCAAATGCGCGGTTGAGCCGTTCCCTGATTTTGTCCCGGGTCTCTTTGCCCAAATCGGGACAATCTCTCATACGTTCAAGTGGCTCATAAACCTGATCGATGCCTTCCCGTATCCCCTGGTAAAGGACATCCAGTATATTCTCGCGGGTTCGCTGCACGACTTCATCTTCCGCATCGAGCGCTATATTGGCTCCTATCTTCCCCAGCGCTTTCAGAATGGCTACGCGGCGTTCCTCGTCTTGCTGATCCGCGTTCTCCCACTCGTCTATCATCTGCTCCGCGGTCTCGGTGCAGAGTTCCTGCATTTCACCGCTCTCATCGGGCGCGGAACATATTTCTCCGAGACTTCTAACAACCCCCACTTTATTCAGACACTTCAGAAGAGACCTCGCCAGCCGTATTCTCATTTGCGTGTCCGCATGTGCGGAGCACGCGGTACTGGACATTGCCTGCACCAGAGCACCCACACCGGCCGGTCCCCAAACAATACGGACTTTCGAAACGCCTTCCCAGAGCACCAGCAATCGTTTTGCAATCTTCCGGCGCAACTCCCCATCTGCCCCCTCACTGACGGCGATACGTTCAAGCCCCCGGACAACCGAAGGCAGTACACGGGTGTTGAACTCCACTTCCGAGCCGAATTCGTAAACGGTTCCGTCGGGCGTATCCCTTTCGATCCCGAAAACAGCAGGCGCCCGAGCCGTCAGGATGCTGTCGAACATACTAAACAGGTCTTTCTGCTGCTCCATTTCGGCATTCGGGGAACCTGCCATGATCCCAAGCGCCTCGAATATATCAAATGAGTATGCCACTTTTCCGATTCGGTCCTGTAATTTATTCAGTGCCTCAACGAACCACTTCTTCCCCGCATCGCTGTAACCGCACAGACAAGCCAGGGCAATGGTGAAACTTCCATCTTCTGTATCTTCGTCCTCCAGCAGCTCAATGCAAAATTCGTGGATCTGCTCCAGCGGTTCATCCGGAAGCTCAGGTCCCCAATCGCGCGCAATGTGTCCTATGCTCCGGAATGCAGGCTCGATACTTTCCTGGGGAAAACGCCTTTTCACGTAGGACACGAGGGGTTTCAGCGCCACCGGCCCGATCTGTTCAAGCGTGCGCGAAATAATATCGATTGTCGCCTGCATCTTGAATTCATTCATATGGGACAGAAGCTCAGTAGCAACCTGCTCCTGCAAATCGTCATCCACACGGGAATCGGTCGGGCAGGTGGCTTCCAGTATCATACGGCGGATCGAACGTTCTCCCACCTGAAGCATGTCAATCAACACGCGAACAGCTTCGTTCAGTGTTTCACGGCTGACCTCGCCCTCGGAACAAAGCACATCGATAAGCCGCACCAATTCCGCGCGACGACGCCCGCTCTCCTCATAAATTCGAGCCTGCGCTGCGTCAACCGCTGCTTCCCCCATTCTCAAAAGCCCGTATCGCAGGTATGATCTTTGATCTTCCGGCAAATCGGGATCAAGTATCGCTGAAACTGCTGCCTTCGCCAGTTCTTCGACCCGTTCCGGGCTCTCCACCATATCACCGAGGGTCCGGATAATGTAGGAACGCACGCGTGCGTCCGTACTGCGGTCCAGCTCTTTCCAGAGCACATCCTCAACGAGTTCCTCGTTGTGCTCGTGGCAGACCTCGAAAGCGTTATCGACAGGCACTGATAACTCGGTAAAATTGCGCGTGAGCTGCCGCAACGCAGTTTGAATGAAGTTTTCGGTTTTCTCGCGGCTCAAAGCCAGCACATCAGCAGAACTCTGAATCAAAGACAAAAGCTTACGCAAAATATCCGGATCATCCGTGTCATCAAATAGCTGGAGAACAACCGCCAATCCGATACCGATTTCGGCATCTTCGGCATCTTTTATCAACGCCCCCAAACGTTCCAACGCATACATTACTTCGTCGTGGTCTGCCTCGAAAACGCGTCGAACGCACTCAGCAAGTTCCGTCCGAAAACCGATCTGTTCCAGGGACCTCACAGCCTCACGCCTGATCGCCACAGAAGCCGAAGAGTCGATCAAAACATTCACAAACACGTTCGCTTTTTCCGAGCCCGGCAGGGGAACAAAAACCAATTTTCGGAGAGCTTCTATGCGTTCCTCATCATTTTGGCTTGTGAGCGCACTCAGCTTAATCTGTGCCACTTCTTCCGGGGCGAAAAGTTCTTCAGTTTCCTTTCGGCTGATCCCTCCCGCGGGGCTTTTGATCATAGATGTGGGCTCTTCCTTACCGGCCGCCGTCCTTGCTTCAGCCGCGAGAACATCGTCTTCCAGAGCCACCGTGCGCCATCCGTTTTCCCCTTCAACCAGGCGTAAAAGCTCGGCATCTTCATATCCCTTCTCCGCCGCCCGCTCCTGTATCCAGCTTTCAGTTAGATTCTCCGGCTCTTTCAAAAGAAATTTATGGAGCAACAGGTCTTTGACACTTTCTTCCGAACCAGCACTTTCAAGTATAGTTTCCGAGACGTCAATTTTTTTCGCAAGCAGAGCCACAATGCGGGCTGCCAGGCGTGTGTTCAGCCCGTATCGGTCCGTCAATGCATCCCGGTCGGTGGTTCGCTCGCCTTTCATATCCCTGCTTTCATTCGATCGTAACGCTGCGTTTGCGGTCTTCGACACGCCCTATCAATACCGCTTCGTCGCCTTCGTCCCGAAGCATACGCATGATATTTTGCTCGTAATATGGAGCGACGACCATCACGAGACCGATTCCCATATTAAATGTTTTATACATCTCTTCATCGGGAACTTCGCCCAGCTCCTGGATTACGTTGAAAATCTGCGGGCGCTCCCAGGTATTGCTATCGATCTCGATCGCACAATTCGCCGGTAGAATCCGCTCCAGGTTCGCGGGCAATCCACCGCCCGTAATATGTCCCATCCCGTGAACGGTTTGTTTCACGCGGTAATAATTCAGAACCCGTCGAACCGATCGAGCATAGATGCGTGTCGGAGTGAGCAACTCGTCCGCCACGGTCGTATCAAGCCCATAATCGGCGAGTGAACTGTCGGGTTTCATACTTTCCTGTTGAAAAAACAATTTCCGGACGAGACTGTAGCCATTGGAGTGAATGCCGTTCGATTTCAAGCCGATTACGCCATCTCCGGGCTCGATTTGTTTCCCCTGGATCATGCTGTCGCGCTCGATGACCCCCACAACAAATCCAGCCATATCGTACTCTCCCTCGTCGTAAAAGCCCGGCATCTCGGCCGTCTCGCCGCCCAAAAGAGCACAATCGCATTGGCGACAACCGTCCGAAATCCCCCTTACCACATGGTAAAGGGTGTCATCTGCCAGTTTCCCCGTAGCGATATAATCAAGGAAAAACAGAGGTTCCGCCCCGATCACAACGATATCGTTGACGCACATCGCGACGAGATCAATCCCGACTGTGTCATGCCGCCCGCTCATAAAGGCGACTTTAAGCTTCGTGCCAACGCCGTCCGTGGAACTAACGAGAACCGGATGCTTATAGTCCCTGCGCCAGAGTTTCCCTTCGAAATCAACCGAGAACAGTCCGGCAAAACCACCCGGCTGAGGAACCACGCGCCCGTCAAACGTTCTTTGCATGAGTCCCTGGATTGCTTCGGCGAACTGCTCGCCTTTTTCGATGTCGACTCCGGCATCTTTATAGGTCACGGGAGACATATCGATCTTCCTTTAGAAGCGATTTCGGGTCAAAACGGGCGCACAATTGTCACCATAACCGCCTTATCTCTACGTAATTATATCGCCCCGGCCCAAAGTTTCAAAACAGGCCGCCCGATCAGAAGCCCTATGCGAAAGTAATCGATAGTCATTACCTCAGTTGATCGCGCTTCATTCGCGTGTCTCCGTTGCTTCCCTCTGCCTCCATCCTTTTCCCGTATCGTTTCGTGTCTGCCCTGAACTCCTTTCCGTTCCCCGTTCTCTCATGCTCTTTATGCTCTTCGGGGGAATGCGTTTTCGTTCGTAGGTGCTCGCTACTCCCGCTTAATAACCTGACCACACTAAGCTCTGTCGCCCCACAACTTAAACCCATGGCCAGAGTTCAGCCCATCTTCAGCACGTCATTCTAAGCGCATTACTGTCCTGCCAACTCACGCAAAAGATCGACCACCCGGGTTTTATTGGCCTTTCCCCGGGCGACCTCCCGTACGAGAGCTTCCAGTCTATCATCCGGCTCGACAGACACCCCGTTCATTTTCAGAAAAACCAGAGCGGACGCAAGTCCTGTGCGTTTATTGCCATCGATAAATGGATGATCCTGGACAATATAATAAAGATAAGCGGCCGCCATTTCGAAAAGCCCCTCGTGCAAATAATCCTCACCAACACCGGCCTGAGGCACAGCGATGGCCGACTCTACCAGATGCAGTTCACGCATCCCGGGCGCGCCTCCGTAGCGCACAATCTGGTCCTGATGGATGGCCAGAACCTCACTGAGTTGAAGAAAAACCGGCCCCATTGATCAGTCCGCCAGCTTCTTTAGAACGTCCCTGAACCTGCGATTCGTATCCTCCAAAGCCCCCTCAAACTTTTTTTCCCGATCCTCATCCCGCACCGGCGACAGAACAATAATGCTCCCGTCGGTGGTAATCTCAATGGGCGTTTGGAGATCAATATCCAGGAGTTTCAATATTGGTTTGTCGATCACAAGCGCGTAGCTGTTGCCGTGTTTGGTGAGATTCTTGAGCATGGAAATCTCCTTTTTCCCCGTTGCTGGCGTATGTACAATGTATCAACGAGCCTGCCGGGTGTCAAGAGCCATCTCAGCGGGATTTACACCACGCGGATATCCGGGGCATCATTCTTAATGCCACATCGCCCGTTCGTTGCCGTAGAAAACGAAAAGGTAGTCCATTTCTTCTTCAGAAGCCCACGCGGCGTGTCCGTCGATAAACGCAGCATTAGCCCCGCCGAGATCGGCGTGGTTGTTACGAGGCGGATCGCTTATCAGACCGTAGCCGGTCCAATGGCCGTCACTCATATCATGGCAATCGATGGTCATCGGCTGCTTGGAAGCCCGATCGATATAAACCGGCCCGTAGTAGTCCCCGAGAGAGGAGCCTTCGCCGTAGCCCGTGATGCTCCTGCCGAGAAACTGCATACCGGGGCAGCCGATCCGATTTTTGTTTTCAGGCAGGCACGTACGATAGGTCACCCAGCCATAGATGACGTAGTGACTCGGCGAATGGTTTGCAATGCCAAAAAGTACACGGTAGGCCATAAAACATTCATAAAAAGTGATTCGCTACTGACAGGCCCTATACGCAAGGCCCGGGACGCCCGCCCCGCCTACACAAAGATCGTCGCCCACTTGCTCCTGTCGATAGTCCTCGCGTGCCGGCCCTTTTGGTTGACAGGAATGATCCACCGAGCAACGGGAAAAACGAGGGCGGGTCAGGGATGATTATTCTCGGGCTGGTGGGTAATGCAGACGGTGTCGGCACGGTGAAGCGGCAGCTGGAACGAGACGACCCCACCGTCTCTCCTGAACTCCAGAGGTCCCTGACGCAGGCTCTCTACCCCGATAACGTCCCCACTGCCTCGTACCCGGGCGCAGAGAGGTGTGTTGGTGTAGCTTCCCGTGTAGTTAATCAGCATCAGCAGGTCACGCCGGTGATGTCGATACAGAATCGCCTCCACGCAGGGCCTGTCCAGGGTTACGGGGCGGAGGCAATCGTTGCGGAGGGCAAACCCTGTGATCCAGCTCCGTCTCCTTGCCCGCCATCCCCCTTGTATTCTGCCCTTGCCGTGAGCGCGGTTGAAATGCGAGCGGACCGGGGCCTCATAAACCCCTCCGGGGCGAAATGCGCAGACGCAGTAGGTCCCCTTGCCTGCTTCGCCGACCAGCAGGGCGGGACTACCATCCTCGAACCGGAGCGTGGCTGATGCCCCTGCGGCCTTTATGCGGAAGGGAGAGCGGACCTCTGTGGCAGATTTTTGTCCTGGCCCGGGGATGGAAGCCGAAGCATCTTCCCGAGCAAGGACGGTAACTCCAAGGGCATCGGTCAGCGTCCGGCAAGGCTCATCGAACTGATTGCGCGTCCCCGCCCCTCCCGAGAGCCATACCCGTCCGCCGTCCCTGACCCACTCGGCAATCCCCGCCAACGTCCGGCGTCTTACGGAGATATCCGTCACGTAGAGGTAATTGTAATGTTCCAGCAGTCCATCCTTCTCGACCTGGGCCTCAGTCACGATATCAACCGGGATCTGGTCGTGCAGCAGGGCAAAAAACACCAGTCGGTTCTCGGTTTGACCGCGGCCCCAGATAGGATCGTTTTTGGCGTACAGCAGTGCCACCGGGGCGGGCACCCGCTCGGCCTCCATCAGCGTCTCCTCTATCCTCGCCACGTCCCGGCACACCGTCGCTATTTGTTTGACAGCACTTCGGTTGTGGCTCCACGAGTAGGGCAGATAATTGGCATAAGAAGGTCCGTAACGCCAGTAATGCAGATAGCGCGAGCCGTGGGCCAGGGCGGAATAGCTTTTCAACATGGCCTGCCCCCAGTAACACATCAGAAAGCCCCTACCGCCAGGTTGCGTGGGCGCGCTGCGGAACGCATCAGCTCCACGTAGTAGCTGACCAGTTCCACACCGTTCCGGCGCCACCCGTAGGTGTTAAGCCAGTCCTCGTTCCACATCATCGTGACAGCACCCTCCCGGCCCATCCGGAACCAGTCCGCGGTCTCGGGGGTGAGTACCCTGCGCACGCCGGACCGAAAATTGACCGTCGTGCGCGCCCCGGGCAGGTGCTTCTCGACGGCGCGCGTGGCGGTTTTGAACAGATCCGAGGTCTTCTGGGCTCGGAACAGACGGGTGTAGTAGATGAGCCGGCGCTGCGGCAGGTTCTTTCGGGTGCTCTTCGGGGCAGTTTTCTGACCTCCGTTCTTCTCCTTCGCCACGTCCTTTTGGGCGGGTTCATTCATCCTGAATCCGGGCTCAGGAACATCGTCTTCCTTGCCGGGCGCAGGCGTCCCGGCGCCCAGCGGCTCCGGCGGCTCGGGGGTCTCCTTTTCCGTATCCGTCTCGAAACCATAGGGAAGCACGTCGCCCCAGGTAGCAACACTGACATGGGCTGGCGTTATCCCCCGTTTTTTCAGGAACCTGCGGAAAGCCTCCAGGTCGGCATCGACTATACTCCCGTCTCCGGGCTCGTCGGCGAGTTCCACCACCCGAATGTGGCGGCCGGCTCCATCGCCCTCGCCCCAATCGAGCTTCCGGGCAAGGGCTGCGTACTTTTCATCCATCGCGTTCTTGAGCCGGTCGCCATCGTATGGACTGAACCAGTCCCCGTCGTGGAGCCGACCGGCGTATGTGTGGTCCCGGAAGCACTGCTGACGGTGCCCTTGCGGCGGAGCCGCAGGTGCGCCCGGGCCCCCTCGCCGACAGATCGCGCCCGAACCGTCAAGAGATAGCGTCGCCCCGCCCCCACGACCCTTCCGCGACCGACCGTGATCGTTTGGACGGCGCTGCCGCCGGACTCAAGTACCAGGGTGGCCCTCCCGTCCGGTCCGCTACCCTTGCGCACTCGCGATTGCTTCCCTGCGAGACGCCATCCTCCGTCGCTGATTCCGAATGCCAGATTCTCCAGCTGTACCTCTTCTAGCCTGGGTACCTTCTGGACCTCCACCACCTCCGCAGCCGCGGCCAGCCCACAACACACCATCAGGAGCGCGGAAATGCAGGTAACCCTCGGAATCACCGGGACCCAGGCCGCCGTCTGCTCACGCGCACGCTTTGAGCTCACCGCCACCACCTTGCGTAATGGGTTTCCCCGTAATCGTAGCGCAGGTTATCCTCGGTCAACAACGTAGTGTGACCGTCGAAAAACACCGTGGACAGGTCCTCCCCATCGTGGACCGGTATATTGTCCCAGGGCTGCCCGTGAAGCGTCCGGATAAGCTCCGACCCCCCGCTGAGACCGGTCCACCGGTCGGCCCCTACGATCCAGCAGTCGATGAAATACACCGTCATGGCCGGCCCACGTTCGCTCTTGTTATGAAGCCTCGGCCAGGTTTCTCCGATGGAAGGATTTGCCAGCCAGAGGTTGAGCCCGTAGGAATTGCGGATGTTGTTGTCGAGCCGTGAGTAAGGGCATCCATCGGCCAGCAGACAGCCAGCGCCGGTCAAATTCGAGTACATGGTGAGATCTTCGGAGGAATGGGCGCATTGTATGTAGTCGTGTATCTGAAAATACCAGTTCGAGTGGTTGTTCCATCCCCCGAGCCCCCACATCGCGGCACTGTCATTGTCGTTGGAGTAGGTAACAGCAGCAAGGTAGAGTTGGCGGATGCTGGAACGGCAGAATGTCTTTCTGGCCTCCAGCCTGGCTTGCTCCAGCGCCGGCATCAGCATCGCCGCCAGAATCGCTATGATCGCTATGACAACCAGCAGTTCGATGAGCGTAAATGCCGCACTTAACCGCCTCTTCGGCTCGTTCATTGCCATCCTCCCCCGAAAATATCGATCCGCCCGCTGATACATCTCCAACGGACCACGTCATACCCAATGGTAAATACCAGATGCATACTCGCGCGTCTTTTCTCTTAGTTTACCGCGTGAGATAACCTTATCAAGGGATTTTACCCGAGAACGGACATTCTAAGGCGTCCACCAAAAACAAGTTCCAGCGGGGTTCGGTTCTCGTAACTTCGCCTGTGATATTGAGGACGTGAATTAGCGGCACGGACATCACTGATGCTTTTTCTCTTAAAACGTCAGGATACCCATACGAAACCGCCTGGTGATTGCAACACGGGATGCCGGGTATACGGGCTCTTTTCCCATTCGGCAGTTGATTGCCCTTTACCACACCCGCAGATCACCATTGTTTATCGCGTCATCTATCGGCCGACCAAAAGTCCCGACGTTTCCCTGGGTGAAAAGGATGTTTGTCGCCTTCCCGCTGGCGTGATTGTATTTCGTATGACCGTACCCCCAGTAATACGCCCAGTGAGGTTCCGATGTACCCTTGTGTGTCTCGAAAAGATAGGCAATGTTGCCCGGTAAATCCATGGAGCGTTTCGGCTGCCACATCCATCCCTGGCTGCTCATGTTCCCGTAGCCGAACCGGGAGCTGGCCCAATACCACATCGGCTGGTGCCCCCACGTCACGGTGCAGTACTGGCAGATATAACTGAAATCCGTGCTGCCGGGATAGGAATAGTCCGTCCCCGGGCAGACGAAGATGTACTCGTCGGCGGTCACGTCATAGTGATTCGAACCCGGCCAGCCGAGTCCTTCCGGCAAATAGGGCCGCATTTGTTGCCGGAATTGCAAGTTGTAAGGCCCCCAGACTTTACTGACAGGCCAGTAATCGCTGTAATCCTGGAGGTAGTAATTGACGCTGAGATATATATTGCGCAATCTCGAACTGCAACGCACGGTGTATGCCGATTCCCGTGCCCGCTCCAGCGCCGGCATCAACATCGCCGCAAGAATGGCTATGATGGCGATCACCACCAGTAGTTCTATTAGAGTGAAGCCTCTCCGCCAGAGGCGCATCGGCTTCACCCCATAGA
>JBKHIT010000118.1:0-7160 GCA_046538485.1 Candidatus Brocadiia bacterium | reverse complement strand
TCGTTTGCCGTTTGACTCAGAACCACTCATGACCGATAACGGGTCACAATCACAGAAATCATCACCCGACGGCGAATCTCAGCCGTCCCTCACCTCGCGCGTGGTGAAAAGCGTCGGCTGGGTGTTCGCCGGCAAGATTGCCGGGCGCGGGATGTCGGTCATCAAGATGGTCGTGCTGGCCCGCCTGTTGGATCCCAGGGATTTCGGTCTTTTCGGCATCGTGATGCTGGCGATCGCCACGCTCCAGACCTTCAGCCGGACCGGTTTCAATGCGGCACTTATACAGAACCAGGAGAATACGGACGATTATCTGGACACGGCATGGACCATCCAGGCCATCCGTGGACTCGTCCTGGCAGGGGTACTGTTCGCCGCGGCGCCGCTGGTATCGGCCTTCTTTGACGAACCGCGCGCTACGGCCCTGCTTCGCGTCATGTGTATTTCCGTTGCGGTCGGTGGTTTCCGAAACATCGGGATCATTTATTTCCGCAAGGAACTAAAATTTCACAAACAAGTGCTTTTCAATACTGGGAGCGCTGTTATCTCCCTGATCGTCGGTGTTATTCTCGCCTATCACCTTCGTTCTGTGTGGGCACTTGTCTGGGCCGGCTTAGCAAACGGGATCAGCACCTGTTTGCTCTCCTACCTGCTACACCCGTACCGGCCCCGGCTTCGCCTTGAACCCCATAAGGCAAAGCAGCTTTTCAACTTTGGCGGATGGGTTCTGCTTTCGGGTATACTGATTTTCATCAATCAGAATGGAGATGATGCATTTGTGGGAAAGGTGCTGGGCGCCGCCTCATTGGGCGTCTACCAGCTCGCTTACAGATTATCAAATGCGCCAGCCACTGAATTGACACACGTAATTTCTTCAGTCACATTTCCCGCCTATTCACAGATACAAAACGATATAGAAAGATTCCGCCGAGCGTATCTTAGGGTTCTCAAACTTACAATGCTATTGGCAGCGCCGATAGCTGCCGGGATAGCAGCCGTTGCGCCCACTTTCGTCATTGTTTTCCTCGGGCGCAGGTGGCTCAGCGCTATAGTTCCGCTTCAGATTCTAAGTGTTTTTGGTTTGGAGAGGGCCTTCAACGCAACGGCCGGACCGGTATTTTATGCAAGTAACAATCCCTCGGTATCGGCTCGTATTCCGATCCTTCGCCTGGTAGGTATCGTCACACTCATCTGGCCACTCACACAGTGGTTTGGGATTTCCGGGACAAGTCTGACGGCAGTATTGAGTTCCATACCCGTCTGTATCGCGGCAGTCTGGTTTCTTATGCACATCTTAGACATGAAGCCAACCCAGTTCGCTTTGGTTTTATGGAAACCGGTCATATCGAGCATTGTCATGTTCGCGGTGGTGCGGGGCATGGGCATGGCTACTCCTCAAACCTTTATCTGGTTTGTTGTGCAGGTCATAACCGGCATGGCCGTTTATTTTATCCTTATCATGTCCCTCTCAAAAAACAAAGTATTGATGGATTTGTTTAGCCTTCTTCGAAACTTTAAACCGGGGCCAGCATCGATGCCGAATGGTTAACCAAAACGCGTTTGCACCACTTTCGCAATCGGAGTGGTTTTGTCTCGAAGGCCGCACTAAACATCCTAGTTGATCAGGAGTGCTTTTTCTACAATGAGGCTTATTATTGCTAGCTATCCGAGGTGTGGTTCCACAATGTTGTTTCGTGCAATTACCGGATTCCCGCCGGGTTCAACTACACCCAAGAACCATCCCGACGTCGCTTGGGTTTTTCTCCCGGAGACCTACGGGCTCTCTCGGGACGATCCTTCGCTTAAACGCTTGCCCGAATGGGTATCTATATGTTCAAGCCAAAATCTGCCCCAGGTGCCTTTTCTAAAGACCCATTCTCCCGCACCAGAAAAGTTACCAAAAGATGTAAAATGCATCTATATATTTGGCAATCCGATTGACGCTGTTTGGTCAACGTACCGTAAAAGATTCCGGCCGCCTGATTTGCGTTGTGTTGGCCATTTTGAGAATTCACCGCCGAAAATATTAGACTGTGATGCTCTCGGTTTCGAAAATGTATTTGACTCGTGGACGCAAAAGCACAGTTATCCTGTTCTGGTTGTGCGTTATGAAAAGCTGTGGCAATACAAGCAAATTCTCGAAGAGTATTTAGGAAGAAGGTTCGTACTGCCCGAGAAAAGGAAAAGAACGACGCGGGTACCCGAACAAATTCAACAGAGGCTCAAAAAGTGTTACTCAACTCTTCTCAGTAAAGTTCGTTCGTACCCAGATATTAATCTGATCGCGTCATCGCACTCCCGAACGGTCACCGAACCGTATTGTGCGCGTAGTCTCTACAGGATTTGGCCAAGATCCAATACGAGCTCGTCCTTCAGACTTTCCTTGCGGAGGAAGTTTGCTCATGTCGCAGCATCTTTTGGCATGGATTTTTTATACCGCCTGCCCTGGAAGATCTCAGGTCTGCGCAAATTCGTACGAGGCACAGTTAAACGCGTCCTCCCGGCCCCAGCGATCAAGTTATTGCGCGGTTTGAGGGCACGCTACGGCTAGCGAGCGAAGATTGGAGGTTTGGGTTCCCGACGCATGTAAAATTTTTCAGACAATCCTGAAAACCGAAGAAGGTGAGATTCTGCAGCCCCCCGACGACTGGCGAGTTTTCAACCCCACTGATTCTCCATACTTGTGGGGTGCGGGTCGTCTATTGTACGGTGAACCAGTACAATAATTGACTGTTCAATAGCGTCATAGTGAGACAAAGATGGGAGTAGATGTTGCCTGGCAGATATTTGTGTTGAGGAAGTCACAGAGCTGGTTACCTCATTATCAGGCTTAATTCCGGTGCAGAATGAGGCAAAAGTGGAGGTAAATGAAAATGGAATATAGCTCGAATTGCGTGGTCGTAGGTGCGGGGAGATGGGCGGGCGATACTGGATTACGGCGGAAAGCCGCCAGATTACTGGACCTTTTCGGCTGGCCGGCACCTTACAGATCGCTGAAAAATATGGGCTCGCCAGCCTTCACTATGACCGAAAAAGAGGAGACTCTTAGATGATTAGAAAAAAGGGCAAAGCCTTATTGCACCGAATCGGCGGCCCCGCACTGGTAGAGGCCGCACGGGGTGTTATGCGCAGGTTGCGTGGAGCGGGCAGGGGGTCCTACTCTATCTACATGAAACTGGGCGGTAACCACATGAACAGGCTGCGCAACCGCGGCAGGTCCGAACGACGGCTGGACATCGGGGGGGGGGGGGGGTGTCGGTTGAGGGTTTCGAAGTATTGGACGCGGCCGGACAGCCGGGAGTGGACTACGTATATGATGCATCGAAGCCTTTGCCGTTTTCAGACGAGACGTTCGAATTGATACATGCAAGTCACGTGCTTGAACATATCCCGTGGTATAAAATCAGGGAGGTCTTGCGCGAATGGACCCGAATACTGCAGCGGGGCGGTCAAATGGAGATATGGGTGCCAGACGGATTGAAGGTGTCGCAAGTGATAGTGGATTATGAAAACAACCCCCGGGACAAAAAAAAGCCTGAACATCCTTACCCGCTTAACCCTGAAAGGGAACCATGTAAATGGGCAGACTGGCATCTATTCGGTTACGGGGCGGGAGTGCGCGCAGGTGTTTCCGCAAACTGGCATCGCGCTTTATTCACGCCACGTTACCTCAAGGAAGTCATGCAACAGGTCGGATTGAAA
The DNA here is from genome assembly GCA_046538485.1 of Candidatus Brocadiia bacterium. Lineage (GTDB taxonomy): Bacteria > Planctomycetota > Brocadiia > SM23-32 > SM23-32 > JBKHIT01. Next base: position 3,461 of record JBKHIT010000118.1, on the reverse strand, counting down.
GAAATCAGCAAAATGGATCGGAGCCAAGCCCGTGGCCCCGACCACGGCTGGATAAACCTGGGAGTATCCGGGAAGAAACCGGAGAAAGCTGAAAGGATATAATTGATCAGTGAAAGAAAGGGAGCAGTGCAGGGCGGGCAGCCATCTGCCTGCGGAATTTTCGTGAGTGTACATTATCTTTAGGAGGTGAATATGCAGCGCATTTTAGTGACGGGAGCAGCAGGATTTATCGGATCGCATGTAGTGGACCAGCTTGTGGAAGCCGGATATGAAGTGATGGGGTTCGATGCCCTTGACCCGCAGGTTCATCACGGCGAGCCTGCGTACCTCAACAACAATTGTGAATATGTCTGGGGGGATATACGAAACAGGGAGCTCATGGCCCATCTGTTGCGGGGGGTCGATGCCGTAAGCCATCAGGCTGCCGCTGTCGGCGTGGGACAGTCCATGTATGAGGTTGAACATTACACGGATGTCAATACCCGCGGGACTGCTGTTTTGCTGGACTTGCTGACAACTGACGCAATTGATATTGAGAAGTTAATCGTTGCCAGCAGTATGAGCATATATGGGGAAGGTGCTTACTACTGTCCTCAATGCGAGGAGCGGATTTATCCTGGCAATCGTAACCGGGACCAGTTGGAAGATCGAAACTGGCAGCACCAGTGTCCCAAGTGCAACGGGGAGCTGAGTCCGCGGGCGACAAATGAGCAGAAACCCCTTCGTCCAACCAGCATCTATGCGCAGACCAAGCGGCATCAGGAGGAGATGTCTCTGTTGATTGGCCGCACTTACGATATTCCAACGTTGGCGCTCCGGTACTTTAACGTTTACGGATCTCGGCAAAGCCTTGATAACCCTTACACCGGGGTATGCGCCATTTTTTCCAGTCGTATCAAGAACGGGAATCCCCCGATAATTTACGAGGATGGTCGTCAGAAGAGGGACTTTGTACATGTATCCGATATCGCCAGGGCAAACATACTGGCTCTGCAGGCTGAGGATGTAGCCCCCCAGGCAGTCAATATCGGGACGGGCGACGCAATAACCGTCCGGGATATTGCGGAGCGGCTGCTTGCAGAATACGGGGAGTGCGGCGATGTTACCCCCCGCTTTCCCGGGCAATACAGGCAGGGCGATATAAGGCATTGCTACGCTGATATTTCTCGCGCTCAGGATGTGCTCGGGTATGCGCCTGAGACGGATTTTCAGGACGGCATGCGGGGGCTGGTAGAATGGGCTGACAAGGTTGATGCCACTGATCACTTCGATGAAGCCCAGCAAGAGTTGGAAGACAAGGGTTTGGTTGGAGGAGAGGCGTGAAAATATCCTGCCTCGTGCACGATCTTTCAGCAAATTCCATAGTCAGGACCTATCCGATTGCGAAGGTTCTGGAGCGACGGCATGAAATTGAGATTGCCGGGCCTGTTTTCGGAGATGAAATATATGAAGCTTTTGCTCAGGAATTTACTTACAGGCCGGTGTTTCCGAAAGGGAAACGCTGGCATCATTTCTTATCGGTGGTGCCATCCCTCCTGAGCAAGCTGGATGGGGATGTTCTGTACGCTTTCAAGCCCATCCCTACCAGCTTTGGAGTCGGGCTAATTCGTAAAACCACTGCTGGAGTTCCCCTGTTACTGGACATCGAAGATTGGGACAACGCGAGTTTCCATAATTCAAAGTTGTGGAAACACGTCTGGGGTGATGGCTGGGGTCGGGGAAGCAGACTGAGTTCTCCGTATGGAGGCGTTGCCCAGTCCATAACAGAGGCGGTCACGCACTTAGCGGATGGAATAACGGTCAGTTCGCGTTTTCTACGGTCGCGGTTTGGTGGGACTCAGGTTTACATGGGAGTAAACGCGTCGGTATTCGATCCTTCGTCTTATGACAAGGAGCGAGAACGAAATAGATTTGGCCTTCCGGATTGTCAATGCGCTTTGTTTACGGGGAAGGTCCGTCCGCACAAAGGGCTGAAAGACTTATGTGACGCGGCCAGAACCTTATCTGAGGATTTGCGCGTGGTCGTAGCTGGGCCCGAAAATCGCCATGTCGAGAAATTATCGGAAAGCTACCCGGGGGCCTTTACGTACCTCGGCATGTTCCCGCATTCCGAAATGCCCGCGCTACTGGCAGCGGCCGACTACGTTTGTTTGCCTCAGCGTCCCACTCCTTATGCTGAGGCCCAGATACCAGCAAAGGTTTTCGAGGCGATGGCAATGGAAAAACCAATTGTTGCTACAGCCGTCTCGGACCTGCCGCAGATACTTGACGGATGCGGGAAAGTCGTGCCTCCACAGGATCCAGAGGCGCTTGCTGGCGCACTGAATGAGCTACTAAAAGCGCCAAGTGAAGCGCAGAATATTGGCAGAGCCGCCCGCCGAAAGTGTGTTTTCCGGTACAGCTGGGATGCCATGGAAGAAATACTTGACCCGATAGTTGCCAGTATAAGCAATCCCATAGGAGAGAAATCTGCGGAGTGACTGCTCTTGAAAAAGTCAAAGAACTCTGGCCGGAGACGTGCCACGGCCGCTGGATGGACCCGGAGTATGAGGAGGGGCTGGTCAGCGTCATCCAGATGTACCGGAGGGACCAAGACTGGAAAGATGTGTATATCCCACGGCTTGTTTGGACTGCCCACCATTTGCAGGATCGAGGCCTGGAAGTAAAAATAGTGCAGCGTGAATATAACGAGGGTGATATCAAACTTGTGGATACGTTGGCCGAAGAACTGGATGGAGCGGAGGTGGTTAGGGATTTTGACCCGCGCGTGTTGAAGGGCGTTCTCGGTGAAGCCCGGATAGTGGTCGGTTCGCGTTTCCACAGCCTCGTGAGCACCCTGTCAATGGGTGTCCCGGCCATAGCCCTCGGGGTGGGCCCACAAGTATGACCTTCTGATGGAGGATTTTGGGATACCGGACCATATCCACTATGCGGACCAGAACGCAGGGGGTCTGCTTGATTTAGTGGATCATACGCTTGATCACCACAACGATATCGCCGGTACCGTGAAAGAACGCAGATCGGAACTGGCCGCCGAAGTGGAGGCAATGTGGCAGGAGGTCATCGACCTGCTGAAGTCTCGTTTATCGTGTCGAAATGAACGGAATAGCTGATACGATTGATATAACCGAAACCAAAAAACTCTCCGCCGTTCGTCTTCTTTGCCGTTTCGTAGTTTCTAAACTTCATAGCTTCTCAACTTCCTCGCCGTCCGCCGTTGAACCCGCGCAGCGGGTGGCACCCGTTATGGTTGTTAGTTGTTAGTTGCAATCTGTTTTCATCCTTATCAATCCGTGCCTCTAAATTGAAATTACCAGATTCCCAAAAAACACCTCTCATAAACAAAAGGGGGCGAGACCAAATGTCAACCATCCGGCCCATCGTCCTGTTGTGTATCTTTGCCGGGACGTTGTTTCTCGCCGGACTCTCCTCCGCCGCGGAGAAGCAGCGGCCCAAAGACG
>JBKHIT010000060.1:0-31459 GCA_046538485.1 Candidatus Brocadiia bacterium | reverse complement strand
GAGGGGCTGGGAGAATCCCAGCCCTTTACCCGCTTCTGCCACGCCCGCTCCGCGGTCTTACCGGCAACACCAGCGTTAAGAGGGTACCGACTGTGTGAGTGGGGCCGTACTTCATGCTCACCCACATGAGGCATCGCCCCACCGGCATGAAACCGGTGGTAGGTAACGGCCGCAGATGGACAGAGGAACGGACAGATGTCAGCGTGTCAGAAGTCAGAGGTCAGCGACAGCAACGGCAAAGGCGTTACGACAAAACGGCGATACGGCAACGGCCGGTGCCACCCGCTGCGCGGGTTCGGGTTTGTTTCTGTCGTCACCGGTCCCACGGGTTGACACCCGTGGCGAGCAGAGTGTCATCCGCTGCGCGGATTGAACTACCCACGGCAGAAACGGACAGAGGACAGGAACGGACAGAGGTCAGCGACAGCAACGACACAGACGAACGGCAAAACGGCGAGAAACAACGGCACAGCGGCGAAGAATCGCCGCACTCCAGAGCCGGCTGCGCCGGCGGGGTTCATCCACGAGACGGTGCTGTTACCATTGTCCGGCGTGGAGCACATTCCGTTTCGCAGCGAACGACAACCACTCCGGGTCTGACGACCCGGTCCACAGGCTGGAGAGCCTGTGCTACATGCGCCCTTGAACCGTTCTCCCTTTTGGGTTTCCGACCCCCGCGGGTGAAGAAGATTGTAACCCGTGAGCGGACTGGACTTCAGAACCGCTCACGCGGGACTGGAGTTCAGAACGCGGGCAGTTTCGTCCGAGTTGCCATTTTCCAAATTGGCCCGCCTCAAGTCCAGTTTCGCGCGCCGATGGCGGACTCAGCTGAACTCGAGTCTCCGTTTCCCCACGAGCAGACTGGACTTCAGCCGAGGCTGGAGTTCAGAACGCGGTACATATACCAACAGGTCTCGCAGCAAACAAACGGGCCCTCACTCCGGTTTTGCCACACGCACCGCGCAGACCTTGTATTCGGGGATTTTCGCGATGGGGTCCAGGGCGTCGTTGGTCAGGCGGTTCGCGGGAGCTTCTCGATAATGGAAAGGCATGAAAACCGTGCCTTTCGGGGATTTTTTTGTTACGACGGCGTGACAGCGCACGGTCCCGCGTCGGCTGCTGACCTCCACCTCTTCGCCGTCCTCAAGTCCGAGCTTCTGCGCATCTTCGGGATGGATTTCCACCGGGGTTGGCGGGGCAATTTCCTCCAGACCGGGCGTCTGGCGCGAGAGCGTGCCGGTGTGGAAATGCTCAAGGAGCCGTCCCGTCGTCAGAATGAGCGGATACTCCTCATCGGGAAGCTCGTCGGCTTCCCGGAAATCCACTCCGTAGAACTGGCCGTATCCCTGACGGAAGTTGCCCTTGTGCAGATACATGGTCCCCGGGTCGTCTTTGCTTTCGCACGGCCATTGCAGCCCGACATCGTCGATGCGTTCGAAACTCATTCCGGCGTAAATCGGCGTTAATTCCGCGATTTCATCGAGGATCTCCCCCGCCCCTTCGTAACCCATTTCGTATCCCATCCGGGTTGAAACGTCGCAGAGGATATCGTAATCCACTCTCGCTTCGCCGGGCGGTTCAATAGCCTTCCGAATGCGTTGCACCCGGCGTTCGGTATTCGTGTAGCTGCCGTTCTTCTCCGCGAAACACGCCGCCGGAAGCACGACGTCGGCAAGCTGCGCGGTTTCGGAGAGGAAAATATCCTGGACGACCAGGAAGTCCAGATTTTTCAGCGCTTCTTCCACGTGGTTCACGTTCGGATCGCTCAACATGGGATTCTCGCCCATGATATACAGGCCCCGAACGTCATCCACGTAAGCGGCCTCCATAATTTCCACGACAGTGAGACCCGGTTCCGTGGAGAGTTTGGTGCCCCACGCATCCTCAAACTTCTGATGTATCTCCGGATCATCGACTTTCTGGTATCCGGGATACACATTGGGCAGCGCGCCCAGGTCGCACGCGCCCTGCACGTTGTTCTGGCCTCTCAGAGGATTGACACCGGTCGATTCGCGTCCTACGTTGCCGGTCAGCATCGCCATATTGGCGAGCGACAGCACGTTATCGGTTCCGGTGGTATGCTGGGTGATCCCCATGCTGTAGATGATCGACGAGCGGTCGGCTTTCCCGTATATCCGGGCCGCTTCCCGGATATCGTCGGCGGGAACGCCTGTGATTGGTTCGGCCCATTCCGGCGTGCAATCGGCCACAGCCTCGCGGACTTTTTCCCAGTCCCGGGTGCGTTCTTCGACATACTCTTCGTCGACCAGTCCTTCCTCGATGATCACATGCATCATCGCATTGAACAAAGCGACATCGGTCCCGGATTGCTGGCTCATATGGATATCGGCAAAACGGGTCAGATCGATACGACGCGGATCGGCCACGATCAGTTTCGCGCCGTGTTTCTCCACAGCATCCTTGACCCGCAGGGCAATTATGGGGTGGGCTTCGGTGGTATTGGAACCGGTGACAAAAATGCAATCGGCGTTTTCAATTTCCGCAATTGAATTCGTCATCGCGCCGCTGCCGAAGGCCCGCGCGAGACCTGCCACGGTTGACGAATGGCAGAGACGCGCGCAATGATCGACGCTGTTGGTCCCGAAAGCGGCCCGCACGAATTTCTGGAAGACGTAATTCTCTTCGTTTGTGCATTTTGCCGATGACAATCCGGCGAGTGCATCGGATCCGTATTCGTCTTTGATTTCGCTCAATCGGTTCGCCACCAGGTCGAGTGCTTCGTCCCACTCGGCTTCTTTCAGCTGGCCGTTCCGGCGGATCAGCGGTTTTGACAACCTGTCGGGCGATCCGACGAAATCGAGGCCGAAACGCCCTTTAACGCAGACGCTTCCTTTGTTGACCACGTGCGATTCTTCGCCGCGGACCTGCACGATTTCGTCACCCCGAATGCCGAGATCCAATCCGCAGCCGCACCCGCAATACGGGCACGTCGTTGATACCCAGCGCGTTGCCGGCATGGTTTCGGATTTCACCGAGAGGGCTCCCGTGGGGCACCGGGCGATGCACTCCGCACACGATTCGCAGACTGACTCGCTGAGTGGCATGTCGTCGAACGTCCCGATTTTGCTTTCGTAACCCCGGCCGACCACCTCGATGGCGCCGACACCGCGTACTTCGTGGCAGGCCCGCACGCATCGGAGGCACAGGATGCATCGGGACATATCGCGCTCGAAGAACGGATTGCTATCATCGACCTCGCGTTCCCGTTCCGTGGCATCCATCGTCTGTTCGGTCACGCCCAGGTGGCGAGCCACTTCCTGCAGTTCGCATTCCTGGTTGGAAGCACAGGTGAGGCAATCAGATGAATGATCGGCGATGAGCATCTGACATATCGTGCGTCTGACTTCGTTGACCTGCTCGGTATCGGTATGGACCACCATCCCGTCCGCCGCCCGGGTGGTGCACGAGGTGGGCAGACCTTTCATACCTTCGATTTCGACGATACACAACCGGCAGGCACCGTACGGAGCAAGATCCTCGTCATTGCAGAGAGTCGGGATGTAGATCCCGGCTTTCTCGGCTGCTTCAAGGACAGTTTTGCCTTCCGGTACCGTTACCTGCACGTCATCAATGGTCAGGTTCATTTCTGTCATTACTTCCTCTCAACCGCTCCTACGGGACAGACATCAAAACAGGTGCCGCATTTCACGCATTCATCCTGCCCGATCACAAACGGATGGCCCACTTTACCCTCGGCACGATCTTCTTCGGTAGCTTTTGAAGGTGGTTTTCCTTTTTCTCCGGTTATGCAATCGACCGGGCATTCGGATGCGCACCGGCCGCAGCAGATACAGACATCCGGATCGATTTCATAGCCCAGAAGATTGCTGCACACGCCGGCGGGACACTCTTTATCAAAAACGTGGGTCTCATACTCATCACGGAAATAGCGGATTGTGGTCAGGACGGGATTCGGCGCGGTCTGGCCCAGTCCGCACAGAGATCCGAGTTTCACCGAGCGGGCGATCTGTTCCAGCAACTCCACATCGCCCTCTTTCCCCTGCCCCTCAGAAATTCTGGTCAGGATATTGAGCATCTGGCGTGTGCCCAGCCGGCACGGCACGCATTTTCCGCACGACTCTTTCTGGGTGAATTCATCGAAATACCGGGCGATATCCACCATGCAGGTATCTTCATCCATCACCACCATCCCCCCCGACCCCATGATCGAACCGGCTTCCGTCAGTTTCTCGTAATCGACCGGCAGATCAAGCAGAGATGCGGGGATACATCCGCCGGAGGGTCCACCGGTCTGAACCGCTTTAAACTCTTTTTCATCCGGAATTCCGCCGCCAATATCGAACACAACCTCCCGCAACGGCGTGCCCAGGGGCACTTCAATCAGTCCGGTCCTTTGGATTTTGCCGGCCAGGGCGAAGGTTTTTGTGCCGCGGCTTTTCTCCGTTCCACGTTCCGCAAACCAGTCGGCCCCGCGCAGCAGGATCCGGGGGACGTTCGCGAGTGTCTCAACGTTGTTGATATTCGTCGGATGGCCCCACAGCCCTTCCTGAGCCGGGAATGGTGGTCGGGTGCGGGGCATGCCACGTCGGCCCTCGATCGATGCCAGCAGAGCCGTCTCTTCCCCGCAGACAAACGCCCCGGCCCCTTTCTTCAGCTGGATTTCGAAATCGAATCCCGATCCAAGAATATCGTCGCCCAGCAAATTTCGCTCGTTGGCATCCGCAATGGCCTTCTCCAGCCGCGCGATGGCCAGGGGATACTCGGCTCGGACGTAGATGTATCCGTGATCGGCGCCGATTGCGTAGGCGGCAATTACCATCCCCTCGATCACGCTATGGGGATCACTTTCAAGCACAGCACGATCCATGAACGCACCGGGGTCACCCTCGTCGGCATTACAGATCAAATACTTGGTCTCGCCTTCGGCATCCCGGCAAAACCCCCATTTCACGCCCGTGGGGAAACCCGCCCCGCCACGTCCTCTCAGGCCGGACTTCTTCACTTCTTCGACAACGTCGCCCGAATCCATCGAAAGCGCTTTTTTCAGACCGGCGTAACCATCCCGGGCGAGGTAGTGGTCGATATTCTCCGGATCAATGATGCCGCAGTTGCGCAGGACAATCCGGAACTGGCCTTTCTGCATGGGATGATCGGAAAAAACCGGCACATCCTCCACCGATTTTCCGTTCATCACAGCGACGGCTTTATCCGCGGCGAATTCTCCTGCGCCAACATGTCCCGCCAACAGACCCGCCACATCTTCGGGCTGGACGTCTCCATAGAGAACCGTTGGCGTACCCGGTGCGGATAATTCCACAAGAGGTTCGGCATAGCACAGTCCGATGCAACCGACGGACGACACGATACCATCGGTGCCGTTACCCTTGAGTTCCCGGCGTGCCGCATCCAAGACTCCCAGCGCACCGGCCGCCCGACCACATGTTCCCGCGCCGACGCGGACAAGAATCTGATCCGTTGTTTCGAGACCTTCCCACTTCTCGCGGGCCTGCTGCTGCATCTGTTCAAACGTCACGCCAGATCCTCCACTATCTCTTCGGCTTTCTGCGGGGTCATTCGTCCGTGCACTTTTCCATCAACCACCATCACCGGAGCGAGCGCGCACGAGCCGAAACACGCGACGGTCTCCAGGCTGAACCTGTAATCATCCGTTGTCTCTCCCGGCCCGATCCCGAGTGTCTCCTCGAGGGTATCCAGGATCTTCTTTGCGCCCCGCACATGGCAGGCTGTTCCCTGGCAGAGTTTAATCCTGTGCTCGCCCTGGCGTGTCAGGTAGAACTGCGCGTAAAACGTGGCGACTCCGTAGACGCGGCTTGAGGGGATATTGATGAAGTCGGCGATCCGTTCCATGGCAGGCGCCGGGATGTACCCGAATTCCTCCTGCACCTCCTGAAGCATCGGGATCATCTCGCTACGATGTCCCTCAAACTGCGATAAAACCGTCTCAATCCGCTCCTGCATGCTCAATCCTTTCCTCGGCACGCTCTGCAATCTTATATCGATTCTAATCTATCGGTCACCCGGCCGGGTGTCAATCGGAGAAGGGCTTGCACTACTGACAGGGCGTCTCTGTTTGGCAAGCCGCCCCCAACGGGAAACATCTTGCTTGCAACCTTTCTGTTATTCTGCAAAGAGGAACCAGTGGTCTTGTATAGGTATCACTGGCAGACCCGGCTGCTGAACTCAATTGTTAATCCGTTGCCTCCACCGGGGCGGGACCTTGGTTTATGGACCGCGTTCTGAACTCCAGCCTCCGGCTGAAGTCCAGTCCGCTCATGTGCCATGCATGCAAGAGCAAATAAAAAGCGGTGCTCCGTTCGGCAAGCCGAACTGCTCACCGCACTCCGAGAGTGCTTAGCGTGCGTTCCTGTTATTGCGTTGCCCCCATCGGCGCGGGGCCGATGGAGGGCGATTTGTGAGTTGAGCGGGCGTAGAGAGCTAATCGTCCCCCCCGCGGCACAGGGCCGCGGGAGCCCACGGCAAGTCACTACCCGGGAAAATGCCAGAGAGTTGCAGGTCCGTATCGCCGGGGCGGCCCTGCCGTAAATCGGCTTGAAAACGGGATTATGGGCTTGTTTGCTCCATTTTCCGGCCTTTTTGCGTTTTGAAATTCCTTTCGGCCTTTCCCGAAACGACCCAGCTCACGCGGCCGCCGACATCCCGGGATTGCGGGAACTGTCTCATGCCGGAGGAGGCAGCAGTTTTTTAGTAGGCCTTCAGCCCACTATCATTTCATGCATATCTCTACCCCCGGGCTCCGCGGACTTTCAGCCCTCCGCACCCCGGGCTCTTATGTTATGCCCTTTCAGGGCATCAGACGGGAGGGCGCGCCCGGCTGAACTCCAGTTCCCAGAGAAGGTTTTTTAACGAGCGGTGCGGTCCGGGAAAGACTGCCGTCTCTCAGGGCAGAGGTTTGAGAGTGTGTCCGTTCCCCATGTTGTAGATACGCCGGCCGGCGTTCTCGTTGAGGTGCGCCGCAACGATGCGACCGCCAAAAATGGTATGGTCTCCCGTCTCCAGCGTCCCCTCAACCACACACTCGAGATTCACAACGCATTCTTCGATCAGCGGAGCCGATACCTGCTGGCCTACCGACGCCGTGAACTGAGTTTCGGCAAATTTGTCGACATCCCGCCCGCTGTTCGAGCCACAGTACAGAACGTCCGCTTCAAATCCCTCCGTCGGAAAGCATGCCACAAACTCTCCCGTTGTAGTTATCAGTTCGTGGCTGTAACGGGTATGTCCCACGGAAATGGCGCACATGGGCGGGGCAAAAGATGTGGGCATGAACCAACCCAGAGCGATAATGTCCGGCGCACCGTCCGGGTCGTCGCAGGTGGCCAGAGCGACCTGTTCGGGATATTTGCACTTCCAGGCTTCATCAACCGAAACTTCTTTCAACATTTTCAGCCCTCCTTGCATGTGTACCAGTTTCTGTGACTTTAAATGTAAACTCAGCGGGGCGGCCTCGCAAGTTTAGTATGTGGGGCAGAAGCGCAATCAGAGCCCGGCAGGATCACATGTTTCATGTGGGAGTAAGAGGCCGAAAGGCCGGTTCCTATCCCCTGTTCCCATCCGGCCAACAAATAATCGCCTGCGGAAACCTGCCAGCCGGGGCGGGGTTCAGTCAAACGGCCAGCGACGAGCCTCATCCAGCATAATCAGATAATTTTCAACCGGTATGTAGCTGGTCACCCAGTTGCCGGATCCAAAACAGTACCCGCCGCCCGGCTGGCAGACTTCCAGAATGTCCCGCGTTCGCTGTCGGATGGCATCGGGATCGGATCGCGCCAGGAAATCGACATCCATACCTCCAAGCAATGAGAGCCGATCGCCGTATCGTTCTTTCGCCTCGGTCACGGGCAGAATCGCATCTTCGAAAGAGTGTTTGGCATCGATTTCGAAGTCCTCCACGTATCGGTCAATCAACTCGTACATATTCCCGCAACAATGAAATAAGAACAGTTTTCCATGTCGATGCGCAACGTCCGCAATTCGCCGGTGCCAGGGCATCACAAACCGCTCGATCTGTTGGGGACTCATCATTAAACCCGTTTTGTACCCCAGATCGTCGGCGAGATAGACTGCCCCGAAAGTTTCAAAATCGCAGAGCGTGTCCATGATATCGACAGCGAAAGAGCCGACCTTGTCGAACACGGCCGTTACCAGATCAGGATTCTCATACATTGCAAAACATACCTGTTCGAATCCCATCAAATCGCGGACCACTTCCCAGATATCGATCACATGAAACGCCCGCATATTGGCCGGTTGAATGGCTTCAATCTGTTCCATAACTGTCAGATCCGCCTCTCTTGGATCCGGCCAGGCGAAATTTTCAAACTCAGTCCAATTCGTGACCGCCCCACTGCTTTCGTCGACCCATCCGCCTTCCCTCGATGGAACCTTAACCCGTCCGTTTGACGGGAAGATTCGGAACAATTCGTGGCCGAGGAATCTGTGCACAGCCAGACGCCGCCGAAGATTCCGTTCGTCGTCGCCTCCCGGCAAGGGATGCCAGAGATCATATCTTTCGGCCAGAGACGATTGGATATTTTCGGCTATACCGTGTTCAAAATAGTACACCCGCTCCGGCGTGCCTCCACGGCGCAGATTAGCCAGGAAATCATTCCAATCGGGAGCCACCGGATCGATCATTCTTGTTCCTTTTGTTGAGCATCACTTTCGACGCAAAGGCCAACATTTTCAGGCAAAAAAAAGTAAATAAGATGTTTACTCGCCCTGCGCCTGGCGTGCCGGTCAGCCGTATAGCGAGATTGCCGCGGCGGCAACGCCGCGTCGCAATGACGTTTTAACAGCATTCTCTCTCATTGCGCTTTGCATGGCCTCGCGCCCTTTAGCGTGGAGGTCCACTGCACGGATCGTTGCGAGTGCATCGCAAGATGGGCGACGCAATCCCTTCGTTGCGCCACAACCGAAAAAATCAATTGTCATAAAACTCCGGTTGTTTGCTACAGAAGACCGGCAGTCTCATCTATCCCTTCCGCCACATTCATGTTCTGGACGGCCTGTGAGGACGCCCCCCGCATGAGATTATCGATCGCCGAGGTCACCACCACCCGACTCCTCCGGGGCTTTGTGAGGCCGATATCGCAGCAGTTGGTCCCGGACACCGCCTTCGTGTGCGGTTGTTCACCCTCGCCCATCACCCGCACGAAAGGACATCCGGAATAAAAATCATCGTAGAGATACTGAATCTGATCAGCGTTCACGTCCTCCCGAATATTGGCGTAGATTGTCGACAAAATCCCCCTGTCCATAGGAGCCAGGTGAGGGACAAACAAGACATCAGCCCCATCGATACCGACCATCTGGAGTCCCTGCTCCATCTCCGGCTCGTGTCGGTGAACGCCCACTTTATAGGCGGTCATGTCCTCATTGCACATGCAATACATCGAACCTCGATTCGGTTTGTTCCCCCGTCCGCTCACGCCGCTTTTGGCATCGACGATGATACGTTCACTCTCAACCAGTCCTTCTCGGGCGAGCGGAGCAAGGCCGAGAATCACCGATGTCGGATAACAACCGGGGTTTGCGATAAGCCGTGCGCCGGGCAGCTTCTCCCCGAAAAGTTCTGGGATCCCGTAGACAGCTTCGGGGATATTTCCCGGATCGAGGTGTTCGCCGTAGTGTTTCTGGTAGACATTGACATCTTTCAGCCGGTAATCCGCGCTGAAATCGATGCAGCGGATTCCCGCTTCCAGGTAAGATGGCACGTACTTCTGGCTGACCTGATGGGGCAGCGTGAAAAACGCAATATCCGGTTTTTCCTCGAGCGTATCGACCTCCAGGCCGCCCATTTTCATATCGCAGCGACCCCGCAGAGACGGGAAAATCTCGGATATGCGAGGATTCCCCTCACGCCGGCCACCCAGATGCACAATTTTCGCTTCCGGATGATGGAGGAGAATACCGATCAGTTCTCGGCTCGTATACGCCGTGGCTCCAACAATGCAAATTTTCATTATCGTTCCCTTTTTGGGTTATGCGACAGAGACGCGCATTGGATCAGTGCGTTCAAGTTGTATAGAAATCTTTCAGAGCCGGTGGAATCTTTTTGTATCGCTCAAAGAGCTCATCATAGACATCGCGCTCGCCCGAAGGTTCGACCATCGAACTTTCCGTGGTGAGCGCATCCTGGCCTTCGCTGATTGTAGAAAAGCGTCCTGCGCCCATCCAGGCGACGATCGCACCGCCCATCACCGTTGCTTCCTTTTGAGCGGTGACTGTCACGGGCAGATTACAGACATCCGCCCGGATCTGGTTCCAGAGCGCGTTACGCGAACCGCCGCCGACCACCCGAATGCTGGAGGGCTCAAACCGCGTGGCATCTTTTATGATTCTCAAAGCATCCCGGAGCTGGAACGTGAGCCCTTCCAGGCAGGCCCGGTAAACGTGTCCGCGGTCCGTCTGCAGTCCGAGGCCGACAATTGTTCCTTCGGTATTGTATTTTTTCGTCGGCCCGCTATCCGGCACGAAACTCGGCACCATCATGACCTGTCCGCTTCCCGGCCCAATTTTCCGGGCTTCCTCGATCATGGAATTGTAGGCATCGTTACGTTCTTCGATACCGGCGTAGAAATTTTCCCGGACCCATTCGAGCACACCGGACCCCATCATGAGAAGCTGCGGGTTGAAAAGCCCTTTCTTCGCATCGAGTTCCGTCTGCATACCTTCGACGAAACCGAGTTCATTCGGCTGAAACTCGGAGGTGCGTAACATCAGTATTTCCCAGGTGCCGCTGCTCAAAACCGCCTCGTCGGGGGTCGCCCCGCTCCCGATCAGCGCGAACTGTGTGTCATGGCCCCCGGCGACGACGGGCGTGCCCGCGGGGATTCCACATTGTTCGGCGGCGTCGTCGGTCACCTCCCCGATGACCTCCCCCGGGTATATCAACGGCGGGAAAAACGAAGAGTCCAGATCGGCCACCGATAGCAGTTCTTCCGACCACCCGTCCTGCTGCAGGTCAAGGGCCATCATCGTCGAGGCGTCGGTCACATCGACACTCATCTGTTCACAGAACTGATAACTAAGCAGCCCGGGCATCATCATCCAGCGGTCTGCCTTTTCCAGGGTTTCCGGTTCATTCTCCCTCAGCCAGGCGAGCCGGAAAAGCGTATTGAAGCTGATGACCTGGTACCCCGTAACGTCGTACAGGTTCCGGGCGCCGATTTCTGTTGATACCCGTTCGGCCGTCCCTTCGGTGCGCGGGCATTCCCACGCAATCGGGGGATACGTAAGCTCTCCTTCGGAGGTCAACGGCGCCCCATCCGCTCCCCAGGTTGTAATCGTCAGTGCGCGAACATTCTCCGAGCCAACTTCGGCGACACATTCGCGACAGAGACGGAAGACCTTGGTCGCAAGCTCATCGAGATCCCAGACACGCCACGCTTCGGGCGCCCCGGCCTGGGGCACCGGTTTATTTGGCTCGTCGCAGGCGGCAAGCGATTGGCCATCGGGGCCGACAGCGAACACGGTGATATTCGTAGAACCACAGTCGACGACAATAACGGCTTCGGCTGCCATAACGGCTCTCCTTTTTTCTCTATGATCGTTCCCAAACCGCTATTATAAAAGCGCGTCGCGTTTTTGCAATTTCATAAACCCGTGCGAAGAATGTAGCGCACGACGTTGAAAAAGCAATCTGAGCTGGTATAATACCTGCTTGTATTTCTATCACTTGATCACCCTTCCCCATTTGGGCACTCCATTATGTCTTCTGAAGAGAAAAATGCGCAAAACGTGGATAAACGAGGTGACTGGATTACATACCGGCCCGAACTGAAATTGCTCGATTGCACCGTTCGTGACGGTGGATTAATGAACAACCACCAGCTCGCCGATGAGTTCGCGCGCGGGGTTTACGAAGCCCTCGCCGAAGCCGGCATTGATTACATGGAAGTCGGCTACAAAGGTTCAAAAGAAATTTACCCACCCGACGAATATGGTCCATGGAAACATTGCGACGAAGATGATTTGCGTCGCGTTTACGGGGACAACCCCGCGGATATAAAGCTCAGCGCCATGGCTGATGCAGAGCGGTCGGATTATGAAAGCGACATCGTTCCCTGTGAGGAAAGCGTGCTCGACACTATCCGTGTGGCATGCTATGTGCACCAAATCCCAACAGCCATGAAAATGATGCAGGACGCCCATGAAAAAGGCTATGAAGTAATCTCTCAGCTCATGGCCGTGCATAATATCCGTGATGCCGAGCTCGAAGGGGCTCTCAACACACTCGTCCAGTCCCCCGCAGTAACGATCTACATTGTCGATAGCTGGGGATGCTTATATTCGGAACAGACGCAGGAGTTGACGAAAAAATACCTTCAGTACTGTGAGGAAGAGGGAAAAACGGTCGGGTTCCACGGTCATAACAACCAGCAGCTGGCCTACGCCAATACCATCGAAGCCATCATCTATGGAGCAAACCAGGTCGACGGAACCATGTATGGTATGGGGCGTGGCGCAGGCAATTGTCCGCTCGAAAATCTTGTGGGGTTCCTCCATAACCCGAAATTTAGGCTGCGTCCGATTATCAAATGTATTCAGGAATACGTAAAACCTCTTCAGGAAAAACTGGGATGGGGACCGGATATCCCTTATATGCTCACTGGTCAGCTTCACCAACATCCCCGGTCGGCCATGAAACATCTTGAAAGTGAGCATAAAGAAGATTATGTTCGTTTCTATGATCAGGTAATGGAAGAAGAGTAAAAGCTGGCTTCAGGTCAGATTATATCGGAGCGTCCCAGCACGACAGGCAGGTCGTTCCTTTTTGGCAGAATTCAGGCCGCAAATCGCACCTCTGTCGGGTCAAAATTCTCTTCAGGTGCTGAGATGAGTCTCTCCACAGCAGAAATCAAAGCGGTTGTCGAAAACATCAGACCGACCGTGGAAGGTGCCCAAATCGGCCGGATTGACCAACCGGACGAGGAGATATTGATATTTGAACTCCAGAAAGGAACGTCAAAATCCTGGCTTCAAATCGTGGCGGATCCCCGTTTCACCCGCCTGCACCTGCTTACCCGCCGGCCCGGCCAGGGAAAACCGGCGGGCGGATTCTGCAACGTTGTGCGTCAACATCTCACTGGTTCTCCCGTCCGATCACTTCACCAGGTGGAAAACGATCGGATCGTCATACTCCAGTCAGTCGAACATGACGTCCTGATGAAACCGCAACCGGTTCGATTAGTTGCCGAATTGATTGGGGGAAGCAGCAATCTTATATTGGTGGACGACTCAGATGTAATTCTGGGTTCGCTTTTTACGCGGGAATATTCTCACCGCACAATTGCCCAGGGCAAAAAGTACGTTCAGCCTCCTCCCCCTCCCCCATCTACAGCGGAACAAGCATCCGAGAATCGGTTTCAGGACGCAACGGATTCTGATGATCCGCTCGCTTTGAGTCGGGCAATTCAATCAGAGTACGGGGAACTCGAAAACGAAGCTGAGATTGCCGAGAAGCAGGAGGCGCTCCGCGGGAAGGTCGACGCCCAGCTGGAACACCTTACTTCCCTGCAGGAGAATCTTCGGGAAGATAAACGCAAGGCTGAACGTGCCAATGAGTTGCGCCGAAAAGGTGAACTGCTGAAAATCCAGCTTCCCAAACTCAAAAGAGGCGAATCCACAGTTACGGTTAAAGACATTTTCGAGCCAGAGGTGCCCGAAAAGACAATAGAACTCGATCCGGCCCTCACACCGGAACAGAATATTCAGAAATACTTCGAAAAATACAAGAAACGAAAAGCTTCGCAGGAACATATCGAAGAGCGAATGCAAGAAACGAAAAAGCAAATCCGGCAGCTCAAACTCCTGCGCCAGGAAATAGAAGCAGCGGACGACCGTGAGAGAATCGCCCAAATTGAAAAACAACTTCGCAAGGAAAATCTCCTTCGTCCCGAGCCCAAACCTCCTTCACACCGCCGGGAAGAAAAAAAGCAGCCGCGACGTTTTGTCTCCGCCGATGGCTGGGAGATTCTTGTCGCGCGCAACCAGAAGCAGAGTCACAGGCTGACCTTCAACATCGCCCGGGGAAACGATTACTGGATGCACCTGCTGCGCTGGCCCGGGCCTCACGTTATCATCAGAAAGCCAAAAGGAAAAGATGTTTCGCTTGACGCGCTGCTGGATGCAGCGCATCTCGCTGTCTATTACTCCAAAATTCGCGGCACAAAACACGCGAAAATCGTCTACACACAAAGGAAATATGTCCGTTCTACCAAAGGAAGTGATCCCGGGAAAGTCCATTACGCCGAAGAATCGACCCTCGACCTGCATTTCAGCACGGAACGAATGGAACGCATTCTGAACAGACGCGAAATCGTTCCCGGTTAAATCTGTGTTGAGCTTATTAAGGAAAGGAATACCGATGGAAGCCGACGCATTGCTCAAAACCAGGCGGTCCGTAAGACGTTACCGCCAGGAAGACATCCCCCGAGAAACCCTGTGCGAAATCGCCGATGTTGCCCGATATGCCCCCTCCGGCGGAAATGTCCAGAAATGGGAAATTATTGTTGTTGATGAACCCGAAATGTGCGAACAGGTATACGCCACTCTTTCCTGGCTCCCGAGCATTGGAGCACCGGCTGAAGGAGAGCGACCCGTTGCTTACATGGTTGTGCTCGGCGGAAAGGATCCCGCCGTTGCCAATATGGCAAGCCTGGTGAGCTACATCCTGCTGGCCGCTCACGAACGAGGCATTGGTTCCTGCTGGTTTGGTTCCATCCGGCGCGCACAGCTTGCCGCCGAACTGAATATCCCCGAAGACCGCTCGATCTGTTTTGTGGTATCACTGGGGTACCCTGAAGAAGAATTTGAAGTATACGAAAATTCCGATTCGATCTCGGTTGAAAAAAAAGACGGGGTAACACTGGTCCCCAAAAAAGCACTCAACGATATAATTCATCAAAATTCCTATGGAGAATGAGGGCCCATCATTAATTTGGCCGGGGAAAATAGGTAGTTCAGCTGTTCTCCGGTTATCGTGCCCCTCCGAAGCGCCAACAGTTTAAATTGAAAGGCAGGCCTGAACGTGAGAGCCGATGGACGAATGAAAGACGAAATGAGAGATTTCACTATTGAAGGTGATTACACGCGCTATGCAGATGGATCCGTATATGTCCAAACCGGGGCAACCAAACTTATCTGCACTGCGATGGTGGAAGACGGTGTGCCTCGCCACTGCCGAGGGCAGAATATGGGCTGGCTTACCGCCGAATACGCGATGCTCCCGAGCGCAAACCCCGATCGTAATAGTCTGCAGACGCCGCCCAGCGGCCGGACAAAAGAAATTCAGCGTCTCATTGGCCGCAGTCTCCGCATGGCTGTCGACCTCGGGCAGATCAGCAATAAGACAATTTGGGTCGATTGCGACGTAATCCAGGCGGATGGGGGGACTCGGACCGCCGCCATCAGCGCCGCTTTCGTGGCCGTGGTCGATGCACTCTGGAAGCTCCGTGAAAATGATGTTATTGAAACACTCCCCATCACACATGGGATCTCCGCAATCAGCGTAGGAGTAGTCGATGGCATCCCGATGCTTGACCTGACGGCCGAGGAAGATAAGGGCGCTGCGGTTGACATGAACGTCGTCCGAACACATTCCGGTCAGTATATTGAGATTCAGGGCACGGCCGAAGCCCAACCGTTCGGAGACGATCGACTCCAGGAATTGCTGGAAATGGCAGCCAAAGGGACAGAGGAGATCAAATCGGTCCAGCTGAACATGGTCAAAGGAAAACTCGCCGTATAAGGTTCCCGTTCGATACCGTCATGGGCAATGCACCAACCAACGCGAATCCGGTCCTCTCAGGATGGACCATACGCAGGATATTGCAATCGGGCGGCAAAAAAATAAGTCTCAGCTTCAACCTGGGCATCACTCATACAGAAATATCAGCCGGGAGTGAATTTTTTCGTTTGCCAGACGGACAAACCGTATCATTTGAAAGGTTGGAAGATGTACACTCAAAACCGGAAGATTGTGTTGAGTTACGGGAGACCGGGCCGACCAAAATTTATCTTTACAGCAAAAAGACGCGCAAGTATTACAAACTTTATCAGCCGGAAGAAGATGTCGCCCCCACCATTGTGATTGCCGGAGCGACAATGCACAGAATCATCGGTCAGACTCCGTGGGAAGACGCAGAAGAGAAGGTCAGTGTTATCCCCCGCCCGAAAGGACGCTGTCTTGACACATGTTTTGGCCTGGGATACAGCGCACAACTGCTCGAAAAACGCGGAGCCAACCGCGTCATTTCTTGCGAAAAAGACCCGAACGTGCTTTCCTGTGCGCGAGCAAACCCCTGGTCGGCGGGTGCGCTCACCAGTGAGACTGTGCAACTCATCCAGAAAGATGTGCGAACCTATCTGGAATCCTGTCAGCCCGACAGTTTTCAGACAATCTTCCATGATCCTCCGACGATTTCACAGGCGGGCGAGCTTTACGCTGGTTCTCTTTACGGGGTCTTTTCACGCGCCCTCGTGCGCGGTGGAACCCTGTTCCACTACGTCGGCACGCCGGGCGGCAAGCAAGGAAAGGATCTCGCCGGGGGAATCATCCGCAGGCTTCGGGAGGCAGGATTCCACAATCCGAAACGCCGCGCCGACGGAATTGTGTGTCGGGCGGGGTGATTTCACTCAACAGTAAACTCTGAGCCAGACGCAAGTTTCGACATGGTTTCGTCCCATTATTGCGTTCAGACAAGTGATAGACTTTCAAAATATGCGTTTCGATCGAACCTTTTCCCTTTTCAAAAGCAAAAAACAAGGGGCAAGAACAAGCACCAATTGGGGTGCTTTCGTCCCGGAGGTTGCAGATTTTCGCCAGGATATCTTTTGTTTTTTGTTATTTTTGGACACTAAATTAACATGGAAATCTTTGACAAGCGTTTTTTTTGCGCTATAATTTGTTAACAATGATCGATTCATTCACTTTTATAAACCACCAACAAAGAGCCGGCTGGGCACAATTGTTTGAGTAAATTCCCGCGGTCGGCCGTTAACCTTTTTCCGTAATGGCTGAGGAGGAGTTTTGTTATGGCCAGAGATGAGGAAGCACTGGAGTGTTTTGAGCAAGCGTTAAACCTCGACGATAATAACGCCCAAGCATGGTTAGGGAAAGGCTGGTCCCTGTATCGACTCGAACGTTATGATGAAGCGATGGAAAGCTTTCAACAGGCTTTGCAATTGGATGAAAGCAACGGTCGAGCCTGGCTGGCGCAGGGCTGGACGTTATATTTCTTGGGTCAGTACGATCAGGCACTTGACTGTTTTGATCGCGCGCTGGAATTAGATTCAGATAGCGCAGGAGCATGGCTTGGCAAGGGCTGGACGCTTCAAGCTCTCGGCGGCGGTGAAGACGAGGTTCAACAGCCTCAGGAACCACCTCCAGCACAAGAACCAGTCGAAGAAGGCTAAAAGGCTTACTGAACGGGGAGAGATTTTATCTCTCTCACCCCGACTGGCTTACAATAAGGATGGCCCTCCGCACGCCGTTGAATCGTTTCCAGCTGCGCCGGGAGGGCCTTTTTCTTTAGCCAGCCGAATCGCTGATACATGGGAGAATACAGCGGTTCAAACAGTTGACAGAAGACGGTAAATCTCGTACCTTTACACATAAACTAAAGTTTTGAAATGGATTTTTTTGCTTTGAAGTTGCGGGAGAAAGATTTAATGTTTTTTATTGCCCCAGCCCCTCTTATTGCCGTCCACGATTCAAGATCGGGTAGCAATTGTAACATCACCGGGGCTATGCAATTCTCTGACTTCTAAAAGGGACCAACGATGGCAGAAACGCCGGGCGAAATTGAAGAAATGACGGAAGAAGAAGCCGAAGAAGCTTTGGAATTAGCCAAAACCCATATTGAGGCCGGAGAACTTAACGAAGCTGAGGAGATACTGGCCCAACTTGAAGAAAATCCTCTGTGCGAGGAGGACGAAGGTATCCGCAAGAAAATAGCGGATCTTCGCGCACAGCAGGAAAAAGGTATCGAGTCGGCTAGCGAAAAACTCGATAGAATCGAGGAACTGATTCAAGAAAATGAATACGGTGAGGCAAAAAATCTCCTTGCCCAGCTTAAAGACAGCCCTTCCTACGAAGAACATGATGAAATCCAGGAACGGGCCGAGGCGTTAAGCAAAAAACTTTCCGGGGCGGAAACCAGTCCCGCGGAACGTTATTTTGAAGACGGCATGCAGGCCTACGAAAATGATGATTGGACTGCAGCTAAAGAATTGCTTGAAAAAGCGCAAGATCGCGGGGAGTACCTGGGGTGGTTCACCAAACGAAGGATGAACCGTGTTCTGGACAAAATCCGCGGACCCGTCGAAAGATGCCAGAAGCTTTATGAAGAGGCCATAGAGCTCTTTGAAGAAGGGGATTTCGACGAAGCCAAAGCGGTCTTTAAACAGATTCGCGATTCGGGCATTAAATACGGTAAAAAAATTGGAAACGGGATGGAAGAAAGACTGAACCAAATGAATGATAGCAACCAGGAAGAAGACTACGAAGGCGAACAGAACGAAGAGCGTAGCGATGATATTTCAAAAGCGCAAGAGTTCGAGCAGTCTATCGCTGACATGGCCCGCAAGCGGCGGGAGATAATGGGCCAAATACAGGCACAAAAAGAACTTCGCGATAGAACCCTGGAGAATCTCAAAGAAGCGCATGGATACTGGGAAGCAGAAGAATATGAAGAAGCCAAAGATCAATTAATTGATATCCAGGAACAACTCGAAGAACTCACAATAAAAGGCGATGAAATCGAAGAAGCACGCCGTGATGTCGAGACTCGCCTCGATGAAGTCGACGAGAGAATCCAGGAGAAGAAAGAGCGTGAGCGTAACCTTGCCGAACTGGCCGAGGAATTCGAGGAAGCACAGCATTCTCTGGACAATGAAAGACTCCTCGACGCAGAGGACCAGTTAGCCGAGGCGCGCGCGTTCGCCGAGGAACACGAACTCAATCTCAGCGATGAACAACAGAAACTTGCTGAGGAGATAGAAAAAGCCGTTTGGGAGGAATACGGGGAAGAGCGTCAAGCCCGAACGGACCGTTACTGGGAATTGGTCGACAAAGCGGATAAATACGGGGAAGTTGCTGAATGGGATAACACCCTCGTTTTGCTTCAGGCAGCCAGAGAAGCCGATCATCTCCTGCTCAATGAAAACCAGCAGAAAGCCCTTGACAACAAGTTGAGCCGCGCTCAACAAAAACTAAAAAAACGTGAAGGCACTTTGGAAAAAGTCCGTTCGTTCGCCAAACAAGCATCCGAAATGCTCGATAATGACGAAGGGCAAAAGGCTCTGAAAAAATACCGCGACGCTCTCAATATCGCCCGAGGAGCTCGTATACCCGTTGTTCAATTCCTCCCGGTTCTCCGCGATCATTATGCCGCTGCTGAAAAAGTCTGGCCTGAAATTGTTGAAGAAAAGGTTTCGGAGCTGGAAGAAGGCCTTGATGAAAAAATACGGGACGCCGCCGATCTCCGGGATTACTGGACCGCGCGCTCTTGCATGGAGTGGGGAAATTATGATATCGCAAAACCTCTCCTCGAAGAGCTGGCTGCCGATGAGGATCTCGACGAAAGCAAACAAAAATGGGCGGAAATGCAGCTTGAAGGAATCGACGAGCGAATTGAGGACCTGAGAAAAGAAGAACTTGCGGAAACAAAAGGCCTTGCCGAAAAAACCTACGAACTCGAAACCGAGTTCCAAAAAGCCGCTCAAAAAGGCGATGTCGAAGAAGCAGAAAAATTCGCAAACCAGGCCGCCGAAACAAGATCTCAGTGGCTTGTCGAAAAAGCAAAAGTCCTCCTCGACCGAGAGGCCTATCCCCTCGTCGATGAACTCCTCGACCAAAACTACGATCTCGTCAGCGAGTCCGGCGACGAACCACCGCTCAGTGACATCATCGCCAAAGTAAAAAAATGGAACGAAGCGCAAAAGATTGTTGACAACGCCGTTGAAGCCGTGCGAAGTCGCGACCCCGAAAGAGTTGGCGAGCTGCGAAGCAATCTGGAAGAAATTGGACTCAACCACAGCCCGCTCGCGGACCAGGTTCAAGCACTCCAGGAAGCCTGCGGCGCCATTCTAGAATTGAACGAACAGGAAAAGACTCTCCAAAAACGAAAGGAAGAGTCTCTGGGGAAAATCGAACAACTTCTGGAACATGGCGAGAAACGTCAACAAATAGCCGAGACCTATGTCGAAGCTGCCAGACATTACGCTGAAGGCGAATGGGATGAAATTGAGGCAACCGAATTGAGTGAGTTGATCGTGTCTCCCGCCGCCCTGCGCCCGTTCGAGCGGGAACATCTCAGCGACATCCTGGACGCAAAACCTGCACAAGAAACCGAAAACGAAGAACAATAAGTCCGCCGCCGCATAACACTGTATGACCTCAAGTGCAGTGCTCTGGAAAGGTCTATTTCCAGTTATGAAGAAGATTCGTCTCCAAAAAGGCTGCATTAAAAGTAACTTATGGAAAAAATATTCGTAACCTGCCCAAAATGTAAAAGCGAATTCTCGGTTCCCCCATCCGTAGCTGGTCAAACCTTGCAATGTGCATGCGGAGAAGAAGTACATGTTCCCAACCCCGACGAACTCGAAGAACCCACATCCTCTGCCGAAACTACCGGCGAAGAACAAAACAAAGAAGCAAAGAGCGGCAAAGGGAAATGGTATTTCATGTATTCTGGTCTTCGGTTCGGCCCGCTGACACTGGATGAACTGGTTGAACGGGCCCAGCAAGGCGAAATTGATAGCAGCCAGCAGGTCTATGACCCGCGCCGAAAAAACTGGTCCCCCGCCAAAAATATACCGGAACTTGCTCCCCCCGTAGTCTTAAGAGAATGGCAAGGCGCACAGTGGCACATGACGGTAAAAGGAGAGACGTACGGCCCCTACTCGACCAAACGACTCCTTGAGCTCATTGACCAGGGCCGCGCCTCCGCAAAATCAAAGGTCTGGTGCAAACAGCTCGGCGAATGGGCAACTCTCGGGGAAACTATGCCATTCGTGAAAAGCCCCACCCCAGAGGAAATCGAAGAACCCGTTGTCGAAGAAGGAAAAGCTGAAAAAGAAGCCGTCGCCGAAGAAAAAGCCCCCGGGGAAGAGTGGTACATCGATCAAGACGGTCTCACGGTCGGACCTGTAACGCTTGAATATCTCGAAAGCCTCGCCGAAGGTGGTGGCCTGGCGCCAGATCAAGAGGTGAAGGACCCCGAAACCGGCGAATGGGTTCCTGCTTCATCCGTCGAAAGCCTTGAGCAAATCCTCGCGGAGACCGCAGCTAGGTCCGCTGAAGAAGTTGAAGCACCCGAACAGGAACCGGAGGCCGCCGAGGAAATCGCTACGGAAACACCCCCCGCTGAAACGGAAACAATTCCAGCCGAGGAAGTGTCCGACGAAGAAGCTGAAGCAGCCGAACAGGAACCGGAGGCCGCCGAGGAAATCGCTGCGGAAACACCCCCCGCCGAAACGGAAACAATTCCAGCCGAGGAAGTGTCCGACGAAGAAGCTGAAGCACCCGAGAAGGAGGCCGAAGCAGTAGAGGAAGTTGCTGCAGCTCCTGCTGAAGAAGAGGTAGCAGAAGCTGCGGCGGCAGAATGGTATGTCGCGGTCGATGGAGAAGAGTATGGACCGTATGATGTACCCGAAATGGAAGAAATGCTCCAGGAAGGTCGGATCAACGCCGAAACGCCTGTCTGGAAAGAATCTTTCGAAGAATGGTCGACGGTAGGTGAAGTAGATGCCTTTGAAACCTATTTAGAAGAAGCTGCCGAAGAGGTTGCCGAAGCACCCTCCGTTGAAGAAACCGGTGCTGTGCCAGACGAGCATGAACCTCCCGAGGAAGTTGCCGCTGAAAGACCGTCCACCGAAACGGAAACTATCCCGGCTGAAGAACCAATCGAGAAACAAGCTGCAATCACCGACGAAACTACGGGTGAAGCCCAAACGCTGCCCGCTGAGGAAGCCGTCGGAGAACTCGAAGACGAAGAAGAGCCCTATGAACCCGTGCCCGAGGCTGAGACGCCTTTGGCCGGGGAAAGAATGGGGAAAGAAGTCGAAGCCGAAGAGGAACTCACTGCCGAACCCGAAGTCTCCGAAACAGAAGGTGCCGTCGAGGAAGAAGTCGAAAAAGAACCGGAACTGGCAAAAGAAACCCCGTCTGAAGTTCTTGAAGAGATGTCGCCGTCTTCGACGGAACTTTCTCCCGCTATAAACTTCCAGGACATTGCACCTCAACTGGATATCGGTAGCCCAAGAGCCGAACTGTCAAAGCACGTGGATCATGCAGTATTGGAAAGTGGGACACCTGCGGGCGACTTGGGTAAGATATCCCCCGCCGCCGAAATGTTCTTACCGAAGGAACCCTCTTTCAATTTGGACCAGCCGGAGATCGCGCCTTTCGGCGAACCTCCTGCAGAGCAGATTCGGGAATCGGGGGGGGCAGCTTCAAGGTTACCGGAAGCCTCATCTGAATCGCTGGGGGAACTCTCTCCTTCCCGGGAACATGGGACGGAACGGTTATTGTTCGACACTGCCGAACTTGAAACGGAAATCCCCGAGATCGTAGGGGACAAGACCTCGCCGGCCCCATCGGGGATATCCCACATGGAAGCCGATGGAAATGTTCTACCCGAAGAAACTTCTCCGCGGCTTGGTGAAGCGCAATTGGGGAGCGTTACTGGTCAGGCCGAAGCCCCTTCTATCGAACAACCAGAGGGGCAAGCCTCGCCTGTAGCATTTTCCCAAAAATTGATGGCAGGTTCGGCTGATTTCGCCATCAGGCCAATAGCATCTTCAGGTCACTCCCTGGCAGCCGAAACTCCATCAGTAGACGTTACCGGTGAACAACCGGTCGAATACAGTATGGAAGCCGGCCAGCCGACACCGTCGGAGGTCGACCTACAGAAGACCGTACAAAGGCAGGGAAGATTTGAACTGCAAGATATGCCACAAACAAAGATTCATCTGGAAGGGGAAAAGGCGGGCTCTCTTGTCCCCTCTCCAAAACGTGAGATCAAATTCCGCCCAACAACAAGTTCAGGCCCTTCCAAAGAAAGCCTCGAAAGCAGCGATGTACCCCACATAGAAGGACCCGATTCTGAAGCCTCACAAATTGAAGCGGCTCCGGCCAAATATATGGGGCAGCTCCGGCCCGAAAGGCCTGATGGTATCGAGAAAACTTCTCAATACGTTCCTGAATCCGCAGAAGAACAACCTGATGAAGCTGAATTGGGTGGGGCTTTGAGTCCCGATAGGGAAACACGCTTTATATCCAGCTCGCAACTTACCGCTGGATGGGGTTCTGGTACCGTGCCCTTTAAGCCTCTGCCCCCCCATGGGACGGAAACACTACCATCCTTCGAATTTGAAGCCGTTAACGGCTCCGCCCGCCTGCACGCTGTAACAATGGACACACTGCGGTACGTAACCCAACCTGGGGCCATTGGGATCCTAACCGTTCCGCACCAGACCACACGGGCACTGGGCGATACCATTCGTCCCCGGCAATTGACAGGGCTGAATGGAGCGGCCGCAGACCTTGCACCGCATGCTGACGAGATATTTGGTAGAAAACTTCTCGAAGCTGGCGAAGAGCCGCCTGAAACCGACGAAGACCTCACCGCCAGCATAGAGGCGGCAAACGCCCAAATTGAAGCAGCGGAGCGTGAAACTGAAGCAGCCGAGAAAGAGGAGGAAGCTGTTGCCGCAGCGGCAACCGAAGAACCAGAAGCAGAAGAATTTAACGAACAGGAAACCGTCTTTGTCGAAGCTGTTGAACAGGATATTGCAGAAGAACCCTTCGAGGAAGAACCCGAAGCTCTTGAAAACTTCGCTGGCGAACAGGCCCCGATTGAAGAAGCCCCTCCAATAGAAGAACCGGTGGAGCCCATGGAGGAAATAACTGAAGAAACCTTTGAACCCCAACCCCCAACTACCACCGAGGAAACGGCCGCAGAAGAGGCGCCAACCGCTGAGGAATCCGAAATGGCGGAAGAAGCCACAGTCGGCGAAACGGAAGCCGCTCTCGCAGAAGAAGCTGCTGCCGAAATCGAAATGGCCGCCGAAGAAGCCAGTGAAACAGTCACCGAAGAAAAAACAGAGGCTGAAATTCAGTGGTTCTGCCTCATTGGGGAAAAGGAACTGGGGCCCGTTCCCCTTGATCAACTTGTCGAAGTTGCGGAGGAGGGCAAGCTCCCGGGAAATGCCAAAGTCCGTAACGAAAATATGGACGAATGGACACCAGCTTCGGAAATCCCGGAACTTGGTATGGCTTTGTTGATGGGCACGTCCCAGGCCGAAGAAGAAGAAAAAGAAGAAGTACCGCCGCCAGCGGCCGTGGTACCGGAAGGCAAAGCTCGGGTCATTGAAGTTAAAGCTGGCCATAACGTCTGGCACTGGGTCCATCATGAAGGAGAACCCCGGGAAAACCTCAAATTCGGGGTCAAAAAAGGCCGATTAATGAGGCGTAAAGACAGAGCAACGATCGGTGTCAATCTCGCAGCCGTCGATGCCATTGATTGGGTCGAAGGCGCGTCTCCTAAAGTTCTGCGGAATATCCGAACCCTATCGATGGATACAGCGGATGAACTTTTCCATCTTGAAAAATTGCCGGCCGTCGAAGCCCTTGATGTCAGCGAAATCAGCGATGAAGATCTGGAATGGATCGCGGATCAAAATCGTCCTCTCAAATCGCTGTACATCTCATGGAGTGAAACGATCAAAGACCTGACCCCCCTCTCGGGGATGGAAACTCTCCAGTGTTTGATTATCGCAGATTGCCCCGAAGTAGAAGATCTCTCGCCCATTGCAGAGTTAACTAACCTGAAACGCCTTGAAATTACGCACTGCGAGGGCGTGGAAAATATCGAGGCAATATCCGGTCTCAATAAAATCACACGTCTATCTGTAAGCAACTGCAACAGTGTTAAAGACATCTCTCCTATCCAGCAACCTAATCTGGTTAAGCTTGACCTTTCTCGGTCAAGCGCCATTCATGATATCAATCCGCTCGGAAAGTTACAGACACTTCTGCATCTTGACCTTTCCCATTGTTCGAGTGTCCGAGATATTTCTCCTCTTCGCTCGCTCCAAAATCTCAAAGCTTTGCAACTCTCCAACTGCAGCAAGATCGTTACAGTGCAACCCATATGTGCGCTTTCAGAACTCCAGAGGGTCAGCGTGCCAACCAACATCAGCGATAAAGACCTTGCCGTTATTTGCAAAAGTCTCCCCCATCTTGAGCAGTTACTGCTCCGAGAATGCACTGACCTTGAGGATATTCGAGGCATTGTGCTGCTACAAAAGGTTCGCCAACTCAGTCTCGAAGGTTGTCGAGGGATTTCCGATATTCGTCCCCTCGGCAAACTGGATACACTCGCTCGACTGAACCTTTCTCGGTGTCCAAAAATATCAGAACTGCAACCAATTATGGGACTCAAACACCTCCGTCTTCTCCGTGTACGCGAATGTATGGCTCTGCCCCGCGAGGAAATTCTTGCCTTCAAAAAAGCTCACCCGAAGTGTAAAGTTATCTCTCAGTAATCGCATCGTACATTTTCCCCTCCGGCATTATTCTCTTCTTTCCTTGTATCGACGCGCGGCCAGTGCCCTCGTCCTAGTGTTGATCTCATTCTCTTCAAAAGCCGGTCCCAGCGCTTCAAGCGCCTCCTTTCCCCCGATACGACCGAGAGCCTGAGCCGTGGCACTGTACACCGTGTAAAAATCGCGACCATCGCTCAAAATTTGACCCAACAACCCAACCGCCTTTTCATCCCCCAGGCGACCAAGCGCCTGAATTAAAATCATCTTCAGGCGCCATCGTTTGGCAGCCGTCTCATCGTCCGGCGAATCCATCTTCGGATAAAGCTCACTTTCCGCAATAGCATGTTCTTGCTCCAATTTGTCGCGGAGAACAGACGCCGCATCTTCTGCACCACTGCGCCCTAAAACGTCCGCTGCAGCCGCCTGGACAGGCCACCTTGACGCCGACAATCTTTTTTCCAATTTTCCTACATCTGCTGAATCTTTTGCCAATTCCTCAAGACACTCGTCCAGCTCGGAAAGAAGCCCATCACCGCTAATTTTGCCGGAGGCACTCCAAGGAACCAACCCTCGGATCTCGGGTTTCTGCAAACACCTTTCTTCCACAATATCGGGCAGCCGGTTTGTGTCTGGCTCTATTTTTCCTGCTTCTCCTTCATATAATTCGATACAGGTCCCGCTGGAATTCAACCAGGCAAAAGATGCTGTAATCTGCTTGCCCCCGGCAGAACACGGCTGTCCCTCGAAGTTGGCCACGACAAATAGATGTTTCTCGCCATCGGCTTCCACTTCTACAACTCTCTCGCCCACCCATCGCGTATCAAGCGTCTTGAAACCCAGCCCGACGGCTGTCACAAAAGATATTTCTTGACCCTTCTTCTTCCGGTCAAGTCGAACGCTACGTCCCTCCTGCGTTTTTGGAAAACCTTCAAACTGCCGCAATTCTCCGGCTCCATCTTCCCACGCAAGGAAAACTTCCTTTTCGGTCGCCAGTGAGATCCTGACCTGCTGACCGTTCAGCTCAGCACCGGGACGCAGATAAGTCTGCCAACGCCAGGTATGGGACGACTGAGCTTTAAGCTCATCCACTATCAAACCAATGCCCCGGTCCGCCCACAGACAGCTCCGGCGGGCCAGTGTGACGTCATAGGTCGGCTGGTAAAAATTCTGGCATTCTGCGCATACTGCCTGGATTCCATCCCGCATTTGGAAAAACTTCGCATTTCCCACACGGGATTCTGGGGGCCAAAACCAGGGCTCATCGTCCACAACAATCGCGTTAGCCGCCCCGATCAATCCCGGCTCCGCCCCCTGAGTAACGCTTTTCAGCGTCGCATCTTTCCCGCCGATGCTCCGGCGATAAGCAACATATCGCTCTCGCTCTTTTTCACTCAGCACGCCCAACACTTTCTCCGGAGGATACCTCCAGGGATCATCCTCTTTCTCCGGTACACCATCCTGGAAAACAGGTTCCCCATCCCATTCGAAGATGACGTGGTTTGGATTCACCTGAGCGCGGCCCAGCCCCGCTATCGTTTCCCCCGAACGATCCCACACCTGCATCAATCGGGATTTCCTTTTCACATCGTCCAATGCCGCTCCAGTCCGGGGGAGGAACCAGGTGAAAAGGTCTTCGGGCACATCAGACCGATCCCAGTCCAAATACTGCTTCGGCCACCAGAGCAATGTCCACATCGGATCGTCAGCCCCCCATGCCAGATATCCGGAGTCCCCCCAGATATCCATCGCACCGATCAAGGATAAATATCTCGGATCGTCTTTCAGCCGTGCCAGATACGCAAAAGGAGACGCATTAACCTCCTTCTGCCAGCCGTAGTGATCCCACGGGGCGAGCAGACCGCCGGGACTCATCAGATGCAGTTCCATCTCGATCATCTTCCCCAGCGTGGTCCCGTTTGGCTCAAACGGCTCGTCCTGCCAATCCCTGCCCGTCAACTGGGACAGCAACTCGCACATCCAGTATGCCAGCGGGGTATTGACCCGAGAGGTGTAGGTCGATCCTTCCCCGCTGTAACCATCCCCGGGGAACAGACCGATCAGGTCCGGGATGCGTCCCATTCCGTAATCAAACAAGAATTTCCCCGTGGGATGATCGGCCAGCTTGTAACCAAACAGAAATCCCACGACCGCGCAGTGGAGCGCCATCGATATAGCCTGATTGTCGCTGGCACGTGATCGCGCAGAAAGAACCATATACGGGTGCTTGAACGCAAATCCGAGGAAACATTCGGCCGCTTCCTCAATCTCATCTTCCGACCATGCTCCCCGCCAGGCAAGCCAATCGAAAAACGCCGATCTCCGTGTTATCGAACCGCATCGGCACCAGGTGTGGAATTGAACCCCTCCCGCATTGTCCTGTTTCGGAAGCCGGCGAAAATACTTTTGCAATCGCTCACAGGCTTCCTGCCGGTTCTCTTCTGAGAGAAACGCGTCGAGATAAATCATCGCGTTTCGGTTTTCTTCGTCTGCGAGAATCCGCTCACGATAATCCTGCCAGTAGTTCGCGAGCAACCCCTCGGCAGAATTGATCTTTGTGACGAGTTGTTCTGGATTTTGGATAAAAAGCGGCGCGTCAAACGCCCGGGCCGAAAACTTTTCGTTCCGCTTCACATCTTACTCCTTATTTCTATGGCTACGACAAAACTACCAGGGTGGCAATCCGTAACATTACTATTCAAGATCCTGGGGATTACCGATCCATATCGGACTCGACCACGCGATATTTCCGTCAATCTGCTCCGCGCGGACATAAAAGAAATCACCTCTTTCTCCCCCAATTTCCCAATCGAGTCTGGCCCGTCGCGGACCATGTGGATCGACAGGATCGACTTCCAAAAAGAACTTATGAGGCGACGGTTCTTTCCGGAAACAGGGACGCTCCTCCCGGGTCGTCATATCCAATTTCTTCTCCACTTTCACCGGGAGCTCACTTCCGTCGATTTGAATGATTTCTGACAGACATTTTTCCCCCAGATGAACGTCTTGAACCGCAAACACAAATCCATCGACAGGTTTATCAGCTTCTAACACAACGCCGCGAGTGATGCCTGAATAACCGTTGGAACGGTAAATGATATCCCCGTCCGTCTGAGTCACAAGATCGGTATGATTGTACTGGTGTATAGCGTCCACCACAGACAGCAAGCTCCCCGGAGCCGAAATGCTTCCGCTTGTCTGAGAGTCATCGGTACGTCGCGAACGAACCGAATCCGTCCAGCAAAAACGGTAAGATCTGCCATCAGGAAACGGGCGATAGGTCCGGCAAATAGCGTTGTTCTTCAACAACTCCACCTTCAGCAAGGGAGCCGTCCCGGCAATCTCCACGTTCACCTGTTTCGTTCCGTCGGTCGGCGGCAGGATTTCCCCCATCCTTTTCCCATCAACCTCCAACTGGAGAAAAATGCGCTGATTGCCCGTTACACAATAGGTCGATCGATTTTTGTAAGCATCCCAGATTCCTTTTCGTGTCAGTGTTCTCGCGTATGCCCCTGTCAGGCCGTTTGTATTTGGATAATGATGTCCGGGGTTTGCACTGCCCGTCGATGTCATGTGGTTATCACCACCTCCGTGGACGCCAACCAGGTGTCCGTGTTTCAACCATTGTCGGTAGAACTCCTCAAAAACCCCATGGACACTGACGATCTCGACGTTCGTCTGATATTCAGGTCTGGCCGGCAGATCAAATTTCCCGGGACCTCCGCATGCATGAGCGTGCGGAAGCAATAAGAATTCGCCTCTGGAATCCTCAAGTTCTTCCAAATATTCTTCGTAACTACTCAGTTCGGGCCGGCTATGAGGCGATCCCGATTTCGCGGCAATCCGCTGCAACTCAGGCCGATTGGAATGGTCCAGGTAGTACGAATTCATGTGTCCGGCAAGCGGCCCCAGGCTGCCAGCTTCTGAACCGAGCACCGTCACCAGTTCGTCTCCGTTGTACTGCTCTGCCGCTTCAATCAGTTCTTCCCACCCTTTCTGCACCGGGGCCTCTTCCACCTTCAGATGCGAGAGACCGGGTGTAAATGTAAATTCCTGGTGGGGACAAACGCAGCAGAAATCAAGACAGGACGTCGAAATCGCATATTCGTAATTCGCCGCCGGGCGCCCTCGGCCGTCGGCAAAATACGCGTGTTGATGCCAGTCACCCCAGTAGATTTTGTTCTCCCACGCTTCGCGCGCAACGACGGGGTTGCTGACCCCTTCGAGGGCTTCCCGTCCATCTGCCACCGCGGACAGGTAAAAAACACCCTCAGAGTCGATCCGGCACTCAGCGATTCTGTGCTGTCGCCATTCCGTGTCGAATACAGCTTCCCCGCTCGCGAAATCGCCTTCGGGTTCCTGCGCTGAGAGCCGGAGCTGCAGGTTTTCGCCGGCATCGCCGCACTTGTTCCCCCGGGCGTCACAAACGACAACTTTGCATTCAAACGGCTCCCCAACAGCCACACAAGTCGGCGCGACGACCCTCAGAAACTCAGCCTCGCCTCCGACAACCGTGTAGAAAGCATCGCCGAAGTAACCAACCAACTCATCGTCGCCCTGCAAAATGGCGAAGCGGACGTTGAAAAGCGTCTCTTCGTACGTTTGCATGCGGACATTGTCGACCTGGAAATCTACGCGGTCCCCTCCTTCGGCCCCCTGGGGCAGCTCGACTCCAACGTAACGGCGGTAGGGAAAAAAAGTGCCCTCCCCGTGCACCTTTGCGTCCGGGAGTGAAAAGGCTTCTACGGCGCAGTCGGGTGAATCAGCAGTAAAATACCCGGGAGCGTCCGGCGTATCGCACTGAGCGCGTTGAATATCCGAGACAAAATGCGTCCATCCTTCGAATCTGGCACCTGCCGGAAGCGATTTTTTCAGATTCACCGTAATATCCAACGAACACGTCTGATCGGCAACCAGTTTATGACTGCCGTTGACAGTAACATCCCCCCAGATAAGGAGCGAATCGGACAGATGGGCTGAGACGCGGTGTTCCATGGTATTTTTTCTATGTCAGGGAAACGAGATATTCATTCAGGCATGCTTCCAGCAGCGGCCAAAAGGCCTTCAGCTTAACGCGCGCTGTTCCTTTGCACAAGCAGAGGGCAGAATTCGTAATTCATCCCTGTTTTGGGAAGTAAAGATGCAAACGAAAACATGGTGGGCTGAAGACCGACCACAATCTGCCCCGGGATATCGCCATCCGCGCAGTGCCCGGCTACGAGATCCTGGCGTCTTCTGTATAACAGCCATTCCTGCCGTATGAGTTTAGCGTGGGTTACACTCACCCATTCAGCTCCAAATGTCATTGCGAGGCGTTCCCCGCAGCGGGACGTCGCGGCAATCTCGCTGTTGGGGTGAAAAAACGACGAGATTCCTTCGACCATCTTATGATGGACTCGCAATGACCCCTGAAGCGGTATCCTTGGGCTCAGCACATGCAGACATCCTGCCCGTATCTATTAATCCGCAGCTACCTCTGCGTCGCCCCCTTCGGGGGCTTTTATATTGTGGTCACCGATCTAACCCGGAGCTTGCGCGCCAAACGACGGCGCGCCTTCGCACCGGGCTAACTCTGCACCGCCCACTTCGTGGGCTTTCCCGGCTTCGGGTTCATTGCGCACCACGCTATATTTGTACGACCACTTCGTGGGCTTTGCTTGCCGGGGCTTTAGTCTACCCACGCGGGCCACCTTTGCATGGCCCACTTCCTGAGCATCCCTGTGTTAATTTTAGCCCCGACAGGGCGATCGGAGACATAGCCCGGGGCGCGCCCGTTGTTCGGGCAAGCCCCGGGACTCGAGCACCCCACATAATTTCCAAACCCCGAAGGGGTGCGTGAGCCGTCATGGCTCGTTACTCAGTCTACGTTTGTCAAATGGTGAGA
>JBKHIT010000117.1:0-7246 GCA_046538485.1 Candidatus Brocadiia bacterium | reverse complement strand
CAGAAGCTCATCATTCGCCTTTCATGACATATGTCAACATCCTGCGCCGGAGGAAACAACGTACTGGATGGCGGAAGCGTGTGCCGTGGTTATCGAACTTCGCACTCGCAGACCCGGCTGCTGAACTCAAATCCGAAATGTTTGTTAATCCGTTGCCTCCACCGGGGCGGGGCCGTTGGTTTATGGACCGCGTTCTGAACTCCAGCCTCCGGCTGAAGTCCAGTCCGCTCGCGGGGATTGAGACTCGAGTTCAGCTGAGCCCGCCACCAGCGGGCGAAACTGGACTTGAGGCGGACCTGCCGTTGGTCGTCCTGCTGTTTTGCTGGGAGATCTGCCGGAGGGATGCGTTTTTACCGCCGAACATACCCGTCTGTAACTGGTGTGAGCGACCGTTATTCGATGCTCCAAGGAGATCTTAGATGAAGCCGCAAAGCCACACGGAGAGACCGGGTTTGCCTTAATAGAACTGCTGGTCGTGATAGCGATGACCACCAGCAGTTCGATCAAAGTGAACGCTATTCGTTTCCTTTTCATGGTTGTGCTCTTCTGAAAACCACAGTTTGAGGACACAGGTGCCAGAGTTTTTATCGATTCAGTTGGGCTATTAATTTCGCAATTTCTTCACGTTTTGCATGAAGGTTTTCGGCGTTCTTCATCTGTGATGCCAGATCAGGGTTGCCGAGGAGTTTTTCGGCTTCCTGAACCAATTTTTTGTGTTTTCCGGCATCGTTTGCATTTTCGACCGCTTTTTTGAGCAGAGAGAGATAATCATAGTCCTCCACACCATCCCGCATTGTCTCGAAACGGATGCTGGTAGCATAGCCGTCAGGCGAGGGATAGATAGCGCATCCCATGTAATTTCCGCTGGTCCAGTTTTTCTCGTAGACGTTTTTGGTCCACCGGCATGAGCTGTAGACGTATCGGCCGTCGACGCCGGCGACGTAATCGCCCCAGAAACCGCTTCTTCCCTGTATGGGACTGTATTCGACATGCCAGATGAGGGAACTGTTGCAGGCGAAAAACAGGTCGCCGGCTTTTTTCCGTTCGACCGCCATTTTGCCCCAACCGAGAGGACCTGTCGGTTCACCCCAGTGCGCGCTGCGGGGGTCCTGGCCGAGCCAGATGTCCACCAGGCCGAACAGAGGTCTTACCTTTCCGCCGTAGTAACAGTCCAGTATCGGAATATCGCTTTTCTTCTTGAATTCTTTGCACCATTTTGCGACTTCCGGCACCTCCACGGCTGCGTGTTCGTCAAAGGGGGCGTAGGCGAAGGCGTATTTCAGCAGGTTGTTGTCTTTCAGCCACTTTTCGGCTTCTTTGCCGGGACCGGTGGCGAAACTCGTGATACCCCGCCCGTAATCGTGGAGCTTCTTCCAGCGGCCGAGCCCCGACCACATGGTCGGCGTCCAGCCCCGTTCCAGTGCCATCTTCCAGAACGCATCGACGCCGATCTTGCCTTTCTTCTTCAGTTGCTGGTAATGGTCTTTCGAGAGACCAAGGGCTTCCCAGTTGGAATAACCTCCTTTGAATCCCACCATCCCGGTGCTCGGGCGGTACGATGGCCGTTGGGGGAGCGCGAAATCGTATACCTGGAGCTGCAGGGGGATTTCCCCGGCCTTTTCGCCGGCCAGTTTGAGCGTCACGGAACCTTCATAAATCCCGGCGGCCACATCGCGTGGCACTTTGATACCGAGCCAGAAGACCCTTTTGCGCGCGTTTTTGAAGAACTTCAGATTGTCTCTTGTGATGGAAGCGTCAGCAATCCTTTCCGCCCATCCGGATTTAAGCAGCGGATCGGGCCACTGGCCCACGGGAAAATTTTTGTATCCACTTGGGACGTTTGTCGTGAGATAGATTGCCTCACGCAACGCGTCGGGGAGGATTTTCTGGCCGTCGGGACCGGACAATTCGCCGGGGACGGCAGAGAGTCGAGCGACGTCATCCTCTGATTCGAATCCAACCACGAACTGGAGGTTTTCGTATTCTCCGCAAGCAGCAGTGATTCGGGCGGGTTCGGTTTCTCGGTCGAAGACGACTTCATGTTCGGGAAAGATGCGTTTCGGGACGCGGACCTGGGCCGCTTTCAACCGCGGGCCGTTGAGAACGGTTCGCCACGGGCGCAATTTGCTTTGTTTGCGCGAGGGCCAGGCCGAACCTTCAGAATCCCACTTTTTGACCACGACCTCGGGTTTTGGTCCGACCACGATCGGTATGGTTATGCTGCTGCGCTGGGAGTTGACCTGCCGGCCGAGGCGCAGTATCCGCTGTTCATCAAAAACTGTCAGAGAGACGGTGTAGACGCCGTTTCCCGGCGGGGTGAAATTATAGGAGATGCTGCTGATACGGCCGGGCTGGAGCTTGACCTGTCGGTTGGGAAGATTGGCCACGAGAGTGCCCTCAGAATTAAGTATTTCGCCTTCCAGACGTTTTTCTCCCAGATCCATGGCCGGGGCGATGAACACTTTGAAGGCCGATTCTTTTCCCGGCTCGAATTTTGTTGCGGGTTCCAGGGAAGCTGCGAGTTCCGGCGAAGCGTAGGCCAGATTCCCGAGGTTGGGCATGGCGGAAAGAGCGTAGGTGATGTTCCAGCTCTTCCCCGGTGCGATTTGCGTCCGCCGCAGAATGGTTTCCAGTGTGAAACGCTGTTTCCCACTCCAGCAAAATTGCTGAAAGATTTTCTTAAAATCCATGATGCTGCAAACCATCGGCCACTTTTCGGTGTTTTTCTTGCCTGACATCCGGGCCACCCAGTCTGTGACCGGCTCCGCGAAATCGATTTTCGAGGAAGGCCCGTTTGCGCGAAGAAAGCGGGGACCACCGGCGAGCAGAGCGTCGTCGCGTCCGCCGACATGTTTGACCCACGGGGACATCTGGGCCTGGGCCTTGCCGACGTTCTCCAGTTTCCAGGTGACGTAGACCGTCGCGGATCGGGCGGGGAGGCGGTAGGTCTTCGTGACCTCTATGTCCGTCTGGACATTGTTGTGGTCGTAGTGCCAGACGTATGTCATCTGCGCTTCGGCTTTTTCCTCGGATTGCGAGAGTATCTTCCCGCTGTAACCTTCCGAGTGTTGGCGCGTCCAGAAATAACGATCTTCTCCCATTCTGTCGGTGGAATAGCCCTGCGGATGTTTCTCCGGCGCCAGATCCTGGCCGGTGGGCTTGTAGATGAAGTTCATAATCTGGCCGGCGTAATGGTTCGTCGTGATGGTCAACCGGACGCATTTGTTTTCCAGGATGATGCCGTCTTCGTCCAGAACTTTATCCGGTCTTTTTACGGTTCCGCGGGAGGCGGTGACCGCCCATGCAGGGGCGCAAGCGAGGGAAATGGAGAGAGCAACGACCAGCACCAGGATTCTCCAGGTCCAATCCGGAAATGCATTACGTCCTTCAGCGTTATTCTTCATTTTTTTCCTCCAGAATGCGGTTTATCACACGGCGGCGAAGCGCGTTGTAGCCGCCGAAATGCGTGATTACTTCGTTGATATCGTATCCGGCCCCCACCGGATGCAGAAATTTCTCTACTTCTCTGGCTGCTTCCATACGTGTCATCCCCCGGCTCCGCTGTATTTCCCTGCAAAGCGTCTGCAGGTAACGCGCGTCATCGATTCCTTCCCGGGTTCCTTCCCAGCCGATGGTCCGGTACCAGGTTCCTTCCTCATTAAATCGGTTTCCACTTTTTGGGTAGACGACGTAAAGATGATTTGTGTTCCAGTCATAGCAGAAGGTGGTAATATGACGCAGCACGCCGAAATTTCCGTAGAACCATGCCATTATGCCGGTTTTACAACGGGGGTTCTTCGGTGGCATTGAGCGGATTTGCATGTAGTTCCAACGGACGTTCTCGCGGAACCAGCGTCGGATTGGCTCGTCCCACGAGTAGCTTCTGACAATATTGTTTTTGGTATCGAAAACGAGCGTGAAGTGCTGCCAATGTCGGGAGCTCTGGCCTGCTCCTCGACCTCGAAACCAGCGTTTCTCCTGCTCGGTGGTGGTGAAACGAACGTTCGCTCCCTGGTTGTAGAAGTCGTATCCGCGGCCGAACAGGCAGCCTCTCCCTTTGAACCAGAGCGATATTGAGTAGCCTTCACCGACATCGAAAGGATCATTGCCGGGTCGAGTGTCGAGGTGCTGGTCCACTCCGTTCAAGGAAATCCCTCGCCCCTGGTATCCCTCAACGCGACGGGCTCCTCCTCGGATTGTGGCGTCGTGGCCTGCTTTGCTGGCATCTTTTACGTGTCCCGGGTTCTTGCCTTCCATGGAGTAATAGGCCATCAGTTTCCCGCCGGCCGGTTTTTTGTGCTGGCGCAACATTTCATCCCGGCTCAGAGCACGATTGTAAATTCGCACCTCGTCGATTACTCCCTTGAAATGGTACGATTTGCCGCCTCGAAAGGCACCAATCAGTGGCCAGCAGGAAACATCCAGCTCCCCCCGAAAGCCATCTTTTGCAGGCCGGGGATCCTCATACATCCGGTGAATGCGCCCACCGCAGGCCCCGTGGTCAATGTTGGCGTCCCATTCGAAGTTGTTCCGGGTAGAGAATGTCTCCAGCCCGGCGTCTTTTGCCAGTCCCGCAGCGTAACTCGTCCAGCGCCGCTTCCAGGGAGTCCCGCACGGTTCATCGACCGGGAACACGAACAGTTTCAGTCCCATATTTTCGGTGATACGTTTCACTTTCCGGAACCCCTGGACGGCGAGGCGGCGTATTTTCTTCTGGAGTCTGGCGGCCCGGCGGGCGGCGATCTTTTCGGCGGGTTCTTTGGCCTGTGGCTCAGCAGCCAGTTCGTCCGCGAGATTCTCTCCCGGATCGAGCCCGGCGGCATCGTCTTTGCCCGGACCGAATTCGGATCCTTTCAGGTCCTGGTCGGCTTTTTTTATGGCCCGTTTGTTTTCAATCTTTTTTCGGAGAAATTCTTTTAAAGTCGGCAGGTCTTTGACGGGATCTTTGGTGTCGATGTTCAGGTGATTGGCTATCGTTTTGAGCAGGCTCCCGGCGATACCCGTATCCGCGACTTGAAGCCGCAGACCGGCTTTTTTCAGCGCTTTCACGGCTTTTTTGTAGTCCGAGGTGTCGACCTGGACTTCCCCGTCCTCGGTGATACTGAATTTGAACGATGCCCCGCACGTGCGAACCAGTCCGGCGTATCCATGCTGTTTGATATCCTTGAGACACGCCACGTTTTCGGGTTTCCAGATGGGCGACCAGGTCAGCCGCCACATCCAGTAATCCGAGCGCGTCGGGGCGAGTTTGAACGGCAGGACGTGCAGTTTCAGAGGAATGGTCAGCAGAGGTTTCCCGGCGGAGAGCACATTGATTTTGCCGCGATACACGCCTGGAGTCTGATCGTCGGGTACGCGGATATCGACGTAGAACCGCTGGCTCAGGCCAGCATTGAGCGCTGGCTTTTTCTCGCTGAGCGGGATCAACAATTCGGGAGAATGCCGTTGCCATTTCTTTGGGACGAATGGCATACGGGCGAGGAATCCAGCTTCCCCGAGAGATTCGCGTTTCAGGGGGGTGATGGCGAAAATTTCGGCGTTCTCGGACGTGATTGACGTGGCGTTTTTTGGGGCCGACAGATTCGTGATGCGCACGTCGAGTTCGGGCAGATTTTTCAGGGCATGCAGGCCGAAACTGACGGGTTCGTATTCCCCGGCGCAAGCGCGAATTTCAAGCGGTCCTTCGATCAGCTGATCGGGCTGAGGAGGTTGCCAGGAGAAGGTCAGTTTCATCCAGTCTTCGTGCCAGGGGAGGACACCGTTCGCGGCGGAGACGACGGTTATGTCCCGAAAATGGACCTGCGAACGGTTCTCGGGGACACTGATAGTGATGGTATGTGTTCCAGGTTTGAGTCGTGGAAGCCGGAATGTGTGCTGGTAGTAGTGCACGAACCATGGCCGCCAGGCGAAGCGCCCCACGGCACTGGCCTGTTTGTCTGTTCTGCTGATACTCATGTACTCGAGGTCACGTTTCAGCAACCAGGTGTCCGATTTTTCGTCGGAGATCGGGACTGCCGTTTCGCTTTCTGACCCGGCAAAAATCATTTCCGCTGGCCGCAATACATCCAGGTCTTTCGGCGTGAGTTTTTCACCGTCCAGTTCCATTGTCCAGCAATGTTCGGCAAGTTGTGATACGGGTGGAAGCGTCGCACGTTTTGTGAAATAGGCAGCGTACCGGCTCGCACGATCCGTATCGGCTCGACCCTGGACAAACAAAACCGGCGCGCTGTTTTCGGGGAGTCTGAATGTTATCGCGCAAGATTTATCCGGACCAAGAGTTACGTTCCGTTTTCGCGTAATAATCGCGTCCGCGCCGTCAGCGGCGGCACCTGCAAGAACAAGGACGAGCAGGAATTCGATGAATTTCCGTTTCAAAACGGGCACTCCCGTAATCGGTAGTATTCGAATCAGGGCAGATCCATTCCGTTGCGGGCAAGCGAGACATTATTCCGCCAGGTGGCCCAATCCCAGGAACTAACGTGGTTATCGAAAAAAAGGAAATTTGCTTCGGGACCGGGGTGGCGGAACGCGACCTGATAAGCGACATAGGGCGGTGGGCTGCCGCCATAGCCATAGCCAACAGGCCAATTTCCCCGCCTCAGATGTTGTTCCCCGAGCATCACATCCGATCCCTTGTGGAATCCCATGCGTGCAAGATGATTGCAGCTTACAAGCCCGGGATCCGGTGGAAAAGGGGCGCGTCGTGCATGACTGTAGCCGCCGTATCCCTGCGGACACGGACAGTGTCGGATCATTGCATAAGTGGGCCCGTAATTTGGCCTCACCAGATGCTTGTAGGGGGTAAGGGCTTCCAGTTCCGATTGGTTATGCATGTCTTTGCACCACATGTAGGTGGGCAAATAATCGTGTGTGAACAGTAGATTTTGGATCCCACCATGGGGGTACATTGTGTGGCGCGTGCCGTGGGAATCGGGAGAATGTTTGCCGATTACGATAGGATTGCCGGCGTTGTCGGTGGCTGGCGGTTCCGTTATGCACTGCAGGTTTCCCTGGTCGTCGTACCACCAGTATCCCGGCAAGGCAGAATCGTTACTGTTGACGTAGAAATGAATGGCCAGGCCCACCTGACGTATCTGACTCGTGCAAGACGCCTGCAGAGCTGCCCGCCGTGCGCGCTCCAGCGCCGGCATCAACATCGCCGCCAGAATGGCTATGATAGCAATAACGACGAGGAGTTCTATTAGAGTGAAGCCTCTCCGCCAGAGGCGCATCGGCTTCACCCCAT
>JBKHIT010000059.1:0-31962 GCA_046538485.1 Candidatus Brocadiia bacterium | reverse complement strand
CTGCAGCGACTGATCTCCCCCTGCTGCAACGCACTTTACCGAATGTTTACTACGGCGGAAAGGTGAGTTCACATAAGGACTTGTGTTGGTCCGACCCGGATACGGCCGACCCGGATACGGCCGGACCCGGATACGGCCGGAAAACATGGATAGCTTGCTATATCATGGCTATCCGCCGCAAGATTTTCGGAAGGGCGATCTTGATCTGCTCCAGGCAGTGGGGATGCGGGGAGTGCCCGCGGATCCGAGTAATTGGTCTGGTACGGAGGAATAAAGAATGAGGCATAAAAAAAACTCAGTATGGATTGTGGCAGTGTTGCTTGCGGGAGCGAGCGTGCTGGCTTACGCCGGCGCGCAACGGGGGAAACTGCCGGCAGATGTGAAGAAGATAGCGGCATTCGCACGTGGCACCCGGAACGTAAAGGAGCTCAAATGGGCAATCCGGACGCTGGCTGTTGAAGGAAGCGAGGATTCGGTCACGGAACTGAAGAAGCTGCTTACCAATGAGGAAGTTCTGATGCGGCTTTTTCGCTGGTCGCGTGTCGTTCGGCTGGAGCTTCAGCTTCCAACGGAAAACGATCTGTTCGAGGTCCTGCGCTTTCTGGCTACGAA
This sequence comes from Candidatus Brocadiia bacterium, assembly GCA_046538485.1. Classification (GTDB taxonomy): domain Bacteria; phylum Planctomycetota; class Brocadiia; order SM23-32; family SM23-32; genus JBKHIT01. The sequence continues at coordinate 31,350 of JBKHIT010000059.1, read as the reverse complement.
TCTTGACGGCCCAAAAGCATCTGACTTATTTTCGCATCTTTTTCAATCAAAGCATTTCCGTTTGTTGGAGCCACATAGGGGCAACGAAACAGGTATTTTGCATAGCACGGCGCATCGCCGTTCGTGGGGGCTGTCGATAGCGGCGGGCTATATTGAGGATGCCACCCCCGAGCTTATTAAGGCACTTCAGAAAAAAGCACTGAGTCGCGGATCTTCCAGTTACGAGGAGCCGGCCCTGGGGCGGATCGGCACTGAGGAGGCGGTGGAAGCGCTGTGGGAGATAGGTGATAAGGACCCTTTTTATAAGCGCGTTGGATCGGTAGCGGGCCGTGTCAAGGAATTTCGGGACCGCCCTCTAATATTTCAGTTTATAGTCGATTGTTACATGAAACACGCGGAATCGGAGCCTGACTTTGCCGGGCTCGTGTTGCCTGACCTACTCGCCCATCACGTCGGAGTTCCCGATCCAGTTCAGAACGATGCGGAATGGGAGCAGCCTTACCAGAAACTTCCCTCCTATGAAGACGTTCCGATGCACGAAGCGAAATTATTCCTCAAGCCTATTGACCGCCTCTTAAACCAGGATCACCGGCCGCTGACTGATGAAGAAACGTGGGAATTAAAACGCATAAAAAGCATTCTCGCCGAGAAGGCTCGGGAATATGAAAGGTTGCAGCAGAACGCACCTGAGAAAGCGAATGAGCGTGATCAGGTGAAACGGTTTCGATCGTTGGTGCTGTCTTATCTTCGCTTCTCACCCGAGAAGGCTGAATGGATTTTGAATGATTTCATCCTCGCCGAGCGCGCCCAGTTGGAGCCAGGAGAACCTGAGCAGAAGCTGCCAGATTACGAAGATGTCCCTGATAAGCATGCGAGCGCGTACGTGGACTTTTTCGACCATCTCCTCTACCAGAACCATCGGCCGCTGACCGAAAAGGAGCGCAGAAAACTCCAGAATATCAGGGACATGCTGGCCAAAAAGGCAGAAAAATACAAAAAGCAGCAACGGGAGAAGAAGAAGGAAGCGAAAAAGGAAGAGGCAGAGAAGTGACGCAGCTCGCTGCCGATGCCGATTCCAATGAGGCTATCGCATCAAAAGCTCTGTAATTCCCCATCATCCGTTGCCCCCGCAAATAATCTCCGGTGACCTGGCACCAGATGTTCATTGCCCTCTCAGATTGTCCGTTCCGCCGCAGTAATTCTTTAAAATCCGCCCTCCAGACGGTAAAATGCTGCTATGATTTCTGCCACGAGACAGGCCGGGGTTGGACAGGATATGGGCATGGATGCTGTTCGGACTGACAGCACCTCGACAGACGGCAGTTGCGGAACCTGCGGGTCGAGTCCGGGTGCCGACTACCAGCGGAGAGAGCGGAACCGGCTGGAATGCCCGCGACAGTTCCCCGTCTTACGGGCGATTTTGACACCCCAACAATCGGCACTAAGCCCTTCGAGAGGCCCCTTGAGATCCGTAACCACTGTTTGAGCAATAAAATGTCCTGGTACGTCCCCAATAAGACTACGCCCCAATAAGACTACGTGGAATATCAACTTACGATGAGAAAAAGGGTGATCTGGACCTGCTACAAGCAAGAGTGATGAGAAAAATGGAGGATCCATCGCAATGGTAAAGAAACTGAGAAGCAATGCAGCTGTGGTGCTGTCTGTGATCTTTATTTGGATGGCTGCGACTAGTGCCGCCAGCTCAGCCCAGAAGAAACCGCCTGTCAGTACAGAGGAGGTGATGGCGTTCGCGGAAAAGGCCTCTGACCCGGCGAGATTGGAATGGGCCCTGCGGACCCTCGCTCTGATCGATGACCAGGAGGCAACGGAAGGCATGAAACGCCTTCTTGCACAGCCGGGGAGGCTGGAGTTGTTGCAGTCGGAGGAGAAAAAGCGCCCGGAGGACATGCGCCTTGGCGATGTGCTCGTTTTTGCCGCTCAGAACATGAGTGGCTCGAATGCCTCCAAGCTGTTTGTGGCCCTGTATGATTCTCCCGAATACGGTGCGGGCCCGACAATACGCAAGGGGCCACTCTGGGGCAGTGGCAGTCAGAAAGAACGGGATACCCACAGTGAGTGGATTTTCTAGAGTGGGGGGACGTACCATCGCAAGTGGCAGCAGGACAACAGGATACGACAATAACACCCCTCTCAGAGGGCCTTACATGCGATTTTCGGGGGGTGTTTTCGGCCTGTAACCAATTCTCCACCACCCGTTGCCGCCGTAAAATAATCTCCGACGACCTCGCATCAGATGTTTGTTCGCCTGTCATATTGTCCGATCGGCCTGAGTAATTCTTTAAAACCCGCCCCCCAGCCGGTAAAATGCCCCTATGATTTCTGCCACCAGACAGGCCGGGGTTGGAGTGGAGAAGTGCTGTTTTCGCCGACGCTTTGCGAATCCGCCGATTCCTGACCGCAAAGAAAAAAATATTTTTGTCGTCCGCAACCCCTTATTGGAAAACAAGTTCCTGAAAAAACTCCTGATCCATCGTTGAAAAAGACTTGACACTATACACATGAACAGCTAATATCGTCGCGCATCAACAATGACGGCCGGGCCAGTTAGGTCCGGAGGCACGCATTTTCGCCAGAAGACAGGAGCCTGAAAGGAGGCAGCTAACGCTACGGCGCCCGGACGGCGCTGAAAATGTGTTTTCTACCCCGCATTTCTCACGAAGCTAAAAGCAGTATTATTCTAAACGACACGACAGACAAACGTTACACTGCATTGAGTGGCTGATCTCAGCACACACGGTGTATTCTGAATCTGAAAACGCCGGTTCGCCCTTCGGGAACGGCGCCAGCACTGCATCTTCTTTGTCAGCCTGCGCTTGAAGTATGAAAATACTCCTGCGCTTGGCTTCCGCGCAGCTGCAGCACTGGCGAGTGAGTTCTGCTGAACCAGGCGAGGATCTATCCGGGCTCGCCGGTAGCACAACTGTCCCGTCCCGCTGTCTGGATCTTTTGTCCGGTGCCGTCCCGTCGGTGGCGGCCGAAACTTGGCATTTCTTCGAGTTCGTCGGCGCTGAAGACAGGGCCGTCCTGGCAGACGAGTTTGCCGTCGCACTCGCACTGACCACATACGCCGAAACCGCACTTCATGTATCTTTCCAGCGCCACCTGGCAGGGGATGTCTTTGGCCCGGCACATGGCCACGACCGCCTGCATCATCACTTCCGGACCGCATGCATAGACCCGATCGAGCTCCTCGTTCTGCAGGGCCTGTTCCAGCCAGGCCGTCGGCAATCCCGTTTGGCCCGCTGAGCCGTCTTCGGTAAAACAAGTATGGTTGTGGAAACGTTCCTTAAAAAGCAGTTCGTCGTTAGACGGAGCTCCCTGAATCACTCTGGCGTCCGACAGTTGGTCTGCCAGCAGGGCGAGGGGGGCCATTCCGCACCCTCCTCCAATGAGAGCGATTCTTGCCGGATCAACGGCATTATCCCAGCCCCAAAAACCCCTTCCGTAGGGGCCCCGGAAGCCTATTTCCGTTCCTGTTTCCATTTCGTGCAACTGCGTGCTGAACGGCCCGCGTTTCAGAACCGTGATGCCAAAACGGTCATCGGAGAGACTGGAGATGACATAGGGTTTTTCGTCGATGCGCGGGATCCAGAGCATCACAAACTGGCCGGGCTGACTGTCCGCAGGGCAGAATGCGGCGTCTTTGGGTTCGGGGACCGGGAAGAAGAGAGTTACCATACGGGGTGTCTCGACGCGTTTCTCCAGCAACGGAAGCACGGTTGGGAGCTGAGGCGACAGGGCGGATTTCTGGCTGTCAGGCATGGGCTGCTCCTCGCAGATCACTGAGGAAATCGACCTCAAGTCGGAGACATTTCTGGCGGATTTCAACGGCCACTTTACCGAAAACTTCGAATCCCCTTTCATACACACCGGTGCCGATGCCGACGGCTGACGCGCCGGCCATGACCATTTGCAGAGCGTGCTGGCCGGATGAAACTCCACCAATTCCGATAATCGGTGCAACTTTCCCCGCTTTCGTCATCGCGTGATACGCATCGTAGACACAACGGACAGCGACCGGCCGCAGGGCGGGGCCTGAGACGCCGCCCACTTTGAAATCGAGCACAGGTTCCGCCGTATCGATATCGATTATCATACCGGGTCCGAGCGTGTTGACGGCGGATATGCCGTCGGCACCGCCTTCCAGTGCGGCCAGGACCAGTTCGCCGATGGCGGGGACGTTGGGGGAGAGTTTAACGAAAATCGGTTTGTCCGTGGTCTCGCGGACGGTTCGGGTTATTTCTTCGGTCGCTTCCGGTGTGCTGTGTCCGGCCAGAACTCCGAAGCCCGGCGTGTGGGGGCAGGAGAGGGGCAGGATCAGGCCTGCGAATCCGCATGGCATCAGTTTTTCAGCCACTTCTGCAAATTCTTCAGGTTCGGTTGCGACGACGCTGGCGAAGGCGGGGACGTGCAGTTCATCGATTTTTGCGAATTCTTTTGCGGCCTCGTCGGCGCCCGGATTTGAGTAGCCGACGGCGTTGAGGAGGCCTGCTTCGTAGGCAATAACCGTGGGACCGTTGTGGCCCTTGCGGGGTTCGGGGCTGACAGATTTGATGGTGACCGCGCCCGCGCCGTTATCGGCGACGCGTGCCATGAGATCTTTTGACAGACCCAGAATGCCGGACGCCAGGATCGTGGGATTACTCAGCTTAATCCCACAGAGATCCACTGAGATGTCAACATGATTCTGGGGGGTGTTTGCCATAGTTTTTTTTCAAAGCGACGCAATGAAATATTCGTTAGATCAGCGGGATTATAGAAGGCAGGGGGTTGATTTTCAATCTTCCCTGTTTTGTGCTTTTCCCGCGCTGAAGAATCCTACAATAAATCCGGCCCCTTTTACGCAGTGCCAAAGAGCGGCCAGAATAGTGAGCAATGGGACAAGGAGAATTCCAGAAAGCCCAACGGTTGCACGCACGGCAGTGCGAAATCCGGCCCCCAAAGAAAGTAAAAAGTAGGAGCCGCACATAGCGATAACAATACACCATTGTCGTATTATGGCCGGATGAGATTCTCGTGGAGGGAAAATCGCGGGAGCCCAGTGGTTATGGATTGATAGCACAATAGTGGTGTAGATAGCGAGGTTAAAAAGGGCGAGCGGCCATTCCCATTTTACCAAAGGGATGTGGAAAGGCAGGAACCAGCCCCACGCGAACAACAGCCCCGCTAAGACGACGGCAACAGGAAGGCTGAAAGCGGCGACGGGTAAGAGAAGAAACGAGAGCAGTGCGGCCGCGAACACGCGCGATCCCAGCCAATCAACGCTCCATACCCGGTCGAGCATAGCGTCAGCCTCACCGAGTTGGAATGCGTGTTTATATACGCCGGATAACGACCGGGCGAAGGGAGGGTTTTTATATTCAACGCGGCTGGTGGGGCATAGAAGTATCTTTTTCCCCGCGGATTTGCTCCGTAGCGATAGATCGACATATTCACCGGGTGGTATAAAATACGGATTATACGCTCGCTTTTCTTTTTTGAGGAATTCCTTGCGTAGAGCATCGGACTTATGGCTCAGAAGCTGGACCTCAGTCGGCTCGGCGTTAGCCGCCGGGCGAGGGGCTACCTCGGCGCGATTTAAGCGGGAGGAGAGATTGTGTTTTTCTATGTCGGCGAGATGAAGTTCACTGGAAGTCGCAACGACTTCTTCGTCTCCGAATGGCCGCACTAATTCAGTAAGCCATTTTTTGTTTGCCGGCTGGCAATGGGGCATCAACAAGACGACTATTTCCCCTTTGGCTGCGGCGATGCCTGCATTGAGCGCGTCTGCAATCCCAGTTGGAGCTTCCGTTTCGACGAACCGGCAGTCGTCCGGCAACTCTCCATATTTTTGAGAATCGGCAACGACGATCAGATCCACCGGTTTGTAATCCTGGTCACGAACGGCCCGGATGCAAGAGCTGACTTGTTCGGGCGCGGCCTGGACAGGAATTATGACAGAAACCGGCGTATCATTCATGATTTACTGGAGTCGGATCAGATCGACAGTTTGCTTGGCTGCATTTTGTGCTGCTCGGACGATATGTTCGTGGCAGGTGAAGACAATGACCTGGTAGTCTTGACTCCAATCAGCGAGCATTTGCATTGCGTTTTCAAGTCGGTCGGCATCGGCCGAAGCAAATGGTTCATCAAGCAGGAGAGGCAAAGTTTCGCCGGTGACCGTTGCAACCCGTGCGAGGGCGAGTCTGAGAGATAAGTAAATTTGTTCCGTAGTGCCGAAACTGAGATTGGACAACGGGCGAGTTTGAGTTTCTGTGACCTGGATGTTTGCGAGATCATCCATGTTGAATCGTCGCAAGTTACTCGCTGTGATTTTCTCAGCTATTTCGTTGAATTCCTCATTGAGACGCGGCAGAAATGTCCTTTGCATTTCTTCTTCGGCTTTGTTCAGACCATTGAGTGTTTTTCGAAGCAGAGAGCGGTGTTCTTCCATGGCAGCTTTTTTTCGTTCAAGTGCTTCGAGTTCGGACTGCAGCTCTCGCACATCAGCGCACTCTTGCTGGAGCTGGTTCAGGTCGCGTTTTATAAGAACCTGTTGTTTTTCAGCATCTTTTTCTTGTTCGTTGAGTTCGTCTATTTGTTTTTGCAATTCGTCCCGTTCGGGGAGGGCTTCTGAATCCAGAGAGTGTTCCAGCATGTACAGGTCCAGATCTCTTTCGAAGCGCTTTTCAAACTCGCTGCAAAGTTTATCAATGCGCTCATTTATTTCGTCTTCGTTTCCTTCTTCGGTGAGTTGTTCAAGGCGTTTTTGTGCCTGTGCCTTTTCTCTTTTTAAATTCTGAAGCGTTTCGTAGCTGTTCAGAGCTCTTTTGAATCCGGGAATGCTTTCCACGCCGATTTCCTGGAGCACATTTGCTCGTTCTTCCTGGACGGATCGGACCTTTTTACCCAGTTCGCTCAGCTCTTGCAGCGCGGTTACAGTTCGACGGTTCGCTTCTTCGACACCAGCTGCCAGATCATCTGAAGTTGTCCCCGGTGTGGCTTCGCCGCCGACGTCTTCGAGCGATGCTGCCTGCTGAAGGAGGTCGCCTGTTTCTGACCAGGATTCCATACGTTGCGCCAGTCCATCGGTTTGTTGAGAGAGAGATAGGGCCTTTCCCTGAAATTCTTTGAGTCTTTTTTCAAGGTAGTCATTGGCTTGTTGTTCGGCGTCTCTGGTTTTGCAGAAGCGTTGGCCGATATCTGCCCATTGCCGTAATTCCTGGAGTTTTGAGGCCCCCGCTTCATGGATACATTCCTGATATAGGCGTCGCCGTTTCTGAGCTTGTTTTTTTGCTTCTTGGAGCTCTTCTTCGAGCGCCCCAAGTTCCTCGGAGTACGAAGAGGAGCTTGTTCGGAACAGTACGTAGACAATGATGGGGATAAGCACTGCGAGGAAAAAGCCAAACCAATGTTTTGTACCAAGAAGGAGCGCGCCAAATTCCAGAACTCCGCCCGCAATTAAAAATTTCCGCATAAGTGACCTTCGGGCTTTCAGGAGCCGTTCGCGGTGCTCCGCACCCTCGAGATCTTTCACGTGTTTTTCTGCCGATTGGAGTCTTTCATGTTTGTTCATTGCTTCTCGGGCAACACTTCTGATGTTTTCCGGGGCCAGTTTGCATTTGTTGAGTTTATTCCCGAGTTCTACAGCCCGGTGTGCGGCGATTTTTCGAAGAGCAGCCAGGCGTTTGAGACAGCGGTGCATGCGTCCAACATGTTCTGAAACCTCTTCGGCTCTTGCCTGAAGTTGAGCTGTAAGGCGTTTTATATCTGTTTCCCTTTCAGCAGGGAAATCTTCGTAGTCGCTCAGGTCCTGGCATTTTTTGCCAAGGTTTTCGACGACTTTCTTTTGTTCCTGGATCTTCTCTACTTTCCCACGGAGCTCGATATAGCGAACGGCAAAGAGACGCGAAGAGGCATTATCTTTTTTGGCGCTGAGCTTTTTACTTTCGTTCTTAGCTTTTCTGAGTTCTTTTTCTTTATGCATCAACGCACGATGTTTCTCCAGCGCGTCTTCCAGCTCTTGACGTTTCCTTTGGAGTCGATTTTCAAGCTCGTCAAGAGGGCGTTTTGTCGATCGGTCGGTCCCAAGTGATTCAAGTGCTTCTTCGATGGAACGAATGGTTCCCTGGGGGGAGATATTTTCCGGCCCGCCGGCAGCCAAATTTCGGATTCGCTCGACAGTTGGTTTATCAGGGGAAACGTTTTCACTCAAGGAAGCCTGCTCCACCCAGACCGTCCGCCGAAAAGCATTTTCTGTCAGGCCAAAGATGGATTCCGGGAAATTGCCGGCAGCCTCAAGTTCGGCAGAGAGATCTTCATTAGTTTCATGGTCGTAGATCGTGGGGTGGCTGGGCCGGTCTTCCCGGATCGTTCTTTCCACTCGGAGTTTTCGCTGAAACGGCACGTCGACGCTTATAATAAGCTTGCCGACGGCTTCGTTTCCGGACCAGGGGATAACGGCCTGACGCAGTTCGGGGTTTCCTTCAGGGCATCCGTAGAGCATGACCTGCACAAATCTTTGCAGCGAACTTTTTCCCGCTTCGTTGGGTCCCGATACCACGCAGAGTCCAGGGCCAAAATCGATACACTTCCCTTCAAACTTCATGAAGTGATCACACTCGGCTCGGACTATCCTCATTTATATGAAACCTTACTGGGGCCTCAAGGAGCTAATAATGCCTCTGATTTTGCGGTTTACATCGCGTCCGTCCATGGCAGCCAAGCCAAGTTCGACGGCTTTTTCGATCTTTTTCTTTTCTGATTCATCGTCAGTGGCTGAAATGCGGTTCTGCATCTCGCGAACGAATTCCCCGCGGAATCCGTTTTCTTTGCCCAGAGCTTCAATATCGTATTTTGGACGTGTTTCGTCGATAAGATGCAAGCAATAGAACCGATCTTCAAGGAGCGCTTCAATTTCGTCCGCAGCAAAATCCATATCAGGGTCCAGCTGCCCCACCAATTTTATTCGGAAAAAATCTCTTTCACGCTGTTCCGGTGGGACCGATTCGTAGATCTTTTCAGCGGTATCGCCGGTATGCCGGCTACCCGATATATCGACCGTGCGAATTCGAAATTCGCGGTTCGGTTCGAGGGTTTCAAGGGCCAGCTGAGAGACATCTTCACCGGCATTTCCGATTACTATCCCACGGAGTTTTTCTGCGTCCCCAAAGTCAAGAGGCTCTACCGCTCCGGGATTCATCCACGGTTGCTCAAGTTTGCCTTCCTGTTCCGGTTCAGCGCGGTGGATATGGCCAATCGCGATATAATCGGCCGCGCACGATTCAAGGTCCTTTTTTGTGATAGGCAGATAACGGTTTTTACCCTGAACGGGAAGTAAATCGCCGTGAATAAGGATGATGTGAGTCATCTCTTCCTCGACGTTCGGGCACTGCTGGAGGAGGGGAGCGCTTATTTCTCCCCGGTCCCAACCAAATCCGCTCACCATACAACGTCGTTTCGGGAAGCGCCATTGCGACCAGCCGCCGGGAAAGATATGAACGTTTTCTGGCCAGCGAAAAACTTCGTATGGACTTTCAGCCCCCCATGGGTCGTGGTTCCCGGGTGCTATCAAGACGTGGATGGGGTCCAGTTCTTCAAATTTTTCGATGATGCGAAGAATCGTCCCCCGTCTGACATGTTCGGTTTCAAACAAATCGCCGGGGATAAGAACGAGTTCCGCCTCGTTCTCGCGCGTCATGTCCATCACTCGCGTGAAGGTTTCGAATCGCTCTTCGGCTCTCTGCAACGCATCCGAAGCGTTAAGCCACGATGGAGGCTTTGCATCAAGATGAAAGTCCGCACCGTGAATTATCCGTACGATATCACTCAAGGAAAAGACCTCCGCTAAAACCTCAACTGTCTATTAAGGTTACTCTTTTCGGTAATGCTGTTCAAATGTTGAAGTTAATATTCCACGGCCCCGGAGGGTCTTCGGGTTTTGAATTGTAAACGGTCAGCGCTTGGTAAAATTAACATTTTGACATTTCGCGATTGAAACCTTATAAGATGCTGGCCTGGCTTTCTCGCTTCTTGACAGAGGGATATGACTCGCATATCCCGGTCGTTCACCCGGGAAGGAGAAGAGTTTGATCACGAGCGGCTTTAGTTTTAAAGTTCACGCAATAAGGCTTAATGACAGTCATTGGGGAAAGAAGGAGCATAATTTTCGGTGAAGATCCAGCCGCTTGCTATTACCGGTCTTTTGGTGGTCGCTACGGCTATGGTCGTAACGTCGCTGATTTCTTCCTTTACCGGGTGGCTGCATCCGTGGTCTATGTATGTGCTTCTTTGTGCGGCTGCGGTGCTGGCTTTGGGGGCGCTGCATAATTATCGGGAAGACAGAAAGTTAGCGGCTTATCTGCAGCGGAATCCTGACAGGTTGAACAATATGTTGGAATCGGAATCGAAGTATGCCCAAATTATGTCCCGCATTAACGATCTTATTGAGGTTTTTGGCAAGACGCGGGACCTTGACGCGGTATTGAACCGGGCCATGGAAGCACTTGACGAGGTTTTTGAAGCAGACGCCCTTCTCCTCCAGCTTTACAATGCTGAGGGGCGCATTTCAATCATCATAGGAATCTCAGATTGTTCCGGGGATGCCGGCAATGCCGAAGATTTAGTCTCAGTGGCCGATGAGGCCCTTTATTATGGCAAATGCCACGGACGGAATCAGATTGTGCGGGCGAGGGAAAATCGCGAGGCAATAGAAAAAGAATCTACAGATCGCAGGAAAGCGGAAAAAAATCTAATTTGAGCAGGTACCGCCCCGGCCGGTGGTGTGAAAACCCGATTTCGGTCCCCGCTCAATTTCTCGATATTAGATTTCACTGTGCACTTTAATCATACAGTCCCGGCGCTAAATTGGCAATTCTTCAAAGTGGTATTATTCTTCCGCCGCGGGTCAAACCGGTGCAACAACGAGAGGGGGGGCCAGTCTTGTATACCCGATAAATCAAAAGGTGCCTTTACTTTCAAGCAGAATAGTGACGGGACCTTCGTTCACAAGTGAAACTTGCATAAACGCTCGGAATTTTCCTGTCGCCACAGGAATACCATTCGAACGTAACTGATCGGCCAGTTTCAAATACAGTTTCTCGGCTTTATCCGGACTGGCTGCCGAGGTGAAAGACGGGCGGCGTCCTTTCCGGCAGTCCCCGTAAAGTGTGAATTGAGGGACCAAAAGAACAGCTCCTCCGATGTCCTCCAGAGACAAATTCATTTTGCCGGCGTCATCTTCAAAAACACGCAAATGAGGAATTTTTCCCGCCAGATAATCGACATCTTCTTGCGTATCGTTTTCGCCGACTCCGAGGAGAACGACCAGTCCCATGCCAATCTTGCCTACTTCTTCATCGCCGAATTCCACAGATGCTTCGCTTACCCGCTGAAGGACCACACGCATATGATACAGTCTCCTGTTAATTTGGTTGAAAATCCCGTACAATCGGTATGGACTCGAATTATACGTAGTCGGAGAATTACGATGCAAGGCCGGAGTCATTTGTCGGATTTACTGGCTCGACTTCTCAAGCGTCCTCTAATACTCGATCACAACCCGATTAAGGGCGCGCGATTAACCGCATTGGGTATTATACAGGTCGAGACCTATGCCTGAAAAAAAAGAGAAATCAAGAGGCCAGATTCTGGTCATCGATGATCGCAAGAATATGTTGAAAATGATGGAAGATCTTCTGGGCGATCATTTTGATGTGCGGACGAAACCGACGGGTGAAGAGGGGCTTGCTGAGTTCCGCGAAAGTCCACCCGATGTCGTGGTGAGCGACATTCGCATGCACGGGAAAGATGGGATGGATGTGCTGCGGTCTGTCAAGGAAGAAAATCCGGAAACGGAAGTGATCTTGATGACCGCCTACGGGGAAGTCGAGCAGGCCGTTGAATCGCTCAAAGCCGGCGCATACGATTATTTGGCGAAACCTTTTGAGCCCGACGAGATGGTTTTGACGATTGAAAAAGCGATCGAAAGAAAGAGGTTGCGACAACGGACTGCGGCTCTCGAAAAAGAGGTGGAGAGCCGATTTGGACTGGGTAGAATTGTCGGTGAAAGCGAACCGATCGAAAAAGCCCGAGAACTTGCGTGTAAAGCGGCCAGTTCCGACGCAACTGTGATGCTCACCGGAGAGAGCGGCACCGGTAAAGAGTTATTCGCCCGGGCGATCCATTATGCGAGTACCCGTAGCGAAGGGCGGTTTGTTGCAATCAACTGTGCTGCGATCCCCCAGGAACTGATTGAAAGCGAGCTTTTCGGGCACGTGAAAGGGGCTTTCAGTGGTGCTTCGGAGGACAAACCGGGTCTTTTTGAGCAGGCCGACAAAGGGACTTTGCTCCTCGATGAAATAACGGAGCTTCCCCACAATATGCAGGGAAAAATTAACCGTGCTATCCAGGAACGGGAAATAAGGCGAGTGGGTGATACGCAGGACCGACCGGTCGATCCGCGAATTATTGCCGCATCAAACCGTGATCTGGAGGAGGCTATTCAGGAAAACAGATTCCGCAAAGATTTGTATTTCCGCCTCAACGTTTTTCCGATTCACCTGCCGCCGCTTCGGAATCGGACCGGCGATGTGCCATTGCTGGTCCGGCACTTTCTCCAGGAGCTTGTCTCGGAAGAAAACGAACACTATAGTATCGAGCCGGACGCGATGCAAAAGTTGACGGAATACAAATGGCCAGGTAATGTCCGAGAACTGCGCAATTGCATCGAAAGAGCCATTGTGCTGTGCGACGACGGGCGGATTACAGCCGAGATGTTCCAGTTGGAGAGCGGTTTGCGGAAAGATCTGGCTGACTCCGTGCCCGAAGATTTGCCCTACAAAGATGCCATGGAAGCGATGAAAACGGAGGCCCGGCGTCGGTATGTGAAGGCGGTTTTGCAAAAGTTCGATGGCAATGTAACGCGCGCCGCGGAATTCGCGGGTATCGAGCGAGAAAGTTTCCACCGTCTTATGAGACAATGCGACGTCTCTGCTGACGATGTACGATGAACGGAATGCGGATGGGGAAGCCCCCTCATCTCTGCATCCTGCATGTTAACTGTATTTGAGATTCTGCCGGGAAGATTGAGCGATGGAAACTTTACTGCTTGATGCCGACAAAGAGAAAGATCTTCAGATTGCAGGCGAGTTTCTGCGGGAGGGTCGCCTCGTGGTATTCCCGACCGAGACTGTGTATGGTATCGGAGCCCGGGCGGATTCCGAAAGCGCGGTGCGGCGACTATATGAGGTGAAACGCCGGAACGCCGCTAAAAAATCGACTCTGCTTATTGCCGATCCAGTGCGAGCGGAGAAGTTTGCTGGACCATTCGAACCAGAAGTAGAGCAGATCTCTCGTTCTTTCTGGCCTGGGCCTCTCACAATTGTGGTATGGACTGACGCCGGCGGGTGGACGGGACTGCGTTGTCCGGATTGCCGGCCGACCCGGCGGATCCTTCGGCACGCGGGCGTGCCCATCATGACACCGAGTGCGAATGTGAGCGGCGATCCTCCGGCTAAAGATGCGAGGGAAGCCCTTGAGATTTTCGACGGGAAAATCGTAGCGGTTGTTGACGGCGGTCCTGCTCGCATCGGCGTTTCCTCCACCGTGGTTCGTGTCTGTAAGGGCGAGATGGAGATCTTACGTGAAGGTTCCCTGTCGGTAGAAAAGCTGCACACCTGCCTGAAGCAATAGAGAGCGAAAGTGGAAAACAACAGGAGTTGAAGATGGATGGTCGGAAAAGAACGGTTTTTGTTTTAAGCGGGCTGATAGTTGCCGCAGCAATTCTTGCTGTGTGTTGGGGGTGTGAAATGATTGGCAAGAATGAGAGTTCGAAAAGTCAAAGGGAAGAGGAGGAAGAGGTGGGGGAAAAGGGGGCCGATGCTGCTGAGCAGGATTCAGCCGGTCGGCTTGCGGACGAAGGGAAAATATCTGTCGGTGTTAAGGAGAAACGAGAAGAGATGGCACTTCGTTCCATTCCAGAGGTCCGGACGAGTCGGGAGGGGAAGGGGGGGCAGGTTGAGAGCCGGTCGGAGGTCGGTCGGCACAGGGAGCAAGGGCCCCCTCTGGGGAATCTTGAGGAACCTGGCGATAAAGTGCTCATCGATGATTTTGAACATACGCTTTTCTGGAGGCCAGTGGCGTGGGAAAATGCCAATGACTGCGAGATCAGTCTTGTCGAACGCGGTGAAGGACGAGTTTTGCTTTTGGTTTGCGGGGAAGGGGACCATGAAAAAGCGGGAGCGCGGCTCGAGTTCGGGACGGGAGTGGATGTGTCGGATTTTGAGGCGGTTACGTTGAAGTTGAGCGTGGATAACAAAGAGGCGGTGAAAGTCGCGCTCGGATTCGAGACGGAGGCGTATTTCGAGTCCGTGCAGAAAGAGGTGGCGTCGGTGAGCGGGGCCGCGGTTGGTTTTTCGCTGTTATCAAAAGATTTCAAGACATCTCCGGACTGGGAGCATAATAGCAGTCTGCGGGGGCTTTCGCGTTTGAAGGAAATGTATGTGCTGGTGTATTACGAGGGGCCCACGAAGGTGTTTTTGGATGACATTTTTCTTGAGTATTGAGAGGGCGTTGGGCAGAGTTGCCATGCTGGTTTGACAGGACAAACGAGACCAATTATAATGGTGTTTGGTCGAAAAGTTGGAGTATCCCGATGAGCCGCGGGGGTAGCAAAACGCGGAGTCGACCCACCTTTTTGACATTCTCTTTGAGAGAGCGAGATGAATTTGTCAGTTGTTTATCCCGCTTTTTTCTCATCAAAAGATGCGAGATTTTTACGTTTCATTTGACGAATCAGTGAAATGTGTTAGAATTGATGGTTGCCGATTCACGGCAAAAAAGTTCTTTGACAATCAGGAGACGGAACGCGAGATGTACCCGTCAAACCGTTTTTTAACGGCTTTGAGACACACCTTAGAGTGTGTTTAGAACCAGCGTGCCAATGCTCCTGCGTTTGCTTATGAGCGCAGGTAGCAATCATGTTTACATATGGAGAGCATGATACTGGCTCAGATCGAACGCTGGCAGCGTGCTTTATACATGCAAGTCGAGCGTGAAAGTTGCCTTCGGGCAACGAGTAGAGCGGCGAAAGGGTGAGTAATGCTTGGGTAACCTGCCTTCCGGAGTGGGATAACGGCGGCGGCCTTCGGGCCGCCCTTAGGCGAAAGTGTCGCTAATACCACATGGAGATACGAAGACACGTCCTTATTCGTAAGTGCGTAGTTTTTGTGTTGAAAGGAGCGTGAGGTTCGCCTCACGACGCCGCCGGATGAGGGGCCCAAGTCCTATTAGCTAGTTGGTGAGGTAACGGCTCACCAAGGCGACGATGGGTAGCCGGCGTGAGAGCGTGGCCGGCCACACTGGGACTGAGACACTGCCCAGAGCCCCACGGGGCGCTGCAGTAGGGAATCTTCCGCAATGGGCGAAAGCCTGACGGAGCGACGCTGCGTGGAGGAAGAAGGCCTTCGGGTTGTAAACTCCTGTCAGGGGTTATGAAACTCGCAAGCGAGAACTTGCGACTGACAAAGGCCCCAGAGGAAGCCATGGCTAACTCCGTGCCAGCAGCCGCGGTAACACGGAGATGGCAAGCGTTGATCGGAATTACTGGGCGTGAAGGGCACGTAGGCGTCCGGGTAAGTTGGAGGTGGAATCCGGCGGCTTAACCGCAGAATTGCCTCCAAAACTGCTCGGATAGAGGACGACAGGGGAGAGTGGAACTCCTGGTGGAGCGGTGAAATGCGTAGATATCAGGAGGAACGCCGGCGGCGAAAGCGACTCTCTGGGTCGTTCCTGACGCTGAGTGTGCGAAAGCCAGGGTAGCGAACGGGATTAGATACCCCGGTAGTCCTGGCCGTAAACGATGGGCACTTGGCAGTAGGTTCAGCTTACTGCCGGAGCTAACGTGTTAAGTGCCCCGCCTGGGTAGTACGACCGCAAGGTTAAAACTCAAAGTAATTGACGGGGGCTCGCACAAGCGGTGGAGCACGCGCCTTAATTCGAGGCAACGCGAAGAACCTTACCAGGGCTTGACATGCTGGTAGTACGAACCTGAAAGGGGGAGGATCTGCTTTGCAGAAGCCAGCACAGGTGTTGCATGGCTGTCGTCCGTTCGTATCGTGAGATGTTGGGTTAAGTCCCATAACGAGCGAAACCCTTGTCCTTAGTTGCCAGCGGGTCATGCCGGGGACTCTAAGGAGACTGCCGGTGTTAAACCGGAGGAAGGTGGGGACGACGTCAAGTCATCATGGCCCTTATGCTCTGGGCGGGACGCATGCTACAATGGTTGGTACAATGGGATGCGAAGCCGCGAGGTGGAGCGAAACTCAAAAAGCCAGCCTCAGTTCGGATCGGGGTCTGCAACCCGACCCCGTGAAGGAGGAATCGCTAGTAATCGCGGATCAGCCATGCCGCGGTGAATATGTGCCCGAGCCTTGTACACACCGCCCGTCAAGCCACGGAAGCTGGTGGTGCGCGAAGTCGTGAGCCCAATCTGCCTTCGGGCGGAAGGACCACGCCCACCGCAAAACCAGCGACCGGGACTAAGTCGTAACAAGGTAGCCGTAGGAGAACCTGCGGCTGGATCACCTCCTTTCTAAGGAAAGAGCCGTTGGCCCCACTTGAAAGGACCCGTTTCTGGGTCCGGGCCGCGGTCAGAGGTACACCCGGTGCGGTGGTTTGAGAAGTTTGTTGAAGCGGTTGCGGGGATCTCAGTTCCGTCTCCTTTCTTTTTATAAAAGCGGGCCTATAGCTCAGCCGGCCAGAGCGCGCCCCTGATAAGGGCGAGGTCAGTGGTTCGAGTCCACTTAGGCCCACCAGAGCCCGTTAAGCGGTCGGACGAAACGTGTCCGTCGCCACGGAGATTTGGGGATGTAGCTCAACAGGGAGAGCGCTGGCTTTGCAAGCCAGAGGTTGCCGGTTCGATTCCGGTCATCTCCACCATAAAAACGGGTGAACTTTGAAATTTGGATCTCGAGACAGGGCCGATGCCAAAGAGAGTTCTGTTTTTGGCCGGGTCTGCTGGGATTCATTGTTGAGTTGTAATGCTCTTTGACAAGTGAATAGGATCGCGTCAGATATCAGCTGACGCGGTCGCCGAGAGAAGAACTTTCGAGTGTCAAGCTACCAAAAGTGCATGGTGGATGTCTAGGCACCAGCAGGCGATGAAGGACGTGGAAGGCTGCGATAAGCCCGGAGTAGCCGCCAAACAGGCGTAGATCCCGGGATGTCCGAATGGGAAACCCGGTCTCGCGAAAGCGGGGCCATCCGTTCCTGAAAGCCCGCTTTTGCGGGTCATAGGGTTCGGAAGCTAACGGGGTGAAGTGAAACATCTTAGTAACCCCAGGAAAGTAGAGCAACAGCGACTCCCTCAGTAGCGGCGAGCGAACGGGGATGATGCCCAAACCGTGGGGGTCAATGACGCCCACGGGGTAGTGGGGCCATCGATACATTCGCAGATACAAGCTTATCGGAACGGGACTGGAAAGCCCGGCCACAGAAGGTGATAGCCCTGTATGAGAAAAGCATGCCTGCGGATAGATGTGTCCCCGAGTAGCGTCGGCCACGTGGAACCCGGCGTGAATCCAGGAGGCCCCCCTCCTAAGGCTAAGTACTCGCTGGTGACCGATAGCGAACAAGTAGCGTGAGCGACCGATGAAAAGAATCCCTGTAGGGAAGTGAAAAGAACCTGAAACCTTGCACTGATAATCAGTCGGAGCACTGTGGACGCGGCGAATGCGGCGTCCCGTGTGACGGCGTGCCTTTTGGAGCATGAGCCAGTGAGTTGCCCTGTGTCGCCAAGGTTAAGTGCCTCAGGCACGGAGCCGTAGGGAAACCGAGTCATAAATGGGCGAAAGTGGCATGGGACAAACGCGAAGCCGAGTGAGCTACGCATGGCCAGGATGAAGCGACCGTAACAGGTTGTGGAGGTCCGAACGGCACAGTGATGAAAAACTGTCCGATGAGCTGTGTGTAGGAGTAAAAGGCTAATCAAACTCGGGAATATCTCGTTCTCTTCGAAATAGCTTTCGGGCTAGCCTCGTGTCAATAGATTGCGGAGGTAGAGCACTGAATCGATTCGGGGGTCCACCAGACTACCCATTCGAATCAAACTCCGAATGCCGCAATCCGTATCACGGGAGTCAGACTATGGAGGAAAACCTCCGTGGTCGAAAGGGTAACAACCCAGACCGCCAGCTAAGGTCCCTAAAGTGCACTAAGTATATCAAAGGAAGTGAAGAAGCAGAGACAGCCAGGATGTTGGCTTAGAAGGAGCCATCATTTAAAAAGTGGGTAACACCTTACTGGCCGAGCTTCTTTGCGCCTAAAATTAACGGGATTTAAGTGTACTACCGAAGCTGCGGAGCCTCGACCATACGGTCAGGTTGGTAGAAGAGCGCTGTATGCAGGGCTGAAGGTGTACCGTAAGGAGCACTGGACCGCATACAGGTGAGAATGCTGGCATGAGTAGCGATAATAGGGGTGAGAATCCCCTTCGCCGAAAGCCCAAGGTTTCCTGGGGAAGGTAAGTCCTCCCAGGGTTAGCCGGATCCTAAGGTGAGGCCGAAAGGCGTAGCCGATGGACAGCAGGTTAATATTCCTGCGCCGCTGGTAGCCGTGCATGCTACCTGACCGACGGGGTCTGCTAGACGACAGGGTCCATTAGACATGGCCTTGAGGGCATTAGCCCGTTTGTTGTTGAACAGACTCCCAAGAAAAGCATCAGGTAGAGGCTATTTGCGTCCGTACCCCAAACCGACACAGGTGGGCAAGGAGAGAATCCTCAGGCGCTCGAGAGAACCGCCGTTAAGGAATTCGGCAAAAAAGGTCCGTAACTTCGGGAGAAGGACTGCCTTCTGCATCGCTATTAAGTGATGTGGAAGGTCGCAGTGACCAGGCCCGGGCGACTGTTTACTAAAAACACATGTCTGTGCTAAGGCGAAAAGCCGACGTATACAGACTGACGCGTGCTCGATGCCATAAAGTCAAGGAAGCGGGTTATCTGCCTTCGGGTAGAGAAGCTCGCGACCTAAGCTCTGGTGAATGGCGGCCCTAACTATGAGGGTCCTAAGGTAGCGAAGTTCCTTGTCACCTAACTGGTGACGCGCATGAACCGCGTAACGACTCGGGCTCTGTCTCAACGGCGGACTCGGTGAAATTGCAGTCGTCGTGCAGATACGACGTACCCGCGGCAGGACGGAAAGACCCCGTGGACCTTTACTGCAGCATGCTATTGGGTGTTGGCAGAGTATGTGTAGAATAGGTGGGAGGCTGTGAAACTCCGCCGTCAGGCGGAGTGGAGCCACCAGTGAAATACCACCCTTGCTTTGTTGCCATTCTAACGTCGATCCCGTGAAGCCGGGCGACGGACAGTGATATGCGGGCAGTTTGACTGGGGCGGTCTCCTCCTAAAGAGTAACGGAGGAGCCCAAAGGCTCCCTCAGTGCGGTTGGCAATCGCACGTTGAGCGCAAAGGCATAAGGGAGCTTAACTGCGAGACAGGTAAGTCGAGCAGATGTGAAAGCAGGGCCTAGTGATCCGGCGGTCCAGAGTGGAATGGCCGTCGCTCAACAGATAAAAGGTACCCCGGGGATAACAGACTTATCTCCCCCAAGCGCCCATAGCGACGGGGAGGTTTGGCACCTCGATGTCGGCTCATCGCATCCTGGGGCTGGAGAAGGTCCCAAGGGTTCCGGTGTCCACGGATTAAAGCGGTACGCGAGCTGGGTTTAGACCGACGTGAGTCAGGTCGGTCCCTATCCGCCGTGGGCGTTGGACAGTTGCGGAGTTCTTTCCCTAGTACGAGAGGATTGGGAAGGACGAACCACTGGTGCGCCAGTTGTTCCGCTAGGAGCATAGCTGGGTAGCCATGTTCGGTATGGATAACCGCTGAAAGCATCTAAGCGGGAAGCCAGCTCCAAGATGAACTGTCCGGTCCCCACAGAGGGAATAAGGCACCTTCAAGACGAGGAGGTCAATAGGCCGGTGGTGTAAGCGCATATACATAAAAGCGTTCAGCTGACCGGTACTAATACGCCGAAAGGCTGACACTCTAATTCTTCACGAAGCGACCGCGTCTGCTGATCTCTGATCGATCCTATTCACAATATCTAAATATTGGGAGACGAGAAATACGTCTCCTGCTGAATTTCCCGGTGATTACAGCAAAAGGGTAACACCCGTTCCCATCCCGAACACGGCCGTTAAGCCTTTTGCGCCGATGATATCGGCCCTCGGGCCGAGAAAGTAGGTCGTCGCCGGGTTTTTCTATGTCCCCGTGTTTTCGCGCTCCCCGCTATCTCCCCCGTTTTCTCGTGTCCACTCTGCCGTCCCAAAGATCCTCCCAAGTGCACCTTTTCTGCCACTTTTTCGTTGTTGTCCAAAATCAACTCTGAGAATTTCCTTCGGGGGCCGTTCGGTGCGGATGCCATCCTATCATCTTACAGAGTAAATGCTTACAGTGTGTTTTGAACAGCTGGGAGAGAAAAGCAAGCGACAAAAACTTGACAATCTGGTTGTGATAAGACAATAATTAAACTGATGAAAGATCGGGCTTCGATTAAACGGCGAAACACGATTTTCTAAACTGCTGTAGGGCCTTTCCGCAGGATGTTTCGCCACCGATCGTAATCTGGTTATAGACGAACTTTTTGCGTAAGGGCGGGAAGGCTCGCGCAGCGGAAATATAAGCAGTCTGGTCTCGCCGGGAAAACACGCCCGACGGGAGAGAGGGTTGAGAAATACACCCAAAAAACCGGATGCACGAGAACGATTGAGCGAAAGACGTCATATTCCCTTTAATGTTTCAGCGCATTGATGTTTGATTTCCGGGAAAATTTTCATTCATACGACAGCGTTAAACGACACGCCGGTGAATCTTACGCCAATTTGCGCTGCACCGGAACTACGTCGGTGACGGCTTTCTACCTGGAACGGGCACCCCTTTCAGAATGGTGCCAGTTGAGGAAGGAGTAAAACTCTTTCGCTGTTATCGAGCGCGTTATGTCCGAGTTTCTCAAGCCTGAACGTCGTACCGTTCGGTTTGCAGGGGTCGTGCTCTGAGTCCATCTCCCCCGTGTTTGCCTCCCGGTGTTGGCAGCTGCAAGCTCCGCCATGGAGCGGGAGGCCAATGTGATTGAAGCACTAAAGAATTTCGACGGTTTCTCGCTGTTGGCACTCGTTTTTGGCCTGGTGGCAGGCTATTTCCTGAGAAGAGCTCTCGCTATCGCTGTGCAACAACATGCCGAACGGCGACGCGAAGAGATTCTCGGTCAGGCTAAACGAGAAGCCGAACAGCTTAAGAAAGAAATCGAAGTTGAAGGTAAAGAAGAGGTTATCGCCCTTCGGGAGGATTTTGAAGAAGAAGTCCAGGAAATACGCGGCGAATTGCGGCAAACCGAACGGCGCTTGGAAAAACGTGAAGATAGCATCGAAAAGAAACAAGAACTTGTTGCGAAAAAGGAACGTTATCTCGAAACATCTGAGAAAAACCTCGCGGAAAATCGGCGTAAACTCGCAGAACGGGAAAACGAGGTCGAAGAACTTGTCCAGAAACAGCGCCAAGAACTCCATCGAATCAGTGGATTGAGTCAGGATGATGCCAAAGAACTGTTGCTTGAACGCATCGAGCAGGATATGGAGCAAGATTGCGTCGAATTGATAGGCAGCAAGGTCGCGCAGGCAAATGAGAAAGCTGACATGGAAGCGCAGGCAATTCTCGTTGAAGCGCTCGAGCGCTGCGCCGCAGAGTCAACCAGCGAAGCCACGGTCAGTACGGTGGAACTGCCCAGTGATGATATGAAAGGCCGGATCATCGGGCGGGAAGGCCGAAATATACGCTCTTTCGAACAAGCAACAGGCGTTGATGTCATTGTCGACGATACGCCCGGTGTCGTCGTGCTGAGCAGCTTCGATAGTGTGCGCCGTGAAACCGCAAGGGTTGCAATGGAACGACTTGTAGCCGATGGGCGCATACACCCGGGACGCATCGAGGAAATGACAGAGAAGGCTTCTGAAGAGGTGCAGGGCATTATCCGGGAAACCGGGAAGGAGGCCGCCTACGATATGGGATTGCCGTCCATACCGGACCAACTGAAAGAGTTGATCGGGCGGCTTAAATTCCGTACGAGTTTTGGACAGAATGTCCTTCAGCATTCTATTGAAGTGGGCCAGCTCGCCGGGATTATGGCGGCTGAAGTGAACCTCGACCCTCAAATCGCCAGACGATGCGGATTGCTTCACGATATCGGTAAGGCGATGGATCACGAGCACGAAGGGTCCCATGCAGTGATCGGTGCGGAAGAGGCACGGCGATGGGGAGAAAGCGAAGGGGTGGTCAATGCGATCGAAGCACATCACGAAGATGTCGAACCAACCAACCTTTACGCCGGGCTGATCCTCGCTGCGGATACAATGAGTGCGAGCCGGCCTGGCGCGCGCCGTGAAACTCTCGAGCGATACATCAAGCGACTCGAACGGCTGGAAAATTTGGCGACGAGCTACGGGGGAGTCCATACCGCTTATGCAATTCAGGCCGGGCGAGAGGTTAGGGTTCTTGTCAATTCGGATAAAGTCAATGATAAGACGGCGGCGAAGCTATCACGAGACATTGCGCGAGAGGTGCAGAAAGAATTGCAGTATCCGGGAGAAGTGCAGATTACCGTTATCAGAGAATCCCGCTACAGCGAGGTCGCCCATTGAACTTTCGAAAGCAAGATAAAGCTGTCTGTTGAATTGAAATTGATTTGCAATAATAAAGGAGCATGGAAAAATGGCAAAGATCGGCGTAATTTACTATTCCCGCAGTGGCAATACTGAAAAGATGGCGAAAGCGGTTGTAGATGGGGCACAGGAAGCTGGTGCCGAAACGGAATTGAAGACAGTGGAGAAAGTATCGCCGGATGACCTGCTGAAATACGATGGAATTATCATCGGTTCACCGACTTACTACGGTGATATGTGCTATGAGATAAAAGAACTTCTGGATGCCTCCGTTAAGTATCACGGCAAGTTGACGGGCAAAGTGGGAGGGGCTTTCGCTTCCTCTGCAAATATCGGGGGAGGAAATGAGACAACGATAATGTCGATCCTCCAGGCTTTGCTTATCCACGGAATGATTGTCGAGGGCACTGCAGACGGGGATCATTATGGGCCGGTTTCGATAGGAGCTCCGGAAGAACGAGCCATCAGTCAGTGCCGGGAATTGGGTGAAAGAGTTGCACGATTGGCGATTAAGCTTTCTTGAACCGACCCAATTCGTTCGCTCAGGAATCGGTGGGGCGATAGGAAGGTTTGCCGTGCGTTTCCGGGGCCAGCAATGATAAAAGTGTCGCTACCAGGGCGAGTCCGGTTATACCGGCGAACACTATTATGTACGCCTTATCGGGATAAATGATGGTTTTCGTACCGGTTGGCCTGCCCGTAGCGAACGCGTCGAGTACAAGTCCTACCCCATTGGCCAGTATTCCTGCCACCAGGTAAGCCACTGTATTCTGTATGCTCACCGATAGCGCGACGGTATCAGAAGGATTGAGCTCTTTCATGGACGCTGCGAAGACGGGCGCGCAGGCTGCCGAAGCCGCGAAAATAGTGTAGCAGGTGAGAAAAAGCCAACTTGGTGCTCCTGACAGTATACCGCCAAGAACAGTGACTGCCGCCACCGAGGTTGCTATCGGACAGGCAATGATCAATGGCCTGCGGCGGTTGCCAATCAGACGTGAGAACAGCCCCCACAGAAGCGCCATCAGCATTGCTACAGCCATCATTACCAGGGTGTAGGCGGAAGCGACACTGGAACTTATGCCCGCTACATCCTGCAGGAATTTTTTGCCCACCGTGGTCTGAACCAGAAAATAGATCGCCCAGTTGAAGGATCCTGCAAAAAGCACTGGATAAGCCCTGTAATTGCGCACGACTTTGCCGAGACTCTGCAGGGAGAAGGGCGGCCCATCACCGGATTTCCCGCGCAGTTTTTTCAAGAGGCCGACCGAAAAAATAAGCACGATTGCCGAAAATATTCCGATAAAAAGTAATGACCGGCGCCATCCAAAAGCCTGTGTGGCTCGCTCAAAAGGGAAGGTTCCGGCCAGACCCCCTGCATATCCCATGAAAATCAGTGCGCCCAGGAAGGTCGAAAAGTTTTCCAGGGAAAAATGTGTATCGATTTCCTTGATAAGGCTTAAATACATACACCCCGCCCCCAGCCCGATCAGAGCGCGACTGCTGTAAAGGATTGCAGTGCTTTGTGCGAGCGGGAACACTATGCTGCCGATGCACATGAGAGTGCCCCCAATGATCAGCACGCGGGTGCCACCCCAGCGGTCGGCCATTATCCCCACCAGAGGTTGCACCCCGGCGTAGACGTAGAGAAATATTGCTCCCAGCGCCGTAACGGCTGAAGCTGAGAAGGCCATGTCCGATTGTAACTCATTAAAGATCGTTCCCGGTATCGCTACCCGGTGGAAATATGAGAAAAAATAAAGTGCCCCCATACCCAGGAAAGCGAATATTTGCAGGAGATGTTGGTGTGATTTTTTGGGACTGTCGAAATTCGTAACGGGTACCTCTTGAGGGGCAAGCGTTTGAACAATACAGCTTTGTTGTTAGTGTTGATGGCTTCAGGAAAATTAACTCTTGGCCGGCACCGGCTCGCAGGTTGAGCAAGATTTTTTCAGTTGGTATCCACCAGTTCAATCCCGGCCTGGCGGGCGTCTTCCAGATAATCTTCGTGTTCAAGAATGTCGTCGGCTGCATCCAGACCCGAATAGAAGTGCGAGATGGCGCATTCGACATTAAGCGCAGCGAACCAGCTTTTTATGATAGTGAGGGTGCTTTGGAAGTAACGCTCACGGTCCATTGCCCCAACACACAGGAAGGCGCCGGTGCGATGGGGTTCCGGCGGATCTTCCAAACGAAAAGTGCGCACCCAGAAACACTGGAAACGGTCAATCAACACTTTCATGTGGCCGGGGAGCGAAGTGAAGTATATCGGGGAGGTGACAATGATGTGATCTGCCGCTGAAAATTTTGTGTAGAGATCCTGCATTTCGTCCTGGACCACACACCGGCCCGTTTCCCAGCAGCCATTGCAACTTCGGCAGGGCGTAATCGGCAAACCGTAGGCAGTCAGTATCTCTACTTTGGCCTCCGGATCCTTATGGCGCATTCCATCGATGGCTTTCTCGAGGGCTGTATCGCTATTCCCGCCTCTCCGAGCGCTTGCCCGAACAGCAAGTATTTTGGTCATTTTCCGACTCCATTCTGGTAGGGAGCATGGTCTTCGAGGCCGGCCTGCCGGAATGCTTCCAGCCTGAGACGACAAGAATCACACCGACCACAGGCGCGTCCCCTTTCGTCGGGTTTATAACAGCTGAGAGTAACAGAATAATCGACGTCAAGGCTGAGACCCCACCGAATAATATCGGCTTTTGACATACTAAGCAGCGGGGTTTCAATTTTGGGGGGATGTTTTTCCAGAGCTTGTTTGGTGGCAAACCTTGCGAGGTTCTGGGCGGCTTCGACGTATTCAGGGCGGCAGTCGGGATACCCGCTGTAATCAACGGACGTCACTCCGATGAAGATATACGATGAGTCGGTTATTTCGGCGATTGCCAATGCGTATGCCAGAAAGACAGTATTTCGGGCTGGCACGTAAGTTGGTGGTATTTCGTTTTTAGAAGAAGGGGTTCTCGCGGGACTGTTTTCGGGTACTAAAACTTGATCATCGGTGAGCGCGGAGTGTCCGAGTTGACCGAGAGCGAGTGGCAGGACTACGTGCTGACTGACATCGAAAAATTCTGCTACTTTCTTGGCAGATTCCACTTCGAGATCGGCTTTCTGACCATAATGAAACGTCACGGCGTGCAGCTTATATCCCCGGTTTGCTGCGATGGCAAGTGTGGTGCTTGAATCTATTCCGCCGCTGAGCAAGACAACAGCTCTCGTGTTTTTGTCGGCCATTGGTACCATTCCTCAAGGGATTATTGAAAAAGAAGAGGCGGACGTGAAATGGCACTTTCCATTGTTCGGGGCCTCACACGTGGCTTAATCTATATGCTATATTTTTTTTATAGCGGATGAGTACTGACACTCGAGAGGATGGCAAAACAGGTGGTGATAGGCAATACATGCGGAAACGGGGGATACTTTTTGTTGCCTGTCGTGATAGTTTTCAGCTCAGTTGCATACGGCCAAAGCGGTTCTTACAGCCTATATTTGAGGTCCACTGCGGCACCACTCGACTTGACGACAAAATACACCAGGCTTGTGTTGAACGATCTGACGAGCAATCCTCGCAAAGCAGCGACCGACCGGGGACCAGTCTCGGAGACCGGTTATTCTCCACGTTGCTTTTTCTGAAGGTACGGCAGGGCTTGTTGCGCTTTTTCCCCCATTTCTTTGCCGACTTTGAACGTCACGACTGCTTTCGGGTCGACATGTACAACTTCGTTTGTGCGGGGATTCCGTGCTTTTCGAGCAGGCTGGAGGCGGATCTCAAAGACGCCAAAATTCCGAAATTCAAGACGATTTCCGTCCGCCAGTTCGTCGATAACCCGATCCAAAAAGCACTGGACGATCTCTTTAGCCACGATTTGGGGATTACCGGTTTCTTCAGCAATTGCTTCGCAAATCTCGCGTTTCGTAACTGTCCTATTCGACACGAGATGCCTCCCTCTTCAATTCAAAATAATGATGTTAGTTGACAAAACTGTAAGCTAATCAGGGACTTAGTGCAACGGAATTTTAAGGAACCTACCGTGATTTGTCAAGCAGAATCCAGCCCCTGAGAAAACTTCTGCGATGTTTCTGTTCAAAAGTGGATCGATCGACAGGCTTCGGTGATTCAGACGGTTTCCCGGCGAGGCTTTTTTTGGTACACTATTGGTGATGGAAGTCTTTTTTGTTCAAGAGACTTTTCTCCAGTGGGAGCGCGTCCTGAAGATAAGGTTGACAGATGGAACTGAAGAAATATCCCGACGAAGTGTTGCGTGTGAAATGCGAACCAGTGCGCGAGATCCACGATGAGCAAGCAGAGCGTATGCGCCAGATGCTCGATTTTATGTACGAGGTGGAAGGTGTCGGTTTGGCAGGACCACAGGTGGGATGGGCCGAAAGGATTGTGACCATCGATGTGGAACAAAGTGGACAGGGCCCACGTATATTTGTTAACCCTAAAATCGTTGAGTTTGATGGCGAATCCGAGGCTGAAGAAGGCTGTCTCAGTTTGCCAGGGGTACGAGCCAATGTCCGGCGTGCAGAGCGTGTTACCGTAAGTACTTACACTCTGCGCGGCAAAAAGATTGAAATTGAAGCCGAAGGTCTCCTGGCGAGAGCGTGGCAGCATGAATTGGATCATCTTAACGGCGTGCTTTTTATCGATCGGCTGGAACCATCAAAGGTGATGTCTTTGAAAAAGGATTTGAGGCGGTTGGAAGGGGATATCGCTGAAAAGGCCGACAGTTAACAGGCGATCTGTCAGATACCACAATCGGCATTTTTTGAGAGAAATTTTTCACCATGCGACTGATTTTTGCAGGCACACCGGATTTCGCCGTACCGTCTTTGCGTGCTGTGGCTGAAACGGATCACGAGATTTCGCTCGTGGTGACCCAGCCGGATCGCCGCAAAGGCCGGGGGCGTCGAATCTCTTTTCCGCCGGTGAAAAAAGCCGCTCTTGAGCTGGAGGCAGAAGTCTTTCAACCGGAAAACGTTAACTCTCTGGAGAGTGTGGAACGGTTGGAGGCGGCTGAGGCTGAAGTCGGTGTTGTGGTCGCTTACGGGCAAATTCTTTCCCGGAAAGTTCTTGACACTCCCGCCCGAGGTTTTCTGAATGTGCATGCTTCACTTCTGCCAAAGTATCGAGGTGCTGCTCCAATTAACTGGGCGGTTATTCGGGGAGAAGACAAGACAGGGGTTTCGGTTCAGCGGATGCGGGAGGAGCTCGATGCCGGCGCTTTGCTGGGACAAAAAGAAGTTGATATCAAGGCCCGAGAGACGGCGGGCGAGCTGCACGATCGGCTCGCTCCTATCGGTGCAGAGCTGCTCGTTAAGGTCCTTGAGCGGATGAGCCGGCAGGATGGGCTCCAACCAAAATCTCAGGATGGTGAACCGTCGTACGCACCGCGCCTGAGTAAGAAAGAGGGAAATGTGGATTGGTCTTCTGCTGCCGAGGATATTAAGAATTGGGTTCGGGGAGTAACCCCCTGGCCGGGCGCTTTGACAGAGTTACAGACCCGGGGCGGCAAGGAAAAAATCGTTTTGTTGCGCGTGGATACGATCGAGAGGAACGAGGAAGCTGAACCGGGAACGGTTCTTGGTTTGGCAGAAAATGAAGAGATTGTTGTGCAAACGGGGCAAGGTGCGATTATAATTAAAGAAATGCAGCCGGCCGGTAGTCGAGCCATGAAAGCGGCCGATTATGTGCATGGCCATGAAATTGAGCCGGATGATGTCTTCCGGTGAGTGATGGATTAGACTTATTTTTTCGAGTTTCGCGAAATGGGACGAAAAACGGTTCACTTTATGAATATGGTGACAAAACTGCGCTGGTCGAAGTGTAAGCCTGAAAGGCTTCTTATCTTGCTGCCGAGTTGTCTTCAGTACCGCGAATGTAAACAGAAAATCACCAACGATATCCAGAATTGTCAGAGATGCGGTCGCTGTAAAATAAAAGACCTTTTGGGACTTTCTGAAAAATACGGATGCAAGATCGCCGTTGCCACCGGGGGGCGAATTGCGCTCAACATGGCCCTGGAAGACGATATTGATGCTATTGTTGCAGTTGCCTGCGAGAAGGAACTTCAGGAGGGGTGGAAAGGCGTTTTTCCGAAACCAATCCTTGGTGTAATCAATATCCGCCCGCATGGACCCTGCACGGATACGGATGTAAATGTGCAAGAGGTGGAAGAATCCATTCGATTTTTTATCGGCGATTGAAACGTTTGGCAAAGCCGGCCGCATGGAATAAAATAAAATCAGGGTGAGCAGAGTGATAATCGTCCGTTAAATGGAGCTTTGAATGTTTAAGGTCCGATGCATCAACTGCGGGCAAACATACAAGGCCAAAGAAGAATTGGTTGGCAAAAGTATAAAATGTCCCAGTTGCGGAATGCCGATCCAGATCAAAAAAGAGGATTTGGAGAAAGGGGAGTCGGACGAGAAAGCGGTGAGGCAAGAGCTGCTGAGGCTTGCGGGAGGGAAGAAGAGCGGTTCTCAGGCGACCGGGGCGAAAAGCAGACCGTCCTCGACGGGGAGACGGAAAGAAACGGGCCGGACTGCGGGGAAAACTCCGCCCGAATCGAGGAAACAGGCTGCGTCATCTGCCGCCGCATCGCAAAGTGCAGAGATGGCGACTGCAGAAGAAGAACCGGAAGATGAGGAGGGAAGCGAAGGGCCGGGGACCCGAATGGATCACGCGGAAAAGAGCTATGCCGGGCTGATAGCTGCTTTGATTGTGTTTTTGATTCTGGGTCTTGGTGCGGTTTACGGTTTTATTCGCTATCGTGATTATCAGGTGGGGCAGGCTGCCGCTCAGAAAGAGGAGGCGGCGGATGTCCGAAGCACAGTTGCAAATGCCAGAAAGGCGGATAGACCGTACAATGAGGAGGAGGCTATAAAACTGTGGGGGGAGGCGAAGCAAAGGGCTCAAAATTTTGAGCGGGAGTATGGGGGGGGAAAGTTTATGGATGTTATCACGCACGCTGGCGAACGAATCCACGCCCTCAAAACAGCTCAGAGGCAACGTGAACGTTCCAAGCAGGAAGCGCAAAAACTTGTGAGAGATGCCCACAAGGCGATTGCCGAAAAACAGTATAATCGGGCAAAGCGTATGCTGAATGATGCTCTCCAGACAGCTCGAAAGGTGAAAAAACCAGGGTCAGAGTTGCAGAAAACGGTGGCCGAAGCGCAGGAGTTGCTGAAGAGTGCCCCGGTGAAATATGGGAGTAAAGGTTGGGTAAAACACGAGGGAGAGTGGATGTCAAAAGCAGAGCGGGCGAAGCGAATCAAAGAAAAAGTAGAACAGGCCAAACGAGAACAGGGGCTGGTAAAATACGATGGTGAGTGGATGACTCCCGAGGAAAAAGCAAAACGGGAGAAAGAAAAAGCTGAAAAGCGCACATTGGCTCACAAGCTCGCCTCAGCCAGCGCCAGCGTGAAGGAACAAATTGCAAGCGGCGAGCCGAAAGTAACAATAGATCAGCCGGGCCAGACGTTGCGCTGGCAGCAGGAAGAATGGGCGAATCCCGTGAGTATGGCCATTGAGCGTATCGGCGAAGAAAACGAAAAATGGGTCTTTGCAAATTTTAAAAACGGACCAAAAAACAAATGGGTGATCAGTCTCAAGCAGAGGTGTGATATCAATAAGTACGACAAATTCAGTGTCGATTTCCTGCCAGGTGAGACGGTCAAAGTGGCGCTGGGTATATGGACATTGCCCGGGTATAAGCTCTACGAAAGCCGTCAAAAGATGGTCAGAGGCGATCAAAAGACGACCATAACTTATGATCTGCAGGCCGCGAAATATAAGTGCAAAGAAAGTAAATGGCGTCACCGGAGTAAGATTAAGAATTCGGAAACCGTGACGCGTATGTCGCTTTTTTTCTACAGTCGACCAAAGACCCCCATTCGCTTTCGAAATATCCGATTGCTTAAAGACGAAGCGGAAGAGGCCAGGCAATAAGGGCAGCTGCAGAAAGCTGAAGAACGACGAGGGTTCAAACGTTCGCTCGAACCAGAGTGAAAACGTGAGTTGATTCTGCGTCGGCTTTTTTGATCATTCGCGCGCATTCATCCGCCGTTGCCCCGGTCGTCATCACATCATCGACAAGAAGCACATTCTTACCGGACAGAAGGTTTGTTTGGACTGAAAACGCCCCTTTAACATTTTTTTTGCGCGCAGGGATCGAGAGACGAGCCTGCTGTTCCGTCGCTTTTTCCCGTTTCAACGCACGACGTTGAAACTCCAGGTCATGCCGATTGGCCAGATATTCGGCTAACAGGGCGGCCTGGTTGAAACCGCGTTGGCGAATACGCTGCGAGTGAAGGGGTACGGGCACGGCGGTATCGCACTTTGCCAGATGAAATGGAAGCCATTCCTTTTCAGCGGCGTCCTGCAAAATCTTCTGGCCAAGATAATAATGCCCACCAAACTTGAACTTCTTAACAAGCGACGCCGCAGGACCAGTGTACTGAAAAAGCGATCGCGCGGTGTCGAAATGCGGCGCAAGAAGCTGACATGATAGGCACATCTTCGCGTCGGTCTCTGCAGGTAAATAAGTTCCGCAGATGCGACAGAGGTTCTGTTATGCTTCAGACGGAATTGGACATTTCCTCTTCGGGAATTAGTATGTAGTT
>JBKHIT010000116.1:0-7431 GCA_046538485.1 Candidatus Brocadiia bacterium | reverse complement strand
GGGTGAAGCCGATGCGCCTCTGGCGGAGAGGCTTCACTCTAATAGAACTGCTTGTAGTCATCGCGATTATTGCGATTCTGGCGGCTATGCTGATGCCGGCCCTCGAGAGTGCCCGTAATGCCGCCCGGACCACCACCTGCATGAGTCAGCTCAGACAACTGGGGACGGCCAATGTCCTGTACGCCAACGATTTCGACGGTTTGCTCGCGGTCCTCGCGGGTGATTACGAGGGCACGAACCGATGGAAACCGGGAAGAGCCTGGGCAAACGCGGGGCCAACAAATGAAGGGGTTATGACACCCTACCTGGGTGGAATGAGGCCGGCTCATAATACCTGGGAAGTCGACACGTATCCCCGTGAGGATCTTGCGGTATGCCCGGCGTACGCGAAAAGACAACCCGATATCCGGGGCAATATTCAGGCAGCGACGATTCACTATCCCGATTGGGCCACCACTGAACTGGCGGGGAGTAACAACTGGGTCGTCTCGTATGCGGTCAATGGGTTGCTGACGGTGTCAAGCCCGGTCTGCGCGCCGCCTTCTCGCGAGACGGTACGAATATGGGAAATGCGCCGACCAACGAGGTTGATTGTGATGTACGAAGGTGTTCAGAACGGTTGTACCCACGATTGGCACAGGATGTATCTGAATCCGAATCATAATGACCGTTGTCCCGTTTTGTTTGCGGATAGCCACGTCGAAGCGTACGGGCCATCGGATGCCCGCGGGGAAACCACGGGCACATGGGCACGGGGAACGAATTACGGGTATTGCTGCTACGGGCACACCCCGAACTGCACGAAGGACCCATACAGCGTTTTCAGCTGGGGCGTCTGGAACGTGACAGGCTGCAATCCGTGATGGATAAGGATAAAAAGATATCTGAACGGATCGTTCCGCTGAGTCCAGAAGTGCGGGATTTAGAAAACCTGCAGGCTGGGAAGTTCCCGCTTGAGAAAAAGATCGAATCAATTCTGACGCAATCCGCTCCCGCCGGGTGGGAAAGCACCGGGATTGACAGCTCCTACTACCTGGACAACGCCGAATTGATCGTGCGTGCGGCCTGTGATTGGCGCAACGGGGACGGTGCAATTGTCGATCCGGTCGAGAAAAAAGAATGCGGACAGACTTCGCCGCGGTCTGTCGCACCGGGAGCCATTTTGTTGCATTTTGGGCGATGCGAAGATATCAGCGGAACAATTTATGAAACAATGGACTACTGCTGCCACGTTCTGGCGGCCGGGGAAGCCCAATCACCGGATTTCTGGATGCGGGAACTTATCACGGGTCTGATGTGCCTGATCCCGATCGCGCCGGACGAACGACTTGATAAATGGAGCCGACTCATTTCATCGGTTGAGCCTGAGAAAACGTATCAGGGCGTTAAACCCAGCGGCGAAAATCTCCAGGAACTTCATAACTGGACAGTCTACGGGGCCGCCGGTGAATCGATGCGCGAGCGGCTGGGACTGAGACCGGATTCCGATGATGTCGTCTGGGGGGATGGTTTTTTCGACAAATACATGCCCCCGCAGCTGACGCATTTTACGGAATGCGGCATGTACCGGGATCCGAACGATCCGATAACCTACGATATCACCACCCGACTTCAGTTAGCGACGGCGATGGCGTTCGGCTACGAAGGACCAATCCGCTCCGATCTGAACGAACTTCTTCGGCGGGGCGCTCTGACGCAACTGCTCTATGTCTCCCCGGAGGGATACGTTCCGTTTGGCGGACGTTCGAGCCAGTATCAGTTTCAGGAGGCTATTATTTCGGCGCTGTGCGAACTGGAAGCCGTGCGATACTGCGGAACGGATTCTGAACGGGCCGGTGCCTTCAAAAGACAGGCGCATCTTTCCGCCAGGGCGGTCGCCCGCTGGCTGGAAATGATACCGTTCCGCCACATTAAAAATGGGTTCCCACCCGAAGAAGAATGGGGGTTCGACGGATACGGACGGTATTCGGTTTATAGTTTATTGACGGCGTCGTTTTTTGGGCTCGCGGCGCTTTTTGCGGACGACGGGATTGAGGAATCGCCGTGCCCGGCCGATATCGGTGGGTATGCTTTCGAACTGACTCCGGCTTTCCACAAGGTGTTCTGTTCCTGCCGGGATACGCAGCTTGAGATCGATACGCGGGCCGATTTCCACCATGATGCCACCGGATTGGGGCGTTTTTCCCGGCGCGGCGTGCCGCTCGAACTCGGGCCCGGTATGCCCCTGACGTCTGAGGCAATCTACAAATTGCCCGAGAAGTTTCGCACTCGGAATAATGGGTGTACAGGACCGTCCTGGAACACCGACGGCGAGTGGAGGCGATTGGCCGATTATTCCGAAGGGCTCACAAATAAGTTCTCAGTCCAAAAAGAAGAACCCGATGGCGTGGATTTCAACCTTATCTGGCGTCATTCGGGCGAGAAGGTCGAAGTGCGGGAATTCTATCGTCTGGAGAATGGAAGACTTGATTACAAAGTGCATGCCAGCGGTGATGGCTTACCCGTAGACGGTATCCGATTGATCGTCCCTCTGTTGAATACAGACGGAACGGTTGAATCGGATATTGAGACCAATCCCGGGGGAGTGAACGTTCGATACAGAGGCGGGCGACTGGCGGTAAGTTTCGATCCCGACCTTCCCTTCCAGATCAGCGCTGATGCTTGCGCAAATCGGAATGGGTTGTATAAATAT
Source organism: Candidatus Brocadiia bacterium (assembly GCA_046538485.1). Taxonomy (GTDB): domain Bacteria; phylum Planctomycetota; class Brocadiia; order SM23-32; family SM23-32; genus JBKHIT01. Next base: position 4,739 of record JBKHIT010000116.1, on the reverse strand, counting down.
TTGATAGTCGAAGCGCCGGACGACACTGTCGGGGCGATTTTTTCCGTGGAAAAGGTATAGAAACAACACCGTGTCTTGAATCTTTGGCGTCCGTGACAAAAACCTATTACTGTTAAATGATCGATTTCACTCAGAGTAAAACTACTATCAGAAGGTATCGGGAAATGGTCTTTTCGAGAACAAGCTTAGTGGGAGTGTTGTGTCTTTTCTTTACGCTGTTTACTCATGCGGAGGCGGCCGCTGGTGAATATGTGAAACACGTGGATCTGATGCGCCATTTGAAGAATGGTAAAGAGCGTCACATTAAACCGGTGGGAAAAAATGCCTGGGAATGGACGCTGCCTCAGGGGAAAAGCGAATCGCTGCTTTTCAATCTGGAAGATCTTGACATCGACCCGAGCCGCTACGACGAGATCCGTTTCGAGATAAAGTCAACCGTGAGCCAGGTCCGAACGCACTGGAAACTCCACGGTCATCTTGAACCGGGCCAGGTCAGCAGCTGGTACCTGAAATTCAAGACTCCCACCGGACAGTGGCGGGAGGGACGTTACAGCCTGCACCTTGACGACGACGGGGTGTATTTGAGCAAGGGCAAAAATCCCGAAAAACCGGCCAAATGGCTTAAAATAACACTTGGACCGCGGATTTTGGGCTATCCCGGCGAACCGAAACACCGACGCGCGCTGATCCGAAACGTGCGGTTCGTTCGGCATCGGGTAACGGCTGATTTCCGGCTGAAAGAAACCGATGTCTCAAAAAATGACGCGGAAGTGGCGTACATCTACAAACTTCATCTGCGCAATCAGACAAATTCAGAGCAGAAAGTGCGTTTCGATCTTGATTCGTCTGAAAACCTTCACTATTTCTCTGTCGAGGGACCGGATACGGTCTCGCTGGCGGGGGGAGGTGAACGGGCGGTCCCGATCAAAATATCCATCCCGCGTCATCGGGCAATGGGGTTACCCCCTCTGTATTCGGAAGCGGTTTTCCCAAAAATTTACCTCCCGGGCAAACAGGACTCGGATGTGATTCCTCTCCGTGGCTACAGGCGATGGCCTATGTGGGGAAGCGTTCCGCTTTTCAATTATCGCACCTGGCGTCCGGCCGAATTCAAAGCCTACCTGAAGGGGCGGGAGAAATCCGTGCCGGGTATTGCGGGTTGGAAGCGTTCTGTCATCCGCGGCGCTGATCGGGCGCTTAAACATGACTGGCCGGTGCCGGATTTTGGCCCGCCCGAGCACAACCAGGGGTATCGATGTTCTAAGTGCAAATGCTGGCTCAAACCCGCCACTCCGACCGCGCTCCACAAGCACGTCTGTCCGAAGTGCGGGAAAGTCTACGAGAACAATGAGCATTACGACCGGGCGTATTTGCTGAATTACAACAGCGGGCGAGCCGGCGATGTTGAGAAATTGTCTCTGGCCTGGCTCATGACCGGCGAGAAAAAATACGCGGCGAAATCCGCCCGCATTTTGCTCAAATACGCAAAGCAGTATGCTGATATGCCGATCCGCGGCACCCGATCGACGGCCGGCGGGGCAAGACTGGGAGCGTCGACGCTGCATGCCAGTTATGTCATCCCTGTTTTCGCGCGGGGATACTACTATCTGCGAGAGGCACCTGTGCTCGATGAAAAATCACAGGAGGCGATTGAAAAATTTATCCGGAAAACCGGCTTTACGGTCGTTCAGCACAGCGTGGAATACAACAACCAGCAGGCGGAACATCTGCGCGCTTACGGAACCGTGGGACTGGCAACAGAATTCTGGCCGCTGGCCGCGGAGGCGATTCACGGAGAGTTCGGTTACCACGAGGTCGCGGAATATGGATACAGCGAAGACGGGATCGCCCATGAGGGAAGTGCGTACCACAGGGCCGTTTTCGGCGCGATGAACGGGTTCGCCCAATTCGCCTACGGGTTGGGGCTCAATCTCTACTCCGCCCGTTTCAAACGCGTCTTCGATGGTTCACTTGCCGCCGGATTGACATCGACTTCCTACGAGCTCGCCTACCGCGTCTACAGGGACCCTTCCTATCTGCGTCGCCTGCCCGACCGCGAAGGGAAGCGTGTCGGGAAATCGACCGCTCTTCACGGCGTGTTGGGATTGCCTGACGCGGCGGGAATGCCCGTGCGTTCTGTCCACATGACGGGAGCCGGGTACGTATTTCTCAAAAAAGGAAACGCCGCCGATTTCCGGGAGATTCGTCTCAATTACATCAAACAGTTCGACCGGCACGAGCATGATCGTTTGACGACGTTTTTCTACCGCAACGGACAGCAGATTGATAAAACGGTGGGGAGGATTACCTACGGATCGCCCCATTCGGGGTGGATGCGCCACACCGCCGCGCACAACTGCATTGTGATCGACGGAAAGAGCGAAGAGGCGCCGCGCGGAGTGCTGGTTGCATATGAACCTTCTCCCTCGAACCCGGTTGCTGTGGTGGGAAGCGATCCGGAACGTCCTTTCTACGAGGGCGTGAGTCAGTTACGGTGCATTGCTCTGGTCGGAGATGCGTATATTGTGTTTGACCGGGTTCAGGCTGATTCTCCGCATACGATCGACCGGTATCAGTATGGTCGGGGGCAGGCAAAGCTGAAGTTTGACGGTGTGAGATCGATCGAAAAGGAACTTCCCGATTTGCCAGAATGGGGGAACTTCCCCCAGATTCGGGGAGGGACGTGCAATGGAAAACTGCGCGTGGATTTCGCGAACGGATTGAAAATGCGTCTTGTGGCTGACGGCGATATCGAAGCCTACAAGGCGATCACTCAGGGTGGCTACCAGGCCCGACCAATGGAAGTGACTTTTACGCGGCGTCCCCAGAGCAAAGAAGCTACTTTCCTGGCCGGTTTTTCGTTCGGTGAGAAATCCAGCCCACCCCGGCTGAAGGTTCTGAAGACCGGAGCCGATGCGCTTGCCTTCCAGGTTCAGACGAAGGAGAAAACACACACAATCAAGATCGACCCCGGGGCAGGTAAGGTGGTTGTCGATCGTGAATGACAGAAGACTAAGGGAACTCGGATAAGTCTTCTCAGGTTTTGCCCCTCAGATCACTCACACAACATCTTAACATATCTCACGACGCTCGGGTGGCCGTACAATCCAGTGTTTGCTGTTTGTTGGCCATGTTTTTTCGCAAAACGGCAGGGCGCGCGCGGCGATCACCCCCTACATCGACGTTGCGTCCCGGATACGTGAAGCCGGGGTATATTCCGGGACGTTTGAAAGGGCAACAACTGCTGCGATTTTGGAGAATGCCCGAGACCTGTAGGTCCGGATCACCGAGCCGGACCTGCCGTTGGTCGTTTGCCCCCCAGGCGCGGGGCTGACCAAACACCGGGCCAGCGCTCCGCTGTGAAACCAGCAGGTTTCCGGACCGCGTTCTGAACTCCAGTTTGCTCAGTGGAGTGTAGACTCGAGTTCAGCTGAGTCCGCTATGGCGGTGGAACCGGGACTCTTTGCGTGACGAGCGAACATTTACCATTCGTTGTCCGGCCAACCGTCCTCATCCGCGTCTTCGAAATTCTTCTCTTTGCCGGGAGCCTTTTCAAGTGACGGTGCCGAAGGGGATTCAGCCGTCTCCCCTTCCGGTGCAGTCGCCTGCCGCATGGCTTCCGCCTGGCTCATGCGTTCCTCCCCATACCCCATTTTGTTGGCGTTAGCGACGAGAATAACCATATCAACAAGAGCTGCAGCGATGAGTCGACCGGGCATCAGGATAAGTTTCAGCGAAAGAAGTGTCCGGTTGATATCGTCCGAATAACGGAATGGGTTATCGAATAGCCCTCCGCACCAGCCGATGTTTTCCATATCCGGGGCAGGCCGAATTAAATAGGCGATGAAAAGATAGAAAAATGCAACGGCGAGAGCCAGTGCGACCGATTTGTTCGTGGGCTCCACTGCGTAAGCGAAAAGCAGGTAGAATCCGACGCCGAGCAGAATCACGGCGACCGCAAAGCGGACAAATACAGCCCAGCGTTTGTGAATTGGTTTGCGCGTGGGAGTATCAAAACCACCGACGTTGCCGGGATTATAACTTTCTCCCCACCACTCCATGAGACCCATTGCTTTTCCCTTTGAATCAGTGATGGATTGCTGGCTCCAGCCTTTACTATTGTAGTTGCTGCGCCACCTGATCGCAAATTTTGTCTTCCTCTGCTCCCAATGAGGTCCATTTGTGCAGGGCATACTCGCCGAGCGCGCCCTGCCGTTTGCTGCCCTGAAAGGGCATAAGACAAGAGCCCGGCGTGGAGAGGGCTGGACAGCCATCGGGGCCCCGCGTCCCGTCCCATTTTGCATGGTACATGAGCGGACTGGACTTCAGAACCGCTTCGCGGGGCTGGAGTTCAGCACGCGGTACGATTGGGTTGAATCTCCGCGCATCTTTGATATGTCTGGTCGATTGTCCGCCTCAAGTCCAGTGGTCCGTTCCATTTGATCTTGTGGTTCAGAGCAATTCTGCCGGGTCAGTTCGAGGCGCGGCGCCAAAGGTGACCCGGACGGGTCCCTGCGAAGCCGCAACGAAGAAATGACCCGGCAGAATTGCTCCCTACGGGCCGGACGGCGGCGGCCCATCTGCGGCGTTGCAGTTCGGCGTGGACCCACTTGGGTCGAACTTCTCACTGCACCTTGCATCTGAACCACCGACGACCGGCTGAACCCACAAAATCAAATGGAACGGACCACTAAGCGGTTTCAGGTAAGTGCGTATGAGTTTGATTTTCGCCTCCGCGA
>JBKHIT010000115.1:0-7435 GCA_046538485.1 Candidatus Brocadiia bacterium | reverse complement strand
GAATCCATCACAGTTCTATGGTTGGCAGAAAAAGTTCTTCGAGCAGGGCGATGCTATAAGGCAGCTGCATTACACCGTCGAGTTCGCCGTTGCCCGGGTGAGCGCCGCTGGATATTGGGAAGGTAAAAGGAATAGCTACTAACGCCGAAGTTCAGTAAAGAATAAAGGAAAGGTAATGTTGATATAAAATGAACTTATGGAAACATTTGGATTACCGCATAAAGCTGATGTCTGGAATTATTCTGGCAGCCTCCATGATTCTTTTTATGCTTACAGTGAACAGGAATGCTGTTCTCAAAGAACTTGTCCTGGACAGAGACAGTAGAAGACTGGACTCAATAGGGAAACTTGCTGCCAACGAAGTCGATAAATATATCCGGGGAGAATCGGTCGAGGACATACGAAGCATACTTGATGTCGTTCAGAATCAGGACGAAATCAAGTTTATTTCCATCATTGGAACAGACGACATTGTAAACTATTCGACGATAGAAGATATTGAAGGAAAACCCACTCCTTATACCGACAGTGACAGCATGGCTATGGCAATAGGTGGCACGTACATCAGGAGTTTTCCCATAACATTTCACGGCGAAAGTATCGGATCTATCCAGGTCGGATATGATATGGTGCCCACCCAAACAACTGTTCAATCGTCTTTCAGAAAAGCCTTGATCTCGAATATCATACTGCTTGCAGTGTTATTTATTATCGGGTGGTTTTTTTCAGCTTTCCTTATGAGACCCCTTAAGGATGTGAAAAACGCGGCGGAAAGCATAGCTCGCGGAGATTTTTCTCTCCGGCTACCGGTAAAATCAAAAGATATCCTGGGTCAGCTTGCTCAGAGCATGAACGAAATGGCGCAGCAGCTGGCTGAGTATGCGGAAAATATGCAGCAGAAAATAGACCGGGCGACCCTGGAACTAAAAGAAAAAAATAAAGAACTTGAAATTCAGAGAGAAACACTCCGGAAAAAGAACGAACAGTTGCGGGAACTGGATAAAATGAAATCCGATTTTGTTTCAATGGTTTCTCACGAACTGAAAACTCCACTGACATCAATGGTAGGTTTCGGGAAAACCATGCTTATCAGAGAATTACCGCCAGATAAGGTGGAAACATATTTGAACACTATAGTTTCCGAAGGGAAAAGACTTTCCTATCTTGTGGACGAGTTTCTTGACGTATCGCGGATTCAGTCGGGAGAGTTTAATATCGTGCCCCATAAATTCATTTTGAAAGATTTTATCAAAGAGGTGATTGAAACTCATCAGGCCCAGAGCAATGTTGAAGTTCGGCACAAATTAAGCGGCGCAGATACGGAAGTAAAATGGGATATGAACGCGGTAAAACAGGTGATGCTTAATCTTATTGATAATGCCAGCCGTTACACTCCACAGGGTAAACCTGTTGATGTTACCGCGCAAATAGAAGATGAAGCCGTGAATATTAAAGTAAGGGATTACGGTCCGGGAATCAGAAAAGAAGATGTCTCTAAAATATTTGACAAATTTTACAGGGCGGAAGATAAAGTGAACGCAAAAAACAAAGGGAGCGGGCTTGGCCTGTCCATAGCTAAAAGCGTGATAGAATTACACGAAGGGTCAATAGATGTCCGTTTACCCGCTAATGGCGGTACGGAATTCATAATTCGCCTGCCTAAGGAGGTTCAAAACAATGGATAAAAAAATACTGGTCGTGGATGACGAAAGTCATATAAGGCAACTTGTAAAAGACAATCTTGAAGAAGAAAATTATGAGGTTTTTACGGCAAACGACGGACTTGCGGCTATGAGTATGATAGATGAAAATGATCCCGACCTTATAATACTCGATGTAATGATGCCTGATATGGACGGATGGGAGGTGTGTAAAGCAGTCAGGGACAGGGATGAAAAAACAAAGATCATCATGCTCACCGCCCGTTCGACCAGCAGGGACCGGATGATCGGCAAACGTATCCTGAAGGCTGATAAGTATCTGACAAAGCCGTTTGATATTGAAGAACTTTTACTGCAAACCCGGAGGCTTCTGGAACTTTAAATGAAACGCGACGACGACAAAATATTAAAAGGAATGTCGGTGTACCCCGGTGTTGCGTGGGGGGAAATATTTACTCATAAAGGTCTTGACCTTGATGCTCTTCGCAACGAAAAATTTGAAGTAAAAGATACGGACGAAGAACTTGCAAGGCTGGATAGGGCTGTTGCCAAAAGTCTGCGTCAGCTCAGAGGTCTTCGGGAGAAAATCGAGTCAGAAGATAAGGGTAGCATTAAAGATATTTTTGATGCCCAGGCGATGATGTTAAAAGATCCCGGTTTTTTAGACGGTATAAGAGAAAGCATAAACACCCAGGAAGTAAACATTGAATACGTGATTTCAAATGAAATAGATAAAATAGAAAAGGATTTTGACTCAATAAAAGAGGAATCGCTGAAAGAACGCTTCAAGGATATCCAGGATACGTATAACAGGCTTCTCCGCAATGTCCTTGATCTTGAACACGTGATGACAAATCCTCTCGAACGCCTCGATAATCCGGCGATCATGGTTGCAAAAGACGTACTTCCCTCCGATATAGCAGGATTGGACAGGCAGAAAATAAAAGGATTTGCTGTCCAGAAAGGTAGCCGTACGTCGCATGCCGCAATTATCGCCAAAACAATGGGACTCCCGGCGGTGATCAGAATACCAGGACTGATGGAGTCGATCGGCGAATGCCGCAATATGCTCGTCGACGGCGTCAAAGGGGAAATTATACTGAATCCTTCAGAACAAGAAATTGAAGAACGCGGGAAAACTGTAATTAAAAAGAAAGAAAGTTTAGTAAGGAAATTTAGCGGAATACCCTGTGAGACAGCCCAGGGAAAGAGAATTTTTCTTAAGGCCAATATAGGCACTCTGGAAGAGGCCCGCATAGCACGTGAAAATGGTGCGGATGGTGTGGGGTTGTTGAGAAGCGAGTTTTTTTACATGTCGCGCGGATCTATTCCCGAACCTTCGGAGGAAACGGCATTTTATAAAGAGATATTGAATGTGTTCAGTGGGCTTCCTGTAACATTCAGGCTTCTGGATATCGGCTCGGATAAAAAGATTCCTGATCTGCCGTATCATAATGAATCCAATCCGCAGATGGGAATAAGGGGTATTAGATACCTGCTTAAATACCCGGAAATCATGCGAAGGCAGATCGGGTGCCTGATGACCGCGTCCCGTGGGACTGAAGAACTGCGTATCTTATTGCCTTTTGTAACGACAAAAGAGGATGTTGATAGAGCAACAAAAATAATCAAGGTCTCGGCCGATAAAAAGGGTTTTGATTTGAACAAATTGAAAATCGGCATAATGGCGGAAGTGCCTTCAGTGGCGCTGGATATCGAAAAATATTTGAACGGGACTGATTTTATAAGTATAGGCACTAACGACCTTACCCAGTATATGTTTGCGGTTAGCCGGGAAGACACAGGCCTTGATACTTACAGAGAAAGCAGCGGGCCGTTGATGCTGCGGATTATTAAAGGCATTATTCGCGCGGCGGCCAGGGCAGATATGACTGTTGACATATGTGGAGAAATAGCAGGGGAACCGGACGACGTCCCTTCCCTCATCGAAGCCGGAGCTGGACATCTTTCAATGTCGCCGCAGCTAATCCCCGGCGTAAAAGAAAAAATCATGGAAAGTTGTTGAAACATTATAAATGTGTTATGCCTCGAGCGAACGGGGCGTTGTGTCCGGCGGGAAACTCAAGGACGGTGATCGGTGAGGGGAGTTCTAAGTTCTGAGTTTTGGTTGATGGAGGAGATTCATGGCGTCGATTGAACGGTTTGAGGATATCAAAGCCTGGCAGAGGGCACGGAAATTGACTCGCGAAATATATGCAGCGACCAAAGTGAAGGATTTTGCCCGGGATTACGGTCTGCGAGACCAGATTACACGGGCTTCGGGATCGATTATGCACAACATCGCCGAGGGGTTTGACGCGGAGAGCAATGGTGATTTCATTCGTTTCCTCGGTTATGCAAAACGTTCTTGCACCGAAGTGCAGAGCCAACTCTATGTCGCCGCGGACCAGGATTATATAGATAACGAGACGTTTAGTCGCCTTTACACGCTGGCCGACGAAACACGAGCGACCATCCGGGGCTTCCTAACTTATCTGCGCAATAACCCCCGCTAACTCAGAACTCAGAACCCAGAACTCAGAACTCAGAACTCAGAACTTAGAACTTAGAACTTAGAACTTAGAACTTAGAACTTAGAACTCCCAACCCATGAAAATCACGCAATACTCAGTTACCCGCCGCCTGGCCACCAGCGCCATTGTTGTGGCTCTTGTTGTGCTCGGGCTGTACGGCCTGTGGCGTCTGCCCGTGGACTTTCTGCCGGATATCACCTATCCAATGGTGAAGGTACAGATCAAATGGCCCGGCGCCACGCCCGATGAGATCGATAAGGACATCGCCGACCCCGTGGAACGCCTGATGGCCACGGTGGAGGACCTGGATTCCCTGGACTCGACCTCCCGAACCGGGCTCTACGCCCTCAACGTCAACTTTGATTACGGTACCGACACCGATGTGGCCTTCCAGGACGTGCTGGCGGCTCTGACACGGGCCAGGCCCGATCTGCCCGATAACGCCGAAGAGCCTTTCGTCTTCAAGGCGGACCCGTCGCAGTTGCCCGTGGTGCAGGTGGCGATTAATTCCGAGCGCTGGGGACCGGTCGAACTGCGGGAATGGACCGATAACTGGTTGCAGGATCGCGTCCTGGCGGTCAAAGGCGTGGCGGGGACGGAGATCGTCGGTGGACTGGAGAGGGAAATACGCATCCGGCTGGACGCCGCAGCCGTGGAAAAACACAAACTCGGTCTCAACACCATCCTGCAGAAACTCAGCGAGGAGAACGTGGAAAAGACGGGGGGGCGGGTCACCGTGGGAAGCCGGGAGATCATCGCCCGCACAACGGGTGAGTTTAAGTCCCTGGATGAGATCCGCTCGGTTCTGATCGCCCGCAGGGATGGTGATAAACTGCACCTGGGGGATATCGCGGAAGTCCGGGACGCGCATGAGGATGTGCGCGTGGTCACACGGTTCCAGGGCGAGGATTCCGTAAAACTGTCGGTCCTGAAGGAGGCCGAGGCCAACACGGTGGAGGTGGCCCGGGCGGTGGAGCGGCAGATGTCGGAACTTGAATCCGCCTTCCCGGAAGGATTGAACATCAGTTACGTCGAGAACCAGGCCACCTACGTCCAGCAATCCCTCGACGGCGTGCGCAGCGCCGCCATCGGAGCCGCCGTCCTGCTTATTATCGTCGTTTATCTTTTCCTGGGCACCATCCGACAGGTCATCGTGATAGCGGTGGCCATGCCCCTGACTCTCGTTCTGAACTTCGGTCTGATGAAGATGGGTGGTTTCTCGCTGAACATCTTCACTCTCGGCGGACTGGTGGTGGCCATCGGGGTGGTGCTGAGTAACGCCATAGTGGTCCTGGAGAACATCAGCCGGCTGCACCACGAGGACCCGGAGGGCGATATTGCGCGCCAGTCCGTGGAGGCGACCGACGAGGTGGGGCCGGCTATTGTGGCAGCCACACTGGCCTTTCTGGCCCTCTTCGTGCCGTTTCTCATCGTGCCGGGGCTGACCAGCCTGCTGTTCCGGGAACTCATCCTGGTGGTGGCCGGGGTCGTGGTGATCAGTCTCGCCGTCGCTGTCACCATCCCTCCCATGCTGGCAGCCATTTTGCTGAGCGAGCGCCATGCCCGCCGCGCGAAAAGCCGTTTTGAACGATTTTTCGAAGCGGTTACGGAGGGGTACGGATGGATCCTTCGCCGTGTCCTGTGGGCTCGTTGGGCCGTCGTGGTGCTTTTCCTGGGCGTGTTGGTGGGTGCCGGACTGTTGTTCGGGCGGGTCGGAACGGAGTTTATGCCGCTGATGGACGATGGCCGGCTGATGATCAAGGTCACACTTCCGGTCGGTGCTTCGGCTCAGGAGACCAACCGGGCAGTCGATAAGATCGAAAAACGAATCGGCGATGACTCAACAATAGAGAGTATTTTCAGCCTCGCAGGGGGTCAGCTCCGCGGGCTGTACACCTACGAAATACCGAACGAGGGACAGCTCGACATTCAGCTCGTTCCCAAAGCGGAGCGCGACGTGAGCACCTCCGAATACGTGAAACAACTGCGCTCCCGATTGCGCAAAATACCCCTGCCCGGCGTCAAAGCCATGGCCAAACAGAACCCCATCAAGGGCATCAAAGGCGGCCAGGCATCGGATATCGTGTTGGAGATACGCGGGCAGGATCCCGATACTCTGTCCCAACTGGCCGACCGCACGGCCGAGGTCATGCATGGGATCGAGGGGCTTACCAATGTTGATGTCTCGATGGATCTGAACCGGCCGGAATACCAGGTGCGCATCGACCGCACCAAAGCCGCCGAACTGGGCATCTCGGTCGCCGATCTGGCCAACTCTCTGGAAACTCTGATCACCGGCACGGTCGCGACCCTCTACCGGGAGGAGTCGGAATATTACGACATTCGGGTTCTGGTGCCGGAGGTGGATCTCGGCAGCCGTGAGGCCATTGCCAACCTGCCCCTGAGACGTGCCGAAGGTGAAACGCTTCGCGTGCGGGACGTCGCCAGTGTGGTATCGGCGATGGGTCCGGTGGAGATCATTCGGGAGAATCAGGCCAAACAGGTCACCGTGGAGGCGGATATGACCGGCGGGGATCTGGCCGGTGCGGTCAGTCGGGTGCGCGATGCGCTGGCGGAGATTGACCTCCCCGCTGGCTATGAGTTCAGTTTCGGCGGACAGACGGAACAGATGTCCGATATGAAAGATACAGTACTGGCGGTTCTTGCCTTCGCCCTCTTCTTTTCCTTCATCATCCTCACCGTCCAGTTCAACAGCCTGAAACTGCCGGCCCTGATCCTGGGCAGCGTGCCGGTCTGTCTGGCCGGTGCGATATATCTGCTCTACCTGACGGGGGCTTTTCTCGGTGCCACGGTCATCATCGGCGTGCTGGTAGTGGTTGCCGCCACGGTCAACGACGGCGTGCTGCTTCTGACATTCGCGGCGGAGCTCCAGGAGGAGGAAGGGTTGGGGAAACTGGAGTCCGTTGTGCAGGCTGCGAAGATTCGCCTTCGGCCGCGCGTGATGACCACCACAACGACCATGATGGGTTTCCTGCCGCTGGCACTGAACCTGGGGGAAGGCGGCGCCATGCTTCAGCCCATGGCCGTGGCGGCCATTGGAGGGCTTATACTGGAGATGGCGGTGGCGCTGCTGTTGATGCCCTGCCTGTATGTGTTGTTCACCAGAGACGGTGATCGGTGACCGGGGGGAGACGGTTTTGAGTTCTAAGTTCTGAGTCGGACGCAGCGGGTAAGCGGGAGGCCGAGTAATTCGGCCTCCTGCTCCCCGTTGTCGCAGGC
>JBKHIT010000114.1:0-7567 GCA_046538485.1 Candidatus Brocadiia bacterium | reverse complement strand
ATCAGTTTCCATAATGATGACCTTCTGAGCAATACCACCCACCTGCGTGACCACATAGGCCGGTTCCAAAGAGCACGCGAAGGTAAGGACTTCGAGTTTGGTCGGTTCGTAATTGATCGTGAACGGCTTCGCAGAACCAGTTATAGCACGAAAGGCAGACTCTCCCGAGCGATTCTATCCCTCTATGCCAACCAGATGCCCCAAGACTGGGAACAGAAGGATCGTTCAGTACTGACTTCCGTCTACTACGCGTTGACGGACCATCCCAACCTGCACCACATCTTCCCGCTCGATTTTTGCGAAAAACATTTACCAGAGCAAGGACAACTCGCGAACAGTCTGCTGAACATTGCGTACCTGATGCAAATCACGAATCTCCAGATTAGTAATAAGAATCCTCTGGAGTATATGCGCGCCTACATCGGAGATGGCTTTGCCCTTGTCCAGCAGAGCCATCTTTTGCCAGACAATATCATTGAATGGGCAAAGGATGAAATCATGCCAGCCGATGCACTCAAGGAATTTATTGAGGCCCGGCTGGACCTTATCATCGACAAAATTCGACTGTATCTCGCTCCGGTAGCAGTGGACGTGATTGATTCGGGGCAAGTAACGCAAACAGAGGGGAACACAGAATCGAAGGCCGAACCAGCGGATTGACTTGACGGCTATTCCGCTGCTGCTCCATAGCCGCAAGTGATCCTGTCGTTCGGCATGACATGAGATACGATGTACTCAATCCTTGATATCGACCTCGACTATTTCAATTTGATGCGTAAGCCTGATGACCAGCTTCGCCGTCTTCTCAGGTGGGCAGACTGTCCTGTGGCTGCGGTTGTCCACCGCCACAATCACGCATTCGCCCGATGGCGGGAGCGATGGCGGGCAGACGGCGTCTCGCCCACGCACATTCTTCATGTTGACGAACATCACGATATGATGGACCAGCGACAGCAGGCCAACATCGGAAACTTCATGCTCCATGCAATGCGCATGTGGCATGAGTGCCGAGTCCATTGGCTGGTGCAACAGGCGATCGATTCGCCTGCCATGTGGATAGAGGACGATCTATGGGCCGAGATCCGTCCCCGGTTCACACACGGGGCTCGTCGGCCCGCCAAGTGGCCGAAGCCCCATCTTGTGTCAATCTGCACGAGTCCGGAATTCGTTGCCCCGGACCTGGCCCGGGAACTGATCGAAGTGGTCGAGGAATTCAGACCGCATGAGCACAACAGGAGAATGCCGAACAAGATGCCTCCGCCGTGTCGATGAAAGCCGCGCTTTGCGTGTCTTCCAGTGGGATGAGGGTCAAGTCTACGGTTGACTTCAGTTGAATGTGGATAAAGGTCAAACGTAGACCCCAACTCCTGATGCCAGGCTGCATGCTGCGCTGACCAACGAATTGTTCAATGAAGTGGCGGCCATGAACCGTGAGAACTTCATTGTGCGCAGTCTGGTGGGGATGGACTGTTCCGTGGCCCAGGCTGCCTTCTCGAAGTTTTTGAATGACCGCAGCCTCACTGCCCCGCAGATTCGCTTCGTAGAGATGATGATCGACCAGCTTACGGCGCAGGAGGTGATGGAGGCATCGGCGCTTTACGAGCCGCCCTTCAGTAACCTCCATGCCGGCGGTCCTGATGCCCTGTTTGCGGGAAGAGAGAATGTGATTGAAGGCATTTTCAACACCCTGGAGTCGGTTCACTCCGGGCTGGTCAGGCAGGCGGGGTGATGGTGTTGTCGAAATCGAGATACCTGCTGTGCAAAAAGAGGTGGATGCGGAACAACTGGAGCGAGTTGGGGCTGTGGGACTATACAGTGGTAAAGGATCTCACCAGGATCGAAGATGTGCTTGAGCGATATACTCGGAACTAAGGTGGTCCGCAAAGGAAAAGTCTTGCCTGAAAATTAAATGAAGACCGAAAGGATGTTTGATTCATGATTTCACGACGTATCATCCAAATTCAAATTCGAAATTATAAGAGCATAGGCCAGGCTGTTGTGGACCTCAGTCCTTTGACTGTATTGGTGGGGCCGAACGGGGCGGGAAAGAGCAACTTCCTGGATGCGATCGCCTTTCTCCAGGAATGTCTTTCAGATTCCGTGGAACTCGCCTTCAAAAATAGGGGTGGGATCGGAGCGGTCCGGCGGCGCTCTGCCGGACATCCCACTCATATCGGCATCCGGGTGGATATGGCCTTGGATGCCGATTCCTCTGCGAGCTATGCGTTTGAGATTGCGGCCAAGCCTACGGAGCGATTCAGAATTGCCCGGGAACGGTGCGAAGTGCGAAGTTTTATGAAAGACTCACAGGTTTTCGAGGTTCAGGATGGTCGCTTCAAAAAGGAGATCCCAGGAATCCGGCCCAAGGTGACTACGGATCGTTTGGCTCTGTTTGCAGCTTCGGCCACAGAAGAGTTCAGGCCGGTTTATGATTTTTTGACCTCCATGCGGTTTTATTCAATTGTTCCCATACGTCTGCGGGAATTACAGGAACCCGATCCTGGAGACTATCTAAAACGGGACGGTCGAAACGCAGCAGCCGTATTGAAACGGCTGTCAGAAGTGAACCAGGGAAAACGATATGATCGACTCTGTCGCCTTTTGGCAACCGTTGTCCAGGGGATTGAACGGGTTGAATACCAGCCTGTGGGACAAAAAGAAACCATCCAGTTCAAACAGGATGTGGGATTGAAGCATCCCTGGACATTTGATTCCCTGAATATGTCTGACGGAACGCTGCGGGTTTTGGGGTTGCTGTTGGCGGTTTATCAAGCTGGAGAGCATTCCGTGGTCGCCATAGAAGAGCCTGAGTCGACGGTCCATCCGGCAGTGGCGGAATCGATTGTGGAAGTCCTCATGGATGCGGCTCAGGAAAAACAGATCCTATTCACGACGCACAGTCCGGATATTATCGATCATAAAGAGATTACCGATGAGCAGATCCGTGTCGTCACCATGGAAAGAAATGAAACCCTTATCGCGCCCCTCTCCGACTCAAGCCGCGATGCGATCCGCAAACAGTTGTATACGCCTGGTGAACTCCTCCGCACCGATGAATTAAATCCGGACGTAACATCGGCCAAGCAGGAAGTAAAACAATTGAACCTGTTTTCAGCAATGGAACAGGGGTAGACCATGGCCTCATTGGTATCGATTGTAGAAGGCAAAGGGGAGGTGGAGGCGGTCCCTGTCTTACTCAGAAGGATTTTTGATGAAATGGGCGTCTATGAGGTGACGGTGACGCGCCCTTTTCGGGTGAAGCGAAACCGGGTCGTTCGGCCGGGAGAAATCGAAAGGGCGGTGCGCCTGGCGATTTCCGATCGAACGGACGCGGCCGGTCTATTGCTCATCCTGGACGCAGATGATGACGATCCTGCGGTACTGGGGTCTCAGCTGTTGAAACGATGTAAATCTGCACTTCCGGATATGCCGGTAGCTGTGGCGATTGCTCAGCGGGAATTTGAAGCGTGGTTTCTGGGTTCAAAAGAATCACTGAGAGGAAAGCGGAGTATTCGGACGGATTCCGTCAGTCCGGACAGGCCGGAAGCAATTCGGGGCGCCAAGGAACATTTGTCTCAGAACATGGAAGAAAGTCGCTATCTTCCGGTGGATGATCAACCGGCATTGGCCGAATACATGGATATGGAGATGGCCCGAAAGAGGTGCCCGTCCTTTGATAAAATGTTTCGTGATATTGGCCGACTTCTTGCTGAAATGAGAAGTGCAAAATGAATGGGGTCAAATCTGCTCTTGACTCACCCCGTGACGCGTTCAATGGAAGGGCATGAAACTACACGTAAATCCGCCACTCTACATGATCGGAAAAAAGATCTCTTGCTGGCGTTGTCAAGACAGAATGGTGGTAATCGCGCTTCTTGCGCCGGACGTCATGGGCGCTGACGGTCAAGCGTGTGTCCTCGGCCAAATCCAAGCATTGCCAAAAGACATACTTCGGTTCATCCAGCAGAAAGTCCCGACGTTCCGGTTTCGGAACTCCGTGATGGGAGGGACAAGGTACTTTGCAAACACTTGCCCGAAATGCCACGTCATTTCAGGGGATTTTTTTCTACACTCGGAACCCGGGGCGCCGTTTTTCCCAGCCTCTGAGGAGGAAGCGAAATCTCTCTACATGAAAGAGATCCCGATATCAAGTTCAGTCGAAGTGGATGCGTCACCGAGTGTTGGCGTGGGCGAGTTAATCATAAGAAATGCAAAGTCGTTGTCATTGGGGCCGGGCCGAGGAAAATGATGTCCTCAGTCATTTCGATTTTGACAATGATGATACGGAATGGATCTGTACCAACATCTCAGCCTTCTTGTTCATCACTGAAAGTTCTATGAGGCGAAAGAACCGGCTGCAAACAACTTAACCCTGTGCTTGCAGCCGACGCAAGGGGCCGTGCGGATGAAGCACAACGTTGGCGAGAGTTGATTAATGGCAAAACGGAAGAAGAACCTGTCGCCGAAATACCAGCCGTGGGTGGATGCGCGAAAGCGATTCCATCTTTCCCATGCACACGTGCAGATGGCGCGTGAGCTCGGCATGAACCCAAAGAAACTCGGCGGCAAAGCGAATTACAAACAGGAACCGTGGAAGCTGCCTCTTCCCGAGTTCATCGAGGAGCTGTACTTCAAGCGCTTTGGTAAGACCCGACCGGACAATGTCCGATCGATCGAGCAAATGGTTCAAGACAAGAAGCGGAAGCAGCCGAGCGCAAATCTCGAAAACAAGAAGTACGGGATCGCCAACCAGAACCTGCAGCCAATTCCAAAAAGGCTGGCCATCTTGACGACGACTTGCCTTTTTGAAAGGCGCGAGGTCAATACAGAGGAAATGCAAATATGAAGAAAGCGGAGTGCGGAACGTCTATAAGTTCAAAAGTTCAGTTTCAACTGAGCCTAACACGGTCAGGTTTTGGGATGTCCGTAATTCGCATAAACCCGGAATAAGTATTTAAAATGACTGCATCGATAGTATATCAAGAAAAAGTACTGCTGACGGCCAAGTCTTACCAGCGAAAACCAAATGATTACTTGGATTATCTGTGTACGATATCGATTAAAAAATCAGGTAAAAATCCTGTTCAGATGGTTCTGGAGTTTGATGGTATTTTCCCTTTTGCACCTCCAATGCCGCCTGAAAGACATGTAATCAAGGCCCCGTCCATTTTAGAATTGTATGTCAAAATGGCACGATGGTTCAAAAAATACGGATACGAAATAAAGTGAGGGAAATGAAAGCACAGCTTTGAGAGGGATGCATGTTATGTTGCCGTTTCACACGCGTCCCTCAATCTGGCCGTTGGGTGGTTGAGATAAAAGGATAATCGTAGCCAATGAAATTCATTGTATCAGAACTCAAGTATATATCTACCCTGGCGCCATTTCTCAGCGCCCGGGAATACAGAGTGCTGTCTGCGATGCTTCATAGGCGGCAACCCGATTTTTGTGAAATAATCGATGACGTGGGCATGGACCCGAGATGCATTGAAGCACACCAGTTTTGCACCTCATTTTGTGCCATAGCCTTCAGGTACGCTGAAGAGCATGCCGGATATCGACTTCCGAGGTATTCGGGATATGAATTTCAGGAAGCAGCCGGCGCCATAGCCCGGGGTGAGGAAGCCAAAGTCGGAAAAAGGGCTTGTGGTTTTCGAAAGCGAATAAATCGTCATGTCCTCAGTCATTTCGATTTTGACAATGATGATACGGAATGGCTTTGTACCACCATCTCAGCCTTCTTGTTCATCACTGAAAGTTCTATGAGGCGAGAGAACCGGCTGCAAACCACTTAACCCTGCGCTTGCAGCCGGCGCGAGGTTCCGCGCGGATGAAGCGAAACGTTCGTACAAAGGAAATGGAAATATGAATGAAGAAGATTACATACGCGTAGATGCATTGAAAGGCGTGTCTTATTTTCGAAACAATGACTTGTATCGTTTGGCTTGTTTGGTGCTTGAGCTAAATGAAGAAAAGAACGCAGGTACGACAATGCGTAGTTACCAGACAGTTCACGGCCTTGCTGCTTGTTATGCGAACCTCATCAATGTCCGTGCCGAGCCGGTGGAAGCTGTCATGAACGAAGCCGGACTCCGGTCAGGGGCATCAATAGTGAATATCAACGATGTGTTCCCGCGAGTGGGCATGACATATAAACAATGCGCTGCAAAGGGGTGCTAAATATAAAAAATGAATGGGATTCAAAAGAATATTTCAGCCAGCAGGCTGAACAGGCCTTGGTTGTACGACGTTTCTTATCGACCGTTGTCACTTTATGGCGGCAGTCGTAATGATCCCCGTCGGTTGGTGAAGGCCAGCCTTGGTCTGGAGAACAGATTCACGAAATGACATATGAGTGGGGGATACTGTTATATGGATGATTTTGTAGATTACTCAGATGTGCCTAAATTAGATTATCTTGAATCTTACGATTTGAATGATCACCTTGACCTTGAGGAAGCAATCGAAATATTTTGCGATGATATGAAGTCTGGCTATTTTTTACGTTGGGAGGCTGTTGAGCAACAGGAACGAGGATTACCGCTCACTGAAAAACAAGAAGAAGCATTGTCAGACATTGTGTCTTTTGGCAGCGATGAAGATATTGATGATGACATCCTGTATATCAATGGAGTTGCTCGTCCCAGTGAACCTTGGCATATTATTGCGAAAAAGATTGCTGAGCATTTGCAGGTGGATCAATTTAAAACCTCTGATATTCATTGCGCAACTACCACAGAAGGCTGGGGAAGATTGGCTGGAGTCATAGAAGAGCACAGTGGCGGTTTATCATTGCCAGATGGCATATCTAAACCGATAGACGTGGTTCCAACGCCAATAAGACATAAGCTCCAGATTCAGTGGTGTTTTAGTGAGCTCGAAGGAATTGGACAAGATAAGGATATCACTTTACAAAACAATCATGACTTCAATCGCATCGAAACCTTCATCGGTTTATTAAGAGATTGTTCAGATAGTGTTGAATATCTCGAATTAACTTTAACAAAACTGATGACTACCTTAATATTGCCTGATGATGATCACAAAATCTTGGTAGATGTTATAATGAACGAATTGAAGCTGCCAAGCCCTGAGCATCAAATGGCAGATTTTTTATAGCCTGCATTGAAAAAGCGCTATTCATAATCGGCTAACAAGAGCGTTCGGTCACAGAGGTAGGAGATGGCAGAATATGGTGAGTGGAATCGCAAAGGGGCAACTCTCAGCGATGTAACGGCGAAAAAGGAATATGGAGTAGACCGGGACTTCATTGTGAAAGGCATACGCGCCGACAAACTTGAATACAGAGAAGCGTCGATATGGGGGAATCCATATCTCCGGCTTTTGAGAAGGCAGCTTGAAAAATACATAGTAGAGCAGCTTGGCCAGGACTATTTATCGAGTGCTAAGAAACGGACAGAGATTCGCAAGATAAAGAGGGAAATCAACAGTTTGAAAAAGAGACTTAACGAACTTGGGGCTCGAAAAACGGAACTTGAGAACCAGGTGAAACGGTAGCAGACCCAACATGGCGCTTGAGAGGGACTGGGAAAAGCAGTGCCAATAC
>JBKHIT010000113.1:0-7670 GCA_046538485.1 Candidatus Brocadiia bacterium | reverse complement strand
ATTGCGGCTGGATTTAACTCTGTGCGCCAATAGCCGTAAAATCGAGGCTAGACGAGTGTCACCCGCTGCGCGGGTTCAAGGGCGAACGGATCAGAGGTCAGTAACGGCGGAACGGCAGAACGGCAGAACCACGATACGGCAACGGCGGGTGATCGGTGGTCGGGAGTGAACGGAGAAACAGACTGGAATGAGTGAACGGACAACGGAAAACGGACAAACCGCCGTCAGCCCCCGCAGGGGGCGCGGTGTTTCTAGCCCCGGGTGCGAACCCGGGGGTTTGCGGCCCCAAGCCCCCAAAATGAACCCCCGCAGGGGGTGACACAGGCGGACAGAGGACAGAGGGCAGAAGACAGATGTCAGAAGTCAGAGGTCAGAGGTCAGCGACGACGGAACGGACAGATGTCAGAAGTCAGAGGTCAGGAACGGATCAGAGGTCAGACGTCAGAGATCAGAGGTCAGCGACGGCGGACGGCGAGGAAGCTGGGAAGCTTACCAGATCAGAAATTAGGGAGCTATGAAACTGTGAAATTTAGAAGATTACCAGATTGGAAGTTGGGAAACTCAGAATTTGGGCAGCTGCAACGGCAACGGCGGACGACGGACGGCATACGGCAACGGCTATTTTTACCACAGAGATCACAGAGCACACTGAGATACGGCAGAACGTTATTATTAACGACAACAGAAACGGCAAACAGCAGGTGAGCGGGGATCGGTGATCAGTAACCAGCTCCAGTTCGTTATCCGTTCACCAGAAACCAAATAACCAATTAACCAATGAGTTGCCCGCGAATTGAACCAGGTGCCAGCCGCTGCGCGGGGGCGGGGTTGTTTTTTCCCGCAACTGTTCCACGGGTTGACCCCCGTGGCTACTCAACGGCTCACCCGCTGCGCGGGTTCAACGGCGCACGACCGGATTGCTTTTCGGTTCACTATCAACTATCTCTAAACGGGCGAGCCCAACGTTGCATGTTTCGGTTAATAATGGCTCCCAAACGGCAACGAACAGGCGTGGCCGCTCATCGATTACGGTTTCTTGTTATCCGGATTTAAAAACTGTAAGATGCAGCGTTCGATTTCGCTTGAAACTGATCTTCACTGAGAGGAAATAACAATGAAAGCTGCCGTACTGGTCGAACCTGATCGAATCGAAATTCAGGAACAGCCCGAACCGACACCGGGAAAAAATGAGGTTGTGATTCGCGTTCGAGCCGTGGGTATCTGCGGATCAGATACGCATTATTTCGCCGGAATGCGCGATCATGAGGCCGATACGGTTTATCCGTTTATACTCGGCCACGAATTCTCCGGGGAAGTTGCCGAACTCGGTGTGGGGGTCGAAAACGTTGAAGTGGGCGATCGGGTTGGCATCGCGCCGGATAAACCGTGCGGGGAATGCGAATGGTGTAAAAAAGGCGAGTTCAACGTCTGTCCCAATGTTGATTTTGCCGCTTCCGGTGGGGTTCCGGGATGTCTCCGAGAATACTACGTCGTTCATAAATCTCAGCTCCACCCAATTCCAGCCCACCTGGGTTTCCCTGAAGCAACACTGGCCGAACCGCTTGCGATCGGACTTCACATCGTTGACAACCTTATTCAACCCGAAGGTGGCGAAGAATATGCGATTATCGGTGCCGGTCCCATTGGTTTGGTCACAACCTTTGCCGCGCGCAGAATGGGTGCCTCAACGATATTGGTCGCTGAAAAACGTGAGGAACGGCTCGAAGCCGCCACGAAACTGGGTGCTGACGAAACATGCCTCGTCTCCGACCAGGATTTTGTCGACTTTGTCGAAGAGCAAACCAATGGCAGGGGGGTCGATGTTGCGGTGGAAGCTGCGGGCCAGCTTGATGCTATCGCGCAGGTGGCCCAATTGCCGCGAATCCACGGATTGGCCATTATCGAAGGTATTCCCCCCGCCGGTTTTGCTGAAATCGCGGCCGATTCTGCGCGGCGGAAAGAACTGCAGATCATTTTCGGGCGACGAAGCCTCAATAAAACCGATGACGCCCTGGACACTGTGGCCTTGGGGGGTTTTGATGCCGACGCAATGATCACGCACCGTTTCTCATTGGATGAAGCACAAAAGGCTTTCGAAACGACTCGTGACTACAAAGACGGTGTGATTAAGGCAATTATTGAACCATAAGACAGAATAAGATTGCCGAACAAAGTGACACTGTCAATATGATGTAAACGCTTTCTGAACAACATCTTACAGGAGCATGTTATGAAGATATCTTGTCAGGAAAATTTGGTACCGGGCGACAGTTTTGAGGAAAAGGTTGAAAACCTCGTCAAGGTCGGTTTCGAGGCCGTTGAACTCAACGCCGGATTTGATGATGCCGGTGGACAAAGCCTGGTTGCCAGGCTCGAAGATGTAAAATCGATTATTGCCGATTCGTCCATTGAAGTCTCGAGTATCTGCGGCGGTCAGCCCATGTCGTTTCTTGCAGAGGACGCCAGCGAGCGCAAAAGAGCCGTCGAAGGATACAAAAGAACATTGCGTGTTGCCGGTGAACTCAACGCGAGTGGGCCAATTCTGGTCCCAATTTTCGGGGCGCCACAGATAACAGACCCGTGGCCGCTGAATGACGTTGTTTCGATGGAAAAAGACATTCTGTGCGCGATCTGCGGTCAGATCGCTCCGGTGGCTCACCATCACAAAACAAATGTCATTCTCGAACCGCTTAATCGCTATGAAACGCATCTGCTCAACAGTCTTGCCGATGGATTGGAGATCTGCGAGCTGGCGGGTAATCCCGAAGGACTCAGCATCATGGCCGATTTGTTTCACATGAATATCGAAGAACCTGACATGGCGGAAAGTATTCGGCTCGCCGGCGACAAAATCGTCCACGTGCATCTTGCCGACAGCACGCGTACGGAACCCGGATCGGGTCACACTGATTTCCCATCTGCGTTTGCCGCGCTCAAAGAGATCGGCTACGAAGGTTACATGGCTTTTGAGTGCGGGCTCACCGGTGAACCCCTGGAGACACTCGAACGTTCGGTCGGGTTTCTGAAAAATATCCGTGACTCGGTTTGAGTTTCGGCGGAATTTGATTTTGCAAACGGAACTCCCGCGCGACCTGGAGAGATCTGCGTTGAGGAAGCGGGTTCGGCGTCGCACATTCGCCAGGCGAGCGGAAAAGTCCTCGTCGTTTTGGCCGCGCATCCGAAAAGTAATTCTTAAAATCTCAAGCTTTTTCAATCCTGATGGCACAAGATGCAGAATTCTTATCGGAAAGGCCGCCTTTTGACCCGAAAAATGCTCAGTTGTTGTATCATCTTGTTGCATAAGGGTTTATAGTGAGTTATCGCCCAAATGGGGACTTTTCGTCGATTTCGAAGAGAATTTTGGTCAAAAGGCGGCCTTTTTCATTGAAAAACAGGAAATAAAATTGTTGAGCCCGGGGCGGCGGACAATTTTTTGCCTCACCTCAGCATTCCGAAATGCCGATCGGAACATCGGGGGCGAACGCGCAAAACATTTTGCCGCCGGCTTTATCCGCGTTTTGAAATGTCGGCTTTTGGTCCAGGGATGGAGCTCCGGATAAATAGAAGCACCGAGGCGAGAACCCCAACCGCTGGGAGAAAAAGACCGGCAATAATACATAATATATATTATCGGACGTATTATTTCTGTGCGTAAAATCGCACAGCTCAAGCCCTGACACCTTAGTGGTGCCCTGCTGGCCGACGTCCTCGCCGTTTTGATTTCTTTTGGAGTATTCCCGGTAAAAAGCCGGGTTTTGATTGAAAATGAGTGAAGAAATGGCAATACCTGTTCACTACGATCGAATCTACCCTATCGCGGATGCCTCAAACTATCCCGGATCGGAGTTTTGCGATCTTGTGTTTTTTCTGCCGCGGGGCGGAGCAAAACAGCCCTTACGCTTGTGGCTGAAGACAAAAGCGGAAGACGCCCGGGTCATGATCGATCATTTTGAATTTCTCCCGCAGGGGAGCTCATCGAATGACGATTGGTATGATCTTGGAATGACAGAGCCGGGGCAAACGGAAGAAATGCGGGGTTTTGGACATGCCCGAATCTATGGGATTGAGGCTGACGAGCAGGATGAGTCTTACCTGTTGGTTACTGAAAATCTTGAGCATCAGCCCCGCGGCTCGATTGCGGAGACGCGACGGGCCCTGTTCGGGATCGATCGGACGGATGCCGGCCGGACACTGATCTCTCCATCGACAATTGTGGTGGGCACCCCGACGGTTTTTACGGTTTTGTGGCTGGGGCCGCACAAGGGGTTTGATTCTTCGATGTTGATGCGTTTCACGGTTCCAAAAGCGTTTGCCGAACCGGAGATTGAAAATGGGGATTGTGACGGGGCGTTCGAGATCGTAGATGCGGATTTTCCCATTCACGTGATCTGGAGCGGTGGTTCCCCGGAATCCCATGAGAAATGGGACGTGTTATTGGAGGCTCCGGACGGGATTCCACCGGATTCATCTGTGCGGGTTCAGTACAGGACAGAATTTACGTATTTATTTGACTCGCTGTTCGAATGTGTGGAACGCCGGTATTGGTATTCGAAACTTCCCCCGTTATCGGCGGCGATTGCCCGGCGCGACAGAGAGATTTTTGTTGTACCCGAGAAAAAGGGCGGTCATACGGTCCGATTTGTCCCGGATTCTCCGATGAAACTCCACCTTTTTATGCCCGGAAGACGCTCTTCGTCCGAAAATGCTGAGCTGGTGGGAATCATTACGGACGCCTATCGGAATCTTGCTGCTACCCCCCTGCCATACGATTTTGAACTGACACTTGAGGGAAACGATAACATTCCTCTCGGGGATGCGTCGGGACATTACACGGCAAATTACAGGTTTGCGGTACCTCTGCCAGATCTGGATCCGGGAGTTTATCGCGTTCGGGCGTGCCGGAAGGACAACGGCGATGAAATAGCCGTGAGCAATCCATTCCATTTGCAATGTCCGAATGATTCTTTTCCGAACATTTATTGGGGCGAGATTCATGCCCACTCCGAGATGAGCGATGGGTCAGGCGATTTCCGACGGATGTTGCGATGGGCTCGCGAAGTGAGCGTCCTGGATTTTGCCGCGCCGGCCGACCATGCCTGCTACTATACGGATAATCAGTGGGAATGGATGCAGGATGTGATAAATTCTTTCAATGAAACGGGCGGATTTTGCACGATAATCGGTTACGAATGGGCCGGAAACCAGGGGCATCGGAACATTTACACCTCGCGCGATAGACTGAAACTTTTCCGAGGGATGTATCAACCCACCAGCGATATCGGTCCGGTCTATGGTGAACTTGAAGGAGACGAGGCCATTGTCGCCGGGCCCCATACCGGTCATACGGGCGATTTCTGGGATTCGCATAATCCGGACGTGGAGCGGTTTATCGAGATTTACTCCATGTGGGGGATTTTCGACGAGCTGGCCTGTGAGTTGTTGCAAGATGGTGCGGTGTTAGGCTTTACGGGAGGCGGGGATTGTCACGAAGGACGTCTCTTTTTCTCGGTTCAGGATCCCCTGGGTAACGGCAAACGCCCTCATACCTTTGCCGCCCCGCTTCAGTATAAGTGCGGGATTACGGGAGCGGTTATGGACGAATTGAGCCGGGAAGAACTCATATCCGCTTTGCGGAATCGAAGGACTTACGCGACCACAGGGGCCAGGATTTTGCTTGATTTTGCTGTTTCTGGAATTTCCATGGGGGGTACGGGAACAATACCTGAGCCGATTGTCGTCTCGGAAATTCACACCTGCCGCCCTATCGAGTCCGTCGAGATTATACGGGACGGGAACTGCGTTCACCGCTCAGACGGCGGGGGCCTCGACCGGGAAATCCGCTGGGTTGATGGAGAAGCTCAAGGGCGTCACTGGTATTACGTGCGGGTGGAACAGGTTGATGGCGAGATTGCGTGGTCGAGTCCTGTCTGGGTAGATATTAAAAACGCTTGAGCTGAGAGCGCTTGAAATATCCGGATTAAGTGCTTGCTGCCCGGTTCCCGGGACAATATCACAATCTATTGCTCTTCGTCAGCTTCTTCGTCTTCTTCGTCGGGAGAACCTTCTTTATCTTTCTCCGATGTGTCATTGACCACGGCGCCCTCTTCCACGTTTCCGTATACGAGGTATGTCTTTCCCAACCGGATCACGTCTTTGTGAAAGAGCGCTTTTCGTTCTTCGATTTGCTTGTCATTGACAAACGTCCCGTGGCGACTCCCCAGATCCTGGATGAACCATATCCCGTCGAGGCATTCCAGCAAGGCGTGG
This sequence comes from Candidatus Brocadiia bacterium, assembly GCA_046538485.1. Taxonomy (GTDB): domain Bacteria; phylum Planctomycetota; class Brocadiia; order SM23-32; family SM23-32; genus JBKHIT01. The sequence continues at coordinate 1,403 of JBKHIT010000113.1, read as the reverse complement.
CGTTTGGAAATAGTTTTATCCTTTAAAGTAATCCGATTTTTAGAACTTCGCCCCAGGTCGTAGTAATCGGATGGTTCCAACAACCATTTTTCCCCTTCATCATGGCCACGGACGACGGCGACCTGGGAATAATTTTTAGCCATTTTAGCTCTCCGTCTAAACGATCAGTTGTCTGATGGTATCATCCACCGACATTATACACAAATATATAACGTAAAAGTAGCATGAACGCCAACAAATGAAATTGCCAGTGTACTTCTCGCCCTTTTCAGTGTGCTTTACGCACCTGGATAAGGTATCGCACAGCTTCCGGCGTACGGGAAACCCATTCGACCGTTGAGTGTCCCGGAGAAAATCGATGCTGGTCCCAGCGGTATGACCCGGCTTCTTCCTTCTTTTCCTTATCGTAAAAAGCAACCTGCACCCGCCCCTTGAACGGTTTGGTGCCCTTGTTGAACCACTCGACTTTCACCACAAGATTGCCCAGTTTGTTGCGTTCCACGGTCTGTCCCACCACGCTCAGACGTCGACACGCCGCGAAGTCGAGAAATTCAACTTTGCCGAACGCCGTGCTCCTTTCCGGAGACGGTTCTGGACAGAAAATCATACAACCGCTTGAAGCAACAATTCCGGCGACCACCAGCGCGACGATATGTGTTCTTTTCATTATCTTCACCACATTCTCTCCCGCATTTTTGGTTCCCTCGTGACGCTTTAACAACATCTGTTGGAACCTTGACCGCGAAAACGCTATACTGACATATTGTTTGGGCCGGCGTAGCTCAACGGCAGAGCACGGCTTTCGTAAAGCCGGGGCTGAGGGTTCGAATCCCTCCGCCGGCTCCAATTATGTACCACGGCTTTCGCCTCCCAGCAGCACGCCAGGACATTCCGATCAGTCAGCCCGCCCTCTGTCTTTACTCTGCATTGTAAGACCTTTTATATAAAGGGTTTATCAAATATGTAACGCATACAAAAGCAAAAAATGGCCGGCTGGGCCAATGCCACAATCGTCACTGATCGAATCCCGACTATCCCGAGTGATTGTAAGCCGATGAGATCAGGAGTGCAAACGCGTCAGCAGTTGATAGTGAACGGAGAACGAACGGGAGCTGGTTACTGGTTTCTGGTTTCTGGTGAACGGATAACGGACTGGTGCTGGTTTCTGGTTGATTGGTTCACCAACCAACCGCCGTTCAATGTGGCACAGGCTCTCCAGCCTGTGGATCGGGCCGCAGGCCCGAAGTCGTTTCTTGTGGCCGTAACGCCGTTCCTGACCTCTGATCTCTGACTTCTGGTCGTCTGTGTCACCGCCCTGCGGGGGTTCATCTTGGGGGCTACGGCCCCAAAAACCCCGGGTTCACACCCGGGGCTAAAAAGACGGCGCCCTCTGCGAGGGCTCA
>JBKHIT010000008.1:0-106856 GCA_046538485.1 Candidatus Brocadiia bacterium | reverse complement strand
GAAATGTAAAAACGGCATCATACAAGAAATGACATATGTCAAGATAGGGGACCGGCGGAGGCCAGAACGACAGTTTCATCCGAACCCTCCCCGGTTGGATAACGAGCCTTGGCCACAACCAACCCGGGTCTGACCACCCGGTCCACAGGCTGGAGCCTCCTCCGCACAAGGCTAAGGAGCCCAAGGAGCCTGCGCTACATGAGAATGTAGCTTCCAAAGACCGATCTAAATCTCAGCATCCCCTGTAAAACGTCTCACCACTTGGTATCATACTGTCCTGCATATTCAGATCGTCCGATTCTCAACACACCGAAAACCACGAGGAATGAAATTATGAAGAGTATTTACGAAATAAGTGATTACGGGGCCGAACCGAACGGCGCAACTCTGAACACAGAAGCTATCCAGCGGGCGATCGACGATTGCTGTGCCGCCGGTGGCGGGCAGGTCAACTGCGGGCCGGGACGGTTCCTGACCGGTTCCATCGAACTCAAAAGTAACGTCGAGTTGCATCTCGAACTCGGGTGCAAGCTGGTAGGGAGCCCCGATCTGGAACATTACGAGGATCTCGTCGCCGACGGTTTTGTGCCCGGGAACGCTCCCGAAATGAATACAAAGAGTCTCATTCGGGCCGTGAATGCCGATAACATTGCGATCACCGGACCGGGTAAAATCGACGGGTCCGGTCTCGCGTTCTACAATACGGATGACATGCGCGGGCGTTTCTTCAGCAAACCGCCCACGGCGCGCCCGCGAATGGTGATGTTTTTCAGTTGCCGGGACGTGCGGATCGAAGATGCCGCTTTTATCGACTCCCCCTGCTGGACGTTCTGGCTGATGAAATGCGAACGCGTCGGCATCACCGGCGCCCGGGTTGCCGGCGATCAGAGGATGATCAACAACGACGGGATCGATCTGGATTCGTGCCGGGACGTCACCGTAAGCGACTGCCGCATTCGCACGGGCGACGATTGCATCGTTCTGCGGGCGATACAGCAGATGTTCGAGGAACCGGCACCGTGCGAGAACATTACCGTCAGCAACTGCGTGCTCGACAGCTGGTGTCAGGCCATCCGGGTGGGATGTCCCGGGGACGGCACAATTCGGGATGCTACGTTCAGCAACCTGACCATCCACAGCGAGAACCACGGAATTTCTTTCGAAAACCCGAAGCGTTATCTCCCGGATAATTACGCAGGACGGGCCGATATTCACGATATTCTGTTCTCAAACCTGACGATCAAGAGCGCCAACCTCCCGATACGGGTGACGGTGGAGGATGGAATTGAGTTGGAGCGTCTTTCGGACTTGAGTTTTTCCGACCTTCGGATCCGGGGCGGCGGACCGCTGACATTCAAAGGCAGCCCGGAGACCACGATCCGCAACATCAAAGTGAGCAACACAGAAATCCACAGTTCCGGCGACAGAGCGATTGATTGTCGGTATTGCGAGAAGGTCGATCTGACGAACGTTATGCTGAGTCATGGTGGATAGCGCAACTGCCTGAGGTAACACACCATTTTCCCGCAAAATCAACCCCTGAGCGGACTGGACTTCAGCCCCCGGCTGGAGTTCAGGACGCGGGACAACAAAGCGGCGCTGTCGCGCTCGCACTCCAAAGCCAGCGCCTGGCGCTGGCAAGGTACCACAAAGTGCGCCGACGGTTGTCACTGCGAGATGCACGCCCAGTCTTCACTAATCGGAGACCAAAGCGGGAACGCCGGATACGAGCCGGGGTCTGCTACCCCCTATTCGTCCGCCTCAAGTCCCCCTTCGGCCGTCGGGGCGGCCTCAGCTGAACTCGAGTCTACGTTCCCGCCAGCAAAAATACCTCGCCCCTGCGGCGGGGATGCTTATGTTTCAACCTATCCCAAACGCTGGCACACTCCTCAGGATGCCCCGCCCCTCGCGGCGGGGAGGTCTCACGTTTAAGTATCAGGTTCCGGGTCCCGCGAAAAAACTAACGATCGCCGTACTGCCTCGCGGGACCGGCGGATTTTGGAGGCAGCGGCTTGTGTAGGTTGAAACCTTAAGCACGCCGGGACAAGCCGCGGCGGATGAATTCCGGGTGACATGAGCGGACTGGACTTCAGCGCCGCTCCAGCGGGGCTGGAGTTCAGAACGCGGCAGAGCCAAACCCGGGTCTCACGACCCGGACCACACGCTGGAGAGCCTGTGCTACATGCGTTGCCTGGCCGTTAGGTCCGGGGGCGCGAGACGGGGGGGAGGTTTTCCAACAGCTTCAAGCCCCGAGCTGGCTTTCAAACGGGAGACCTGGCTGGTCGGCCCCGGATCCCGTTCCCTTGTGGTCGATACCCCCCCTGCTCGTCCGTTTCAAGTTCCGTTTCGCTACCGCTCAGCTGAACTCGGGTCTGCATTTTCGCGAGCAGCAAGACCTCCGAACCTTGTATCAAGTGTGAACGAGACTGAATAGGCAACGAGATGCCTCTGCGGGTTCATCCCGCAGGTGAACAAAGTTGGCCTGAAAGATGACCCACAGCGCAAATTCCCATCTGCATTTGCGGTTTTGACCGCCTGTTTTCATAATAACCCTCCGTTTGTCGGTGGCTTGCCGGGTCTTTTCTAGGATCGAGGCTAATTCATAGCAGGAAGGATCATTTGTGGGGACAGATGTGATCGCCGGGTGTGCGCTCATCGCCGCCGCGCTGGCGGTGTTGACGTTGCTGGTTTTGTGGAGCCGCCGGATGATCCATCGCATCGCCCGGAAGGGATACGGGTCCGCCCGTGAGATTCACACCCGGGGGCAGGAGAATGACTGAGGGACCTGTATCATCGGAATTCTCCCGCGACCTGAACCTCTTCCACATCACGATGATGGGCGTAGGGATGATGATCGGAGCGGGGGTTTTCATCGGGATCGGGAACGCAACTCAAATCGCCGGTCCCGGCGGGGTCGTCATGACGTTCGCCCTGAATGGCGTGCTGGCGATATGCACCGCGATGTCCTACGCTGAACTCAGTTCCGCGGTTCCCCGCGCCGGCGGGGCCTATAACTTCGCCCGGCTTGCTTTTGGACGCGGACCGAGTTTTCTGGCGGGCTGGATGGAATGGTTTGCCTCGACGGTTGCCGGAAGCATGTATGCCCTCGTGCTGGCCATTTACCTCTTCCGATATGCCCAGGGACTGGGTCTGGGATGTCCTGAATATCTCGTGCCCGGCGTCGAAAAATCAATCGCCGTCGCGGCGGCAGTCGGATTCCTCTACATCAACTACCGGGGCGCTTCCACCACAGGAAGCATCGGCGCAATTTTCGCCCTCGGACAGACGCTTTTCCTGGCCATCATCGCGATTGCAGGCATTATCGTCGTAACTTGCAACCCATCACGTCTGTCCAACTTCCGACCTTTTCTCCCCGAAGGATGGTCGCAGCTGTTGGTGACAATGGGGCTGACGTATGTGGCGTTCGAAGGGTACGAGGTCATTTCCCAGGCCGGAGATGAGACCATCAAACCGCGCAGCAACCTGCCGAAAGCCATGCTTTATTCCGTTCTGATCGTCACCTTCATCTACGTCGGTACGGCTTTCGCCGCCATTGTTGCCGTCCGGGCCGGGTCGCCGGGAGTGGGGTCCGAACCATGGAAGTGGATCGGATCGCACGGCGCGAAAGGTTTTGGGGAAGCCGTATCGAGGCTGAACATGCCCGCGGGCGATTTCTTGTTGACACTCGCTGTGATCTTTTCGGCGACTTCCGCCCTCAATGCGACAATCTACAGCGCCGCCCGGGTCTCTTTCGCACTCGGACGCGACCGTATGTTGCCCTCGGCGCTGGCGCACACTTCGCCGAAACGCAAGACGCCGTCGGTGGCGCTTCTGCTCACCGGTATACTCCTTTTGATCGTAGCCACCTGTCTGCCCACGAAAGAAGTGGCGGCCAGTGCGAGTATGATGTTCCTCCTGTTGTTTTTCCTCGTGAATCTCTCGGCGATCAAGATTCGCCGCAACATGGGAGATGAGTTGAAATACGGCTATCTGATGCCTCTTTTCCCGCTTTTTCCCATACTTGCCATCGTCTGCCAAGTTGTCCTGGCGGGATGGATGTTCCACGGGAGTCTGGTGGCGGGAATCACGGTGCCCATCTGGATATTTGTGGGTATTGCAGCCTACCTTTTCTACGGAAAATCCCACTGTGTTGCGACCAAACACGAGATACACGTTCTTGAGGAAGAAAAGGCTCCACCAAGCGAACGTTACCGGGTGCTGGTCCCCGTTGAGAGGGCCGATGATGCCATTATGCTCGCCCGCAACGCGTACAAGCTGTGCGGAGCCAAAGACGCTCGCGTGGACCTGCTGCATATGGTGCCGATCCCGGAACAGGTATCCCTGGAAGATGCGGAGCGTTATTCGCTCGGCGGCAAAGAAGCAATCGTAGAAGCATCCCTGTACCTGAAAGGTCCCTTCCCGACCGGCACAAGCATCCGCTATTGCCGTAACATTGCGCGGGGGATCGTCAGCGCAATCCGAGAACACCGAACCGACCTTGTTCTGATGGGGTGGCAGGGAAACCATCACACGCACCTCTTCAAACTCGGAAGCACCGTCGACCCTCTCCTTGAACGTGCCCCATGCGATGTCGTTCTTCTGAAAGGATGCACCGGGAACCAACGTTTCAGACGCGTGCTCGTGCCGGTAGCCGGAGGCCCCAATGCCGCACTTGCCATGGAAGTGGCGGCCATCATGTGTGATCCTGAAGATGCCGAACTCGTGGCGCTGAATGTCGAAACAGGCGACAGCAGTTTCCGGGCGGAAGGTTTCATCGAGGCCAACCTCCCGAGGATCGAGGCGCCTTCCGGCAGCGTCCATGCCCTCACCGTCAAGAGTACGAACATAGCCGAGACCATTCTGGAAAAATCTGAAGAATTCGATCTCGTGGTGATGGGTTGGACGCGTCGTTCGCACCTGTATCAGCTCTATCGCGGCTCAGTCAGTCTGACGGTTGGACGACGCTGCGAGGCGCCGCTTGCCCTCGTCCGCGCCTCAGGCGGCCTACGTTCTTGGATGCGGCGATGGCTTTAGCCGGCATCCATAAAACCCTGGCCATGTTTTCCCTATTTCCTATTCAGTAGTCAGACAAATGAGTGTCTCAAAAAAATATGATTTGGTGGTCCTCGGCGGCGGGAGTGGGGGATTCGGAGCGGCTCTTGCCGCGGGACGCCGTGGGCTCAGTGTGCTGCTTATCGAAAAAGGACCTCTGCTCGGTGGCACGAGCACCCGCGGCGGCGTCAATACCTGGGAACCCGGCGTCAGTGGACCGGGGTTTCCCGCGGAACTCTATGACCGCCTCTCCTCGCAACCATCCTTCATCGGAGGAAGCCGGACGGAGAAGTTCTACAGTCCGGGCAAACCATGGGGCTATTCCAGAATCGACCGCAGTATCCGATACCGCGATACACTGCGCCGGAGCGGGCTGGATTCCGACCAATGGTTCCGCATAACTTTCGAACCCAACGCGATGGCGGCCGAGATGGCGAGGATGCTCGCCGAAACCGGACACGTCGAAATCCGTCTCAACACCCAGTTGATCGAGGCCGCGGCCGATAATCGAGCGGTCCAGCATGTCGTGCTGCGTTCCGGAGATGAAGAGACATCCGTCGAGGCCCGTTATTTCGTCGATGCCACCGGCGGTATCGCGTTGTGCCGGATACTCGGCTGCCGGACAGCCATCGGTGCGGAATCCCGCGATGTTTACGATGAACCGGGAGCGCCGGCTGAGGATTCGGATTTCGTGAATGGGGTGACTCTCTGCTATCGCGTCACGCCCTGCGGCTCCTCGGAGCCCGACCCGCTGCCGGAAACCGTTGGCGAAAAACCTTACAAAGCGGTGGTCAGTATTAGCGAGTATCCCTGCGGCGATCTCAATCTCAACATGCTTCCTACGATGGAAGGGCGGGAATTTCGCTCGCTGGGGCGCTTTGAGGCGTTGCGGATTTGCCGGGATAGGGTCTACAGGCACTGGTTCTGGTTGCAGACCGAGCACAGCTTTGCCGGTTACCGGCTTGCCCGTATTTTCGAGATGGCGGGGATTAGAGAAGGGCCTCGATTGGTCGCCCGGACGGTCCTCACGGAGAACGAAATCAGGCGCGGTTGCTCGGGTCAAATGGATCCAGAAAGGTGGATTGCTGCTGGCAGATCACGCCATCGATGTCCATGGAGAGGGCGGCGGGGCCACCGAACTGGAAGAACCCTACGGAATCCCTTACGATTGTCTTCTACCGCAGGAATACGACAATCTTATTGTTGCCTGCCGAGGAGCCGGATTTTCTCATATTGCGGCTTCTTCGTGCCGTCTCTCACGTACAATGATTGGATTATGTCATGCGGCGGGACTGGCCACGGCGCTTGCGAGTGACGACCAGACACTGCTGCCGGAAATGAAGCCTGAGCTTTTGCAAGACTGGCTTCAGAAGGATAATGTGGCTATTGCCCCAAAAGATCTTCGCCTTCGGATTCCAGAAAGTTAAAGTAAGGACGAACGGTGAGCGATACGCACGAAAAACAGCAGGAAACTGATTCAAGAAAAAATCGCATACCGGTAGCACGAGTACATCGTAAAACTCTTACGGCACTTTTCTGCCTTCTCGCTCTCCTCGCGCTGGTCGTCGGGGTTGACCGGCTGCTGGATCTCGGGCTTTTTCCGCCCGCTCTGGATCTAAAGCTTCGGGCGGCACGAGAAGCGGTTCTTGCAGAAGGAAACCCCCGGGCAGCCGTGGCATCGACTGGCAGGGGCACGCTTTCGGTTCCCACCGAACCGGACTTGAGCCGGACGCAAACAATTGAGATTTTTCTGGAACTGGAAGGATTTCGGGAGGAATATACGCAATCTATAATGAGGATAATAGGCCGAAGTCAGCTGAGCGTGGAAGCGGGAAAAATTCCATCTGAACTGGAACGTATTCGAGAACAGTGGAAAACGGCGCGAGGTAAAATCTGTGAACTTATCGCTATTGGGCCTGAGCGTGCGGAAATGGTTCTGGCGGCCCTGCGATGGCCCTGGCCCGGCGCTGACATAGAGAAAATGAAGCCCGAGCACCTGACAATCCCCTTTTCTATTCCTCCGTCCGGTTTTGAGGGTTGGAATCCGGGTCGTTGGCAGGATCTTCTCGGGGAGACTGAACGGGATCTACCGTGGGACATAAAAGCCAAAAGGCTGGCTGAAAAACATAATTTATCTGAAAGACAGCTGCGAATAATTCGGGCATATCTGATCCGACGAACCCTCCTAAGAGCTTTTGATTCCCAGAATGCTCGTCGGCAGGCCCAAACGGAACTCGAACGGCTTGCGGCTCTTGCGCCGTTTCAGGCCCGGGAAGTCCTGGCGATGGCAGGAGCACAGGAACTGACGAATACCGGATCAGTAGCTTTTCCGGTTTTGATCGATCTATTGCGCCGCAACGCACGAATCGGATCGATGCTTCTGAAGCGGTGTGTGGAAACTGCAGCCGTTCGTGAGCAAGCCCGGAGTGCCCTCCAACATTTGAAAACAAATCAAAAACGCGCTACAAAAGTCCTGCTGGCCCTCGGTCCTTTCGGTCTTGAAGCGATTGAAACTGCCGGGAAAGACGCACAGTTGCCCCCTGTAGCAGAAACGATCCGTGACCGTCTGCGCAAAAAATGGGATCCCGGAAAAGGTCCCCTCGCAACGCTGGGAAGCAATCCACAAAAATGGCGCAGGTGGTACCGACGGGCGAAGAACGTTCTTTAACGAAGATTTGTCCTCGTCCATAACAAAAGATGTGGCTCTTTGCCACAAATAGGATGTCTTAAAGGAAGGATAGCAAGACGATGAGCCTGAATATAGGAATTGTCGGCGGTGGCAAGTTCGGCTTGATGCATCTTCGTGTCTTCACACAGCTCAGGCGACAGGGAAAGGTCGATGAAATCGCACTGGCGGAGATTGACGACGATCTGCGGCAGGAACGTGTCGATGAGTTCAACGTGACCGGATACCCGGATCACGCGACGATGCTGGAGGAGGCCGATCTGGATGCCGTCACAGTTGTGACACCGGATTTTCTGCACCGTGAAATTGCCCTTGACATCATTGGTTCCGGACGCCACGCCCTCGTGGAAAAACCACTCGATACCACCGTCGAAGGTTGCCGAGAGATCGCGGAAGCCGCCGAAGAGGCCGGAGTCCTCGTGGAAGTTGATTTCCATAAACGGTTCGACCCGTTCCACATACAGCTTCGTGAAGCCATCGAAGACGGCGAACTCGGAGTGCCGGAATACGGTTACGCCTGGATGGAAGACCGAATTGAAGTGCCCCGCGACTGGTTCCCCCACTGGGCTCCCAAATCCAGCTCCGCCTGGTTCCTCGGCGTCCATATGATCGATCTGTTCCGCTGGTGTATCGGCGGACGAAACGGACAGCGTGTCTGGGCTACGGGACAACGCCGGAAACTGAAAAGCCTCGGTGTCGATGCCTGGGACGCTGTTGAGGCAAAAATCGAGTTCGAAGATAACATTTCTTTCCATCTCGATACGTCGTGGATCCTTCCCGATGATTTTGAAGCGGTTGTGAATCAGGGCATCCGCATCGTCGGTTCCGAAGGACTCGGAGAAGTCGACAGCCAGGACCGCGGCGCACGGCTTACCACCCCCGAAGGGGGACATCGCACGTTCAACCCGGTGTTCTTCCTCGAAGAGACGCTCCCGACCGGAGAAACGGCTTACAGCGGGTACGGCGTCGCTTCTATCGCCGTCTTCGCCGACCATGTCAACCACATCAAGGAAGGTGGGACGCTGGAAGAACTGGAAGGCCATTATGCCGGACCGCGCGACGGGCTCGAAGTCACCCGAATCGCCGAAGGAATCCACAAAAGCCTCGAAAAAGGCGGTATCGTCGAGCTGTAACGAAAGCGTGGCGGAAGATGCCCGTTCTAAAGAAACGGACGTGATCGAGTAAGGACGTGCGATGCGATAGCGATGGCAGACCTGCATTTTGAAGTGCCCGAAAACGTGCAGAATAGAGGCGAAGCTAAACTCCAGAAAGAAGAAAGCGAAACATGAGCGGTGGAAAATACAGTCTCGAACCGGTTGATGTCCCTGAAATTGACACCGAATATCGACGGATCCAAACGCCTTTGCCCGTGCCGGAATCCGTCCCGATTCTGGAAAAACTGCGGCGCGTCGAACCACGATCCATGCAGGGGCAGCCGCCGATAATCTGGCATCGGGCCGAAGGTTTCAATGTGGAAGATCGCTGGGGCAACCGCTGGATCGACTGGTCGAGCTGCGTTCTGGTAAGCAACGCCGGCCACGGCCACCCACGCATCCAGAAAGCTATCCGCGATTTGAACGACAGACCTTTGCTCGCCACCTATGTATTTCCCCATGAAACCCGGGCCGACCTGGCCGAGAAACTTGTGGATATGGCTCCCGAGGCGATCGAAAAAGCTTTTATCCTGTCCACAGGCAGCGAGGCCACCGAATGTGCCATCAAACTCGCCCGTACCCATGGCGTTCGGATGGCCGGAGAACAGAAACATGTCATTGTCACTTTTGAAAACGCGTTCCACGGTCGAACTCTCGGCGCGCAGCTCGCCGGCGGGATGGAAAAACTTAAAGATTGGATCGTGCGCACCGACGTCGGATTTGTCCAGGTACCCTTTCCCGATGGATTCAAGACCGAGGATAGGCATTTCGAGCTTTTCGAAGAATCTCTGGCGGAACAGGGCGTCGATCCGGACGATGTGGCCGGCGTCATGACGGAGAGTTACCAGGGCGTGGGCCCCGATTTTCTACCCGCGCCCTATGCGCAATCTCTTCGAGAGTGGTGCGATCAGCATGAAGCCGTGCTCATCATGGACGAAGTGCAGAGCGGTTTTGGCAGGACGGGCAAGATGTTTTGTTTCGAGCACTACGATATCGTGCCGGATCTGATCTGCTGCGGAAAAGGCGTATCGAGTTCTCTTCCGGTCTCCGCCGTTCTTGGGACCGCTGAACTCATGGACCAGTACGCGCCGGGGTCAATGACCTCAACTCACTCCGGCAATCCCGTCTGTTGTGCCGCTGCTCTGGCAGGAATTGAAGCGCTGGAAGATGAGAACCTCATCGAAAATGCCGCCACACTCGGACCGATCCTTCGAAAAGGACTCGAAGAAATCCAGACGCGGCATCCGGATCACGTCGGGTGCATTCAGGCACGGGGGCTGGTCGCGGGACTCCAGATGGTGGAACCGGGCTCGAAAACCCCGAACTCCGAGCTGGCACTCAAAATCAACGAGAAGTGTTTCCAGAAAGGTCTTCTCATGTTCGCACCGGTCGGTGTCGGAGGCGAGTGCGTCAAAATAGCGCCCCCTCTCTGCATCACAGAAGATGCATTGCAGGAGAGCCTGGCAGTGCTTGCCGAAGCCGCCGACGAGGCAGTTCCCGCGGTCTGAACGGGCGCGTCCGCCTCGACTGTTACCCCGCATTTCTACCGAACCTAAAGATATAATTATTATAAACGGCGGCACAGAAAAACTTTGCACTATATTTCGCAACTGATCTCGGTACACAGTGGCTAACCTGAGTCGAAAGGTGGCGGTTCGCCCTGCGGGAGCGGCGCCAGCCGCCAGTTGGCGGTTTCTCCGACGATAAACTACCAGAAGCTGCCAATAGTTACAGGGAGTCCGCCACAATTTTCACATTGGTGAAAGAGGCTCTGCCTCTCTGCTCTATCAGGCTGCAGTTGAGGTATAAGAATACACCCGCCTTTGCCTTCCGCGCAGCTGCAGCACTGGCGCCGCTTGAGAAAAGCGGGTTAAGATCTCCGCTACCGCGGAAACAAAGCTCCACTCCGATGAGTCCCTGACGTGCCTTATGCCCCTTCCGTCTCTTCCCCTTATCTCCCCGCCATCGGTGCTGTTTTGATTGTCGTTCCCACCACCGAGAAGTTATCATGCACACCCCGAATTGACCGTCGGAGCTGTTTTTTTGTTTTTTTGGCATTTTTTGGTGATCAATTCGGGACGCCCATGCGTCTACGCTTAACAGGAGACACAAATGGAATCGACCCCCGCACCGCAGAGTCGCTCTTATCGCGGGGATCGTACGGAGTTAAGCGACAAAGACCTTCTTTTTGGCTTTATAGAGGGCGATATGACCATGTTTGAGACGATGGTAAGGCGGTATGAAAAACCACTCCATGGTCTGCTCTACAAACTGACGGGAAACCGCACCGTCGCGGCGGATCTTTTTCAGGAAACGTTTATGCGGGTCTTCCAGAAGGCCGAATCTTTCCGGGGAAACAGTTCGTTCAAAACCTGGCTCTACACAATCGCGACGAACCTCTGTCGCTCGCACTGGCGCAAAAAAGGAAGCAGAGATTCACGTCCGCTCAACGGTTCTCCGGAACCCCGCTCATCTGACCCCTCACCTCCGCACCGAATAGAGTGCCAGGAAATTGGGGAACGAATTGAGGAGGCCGTCAGCGAACTCCCCGCCGAACAGAAAGAGGTATTCATCCTCAAGATTTACCACGAGATGACCTACGCCGAAATTGCCGATACTGTTCAGATACCTCCGGGAACCGTCAAATCCAGAATGCGGTTGGCCCTTCAGAAACTCCGCAAACAGCTGGAAGATATCGCCGAAGCTCATGACGTCTCTCAAAACCAGTAACCGAAAGTGAAAATATATGAAGTGCGAAGAAGTCCAGCAAAAACTCTATGACCTGGTCTTCGATCTGCTCGATGGAGATGAAAGAGAGCAGGTAGAAAAACACCTGCAAATCTGCCGCGAATGCCGGCAGGCACGGGACAAGATACGCCGCCAGAAGGAAGCTCTGCGGGAATGGGATGCACCTCCTCCTCCCGAAGATCTGGCCGAAAGGACCATAAAAGCGGCGCAGACGCAAAAGAAAGGAATGGAGGGTCAAACCATGGCTTCTGAACCCGTCGAACCGAAGGCAGATTGGCTGGGAAGCAAACGGTTCTGGAAAATCGCCGCCGCCGCCATCGCGCTGATAACCATCGGCTTACTCGGAATCGACCGCCACATCGCCACGCGTCACGCGAAACCACAGGAAACTATGGTCTACGGACGCTGGGCGGTCACACCGGGACAGATCGCGTCGTTTCGGCTTTTCGTGCGTGACGGCAAAAAATCAAAACCCGTCCCTAACGCGAAAGTATCCGCCGCACTGGTGGACCCCGGTGGGAAACAGATATGGGAAGGCACAACAAAAACGGACAAACACGGCAACGCCCGGGTTGAGCCAGAACTGGCCGAGGACCTATCGGAAGGCGATTATACCCTCCGGGTGCGCGCAAAATCAGCCGCGGGGAAAAACGTCGTCTCCCGCACCATCACCATCGAACGGTCTTTCCGGGTAATGATCAGCAGCGATAAACCGCTCTACCAGCCCGGGCAGACGATTCATATGCGGACCCTGTCGCTTTTCACCAGCGACCTCCACCCCGTCGCCGACCAGCCGGCAACGATCGAAGTCAAAGACGCTAAAGGCAACAAGGTCTTTAAAAAGACGCTGAAAACCTCCCAATACGGGATCGCGGCCGCCGATTTCCAGCTCGCCGATCAGGTCAACACCGGTCGCTACACCATCTCCGCCCATGTCGGCGACACCACATCGGAACGCACGGTGACGGTCAAACGTTATCGTTTGCCGAAGTTCAAGGCCACCATAAGCTGCGGAAAAACGTTCTACCGGCCCGGCGAAATGCTCATCGGCGAAATAACCGCTCGCTACACATTCGGGAAACCCGTTCGGAACGCGGAGGTGCAGATCACAGCCTCGGAGTTTGTGGAAAAGTTCCGTCAGTTCGCCAGTGCCGAGGGCAAAACCAACGCTGAAGGGCATTTTTCGTTCCAGCTTCCTCTGAAACGCCATTTCACCGGCACCGCCCGCAAAAAGGGAGATGCCACGGTTTCTCTCAAAGCTAAAGTGACCGATACCGCCGGTCATACCCAGGAAATTACTGAAGAACTGACCGTCACAACCCGCCCGATACGCGTGGCCGTGCTCCCGGAAAGCGGCAGACTCGTCCAGGGCGTCGAAAACATCCTCTACATCGTGACGTCATATCCCGACGGCCGACCGGCACAGACCGAACTGATCATCGGTGCTGATCGCCGCAGAACACGCACCGCGGAGAATGGACTCGCCAAAGTCAAAATCACCCCCCGGTCCCCCCGCATGAAACTCACGATCGAAGCCGAAGACAACGGAGGGCGCCGGGTGAAAGTCAGCCGACCTCTCCGCGTCGATCAGCGGGTCCACGCTTTTCTCCTCCGCACTGACAAAGCCGTTTATAAAGCGGGGGAAACGGCTGAGGTATCCGTCCTCTCCGGCGACCGACGGGCCCGGGTTTTCGTGGATGTCGTGAAAAACAGCCGGACGATGTTAAGCAAAGCCCTTGATATCGAGAAAGGGCGCGGATCCGTTGCACTCGATCTACCGCCCGACCTGTTCGGAACACTCGAACTCCACGCGTATCGCATCCTGCCCGACGGTAATATCGTGAGCGACGCAAAAGTGGTCCAGGTCAACCGACCCGATCAGATCTCGATCGAGACCAAAATGGACAAAAAAACGTACCGTCCGGGGGAAAACGCAACCTTGACGTTCATGGTAACCGGGACCGAAGGAAAACCAACACAGGCGGCGCTGGGCCTGGCCGGAGTGGACGAGGCCGTGTTCGCTCTCCAGGAAATGCGCCCGGGACTCGAACGGGTCTATTTCACGCTTCAGGAAGAGATACTCAAACCTTCCTATGAGATTCACGGCCATATGCCGCTGACGGCTGAAGAGGCCATTGAGCCGCGTGGGGAATCGGAACCACAACTGAAAGAAGCCCGGGTTGCGCTGTTCTCCGCCGCCGAGGGAACGGCCACACCGAGGAAAGCGCAGAGCATTTCATTTGAGGAAAAACAGAGACGATTTCGAAAAGTGAAAGTGAACTACCGCAGGGCTGTCCTGAAACTGGCCGCACAGGTCCCGTTTGCACTGTATGTCTTGTTTGTGCTGCCCATGGTCGGTTACGGCCTTTACAAACTGTTCAGACGACGTCCGGTGCCGGAGCTAAATGCAAAAGAGATGAACCGACTCCGACGGGCATGCTGGTGGCTGACAGCAAGCTGGTTGTTGGCACTGGTTATTCCCGTCACAGCACTCATCGTGGGATTGCTTATTGATGAACTAATTATCGAGAATGCTTTTGCGCGCTACCACGGCGAACTTTTTAGCGGTAGTTTTGGGGTGATTGCCTGGATCGGCATGTTGATAGCCCTCATAGCCAAGGTTTTCAAATTCCGGAAGGGCCCCGGAGTCAGCAACCTGCCGCTTTTCCGTAAATTCGCCACGCTTTTGCCTTTCGCCTATATTGCAGCCAGCGTATCGATCCTAACCCTTGCAATCGCCGAAGCTGAGTTGGGCCTGGCGGAAGAAACAATTGTGCTGGAAGCGGGGATTATGATCGGTCTCTGGTTTGCGGCGCTGCCCGCGCTGTCAATTGCGGGACACTCTGTCTGCCAGAAACTTTCAACAAAACGCGCGGTCTGGATAGCCGTTCGCAGCGGTGCCTTGCCCGTTCTCGCGCTCCTCGTCTTCGCCGGGTTGCTCCTCCCGGCACTGTCTCCCGCCCGGATGGCCGCACGCCAGAAGTTTGCGGAGATGACTGAAGCGCTTGATGGAAGCCCTGTTCGCGGAGCCGCAAAGGGGCGCAAAAAGGCTGCAGATGAAAGTTTGAAAGCCCCCAGCCGCGTCCGACACTATTTCCCGGAAACACTTCTCTGGAAACCGGAACTTATTACCGATGAGGCCGGCCGGGCTCAACTGGAAGTCCCGCTCGCCGATTCCATCACCACCTGGCGGATCAGTATGAGCGCGGTCTCGAGACAGGGAAGATTGGGCGCGGAGACCTTCGGGCTGCGGGTGTTTCAGGATTTCTTTGTGGATATTGATTTCCCGGTCGCCCTCACCCAACACGACGAAATCAGCGTCCCGATCGCCCTCTACAACTATCTCGACGAAACCCAGCTGATCCGGCTGGAAGTCGACGATGCGGATTGGTGCGAGATGCTCGGGGAGACCGAACGCCGGCTCGAAATCGGTCCCCGGGAAGTTACGAGTATCCCGATGAAACTGCGCGCGCTCAAACCCGGCCGCCACACCCTCACCGTTCGCGCTTTCGGATCCGAGATGGCCGACGCGATCCGGCGTAAGGTCCGCGTCCGACCCGACGGCAAAGAGATCGTCCAGACGGATAACGGGCGCCTCACCGGCAAACTGAACCGCACGGTCGTGATTCCCGATCGGGCCATCGATGGCGCCTCCGACCTGCTGGTGAAAATCTATCCCGGCGCCTTCAGCCAGGTGATGGAAGGACTGGACAGCATCTTCCGCAAACCGTTTGGCTGTTTCGAACAGACGTCTTCAGTGACATACCCCAACATTCTGGCGCTCGACTACATGCGCCGCACGGATCAATCCAGGCCCGAAATCGAGATGAAAGCGCTCAATTACATCAACCTCGGTTACCAGCGTCTGCTCTCCTACGAAGTCAGCGGGGGCGGATTCGAATGGTTCGGAAACGCGCCCGCCCACAGCGTTCTGACAGCGTACGGTCTGATGGAATTCAACGACATGGCGAAAGTTTATGAGGTCGATCCCGCCGTCATACAGCGAACGCGCCGGTGGTTGTTCTCGCAGCAAAAACGCAATGGCTCATGGGAACCGACCCAGGGGGGCATCCAGGAAGGTGCCATCAACGCCTACCAGGGCGCCGTCCTCCGAACAACCGCCTACATCGCATGGGCTCTGGCGGAGTCGGGAAACGTAGACTCCAACCTTTCACGTGCCCTCGACTACGTCGAACAGAACGTATCGAGCGACGAAGACGCTTACACGCTTGCCGTCTGCGCCAATGCGCTCGTCGCGGGCGAGCGATCCGGCGCCGGGGATTTAATTAAGATGCTTGACGCCACGAAAAAGGAGGACGGAGACCTTGCGCACTGGAGTTCCAAATCGGAGGGTGTGACCCACTCCCGGGGCAATGTCCTGAACATTGAAACCACGGCCCTGGCCGCATACGCGATGTTGAAAGCTCAATCTCATCTCGGCACGGCGCACAGAGCTCTGGCCTGGCTCATCGAGGAGAAAGATTCAGCCGGCACGTGGCATTCCACCCAGGCTACTGTACACGCGATGCGCGCCCTCCTTGCTGGCACCGGGCCCGCAACCGAACTGAAACAAGACCTCCCGATCACGATCTCGGTCAACGGAAAATTCGCCAGAGAACTGACCATCACGCCGGAGACCAGCGATGTTTTCCGGCTGATCAGCCTGCGCGAACACCAGAAACCCGGACCCAACCGGATATCTCTGGAACCGGCCGGGGAAGCGAATTTTGCCTACCAGATCGTCGCCACCCATTACCTCCCCTGGGAGAGAAAAACCCCGACCACCCAGAAGACCATGAGCATCGATGTAGCGTACGATACCACGAAGTTGCGTCCGGACGACAAATTAGCGTGCGAGGCGACGATCCGCTACAACCGGAGCGGTGTGGCCCGCATGACAATTGTTGATCTGGGCATTCCGCCGGGCTTTCAGGTCATGACGGAGGATTTTGACCGCCTGAAAGAGCAGGGCTTGATTCAGCGATATTCCCTGACCGGTCGACAGGTGATCCTGTATTTCGAGAGCATTGTCGGCAACGAACCCGTACGGTTCACGTATCACCTGCGGGCCAAATACCCCGTTAAGGCCAAGACGCCTCCGACGGAAGTCTATCAGTACTACGAGCCGGAGGTCCGCGATGCGACCCAGCCCGTGGAGATCGAAGTTCAGCCGTAAAACAACGCGTCCGCAAACCGGCCGCTGCGTGCGAAGACCGTCTTCCGTTCCAATGGACGGGGGACAGACCGGAAAGGAGAATTATCAGAAAGCTGCAGGTCTCCGCGGTAGGGGGGACTGAGGCGGAACTGCCGTTTGTTGTTCGCCGTCTTTTGTTTCGGGGCAATACGGCAGGGCGCGCCCGGCGATCACGCCCTACATGTAGGGGCATCTCGGATACGTGTAAGCTGGGTCTGAAATTGGGAAACGGATGCCGGGCCGTGAGAAGGAATGGCTGAAAAGTGTCGGTTTCCACTGCAGGGTGCGGTAGTCTGTTTTGTGTCCAAACCGCAGAAAAACCCGTTATCCCATCGGGTATTCAAACACTTGCGGTTTATCGGGATACGCGCCATCGGCGCTGCGCTGCCAGCGTAAAACCATTCCTTGATCCGGCAACCGGGCGTGTGTGACCAGTGTCCATGAGGCGTAGGGCTGATCCGGATGAAAAACCGCGCCGGCTTTGTTGAGTCCTTCCGGCCAGGTCGTGGTGAAAAGCTCCAGTATTTCATCGATGGTGACATCTACCTTCGACAGCAATTCCGCCAGCATTTGTTCCGCGCGGTCGCACGCCTGCCAGAATTTTCCGCAGGGCCCCTCTTCATCCTGTCCGATCCGTTCGGTGAACTCTTTGCGTTTTCGTTCGACGTATCGTCCTTGCTCGGTTTTGGGTTCCCGGCAGACCATCCCGCTGATATGGCTCTCACCGGATGTGCCGGGTTCATAAACGTCCATGAAATTATAGCTTGTCTTTTCGATGGCGATGCTGCATTTCTGGCGGTCGTGCAGCAGCAGATTTTGCGCGCCCCAGAACGGTGAGTATCGTTGTAGAAACTCAAGGGCCGACGGCAGATTTTCGGCGAGTTTTGAGCACATCTGCCGGATCGGAAGCGGAAAAATCTGCTCTGGCTCGTCATCCAGATGAAGCCCCGCGCCCACCCCATCCATCATGAGTTCCGGAAAACGGGGTGAGGGGGGCGGCTCGTCTGACGGTTCCCAGTTCGTGAGGGGGTCATCGACATTCTTTATATGAAATTCCCCCCGATCCGAGTCGGGCAGATAAACGACCCGGCATTTTTCAGAGCTGACAGGGCAAAGATTGCCCCAACCCCTGAACCGGAGGTAGTCATTGAGACTCCGCAGCTGGGCCATTTCCCGGTCGGAAAGTCCCGAGATTCGCTGCAACTCGCGGTCACGTTCAATGACGTACCCGACCCACGGAGCCGCCTCGGGGTATTTCGCTCGGGGCGGGATTTTGTTCATCCGTTCCCGATGAAACTCCACCAGTTCCCGGAACAAACGCTCTCGGTCGAGCGATGGACGGTCGGCAATGGCCCGTTTCAGACTCTTTTCAAAAATGAATTCGTAATCGTTCTTGATTTGTTCTGCCTCTTGCTGCGCCACTTTTCGTGGATCAGGCAAATCAGCATTCTTTTCCGTCATTTGTGATGAAATCTCCTGCAAAACGAACTACGGGAACTCTACCGGCGTTTCTATACGCCGTCTGAACTGTCCTTCTCAGTATCCTCCGAAAGGCGCATGTGACACACCCGATCCCCGCTATGAACCGGGTCGAAAGACCCGGGCGAGTCTAAGCGGTCTGCGACAACTATCCTGAGGTTTGATAAAGAAACGCGCTTTCCAAACAACAGCAAATTGAGGCGGGCCTTCAGCCCGCAACATGTTGTGCTTCTCCATAACCCAGACCTGAGTGGTCTTTCAGACCATATGCGTTTAACGTACACAGGCCGTCATTGCGAGGAGCGACAGCGACGAAGCAATCTCGTCGTTTCCCCAGCCAACAGCGAGATTGCCGCGGATGCCTCCGGCATCCTCGCAATGACCTCTTCAGCGGCACTGCGGGAAACGTTAAACGCATACTTCAGACCACTTCAGCCTGGGCTACGATGAATCGGCCTTTCAGGCCGCAAGAAAAAGCATCTTATGGCTACTATCAAATCCTTAAGTTACTTATACAGGACCGCTTAGCGTCTCCAAGAATCCTTTGCGTCCATTGTTTCTTGCCGGGCTAAGAGAACTCAGAGGCAATCCAGCGGTGCTCCTCAGGCTCTTTCTGAGAATGCCGCTCAGCAGAATTCTTCGAGTTCCCCGCGTTCGTGAAGGGCATTCAGGTAATACATGACATCGACGCCGGTCCATGGGAAAGTTCCTTCTCTGTCCATCATGTATTCCAGGAAGGGGAAATTGTCTTTGAGAAACTTATCATCTCCGGTCAGCTGCCAGACAGCCCAGGCCGGGAACAGGTCATTGCAGGCCCAACCACCTTTTTCAACTCTGGCCGGA
Organism: Candidatus Brocadiia bacterium; assembly: GCA_046538485.1. Lineage (GTDB taxonomy): Bacteria > Planctomycetota > Brocadiia > SM23-32 > SM23-32 > JBKHIT01. The sequence goes on along the minus strand of JBKHIT010000008.1, from coordinate 87,700 downwards.
GTGATTTTGTAGATATTTTCTTTACTCAGGACATCGACGAGGAAATCTTTCACCTCTTCTTTTCCGCTCGCTTCGTAATAGTGGAAACAACCCCGCCACGCGATAAACTCTCCGTAACCCTGCAGGAAAGTCCCGAGTTTGTGCGGAATTTCATAGACTATTTTCCCCTCTTCATCCACTTTCTCAGCGTAGAACTGGAAGACACGGTCCGCGGCATCCAGCCAGCGCTGTTCGTGGTTATGATGCCAGAGCTGTACCCAGGCCAGCATCGGCCAACCGGCCTCCCGACTGTCGCAGTAAAAGACTTCAGGACATTTTTCCTGCCAGCGGAGCATGTTTTCGCCGACGGAGATGGCGGCTTCTTCGAAATCCGGCTCACCGGTGGTGCAGAACGCCGCCAGCAGTCCGCCAACCCACATGTGAGAGGGGTAACACGCCCCGTCGCTATGGTTGGGACAATGTGCAGCCATCGTGCCCTGTCGGAGCTCATCCGGATCATAAGAAATCAAATCGACATGTGCGTTGTGACGGGCAGAGATCAGAGCTTCCCGGCGGAACTCCGCTTTGCCGCGGCGGTAGTATTCCCGGAACCGGTCAAGAATCCTATCGTTTTCATTATTCGCGCTGCAGTCCCGAATGATGCCGTCGCCATAATCGAGCATCCCACGTGACATTTTGCCGCCTTTTGAGCCGATGGTACCCATTTTGGTCTCGATTTTCAGGTACCGGTCTTCGTCGTAAGGCAACCAGCGATGAATATCGAAAACTTCACACTCACGGGCGTATTCGGGATCGATGGAGAAATTCACCGGGGGGGCTCCTTCGGCAAAGATGCCGAATCCCATCACTTCGTGATCGAAATAGCGAGATTCAAGATCTTCGAAGGATAGGCGCCGGTCATCGAACGAGAGGAAGATATCATGCTCTTTGGACATCCCTCTGTTGAGGCGGAGGTTGTCAGCCCATTGCGGCCAGATGTCGAAACGAATCTTATTGCGTTCCGAAGCGACCCCTTTGGGATGGTTTGCCTCCATTTCGGAAAACCAGCCGATGAAAGAACCATTTTCTGAAACCGTTGCCAGGAAAGGATATGCCGCGCGCAAACCGCCGCTCATATCGGAACGGGCGTTTCCAGGCCGCAGGTAGTGGGGATAATCGCTGAGGTCTTCGCGAAAATTATGGAGGTTGCGTATGACCACCTTGCCCGAATGCGCTTTTCCATAGACTGATTCGGCCATTTCGCTTATGAAACTCCCGGCCTGTAGTTCAACGTTCTCCTGAATTTCGACCGGCCGGGTGAACCAGAGTTCGGTGTGGTGTTTTTGGCGGACGTATCGTGTTGGACGGGGGCCGAGTGTCGTAGGAATTTCCATGAAAATTCGGCCAAGGTGAACGCCCATCTCCGGTTCTTCTTCATTGGCCATCTTATAGGAGAGGCGAATGCACGGGTCATGGGGCCTTATGGTGTAGCGAAGACGAAAAGAAAGCAGCTGATCGCCATCGCTGGCAGTATGGCGCCCAGAGCTTTCAATAACGACCCGTTCGGGTCCTTGTTCGACTATGGAGACATCCAGATTTTGCGTAAAACTGGCGTAATAGCGTTTGCCTTTTGGGTTGACCACGATGATATCGGCCCCCTGCTGAATCAATTCCTGCCCATTGACCGACAGTGATTCGAAGAGGGAGAAAGAGTTCCGTTCAACCTCAACCCGCAGGTGTTTGTTGGCGACGGAGATACTGGCATTATTTTCGTGTATCTCCAGTTTGGGATAGTCGGGAGTTTCGGCGTCGGCCACCAGGGCAAAACTGGATTGTTTGTTGGCCGGCAGATCCATCTCAAAGTCGAGCACGATCCACCTGACCGACCCGTCAGGCCATTTCTCGGCGATTTTCCACTGAATTGGAGCAATGGAGCCCTCGGGGAGTTTTATGGCGAGGGCAGCGTTTTGGGGTTCCTGAAGGCGTCCCTGAGGAAGTGGGACGCCATAGGTGACGCCATATCCAGTCAGATTGCGATTTGAGGTATTGTTGCAACGAATTTTGGCCAGTTCTTCCATCGGAAATCCTTTTGCTTCCGTCTTTCGCACAGGAATGCTGTCGTTTTCCACAAACACTAACTTCCTTTGCTTGCAGCGGTCAAGCGAATTTGCTATTATATATTTTTCCTGAGTATTCCCCGAGAAAGGCGTTTACGGCCTATGTACGCAATTCTAGATCATAGCGGACAGCAATTTAAGGTGGAAATCGACGACGAAATTTTGGTCGATCGGATGGAAGTGCCTGCTGGTGAACTGACCGAATTCGAACGGGTTCTGATGATCGGCGATCAGGAAGATTGTAAACCAAGAATCGGTCGACCGCAGGTTGCAGGCGCTCGTGTTCTTGTAGAAGTCCTTCGTCATGAGCGAGGTCCAAAAGTTTACACGGCGCGTTACAAGGGACCCCATCAGACCAAAATTGGCCATCGGCAGGATTATACCAGAGTAAAAATACGCGAGATTCATCCCGAATAAAGGAGATAAAAAATGGCTCACAAAAAAGGACAGGGCTCCACACAAAACGTTCACGATAGCAACCCGCAGTACCGTGGAATCAAGGCATATGGCGGAGAACAGGTCAAAGCAGGTGCGATTATCGTTCGACAATGCGGGACCAAATTCCATCCCGGACGAAATGTGGGCTGCGGTAGAGATTATACCCTTTTTGCCAAAAGCGACGGTATTGTGGAATTTGGAACCCAACGCCGCGTTAATGTCATACCGGAATAAGTATATAGCCGGAAAAGCTGGATTAAGGGCCGCTGGAGCCATTTTGCTCGGCGGCCCGTTTTGTTGATCTTTACGGAGATCCCAACGAGTGCATTTTGTCGATGAAGCTGAGATCTATGTGAAAGCCGGTGACGGCGGGGACGGGCGGGCGAGTTTCCGGCGAGAAAAATATGTGCCTAAAGGAGGCCCCAGCGGAGGGGATGGAGGGGAGGGCGGGGATATTATCATTAAAGCGAATGAAAACATGGGAACTCTCCTCGATCTGGTCTCGCGTAAACAGTACTTAGCCGGAGATGGCGAGGACGGTAAAACGAAGAAACGAGATGGAGCCGACGGCGAAGATGTGGTCATCGAAGTACCCGTCGGAACAGTCATTCGGGACATCGATACTGATCTCGTGCTCAAAGACCTGACCGAAGAGGGCCAGAGCGTGGTGGTCGCCGAAGGGGGGCAGGGCGGACGAGGAAATGTCCATTTTGCTACTTCCACAAATCAGGCTCCGACGGAATATGAAGAAGGCACAGAAGGCGAAGAACGAAATCTGCGCCTGGAGTTAAAACTCATCGCCGATGTCGGACTGGTCGGAAAACCAAATGCCGGCAAATCCACTTTGCTTTCCCGAATCAGCGCCGCCCATCCGCGAATCGCTTCATATCCATTCACGACGCTCGAACCTCAGCTGGGGATCGTCGATACGGAAGCTTACAGGCGTTTCACTGTGGCCGACCTGCCGGGACTTATCCAGGGAGCGCACAACGGACGTGGTCTTGGAGATGAATTTTTGAAGCACATCGAAAGAACAAGAATCCTGGTGCATCTTGTTGACATCGTGCCGCTGGATGAATCGGACCCGGTGGAAAATTACCATTCAATACGCGATGAACTGAAACTGTACAGCGAAAAACTTGCCAAAACGCCGGAGATCGTTGCCGCCAACAAAATTGACTTGCCCGGAGCCAACCAAGGGGTCGAACGACTCCGCGAAGAACTCGACTGCGAAGTGATCCCGGTCAGCGCAACACGTGGTGATGGGTTAAAGCAGCTGATTGGCGAAATTCTGAACAGTCTTCAAAAAGTTGAAGAGCTACGCGAAGCAGAAGAAACGGGACCCCCGAAGCTGTGAGGAATAACTGTCGGCATTCTGACCTCCGGCCTCTGGCCGAAGTCCAGTCCGCTGGTGCTGCTGAAAATTCGAGTTCAACTCAGCGGTAGCGAACCGGGACGTGAGTCGAACAAAGAGTGGACGACGCCCGTGCCATCCGTTCGGGTTCAGTGTTTCTTTTGTCTGCCTGTCCTGCGGGTTCACATCCGTGGCTGTTGAGGGTTCCGTCCGCTGCACGGATCCACGACCGGTGGACATTGGGCCGAAAGCCCCCCAAAAACCCTCTCGGATGGCGCTGGCATTATAGCCCCGGTGTAAACCGGCGGGGTTGGGTGGGATGCCCATGGGCCTTCGAAGGGTGCCGTATTTGCGAACCATATCACTTTAGCCTGCGATGCCGGTCGGTACCACCCGCTGCGCGGATTTAACAGCCGGCCCCACGTCGGGTGGAAGGATCTTTTTTCAGCGGGCAAACCTGCGCCACCTTTGCAGGAATAGATCGCTTCGGGTATACCGATAAGCCTCTGGTTCCAGAATTTAAAGTGGGATACTGCAATGGAAGCTTACCTCAAACCCCCGGAAAAAACAGGTCCACCGGACGAAGAATATGATAAAACCCGAAGACAGTTCCAGGGTATACCCGGCATAGAATGCTCGCGCTCAGGCCGCCTCTGGGCAACATGGTACGGTGGAGGGACAGGTGAAGATCATCATAATTACGTCCTGCTCGCGACGAGAAAAACTGGAGGGGCAGGGCAATTCGACACAAAACTGATTGTCGATCCCGATGGAGATGGTCCGGTGCGAGCCTTTGACCCCTGCCTGTGGCATGATCCCGAGGGAAAACTCTGGCTTTTCTGGGCTCAGGGTTACGAGGGCCATACGGACGAACGCAGCGGAGTGTGGGCCATCAAAACAGACAAATCCGACGACGACGATCCCGAATGGTCGGAGCCACAGAGGCTCTGTGATGGAATCATGATGAATAAACCCCTTGTTCTCTCCTCCGGTGATTGGCTCCTCCCGACAGCCCGCTGGCATCAGGACGGGAGCGCGCAGGTCCATGCTTCAACCAATAAAGGAAAATCCTGGGATTTGCGTGGCAAGGCGAACGTGCCGTCGGAAGCGGACCGTAATTGCGACGAGCACATGGTTGTGGAACGGAAAAACGGCGATCTCTGGATGCTCGTCCGCACTTCTTATGGCATCGGTGAAAGTGTCTCGCACGACCGGGGACGATTTTGGAGCCCGGTGGAACCTTCTGGGATCGAACACCCGACCTCACGTTTCTTTGTTCGGCGAATGGAGTCGGGCAATCTGCTTTTGTGCAAACACGGTCCCATCGACCGCCGGACCGGGCGCAGCCACCTTATGGCGTTTCTTTCCGATAATGAAGGGCAATCCTGGGAGGGCGGGTTGATGCTCGACGAACGCGATGGGGTTTCATATCCAGACGGAGCGCAACGGGAAGACGGTTTGATCTACATAATCTACGATCGTGATCGGAGAGGCGCCGAGGAAATTCTTATGGCTCAATTTCGGGAAGAGGATATCCTCCGCGAAAAACTTTCTTCGGACGATTCTCGGCTGCGGATTGTTGTGAACAAAGCGGGTGGATAGAACCAGGTCAGGGGACGGAGGCTGGTTTCAACGAACGGGCACCGTGCGCCGAGCCCCACTGCCGTGCTGGCAGTCTCGGAGATTTCGTTCTTCCGTAGCCTTTCCGACAATTGTCCGCATTCTGAACTCCAGCCGCCGCGAAGCGGCACTTAAGTCCAGTCTGCTCATAGCCCAAAAAATCAGGGGAAGGAATTTGGGACAACGAGAGCGCGCTCAAATTGTGAACTTTCCGTCCTCGTAGATTAGCTCTTCGTCGCCGTAGATCTTGCCCTCGTTTTTCATATCGCACAACAAATCCCAGTGGATGCCGGATTCGTTTTTGCTTCCGCTCTCTGGATATCCTCGTCCCAGAGCCAGATGGATCGTGCCGCCCATCTTCTCGTCGAAGAGCATGTTTTTGGTAAATCGCTGGATCCCATTGTTGGTCCCCACGCCAAGTTCTCCCAGCTTGCTGGCTCCTTCATCGGTCTCGATCAGCTCTTCGAGCAGATCCTGCCCTTTTCCCGCGGTCGCTTCTTTGACTTCTCCGTTTTCGAACGTCAGCCGGATATCCTGGATTTCTTTTCCGCAGTAGATGCCCGGAAAATTGAATCTGATATGACCTTCCGCGCTATCTTCAACCGGTCCGGTGAACACTTCACCGTCGGGATAATTTTTCAGCCCGGCACAGCTGATCCATTTTCTTCCTTCCGTCGACATTCTCAGATCAGTATCCTGTGAAAGGATATGGATCCTGCTCACATCCTCAAGAGAATCGACTATCGTCTCCTGTACCTGCTGCATTTTCTCCCATTCCGATACCGGGTCTTTGGAGTTGAGTTTGCAGGCTTTGAGATAGAATTCCTGGAATTCCGTCAGCGACATCTCAGCATCTTGCGCGCAAGAATGGGTCGGAAACTGTGCCAGGACCCAGTTCAGCTTTTCCTCCGCCGCCCGTTCCATAAACGTCGCCATTACTTCTTCGGTGGCGTGTTGACGATATGCGATCTTCTGGCTATCGACACCGCTCAACGCTTTTGTGTTCGGTTCTCCAGCGAGACGGATTACCGCATCGAAGTTCTCCGCAATATGCTTGAAAACAGGGGGTTTATGGTCGAGTTGCTCTTCGCTGGCATTCTGGTAAAAAATGTAATCAAGGTCCGCCGGCTTGCACAGGGCCGAAGGATGCCCACCGGCGATCAGGACCTCGCGGTAAACCTCACGCACAAGCGGCGCGGCGAGATCGGATCCCATAATGGCAACAGCGTCTCCCGTCTCGACTTTTGTTGAGTATTGAACCAGAACTTTTGCCAATTTCCGAAGATTTGCATTCCAGACCATCCTGAGACTCCGTTTCAGAGAGATTCTTATTTTCCGATACAGAAACGACTGAAAACACGATCAAGAACATCCTGGGGCTCGACCTGCCCGGTGACTTCGCCCAATGCTTCGTTGGCTTCGCGCAGATCGAGGGCTGCGAATTCATAACCCATGCTGCCTTGCACGGCCGACGACGCATCATGCAGACAAGCCGCCGCACGGCGAACCGACTCGCGCTGGCGGGCGTTGAAAAGACAGTCGGCCGCCGAGGCATCCAGGCGGCCCTGCATCACAACCCGGCCCAGAGCCGATTCTAACTTGTCCATCCCTTCCCCGGTCAGCGCCGAAACGTGAACCGCCTCCCACGCCACGTCTTCCAGCGGTTTTTCATCAAGGACCTCCGGAAGGTCGCATTTGTTAATCACGCAGAGGACCCGTTCTGGGTCAGTGCCTTTTGCCGGATCAAGAGCGTCGTGGGGAAGTTCCTGCGACCCGTCCAGCACCAGGACGAGTAATTGCGCTCCGGCCGCAAGTGAGCGGGCCCGATTTCCGGCCTCTTCTTCCAGTTTCCCGGCCTCATCCCGCAAACCCGCGGTATCTGTAATTGAGAAACAAATCCCTTCGATCTCAGCCTCGCCCTGAACAGCATCGCGGGTGGTACCGGGCACCTCATGGACCAGAGCCACATCGTCTTCAGCGAGGCGGTTGAGCAGGCTGGATTTGCCTGCGTTCGGTGGACCACAGAGCACGACATGAACGCGTCCGTCACTCGCCAGCTCGCCACGGCCTTCGTTCAGCTGTTGTTCCAACCGCTCCCTGATTTCTTCGCATCGGGATATGAATTCAGACTTTCCGATCAGGTCGATACCGTGCTGGGCAAAATCCAGCGCCGCTTCCGTTCTGGCCCGGAGTTCTCCGATCTGATCCTGAAGTTTATGGCATTCGTCGCTGACCTTTCCGGCCAGTTTTGCGTTTGCAGCAACCAGCTCAGCTTCGTTGCGGGCCCGGATAACGGACAGGACGGCCTCGGCCTGGGTGAGATCGATTCTTCCGTTCAGAAAAGCCCTCTGAGTAAATTCACCGGGCCGCGCAAGGCGCAATGCCTCATTCCGCTCCAGAAACTCGTCGAGCACCATATCCAAAATTGCCGGAGAACCTGGCAGATGGAATTCTATCACATCCTCACGAGTATAGGATTTTGGCCCTTTCATAACGTAAATCGTCGCCGGAACGCGAAGGTTCTCACGCTGGAACACAAGATCCCCGGTTGTTGCCCGATACGTTTGCATCCAGCCGGTGCCCGTGCCGTCCGGGACGAAGCTGTTTTCCGCGATGTTCAGGGCTTTCTCCCCGCTCAGGCGGATGATCGACCGTAATGCAAACCCGCGCGGTGTCGAGACAGCTATGATGGTGTCTTTAGCGCACATCTCAGGATCTGGAATAATCAGGATTGAAGGGTGTCCGGGACGCTGATAAGCAATCAGCCATACGCTGAGACTATTTATGACAGACCGGGGCATCGTTCGCCGGAAAGTCAATTGGCGTTTCCCGGCGTTTCACTCGGGCGGGACCCGGTTCCAGAACTGTCAGACATCTTCCAGTCGAATATCTTCGCAGCTCAGCAGGAATTCCTCGGCTTCGGTGCACCAGAGCCCGCCCTTTTTCTCGCAGATTTTTGCCAGCTCGCTGAAGACACTTTTCAGGGGCTCATCGGCTTCTTCGGCAGCATCCTCGAACTCATCAATTGCCCTCAGCGGCATGCGCACGTGAGTATAGATAAGCTTTTTGCCGCCCGGGATATCCGGCAGATCCAGAATTGTTTGTGGCACACAATTCAGGCCGCCAACGTGAGTGATCATTCCGGCGGGATTGACCCGATTCTCTCCCATGAGGTGGAGGGCGATGCGCATATCTTCAGTATTCCCCCCGCTTGTACCGACGATATGGTGGCGTTCGTAATGGACGTCGTAGAAGTTAATAGGGGCGCTGAAATCTTTTTCCTGCGGGCCGGCGAAGAAATTCAGGCATCCGTCACGCGCCAGTAAACTATCTCCCTGTGCGATCACCCCTGGATGGGGGAAGAACACAAAGACGTCATCCATCATTTCTCCATCGGTGAAATCGCGCACGTAGTCGACGAGCTGATCTTGTCCTTCGGGCAATTCAGCGGGGTTTAGAAAAACAAGCTCGACGCCCTGAGAAGCGGCCTCTTTTTCGGGGAATAGTTGTTTGGCGCGCGCCAATCGATCCGGATCGATGTCAGTTACCAACAATTTCGCCGGTTGCCTGTCGGCGTGCAGAGCGACATCTATTGCCCCCTGTCCCATCGGCCCGGCGGCGGCCAACAGGGCGCAGTGTCCGCCTTCTTTGATCCCGAATTCGTGTTCGTATTTGCCGGGTTCGGCGTAATGCCATTGGGCGCGAAAAGCTCCAATGAGACAGGACATAGGTTCCGATAAAGAGGCTTTGAAAAAGGCATCACCTTTATAGGGAAGGAGACAGTCCATCAGCATAACTTCCTGAGGGATGATGATTTTCTGAGTGTTGCCGGCGATCCACTGGTAGGAATAACCAGGCGCGTCGAGTGAGCCTTTGTAATTGAGCGCCGGTTGGATCCCAAATTTTTGCCCGGGTTCGAAACGGTCCGCCCATTTGTCTCCGATTTTCAGGAGTCGCCCCGAAAATTCGTGGCCGATTAAAGTGGGGTTTTCCGCGACATCATCGGGCACGCGTTTATGATCCTCCCCCTGCTCCGCTGCTTTGTGCGAAGACATGCAGATACTGTTGGAGATCACTTCGGCTATGATTTCATCATCTTTTGGTTCAGGGAGTTCGAATTTCTCAAGTCTCAGATCCTCTTTTCCGTAAATCCTTACGCCTAATGTTTGTATTCCCATGTTAGCTCCAGTGTTTTGTGGCAGGGGAGACCCCTCATGAGAGCATTATAATGCGGCCGGCTCCTGCGGTAAAACTGTCCATGGTACCTCGCCTGTGGCAGAGCGGTTGCCGGATCCTTTGGATATCAGATTCCAGTATCGTCGGTGGCCGGCATAAACCCGCTCCCGGAGGACGAACCGCTGTTTTTAGACTCAGATAACGCACTGTGTACTGAGATCAGATGCGAAATATAGTGCAAAGTCTTTCTGGCGGCCGTTTATAATAATTATACCTTCAGGTTCGTGAGAAATGCGGGCTAAAAAAGTCTGCACCCAATGGCAGTATTTGCGGGGCACTTTCCTCGCAGCGCGAGAGACGGGTTATCCGTGGGCAGAGGGGATTCGAAAACCGTATTTCAGCGGGGTATTACGTTCAGGAAGCGGCTCGTTTGAACGGCAACTGCATCTGTCCCACTTCGAAGGGGGCGTTTCCCTGACGGGTTACGTCGGCTCCTATGGTGGCCAGTCTATTTTCAATGCATTCGTAGCCGCGATCTACATGAGCCATCCCGTCGATTGTTGTTTCTCCTTCCGCGATGAGGGCGGCGATAACGAGGCTTGCTCCTCCTCGCAAGTCCCGTGCGGTCACGGGGGCTCCGGTAAGTTGAGCGGGGCCTTTCACCACGGCCTGCGGGCCCTGTTTCACGATATCTGCACCGAGTCGATGCAGTTCTCCGACCTGGGTGAAACGATCGGGGAAGACTGAGTCTGTCACCACACTGGTTCCATCTGCCTGGGTGAGCGCAGCCATCAACTGTGGCTGTATATCTGTGGGAAGGCCGGGGTAGGGCAGAGCTGTAATGTCACTTGCTATCAGCTTTTCAGGGGGCAGAACGGTAATGCCTTTATCGTGAACCTTGAATTTTACACCCATATTTTCCATGGTATCCATTATCGCTGACATATGATCGGGGCGGGCGCCTTCGAGCACAACTTCATCGCCAGCGACTGCCGCCATGCAGGCGAAGGTCCCGGCTTCAATCCGATCAGGGATCACGCGGTGCAATGTGCCTTCCAGACGTTTTACCCCTTCGATGGTGAGGGTGTTGGTGCCGGCGCCTTCGATAAGCGCGCCGCAGGCCGTCAGGTAATTGGCAAGGTCCCGGATTTCGGGCTCACAGGCGGCATGCTCGATGGTTGTGACACCTTCGGCGAGAGTGGCTGCCATCATGACATTGGCAGTGCCCAGAACCGTTGAACCACGGGGACCTCCCATATAGATGCGATTACCGACGAGTTTATCGGCTTTGGCAAAGACGTAACCGTTTTTCTGTTCAATTTCGGCACCAAGTGCCCGGAGCCCTTTAAGATGGAGGTCAATGGGACGCTCGCCGATGACACATCCGCCGGGCAGAGGGACTTCCGCTTTTCCTCGGCGGGCCAACAGGGGACCAAGGATGCAGACGCTGGCACGCATTTCGATTGCAGGATCATGGGGGCAGGTGCAATTGGTTTCATCCACCACCTGCATCCGTATTGTATCGGAGTCCGTCCGTTCGTTTTCGAGTCCGAGCGCGTCAAGTATTTTCCCCAGAGTGTGGATATCCCGGAGTCTGGGCACCCGATTGAGGACTGTTGTGCCTTCTGTGAGGAGCGTGGCTGCCATAATGGGCAGGGATGCGTTTTTTGCCCCGTTAATTCGAACCTTTCCGTTCAGTACTTTGCCGCCTCGTATGGTCAGCTTCGCCATTTTTTTCCTTTACTTCAGTTCATCAATTCTTTTGGGCAGCCAAAACCCTTTTGTGACCGCCCAGATCTTTTGTTATTTCCACGTTATCCCCATTTAGATTATCGGTTTCACGAATATACTCGCGGACATCGTCCGCCTGTCCTTCACCGACCTCCAGGACAAACCATCCGTCGGAGGTAAGCAGTTTTGCTCCCAGCGGGAGTAGCTCGCGTATTGCGGCCAGTCCGTCTTCCCCTCCATCAAGCGCTTTCCGCGGTTCGAAATCTTTCACCTCCGGCTGAAGGTTTTCAATTTCATTTGAGGGAATGTAGGGAGGGTTACTTGCGAGCAGGTAGAGAGGGGTTTCCCCCTGTTCAGAGAGGTTTTCTATCGGTTCGCAGAGGTGACCTTCTTCGAAACGAATTCGATCTTCGACACCATGCCGACGCGCATTTTCGGCCGCGATGCCGAGAGCGTCGGAACTGGAATCCGTTGCTATCATTCTCAGCTGTGGTTTTTCCCTGGCCAGCGTGACGGCAATCGCGCCGCTTCCCGTTCCCACGTCAGCAGCCAGGATACCATCACAGTTTTCAGGCAATTTTTCGAGGCACTTATCCACGACCTGTTCCGTCTCTTGCCGAGGGATCATCACCGCGGGGCTCACCTTGAACTCGCGGCCGTAGAATTCCGTGTTTCCGAGAATGTATTGCACGGGGCATCGATCAGCCCGACGACTGACGAGTCTGCGGAAATCATTTCGCTGTTCTTCGGGGATCACTTTTTCGAAACGTGCATACAACATGACACGCTCCATGCCAGTGACCTCACTGAGCAGCAATTCCGCATTTAAGCGCGCGTTTTCGATGCCCTTTTCGTCGAAATACTCGGTCGTCCAGTTGAGTAGTTCGAGAAGCGTCCATCGTTTTTCGTGCGCCTTCATATTCATGGAAACATCGCCCAGTCCAGTGGGCCTGCTCGCATCTACGGGTCAGGATTATTCTAAGGAGAGTTCCAGGCCATTTGCCAGCATCTGCTGTTTGCGAATGGATTTGCTGGCTCAAACGGGGGATCGCACCCCGCCTATGTGGGTTCTGGCTCCAGCAGTGGAGCCAGGAAAAAGAAACCACCGAACAAGGCAAACGCGCCCCTCGTACAATACGGGCATTTTACCTCGCGGATTCCAACCTTTTTCGCTGCGCTTCCAGGGCCTCAAAAAGAATGTCAGGAGTATCGGGAACGCTTTCCCTGTAGACCTGTTCGATTCTGTCTATTTTGGCCAGATTCTCCGGGATGCGGAGTCTGAACTGTTCCTCGTATTCAACCCGGGAATAGCTCTGACCCAGGATGGTATCGAACAGGCTGGCGAGGTCTTCATATCTTGGGATAAGCCCGGTCGGCCGTTCCAGGGCCTCGACTTCATCGTGGACCCGAAGTTCCATCCATTTCAACCAGACCCGCTTATCATGCATTCCGTTCAGGTAATCTCCGTTTTCGCCTTTCAGGAAATAATTGACCCCAAAAATAATGGGTTCGGAATCCAGGCCTTTCACCGCATCGATGTTGTTTTGAATGTACTGGCCGAGCGGGATAGAGACGAAATCGATATTGGACATGGGTTGGAAAACCCGGACCCCTTCTTCCCCCAGGGTCGCTGCGGTTGTCTCGGATTCCAGGCTGGCGCCTTTTGTAATGATTCCGTGTGTCCAATCGAAAGCCTGTTCAACGGGAACCGACGTATCGGAGTCGCGGCCGCCGTAAATTATGCCGCTGACCTCCACTCCCTCGGGGTCGTGAAGGTGGGGATCGCAATTTGAGAGACTTTCCAGATGCAAAGTATACCTTGCATTTTTGTGAGACGGCGTAATTTCTCTGCCTTCGTTATCTGTTTTGCCGGCATGCCATTCCCCGCTGTGGTTGCGGCCGTGGTCGGGGATTTCTTCACCCATGCCGAGCCAGTACGGGTTATTATCATCGCCGACCAGCACATTTGAGAAGATTATCTCTGCCGGTCTATGGAGCGCATCCCAGATTATGGGGTCGTCATCAGTGTTCACATCGCGGATAATACCAAAGATTCCGGATTCCACGTTAGCCGCACGAAGTTTCCCGTCGATAGGCCGCAGGTACGCAATGTCGTCGCCGACAACCGATTCACCGGGTAGCATGGCCGTCGATGTTTTACCGCACGCAGAAGGATAGGCGCCTGTGAAATAAGTCACGCGATTATTGGGACCATGAATGCCCGCAACGAGCATGTGTTCGGCGAGCCACCCTTCCCGGGAAGCTTTGTTTATTGCGAGGCGCAGCGCCAGCTTTTTGAGTCCGATGGTATTGCCGCCGTACTGGGTATTGGAGCTGTATACAATGTCCTCATCCAGATCAATATAGACACGCCTTTTGTCAACTTCAGTGCTGACACCTTCTTCGAGTTTCCCTTCGCTATGGACAAAGCGGAAAAAGGAATCTGTCAAATCCATCTGAAGAAATTCATCGTAACCGCGTCGGTAGAGGATATCTTCGCTGTGGGCAACATACGGGCTGTCAGTGAGCTGCACGGCTCGGATCGAGAAGGGCGAACTCTGCGGGCCCAAGCAGAAAAATCTGACCAGCAATTCTTTGCTTTTCATGCTTCCTTCCAGGAACTCGTGCACTTCCTTGAGTCCTGTTTCTTTGTCAACAGAGTTCAGCCGTTCACCGAGATCGGTTTCCGGGGCAAGCAGGTATTTTGTGTTTTCTTTATCGCGGGCCTGATCGTAATAGCCATCAAAATGGACCGTGTGGCCGGGTGTGTTCAGCTCCTGTTCCTCGCCGGTTTCGACGGCAAGTCGGCGGACATACTCAACGTCTTCGTCGGAGTCTGTTGCTACGAAAACGCTTTCCGGTTGCCCCAGCTCGACATATTTTGCGACAAACTGCTCAAGAAACGGGATATCGATTGCGAAAAGTTTCTGGCAATTTTCCTCACTCAGATTTTGCCTTAAAAAATCTCTTTCTTTACTCATATGCTAAACTCTCAACGTTAATGTAAAAAAAGCTGCAGAACCCCTGGCGCTGATCCCTGCTTTGATGGGTTGTCGGGACCGGAGCGCTACGGGTTTTCAAGCAGAGCGGTCAGTTATGTGTTTGCGCTGGGTTTTCTGGACAATGCACGTGCGCGTTGTCACGGTGCTCGGTCCGAACCGCTTAAAGGCGGCGGGATTCAAATTTCCGGTTTGCTGCCGCACTATCCTGAGAAAACTGAACTCACAGAATTGATCGTGATGAAATGCGCATACGGTTGTCATTTTGGAGTTCGGCCCGCTTATGATTTCTGCTTTTATAATTTACCCTATATCCCGTGTCAAGAAGAAGCGGTGAATGGTTTCCCGATATTCTACCGCTGATTTGCTGTCTGAGGGGACATGGCGATCTTGACTTCTTTCGTAATTGGGCAATAATAGCAGACCGCTGGGAGTAAAGTTATTTCTAATTATGGATTTTTTCAGCTGCGAAAAAGCCCTGGGTTACAGGGAAAATGGGATCTTAGAATGAAGAAACTGATTTCTGTTCTTTTTGTCGCTTGCTTAGTATCCTGGCTAATTGGGCTGCCTGCTATACTGGCCCAAGCCAGAACAATGTACACTCGCACGGCCGCGGAATTGCGTGGCGGGACCGCCCTGGGGGCCTCTGTGGTGGCGCGTTTGGAACAGGGTGCCGCCGTGGAAGTCCTCGAACGTTCCGGGGACTATTACAGAGTTTCAGCTGGAGCCGAGGAAGGTTGGATTTACTTTAATAAGCTGGCTGATGAAAAGCCCGAAGATATTGAAGCCATTCTATCGGGGGGCGCTTCGGGGGAAGGCGTCGAGCTGGCAGAACTTGAAGCCGGAGGAGCACTCAGAGGGCTTTCACCAGCGGCGGAAAAATACGCAGACTCAGCAGAGATCCCCGACTGGGCGGTTCAGGCCGTCGAGGAAATGCAGGCCCGCAAGGTCGGTCCGGAAGAGATTGAAAAGTTCGCCCGGGAAGGCCGGCTCGGTGAGTATGGTCAGGAGAAATGAAATGAGGATTTCATTACAAAAGTTACTTCTTCGGTGTCTTGCCATTTTGCTGCTACCGTTCGTGTTTACTACCTGCGAAGCTATGAAAGAGGGTGTCAGGACCAGCCGAGTAATTCTGGAACAAACCCCCGAAATCCTGGGTGAGGAGGATTGCACAAAAATCCTGAAAGGTCTTGATGCCGCTCACGCGATGATAACCGAGATCGATACGGCGGAAGAAATCGCAATGGGGCAGAGCCTTGCGGTAAAGGCATTTGCCAGTTTCGGGAAACCGTGCAAAGCCCGCGATCTCAATGAGTATGTCACCCGGGTGGGCACTTTGGTAGCACTTCAGAGCGACAGGCCTACCCTTCCTTATTCTTTTGCTGTCGTGGAAAATGAAGATCCAACGGCTCTGGCTTTGCCGGGAGGGTTCGTTTTTGTATCGACGCAGCTTTTGAGAATGTTGCACAGCGAAAGCGAACTCGCGGCGATTTTGGGACATGAAATCGCGCACATTGCTGAAAAGCACGGACTTGAAATTACCTTGCGCGACCGGCGCATCCGGAGCCTTGTGGATTTTGCAGCGGAACTCGATGAAGATGTAAGCCAATATCGACAATTTGTCGATGAATCGTACAACAAATTGGCTCATCAGGGGTACGATCAGCGCTATGAGATAAAAGCTGACCTTGCGGGTACACGTTATGCCTACCGTGCCGGCTACCATCCCGGAGGGTTGCTTCCGTTTTTGCAGAAATCTGCGGAATCCAACGGTGAGATCGCTTTCGAAGTTTTCAAAACCCACCCCGATCCTAACGCACGGATCGATAAAATTAGAACCTGCCTGGAAGCGCTTAGACATTACCAGCAACGTCCCGAGCTTGAAGAACGCTACAATCGCGAAGTTCTGCAACGCATTCCCTGAATTATATCCCACCAAATATGCCATCCCCCACCCCACAACTTTCGGAGCCGAAAGAAAAAATCGGTCCAGTTCTCGATGCTCTTGCAGAAAGTTATGGGATCCCTTCACGGGCTGATTCTGATCCTCTGGAAGTGCTCGTCCACGGCATCCTGTCCCAAAACACCAGTGACCTTAACAGCGGTCGAGCCTGGAATGAGTTAAAGGTTTCTTATGGATCTTGGGAGGAGATGGCCGGGGCAACAAATCCTCAAATCGCAGAAGCTATCAAATGTGGGGGGCTGGCCGATCAAAAAGCGGCTGCCATAGGAGAACTACTTGACTGGTTGGGAGAGCGGGGCGAGTATTCGTTGAATTTTTTGGAGCCCCTCTCGGCGGAAGAGGCGGAAAAAAAACTCACCCAGATTAAGGGTATCGGGGTGAAAACTGCGCGTCTTGCTTTGCTATTTGGATTTGGCAAACCCACTTTTGTAGTTGACACGCATGTGCTTCGAGTAGGGCAGAGGCTCCGCCTTATCCCGGCGGATTGCAGCCGCATCAAAGCGCACAAACGGCTCGATGAGCTTGTCCCCGATAAACGCAAATATTCAGCTCACCTGAACATGATCGAACATGGGAGGGAGCTTTGTCACCCCTCCAGTCCCGAATGCGAGAAATGTCCGGTGCAAACCTGGTGTGTTTTTACCGATGAATTGAGGGACGACTGATGGTTTAATCCGTCTATTCGCGCTTATCGATTTTGCGCAGTGCCACGAGGATCTTGCCCGTCAGATCTCGAACCAACTGCTCCAGATCTTCGCTGAAGGACATCTCTCTCAGTAATTCGCTGCATGCTTGCGCGAGCATCAAGTTGACACCCAGGTCCTGGCTTTTTCGATAGTCCGTTCGAATACCGATAATGGGTATTTCGCGGGCACAGGCATATCCGACTTCAAAACTGGTTCCGCTGTCAGCGTCTGGCCCGTCCAGCACGGCGATCACGAGATCAGCGTCCTCAATTTTGTCCAGACAGGTGTGAAAGAGTTCCCGGAAATCTTCAGACCGATTGAAAGCTGCGCTGAACTTAAAATCTTGGGGAAGTATTACTTTCGCGCCTTCGATTTGTTTTTCGACTTCCGCGGCGAGTAGTCTGTTCCACCGTCGCTGCACCTGAGTGAAGACGGGCGCTGAGAGATAGATGATCACTCCTTTTTTGCCCCCCATTCCTGTGCCCTTTGTTCCAGCATACGGCGCGGGACGCCGATATCGATCACTTTCAGTTGGCCGATATATTCGCCGGCTTCGGGACTGTTGTAGCCCTGTTTTTTGGTAACGAAAGTTGCCGTTCTCTCTGCCTGCACGGCGACACCGAGTGGTTTTCCGGTATCGCAATCCAGCCCTGAAGGAACGTCGATCGCAAGAACGGGGACCGGCAGCGAGTTGATACCTTCGATGAGAGGCTTGTAGAGCCCTCTTACCTCACCGCTTATCCCGGTGCCGAGGAGTGCGTCCACCATCAATTTGCCTTCGCGAGCGTCGTCAAGGCTTTTTTGGACATCTCCCTTGTTCTCAATTTCGGTTATCGGCAAATTCATGTTCAGGGCGATTTCAAGGTTTACGGCTGTGTCGGCGGCTTCGCGGAGGATCGAGTTGATTTTACCGGAGAGATAAATGTTGACAGAGCATCCCCAGTTTGACAGGTGCCGGGCGACGACAAATCCGTCACCGCCGTTATTGCCTTTACCGCAGAATATCGTGACGTCGGCATCCCGGGTGTCGCCGAGCATATCAGCGGCTTCGGCGGCGGAGGCTCGCCCGGCATTTTCCATCAGCATTACGCCTTTAATGCCGTATTCGTCCATAGCTATTTTGTCGATCTGACGTGACTGGTCTTTTGTGAGTGAAAAGATTTCTTCCACGGTGGAGTTTCTCCGGGTGAGACAACGTTCAATTTGAAGAGAATTCTCTCCGTTGCGGAGAGGTTATGTTGCGCCCATTGCTGTCTTTTCCTCGAACTGGTCAAGGTCCATTTTTTCAACGACTTTGCTGTAACCGGCGTCGCGGAGACGATCCATCATCCCCGGCCGGAAATAAGACTGGCTCACGGCTTCCACGGGCGTCATATCGCCCTCGGTTACCGCGTACAACAGGTATTCATTCACCCGCTCGTTCATGTCCTGCTTGTCCACTGAGTTGCTGTAAGCTTCATCGACTGTGATAGTGCCTTCGTAGACCAGTTCCATCAGCGATTCATTCATAGTGCACATGCCGTATTTCTTCCCCGTCTGGATGATCGAGGGAAGCTGAAACGTTTTGCTTTCGCGTATCAGGTTGGTCACGGCGCTGTGCACATAGAGGATTTCAAAAGCAGCCACTCGGCCACCACCTTTTTTGCGGCAGAGCATCTGTGTGATGACACATTTAAGCGTATTGGCGAGCATAACCCGGATTTGGGCCTGCTGATCGGGTGGGAATTGGTCAATGATACGATCGACAGTACTGCTGGCTGTCGTGGTATGGACAGTTCCGAATACCAGGTGACCGGTTTCCGCAGACTCAAGGGCCAGAGCCGTGGTTTCCAGATCACGCAACTCACCTACCAGAATGATGTCAGGGTCTTCTCGAAGTCCCGCCCGCAGTGCCCGTTGGAACCCTTGCGTATGCTCTCCCACCTCGCGGTGACTGATTATGCAGCCTTCGTTCTCGTGAACGAATTCAACGGGATCCTCAATGGTGATGATATGGTCTTTTCTCCGTTTATTTGCATATTCCAACAGAGCGGCCAGTGTCGTGGTTTTGCCGCAGCCTGTTGGCCCTGTACAGAGCACGATTCCTTTGGGCAACAGGGCAAGGTTCCGTATCGGCGCGGGGAGACCAAGGTCATCAACCGTCAACATCTCAAAGGGAATCATCCGCATGCATATTGCGGGCCCTTGAATGTCTCTGTAGATGTTCGTTCGGAAACGACCCAGATCAGGGATTTCATATGCAAAGTCCGTGTCATTTGTACTTTCCCATTCCTTGCGGTTTTTATCCGGCATAATTTCCATGGCCAGGGCTTTGACCTGCTCGGCCTTAAACGGCGACATCTTCATGCGTTCCAATTTACCATCGATACGCAGAAGCGGGGGGGTCCCTGTCTTTACATGGAGGTCCGACCCTTTATTTTCCGCGAGGAAATGTAGAAACTTGTCGATTTTTGCCATATATGATACCTCTTAAATACTCAAAAGAATGTCTCAAAAAACCTCACTTATAGTAGTTTTCCGCAGAGGATACGTCAAGTTTTTTGCGTGCCTCAAGGAATTTGATATCGTAAAGGACGGGATTCCTCTGATCCCCTGCAAGGTTTGAGAAGTTAACAATTCTCTCCTGTAGAGGGAAGGAACCCCGTGAAGGTAGTCTCTTTGGATTTGCACACAGATGCAACCCAGATGTGCGCAAATCCCTCAAGTTTCCTTCGGAAAAGTCGTTAAAGGTTATTGTAATATAAACCTTATCTCTGGTCTCAATCATTCTGTAAGCCTGCAACCCCGCTTCTCGACCACGTATCCTGCAGACTCGAGTTCAGCTGAGCCCGCCAGCGGAGGGCGAAACTGGACTTGAGGCGGGCAGTGGCTCACAGATGTCAAGATGCGCGGAGATCCAACTCAATCGGCCCGCATTCTGAACTCCAGCCTGCGGCTGAAGTCCAGTCCGCTCGCGGGGGGCCAATGGGGTGAAAAACCGGTTCTTGAGGCTAAGCCATCTTCTCAACGGCTCTGCAATCTGGATTCTGGGGTAAAAACTTTTTCTGCCTACCGCTAAGTCCCGACTGTGCCAGCATTGCTGATCAACACAAATGGTTCGCCCCGCTCACAGGAGTCCCTTGTCACTGAGAACCTTTTCCAGGCGGTTCAGTGAATCCTCGGTCGCGCCACGGTTGGCAATGACGGTTTGGCGCGCGCGCTGTCCCATTTTCTGGGCCTCTGTGTTATCCCTGAGAATTGTCCCCAGTTCTTTTTGCAAAGCGGCCTCGTCTTCTGCAATTTTAACGGCATTGTTCTTGCGAAGAAGTTTCATCTCCGGTTGAAAATTATCCGTGTGAGGACCCACGAGCACCGGTTTCCCGAGCCCCGCGGGCTCCATCATGTTCTGCCCGCCACCGGGTGGCAGCAGGCTCCGGCCCACGAAAACGCATGTTGCCAACGAGTAGCATGTGACAAGATCGCCGATGGTATCGACAAGGATCACGGAATCGTCTCCGGGGCGAACACTGTTTTTTTCGAGTTCGGTTTTCCGAACGACGGAAAATCCCTGCGATTTCAGATCGGCCGCAAGAGAGTTCGCTCGCTCAATATGACGCGGTGCGAGCAGCAGTTGCAGGTCCGCATGGCTCCGCCGAAGTCGTTTCCATATGTGGCATAAAATTTCTTCTTCCCCGGGATGCGTGCTGCCCCCGACGATTACGGGCTGGTCTTTTTTCAATCCAAACAGCTCCGCCAAATCACGTTGTGTCACGGGATCGACTTCCAGGGGAAGGGAATCATATTTCAACGATCCGGTATTGATGACCCTCTCAGCGGTCAGTCCGGCGTTAATAAAACGTTGCGCGTCGGTGTCGCTACGGCTACAACAAAGTTCCACCGGGTCCCATAATGGTTTCACGAGCCGATTTAGCCCCCGCAGTAATCGGACGGAACCCGGGTTGATTCGGCCGTTGATGATGGCTACCGGAATATCGCGTTTCCGGCACCGGAGCAGGAAATTCGGCCATAATTCCTGTTCGACCAACATAATGGCATCCGGACGGACCCTGTTGAGGGCCGCGTCCACGGACAGGGAGATATCAAGCGGCCAGTAAAAGACCGTCGCGTCGGGATAGAGCTTATGTAAACGGTCTGCCCCGGTATCTGTCCAGGTGGAGAATACAACATCCCAATCGGGATGGCGATCGGTGAAATCTGAAACGAGTTGCCTGGGAATACTGGCCTCGCCAACGCTCGCGCAATGGATCCAGAGTCGCCTGGTTTGTTTGGTTAAAACCGGACTGAAGCCGGCGCGTTCCAGCAACCCGCACCTGTAGCGTCGAGCCCGTGGCAGAAGCGTCAGCCAGTACGGGGAAACAGCGAGCAGCAAATCCATATACAAGGCGTTTAAAAGCCAGCTGAACATTTCAAGGTCTCTTATAAAGCCATCGTTCCACAGCGCAAAAGATTCAAGCTTTCCACCGACATGTCAGGCAAGCAAAAACCCGCCGGAGGACCATGATCAGAATGCAGGATTTCCCTTAGAATAACTGGAATGGCACGCCATCTGCAAAAAAAGCAGTCGGTTTAAATGCAGCACGCTTGACTTTTTGTCGTTGGTGGCCAAGTCTGTTTGTGGGTTAACGGAACTTCCCACCCTGTGAGGCCCATGGTTTCAAAGAATCAAAATGGCTGGCTTGCCCTTGTGGCAACGCCAATCGGCAATCTTGAAGATATCACCTTGAGAGCGCAGCGGTTTCTTGAGGAAGCCGATATCATCGCGGCGGAGGATACCCGCCGGACGCGGAAACTCTGCAGTCACTTCGATATTCATACGTCGTTGATTTCCTATCATGCCCATAATGAACACAAAAAAACGCCTGAGATTCTTGATAAAGTGGTTGCGGGACAACGAATAGCAGTGGTTACTGACGCAGGAACTCCCGGCATTTCTGATCCCGGTTTTCTCATCGTCCGGGAGGCTTTGAAACGGGACATCGAACCGATTATCGTCCCCGGCCCATCGTCCCTGACCTTTGCCGTGCTTGCGTCGGGGTTTCCGGTGGACCAGTTCACATTTTTGGGGTATCCGCCGCGGAAAACGGGGCAAAGGCGACGTTTCTTCGAACAGTTGGTCGGACAGGAAACCACGTTTTTTATATTTGCGTCTGTGCACAGGATCGATCGCGTTCTGGAGGATATCGCGGATGTCCTGGGGCCGCGCACACGCATTGCCGTGATCCGGGAGGCGACAAAAGTCCACGAGGAACGCCTGCGAGGGGCCGTTGAGGATGTCATTGTGGAGAAACAGGGGCAAAAATGGCGCGGAGAATTTGTGATCGCACTCGATATGCGTAACTCGCCCGTCCCCGAAAAATAGGGGATAGAGCCTCCGAAGACGGGATTCAGATTTACCCAATGGGCGAGAGTCTCGGAGCGTTTCAGGTGCGGTGACATCCATGCATGGTCGATCTATGAATTCACCGTGCCAGAAGGCTTTCAAATGCGGGACAGCTTCTTCAAAATCAGGATTGAATTCCATTTTTATCTTTCTGCTTTTTTCCTTTGCCCCGGTCATTTGCTGTATCTTATCCGAAGCGACTGACCAACAAACCGGCAAGGATCGCGGCGGCCAGTTCGGTCCGTAATCTGAAAGGCGAAATCCAGATTTTCACAGCGCCGTTTGTTTCCAGGGCTTCTTTTTCGTCGGGCGAAAATCCTCCCGGTGGGCCAACAAAACAGGAATACGAATTGGTTGTCCCGGAGCGAAGTTCCACGTCCTCTACTTTCGTGCCTTCGGGGTCGGCAAGCAAAAGCTCACCCGAAGCGCGCTCCACAGACGCGTCAAAGCTCAAAGGGGACGATAATCTTGGGAATCGGGCATTCCATGATTGTTTGGCGGAAGCCACGATTTTGCGCTGGAAACGTTTTTCTTTTTTGGCCCAACGTTTTGTCCACCATTTTTTCTGACAATATTCGCATTCGACAGGGGTTACGGATCGAGTCCCGAGTGGCACAACAAGTTCCAGCATTTGATCAAAACGCGTTTTGTCCGGGAGACCGACGTAAAAATCCATTTGTGGTTCAACGGCGCGTTGCGTCTGCTTTTCCCGGACCTTTCCCACACAACCACCATCCCGAAAAGACTCGATTTCGACGCGATAAATATGGCCCTGACCCAGCGTGACGAATGCGGTATCGCCTTTCTGGACGCGCAGAACGGAACGGAGATGCCGGGTTTCGCTTTCGTCGAGGTAAACCCGGTCTGCTTCAGTGCGATCGGCCTTGAAAAGATAATGTCCGTCGGATTCGGAAATCATGATTTGTCCGATTCTTAAGGTTTTTCCCAGCGTCGCTTCTCAAGTCGGTAAATCCACGTTTTATTATCCTTGTTTGTGGCGATCGTAACATAAAGACCGTCTTCCCGCGCCGAAACGTCGATCACTTTTACATCAACGGGTTCTTCGCCGATTGCGAACACATCCCACATACTCCGTTGGCGATCGTAGGAAAGGAGACCGTGATTGGTGCCGACCCACACTCGTTTTTTCGTAAACGCGACCGCCGTGACGTCTGGAACCCCGTCGATGATCCATCGGATCTCTTCTTCATAGCGATACATCTTGCCTTTTTCAAGCTCGGCCCTGACGAGGAAATGGTGCGTGAAAGCGGCCCAGAGCTGGTTTTTGGCGAACGGATCTTCCTTTATCCACAGAACCTTGCCGATTTTGGCCAGCTCGTCTTGAAACTCTTTTTCCGAGCGCGGTCCCCTTTGATCTTCACCAGTCAGGTGACGAGTTTGGATCAAAGTGATGGCTTCGTCGACGAGTGAAAGCAGTTTTGGAGAGGCACCATTTCTGATCATTTTGAGCTTCTCGATGTGTTCGGGTGCTCCGACACGTCCGAGGAACCAGACGGCAGCCCTGCGTTTGACGGGGCGGGCATCCTGAAGGAATTTTGCGAGGATATCCCCGTTTCTATCGGCCGCCCCGTAGCGCGCTTTCATTTCAAGACGCCGGAAGTACTCTTCGTGGAGGATGGCCATGCTGCGTTCGGTCAGGCTTCGGTTCACGGCGTCAAAATGCTCGACAGCTTTGCTGTATTGTTCTTTTGCAAGGCGGTAACGCGCCAGTCGGACGTGGGCATTGATATCGTAGATGCTGTTGTGCGGTTCTGATTCCAGAATGTTTTCCCAGAGTTTTACGCAATCGGCTGTTTTTCCCCAGTTGGCGAATTCTTCGGCGAGAGCATAGATTTTCGATTCCTTATCGGCGCATTTTTTCTCCAGTTTGGCCAGATATGACCTGGCATCCTCAGCTTGCCCGCTCTGCAGAAGCAGGTGGTAGCGACAGCAGTCCAGCCAGGTGCCGCTGATGCCTTTTTTCTCGAGATTTGCCAGGAGTTCCTCTGCCGTTTCAATCTGTCGTCGCGATAGCAGTCTCTGGAAGGCGGGGCGCCCCACTTTTTCGATCCAACTGTCCACACGTCTTTTGTCTTTTTCGTCGAGATATTTTCGATAAGCGAGACAGTATTCGAGCGCTTTCTGGTGGTTCCCTGCGGTTGCATGAAGCTTGTAGAGGAGTATCAGATATTTTTGCCGGCTTTGTCCTTTGCCCTCAGGCAGGGCAGCAAGTTTTTCTTCCGCTTTCAGGATGGCATCGGGAAGTGTGCCACGATGACGATGGACCTCTGCTATTTCTTCGGCCGTTCGGCGTGCCCGCCAGGTGCCGCGTTTTTCAAGGTTCATCTGCTGGTAATGTTCTGTGAGGAGATAGAGCGCCTCATCGAATTTCTTCTGGTCTTTCAGAATCCGCGCCAGCAACCGGTCGAGATTTTGTCCGTTACGGCGGGCGTGGCGAGCAAGCTGCTCGGCTTCGTTCAGGAATTTGGCGCGATACAACTCTCGGGCCAGGCTTGCTGTGAGCGCCGGATTTTCCCGATCATGTACCAGTTCCAGGCCTTTTTCCTGTTGGCCGAGGCGGAAATAGAGCTTGGCAACCTGCCGAAGTTGGGCGCGGCTGTCGGGTGATTCAGCGAGCTGTTGTTTTCTGATTTCAAGTGCTTTTTCGAACTCCCCCACTTCTTCGTACAAACTCGCCAGGCGCTTTTTGAGCCGCGTTTTTTCGTTTCCCGTCGAAAGTTCCAGGGCTTTTTCATATACCTCAATCGCTGCGAATGATTCTCGTCGATCATAGTGATGCTTCGCGAGGCGGCACAGCAATTTCTGATGGATCTCGCGACGCCGCTCGTCTCCCGGGTTGGATTCGGGGATTCGATTTAAAAGGCGGCGGATTTCGGACGCGTAAAGGTTACCTTCCCACGATAGCTTCGTTGCTGTTCTCAGGCGGCCCAGCGCGCGAAACAAGTGGGGCGAGTCCAGTGGCATTTCCCGGAGGTTCTTCTTCAGCAAAAGAATGGCCTGGTTGTATTTCTTTTCGTTGATCAGTTCACTGGCGTGTTCCAGATATCCTTTTTCGTTCTGATTTTCTGCGGGTGCCCCATTGAGATTGACCGAAAGTAACAGCACGATGGTCAGGATTGCGATGCCCAGAGACTGTTTCGGTCGCGAAAAGTTTTTCACCTGATGTTTCAGCATCTCAGTTTTGCCAATAAGCGCAGAAGAGACCGGCAACATCACTGGAAAAGCTTCTAAACTCCGTTTTCCCAGCCTGTTTGTGGTTCGAAAGGATCGTGCTTCTATTTTAACATGTGCCCTCGGAAACGTCGCGTCTGCCTCATGGTTTTTTGCTTTTGACAATCAGATTCTCGGTCGGAACGCCTTCCACGTGGGCCGGGAGCGTTTTAAGATCAAGAATCCTGAGCCCAAATTCCCAGTAATTCTTTTTTTGGGCGATTTTTACCAGAATATGATTCAAGCCCTTATTTAAATGCACTTTCACTAATTTCCGTGTCAACGAAGAAGGGGCGCTTTGAAGACTTGTGAATGTCTTCTTCCCGTTCAGCCAGACTCTGATCATGTCATCGTGTCGCACCTCAAAGAGAAAAGTCCCCTCTTCTGGAGATCGCACACAGGTGTAGGCGTAAGCCATGACATAGGTGCTGTTCTTGACGGCCTTGCGCATGTTGAGGAGACCGTACCGTGATACGCTTTCAGAGGGGGCGACCTGCCAGCTAACGCCATCCGCGGGTCCGGGGAAACCGTTGGTGAGCTTATTCTCGATCCCACTCGGGGTTTCCAGCCCAAGAGAGTCGGGACAAGCTATGGCGTTGGTGACCAGCCATTGAAAAGGCCGCTCAAGCAACACTTTATGGGTTTCGATCTTGCCATTTGGATGCCGGAGTCTGATGGCCATTCGGTAGGTCCGGCGGGCCGTGTGTTTCGTCGGGAGAATCCGGAAATCCAATTTTCGAAGCGGTCTTTGGGGAGCTAAAGCAAATGTTTGTCTTTGGCCCGGTTGTATCTCTACTGGCGCCGTAGTGCTGAGAGAAACCGAGAACTGATCGGAAGAACATGGATTGTTACGAAGCCACGCCGCCAAACGTGTCGTTCGGCCTTTCTGAACAATAAAACGAGGTATAGGTTTGAGCGGAAGCGGGTGGGTCCGGCCGTGGTGCAGGGCGAAATCGGTGGGTGGCAGACCGCCGGAGCCGACTCCCAAAAAAAGGCGGGCCGGGAGATCTTCCGTCCCACAACCGGGGATCAGATTGGGCTTTTCCATTTCCTCGGGCGGCGCCTGGTTGTTTCTAAACAGAATCTGGTCGACGGCCACCCCATCTTCACGGTCGACAATCTGAACAACTACATCTTGCTTCTTGATTGACCAGTTGCCGGCCGATAGCCACTGCCATTTCCTGGCGGACCCGCCTGCGACTTTGCGGAGTTTTCCTTCCCCGACGCCAAAAAAAATCGAATTGCTACAGATACCATGCCATTTTACTCGCAACCACGCCCTCCATTTCCCGGGTCCAGGCAATTTTACATTGTAAGTTGCAGCAATGCGTGCTCCCCCGAAAGATTCCATGCTGCCAGCTCCCTCAGGAATTGCCAGGCCCAGTTTCCCGGAGGCTTTATCGAATCGAGCCACGACGAATGGGTAACGGAGCGAATTGGCGTGTTCCGCTTCTATACAGATGGTTTTGGCTTTCGATTCGGCCCCCTGACAGGGAATCAGCGCGGGGTAGACGAACCCGAAAATGGCAAAAAGCATCAGCAGGCTCCGTCTTTTTAGGGTCCAGCGCCAGGTTTTCCACCATCGAGGCCAACGCTGCCCAGAGCCCATCGAAAGAACGTGAAGAAATATGTTGCGAGATCTATGCACGGTTAAAAGCCGTTTCGCTCGATTGTGTTAAGCAGGTCGTCAATAGTGGCCGATGCCCCGGCTGTCACCGTATCGGCGGCGCCGTAATAGAGAAGCAATGTCCCGTCTTTTTCCTCGATCGCTCCATTTGAGAAAACGCACGGAGAATAAACGCCGTGAGTTTCATATTCAGCGGTGGGTTCCAGGACGGGATTCTCACTTTGCCCGATCACGCGTGCCGGTTGAGTGATTTCCGATAGCATTGCCCCCAGGCAGTATCGACCGGCGATATTAGCGCCGTGGTAAATTTCGAGCCATCCCTCATCTGTGTGGATTGGGGGAGCTCCGCACCCCACACGTTCTTCGTCCCAGTGGTTTTCCCGTGGTCCCATCGTGAAACTGTGTCCCCCCCAGTTTTGCAGGTCGGATGAGTAGGCCGTCCAGATAGCCGGGGCTCCGATTCCTTCCGCCCAGGGTCGGTGTCGGCACACGTAGTGTCCGTCTACCTTTTCCGGGAAAAGGCACACATCCTTATCGGTGGGCGCGAAGACGATTCCATGGCGCTTAAAACTGCGCCAGTCGGTAGTCGAAGCGAAAGCAGTGGCGACCCCCTGGGGAGAAATCGCGCTGTAACTTATCCAGTACTGGCCATCGAGATATGTAATACGCGGATCCTCAATACCGTAACGTTCGTATTCGGTTGAAGGGAACATGGCGGGCTTTTCATCGACCGAGAACGTGCGCCCATCTTTGCTCCGGGCAAGCCGAAAATGGGAAATCGACGTCAGAAGAATCCGCCCATTTGCGAGTCGCACCACCCGGCTGTCGGTTGCGTCGATACCGGGGGCGTTGGCGCGTATCCTTCGTATTTTGAGATCGTCGCAGGTCTCATTCAACAGGGGGATGTTCAGCCAGTCACGCTCCGGGGTTGGACGTTCAGCGACCCGCAGGAGCAGCAAATATTCTCCGCCGACTTTGACCGCGCCGCAGTTGAAGACGCCGAATATCTCAAATCCATCTCGGGAAACCTGCAGATCTGCTCGAGTGATAATCGGGTTGTTGTTGAATCGTTCGAAGCACATACTTTTTTCCGCCTCCGTTGGTATTATCAAAAAGACAGGATACGGGCTACAGGCGCATTTTCGCAAGCGAGCGACCGGGCTTCCGGCTCCCTCCGCCGCGCCGAAACGAGTATATTTTGCCCCTCATTTGCAATGCCGGGCGAGCAAATTATAATTCAGTGTGAAAAGCGTACACTCCGATGCTCGTTAATTGAGATAGAAGCGAAATAAGACTGATAACTGATAGGCGGACGGGCCATGAGTAACGGTTTCAAGAACGTGATCAGCATCAGGGATTTTGACCGCGATGCCATTATGTCCGTGCTCCATACGGCCAGTGAAATGGAGCGCAAACCCCAGATCCACCTGCTCGACGGCTATGTCCTGGGGATTATGTTCGTGGAACCGTCCACCCGAACCCGGCTGAGCTTTGCCTCGGCCATGATGCAACTGGGCGGTTCGGTTCTGGATTTTGGTGACAAGGAACGAAGTTCTTTTAAAAAAGGAGAATCGCTCGCGGATACGATCCGGATGATCGGCGGATACTGCGACATCCTTGCTATCCGGCATCCATGGGAGGGCGCGGCACGGCTCGCCGAACAGATTGCCGGTATCCCGGTATTGAATGGAGGAGATGGGGCCAACCAGCATCCCACTCAGACCTTCCTCGATCTGTACACGATCCAAAAAGTCCACGACAAAATGAACGGGCTCAATGTCGGATTCGTGGGAGATTTGCGTTATAGCCGGACGGTCCGTTCACTTTCAAACGCACTCTCGCACTTTGAGGGGAAACAGTACTTTATTTCCCCCGAAAGCCTCAAAGTGCCGCGGCATATGCTGGATGAGCTTGATAAAAAGAAAATCAATTACGAAGAATTCGGCGAATTGCCGGAAATTATCTCCGAACTCGACATTTTGTACTGCACACGCATCCAGGAAGAACGGTTCGCCGACCGGCTGGAATACGAACAGGTCAAAAGCAGCTACCGCATCGATAGAAATCTGCTGGAAGAATGCGGCGTGAAAGATGAGCTGAAAATAATGCATCCGTTGCCAAGAGTCGATGAGCTGGCGGAGGATGTTGACGAAACGCCTTACGCAGTCTATTTCGAACAGGCCAAAAATGGTATCCCCATCCGACAGGCGCTTCTGGCCATGGCTCTCGGGAAGGTATGAAAATGAATGAGCAAAACAAAAGACCCGAAATGAACGTCTCGGCAATTCGGCACGGGACCGTCATCGATCACATCAACAGCGAAGCGACTTTCAAGGTGGCCAAACTGCTGAAAGTGGGAGATGAAGATAATATTGTGCTGGTGGCGATGAACCTGGAAAGCGAGAAACTGGGCCATAAAGGCATCATCAAGATCGAAAACCGCGAGCTAACCCCCGATGAAGTTAATAAAATCGCCGTCGCCGCCCCCAACGCGACCCTCAACATTATCAGCAATTTCGAAGTGGTGGAAAAATCTAAAGTCCATCTCCCTGACAAAATCGAACGTGTCGTGAAATGCCAGAACCCACGCTGTATTACCAATCAAGAAGGTGTAATGACACGTTTCGAGGTCATCGAAGAGACCCCACCCGCTCTCCGATGTACCTACTGCGAGCGGGTCATGCGGGGCAGCAATATCCTGTTGAAATAGTGCTAACTTCCGGAGAGGAGATTATACCCGGGAGCGCATCCGGTGGGAGCGCATCCGGGTCGAACCAACCGAAGTTGCTGTCGAGGCAGTGGTTATGACAAAAGTAGCCCTTATATATGACTCAAACGACCCATTTTGTGGGTGAAATGGGACCACTAAGGGATTCAGGGGCTACGACTCCCGCAACCTGCTCGACGGGGGAACTTTCGGCAACGGCGTCACCCTCTCAAACACCCGCGACGGACTTGGCAGGATCACCGAGCGACGGTACAATAGAGATAGCACTCTGATCGTCGGTTTCGCTTACGGGTACGATGAGATGGGGAATAAGCTCTACCAGGAGGACCTGAGAGACCCGCAGGGTAGCGAGCTCTACCGCTACGACGAGCTGGACCGGCTTACCACCTGGAAACGCGGGGAGCTGAGCGCCGATAAGACCGAGATCCCGGATCCGGTCGCCAGCCAAAGCTGGGAGCTGGATTCTGTGGGCAACTGGCAGGCCACCACCATAGACGGCCAGCGTCTGCCCCTGACGGTGAATGATATGAACGAAATCACCGGGGGCAAGGTGCAGAAGAAACTGCCGCTGAGTGATTTTGTGCTTTTCGGTGAGACGAAAACCCATCTCGGCCCCGAGAGCCATATCATAAGCGGGAATGTCGGCAGCAACGCCGTGGGGGGAGGATATCCCCTGCAGATGAAGCGAAGCGGGGTGGCCGACAAGGGCGTGACCCTGATCGGTCCCGATGGCCGAGTCCGTGAAGCGGAGGAACTTCCACCCGGTCTTGTCGTTGAGATTGCCCGATAGAGGTCTCCCCCTCATGGCATGAAATGTTCAATTTCCTGTCAAAATGTCCTCTCTACCCACCCGGAATTTTTCGTGCTGGATCTGCGGGCCGTAGGACGTTGTGAGAGGCAAATAATGCGGTGAACAGTTCATGTCACGAATCCGCCGATTCCTGATCGCAAATAAAAGCAATATTTTTGTCCTCCGCAAAGCATTAACTACAAACAAGTTCCTCAAAAAAAACCTGATCTCCCGTCAAAAAAGACTTGACACTATACACATGAACAGCTAATATCGTCGCGCATCAACAATGACGGCCGGGCCAGTTAGGTCCGGAGGCACGCATTTTCGCCAGAAGACAGGAGCCTGAAAGGAGGCAGCTAACGCTACGGCGCCCGGACGGCGCTGAAAATGTGTTTTCTACCCCGCATTTCTCACGAAGCTAAAAGCAGTATTATTCTAAACGACACGACAGACAAACGTTACACTGCATTGAGTGGCTGATCTCAGCACACACGGTGTATTCTGAATCTGAAAACGCCGGTTCGCCCTTCGGGAACGGCGCCAGCACTGCATCTTCTTTGTCAGCCTGCGCTTGAAGTATGAAAATACTCCTGCGCTTGGCTTCCGCGCAGCTGCAGCACTGGCGCCGCTTGAGAAAAGCGGGCTAAAGGGTAGAGATACCTTTACCGCCAAAATCCGCGAATTAGGGTCCGCTCCCGGGCCGCAAGGCCGCAGGGAGGCGGGCCTTTTCTTTTTCTCAGGAAGGAGGACCGGAGGGCTACAATGGTCCGACGTGGAACCAGGAACATGGCAGAAGCAAACAAACAGATAAGGGCATCGGATCTGCCGGCGCCGTGCCGGCGTTTCCTCAGGCTGGCACACAGGGTGCATTTCGGGCAGATCCTCAAACTCCGCGTGCGCGACGGGCTGCCGGTTTGGGATTGGACGTTCCCCAGAACTCACTGCCGGGTTTTCGGACCGATGCGTGATCCGAAACCAGCAGACTCCGTTACACCATCGCGAGCTTCCCGAAAGCGGATGGATCTTTGTCGCCGCCCGGGCGTCCCGTCCAGTTGAGAAGCACCTTTTTTCCCCCGACCTGACAGCGCAACCCGATATCGAATCCGGCCACGGACGGACTATCGTCATCCTGACACAATTCTTCCCAGGGAATCGCACAGGCGAACGCGTAACCCCTGTCGGTCGCCACATGATCCAATCCCAGGTCCAGATCGGTCTCAGCCCCTGCCTTTTCCGTCTCCGCCGGCGGGTGGAGCGCGATTTTCGTGACGCCTTCCTCGTAGGAACCGCGACACAGTTCCTCCGGTTTCCGCGTATCGAGATACACCATCACCGCCCCGATATCCTCTTCCTCATCGGCGGCGTCGACATCAACCCCAATATAAAGGTTTTGCTCGTCGTAACACACGCCGAAATCAAACGTCGTCTCAGGCGTGTAGTCGGCGCTATGGATAGGATGGGTGGGGGCGGGGACATGCACGGCCGGGCCTTCGATTTCACCTGCTTTGAGTTCAAATCCTTCGGTTCTGGATGCACAGATCACCATTTCGGATAGATGCTCCGTCGTTATTTCGCCATCCCAGCTGACAACAGCATCCAGATTGTAAGAAGAAACGTTTCGCGGTTGTAACAGTTCGAGGTCGATTTTTTTGCGGTGGTAGGGTTTCAGTTCTTCCACGGTAAGTTTTTGTGGTTGGACCCGGTCTTCGCCGTGCGGCTGGAACTGCAGATCCGCGTTCCGAGTCTCATCGGCGAAATTCTTCAAAACGTATCGAATTTGAAGGTTTGTGGTCTCCTCGGTGCGTTCTGCGGAGCGGAGGTAACTCCAGCCTCCCAGGCGACCGGCACGCGGATCGAGGGTTTTAACCGCTTCTCCCAGGCGTTGCGGGATATTGATGTCCTGGGGGCATTCCTCCAGGCACTGTCCGCATTGCATGCAGTAAGCGGCTTTTCCCTCAAGATTTTGATATTTTTTCTTTGCGTGATCGGTCAGTCCGAAGACCCGTTCGAGATTCAGGATTTCGAAATTTGCGGGGATATCGACACCGGCGGGGCAGGGCATGCAGTAATTGCAACCGGTGCAGTAGAGGCCGGCCAGTTTTTTTCGCTCTTCGATCGCTTCTTTGATTTGCTGGTGGTCTTTTTCGCTCAGTTGTTCGGCGGAGGAGACCGTCTCGACATTCTCTTCGAGCATCTGCATATTCGACATACCCGACAGTGCCACGTTGACATTTTCGTTTGAGAGCACGAACCGCAGTGCGAGGTCCGGGGTGCTTTTAACCTCGCCGACGAGACTGGCGGCTTTATCGCTCGGGTAACCCAGACGCCCGCCGCCGACGGGTCCCATGATCAGAACGCCCATTCCGCTTTCGGAAGCGTGGGCGATGGCGTCTTCGAGGTGTCGATCCAGCAGATTGTACTGGCAGATGACGGTATCGAAGCGGCCCGTATCCACCAGTTTCATAAGTTGGTCGTTGGGGCCATGAAATGAGAAACAGATATGCCGGATGAGTCCCTGTTCTTTCGCCTTGAGCATCTCCTGGTAGAGCCCGTCGTCACCTGCGACGCTTTCCTGATACCGGTTGTAACTTATGCCGTGGTGGTTATAGATGTCGATGTGGTCGGTTCTGAGTCTTTCAAGGCTATTTTCCAGGTGTTTCCACCAACCGTCTTTATCGTTTTTATCGTAGTGGTGGTTTTTTGTTGAGAGGACGATTTTATCGCGAACATTTTCGAACGCTTCGCCGACTGTCCTCTGGCTATCCCCGGCGCAGTAACCGACGGCGGTATCGAACAGATTAATGCCCAGTTCCCGGGCTCGATGGAGCATAGGGATTGCTTTTTCTCGATCGACTTCGGTTTTGTCTTTCATTGGCAGGCGCATACATCCGAAACCGAGTCGCGAGACCTTCAATTCGGTTTTACCAAGAATGTCATATTGCACGGTGCTTCCTCCAGTTCGATCGTTGAGGTAAATGCACGGTAACTCCTACCGTATAATATGGGTGTTTGAGTGCATTTTCAAAGCCTTTTGCCCTGTGGTAAGGAAAAAGAACGTTTGACAAATTCGAAGGGACTGTGCATCATGATGATCATCCCGAGGCAGGACTTGATTACGCGAAATAGACGCTTTTGGGAGGGGTATCTCTGGTACTGGAAGCCGTGTTCTGCGGGTTCGGCACACGGGCGGACAATATGTTGCATAGCAGGGAGGGTATTGGGAGGAACGCGATGACGCGAGGTTTCACTCTGATCGAGTTGTTGGTGGTTATTGCCATTATAGCTATATTGGCGGCGCTCCTTATGCCGGCCCTTGAGAAGGCGCGTCGGAGTGCATATCGCGCCGCATGCCTCAGCAACCTTCACCAGATGGGCCTGGGGCAGATGGCATATTCTGACGATTATAATAGCTGGGGGCCGTACCTTGCGAACCCCGTCCAGGCGCCGGCCGGATACCGCAGCTGCAATTCTCCCACCAGCTATCAGCCCCTTGACAGCTATTTCAGCAGTGATGAGGTATTCCGGTGCCCGACGGATACCGAGCCGACCCACACTGCGAGCAATGATATGGGGGACCCCATAGGAGGGCTCCGGGGGAACGGTGCGGTGATGTCATCTTACTATACCATTCTGGGACACGGTCCCGACCACGGGATGAGCGCGGAGTTCTACGGGTGGCGCATGCGGGGGGGAGCGGCGCGTCCGCTTCCGAGTTTCAGGATGCTGGGGGATACCTTCGGTGGGGCTTTCATTGAACGGGCGACACAACAACCGATTGCTTACGATGGTTATTCTGTGCCGCCGGATAAGAACGGCACGTACCGTTGTCCGACCCCGTACCTGAACCGTTTTTGGTTCGCCGGACGCCTGCCGATGCACAGGAAGGACCTGGGGGCGAATTACCTCTACGCCGATCTTCACGCCGAGTGGAAGAACCACTCCGAGGTACAACTACGGTTCCGCTTTGGCGCGGGTACGTCCTATGGGATTTACTGGTGATCGTCTGCCTTCATCTCTCCCAGAGGCCATTTTTTACGCCGCGGGGCCCTCGGCATGTGGGTAAGTGAGGACTATGGCGGCTGATAGTTTCCTCATCAAAGAAATACCATGAATGTGTAGATACGCGGCGTTCTTGCTTGCAGGACGGCGTTTGCCCCCTGCTGGTGGGTCTGGTAACATTATTATAGATTGGATGCCGAATCTCGGGGGAGTTTATTTTCTGAATTCATGCTGGATCCACAGAACGCCGGGAGATGTTGAGATGTCCGAGCGAGGAAATAATAAGAGTTTTTCACCGGTCACCCTTGGGGGGATTGTTGCTGTTATTATTGTGGTGTTTGTGCTGGCTTTCACAGGGGGCCCGAGTACTGACAGGAACGGGGGTAATGCGGTGGCAGATCTTTCTGGCAATGAGAACGCTCCCGGGGAAAAAAATAACAGCGACGCCCCGGATCTCTCAGGATGGGATCAATTCCAGCCGTCTTCCAGAATTCTTATCAAGGCGGCCGATGCCGAATCCCTCCACGGGAAAATGGAAATCGCGAAAGCGGACGATAATAAGGACGAACTTACCCCGGAGGGGACGCAGGCCACGGTGGAATTTGTCTATGTCAAAGACAACACATGCGGCGAAGGTGATGATCCTGCGGTTCACAAAGCGAAATACACCTTTGAAGTCGAAGAATCCGGGACGTATTACCCCTGGGTTAGAGTCTGGTGGGAAGATTCCTGCGCGAATTCTTTCGATTTCTCACTCCGGGAAAAAACAGAGGAAAAGGGACAGAGCTTTATGGTAACCGACGGGACGAAGAAATGGTGGCATTGGCTCGAACTTGCCGGTGAAAGCGGGATCGAATTGCAGAAAGGATCTTACGAGCTCTACGTGATCAACCGAGAGGATGGTGCTCGGTTGAGCCGAGTCCTTTTCTCCGGGCAGGATTATTCCCACGTTCCCGAGACTCCTGATGGATGAGGCCCATGTCGGATGATCCACAATCGGAAGGGGGAGTTTCCCGTTACCGCCACCTTCCGCTGCTCAGTTTGCTGCTGGCCTTCCTGTCTCTGGGGCTGATAGTTCGTCTCATTTTGGTCAGGACCCCCTCTTCAGAACTCGAGAAGAAGGCAACGGCTTTCAGCACCGCTCTCAAAACCATCCCACGCCATTACGCTGGAGAAACCGCCCAGGATGAGCTTTATGAAGCGGCAATGCGAGGCATGGTTCAGAGCCTCAACGATCCGTTCAGCGCGTACCTGAGCGATTTCCAGGTCAGAAACAGTGAGGTTATCACAGAAGGCGAATTCGGGGGTATAGGCATTATCGTGACTCCGCAGAACGGTGGCGGAGTCGTGATGGAAACCCAGCCCGAGAGCCCCGCTGAAAAAGCCAACATACAGGTAGGCGATGCCATTATTGGTGTCAATGGCCAATCCACATCTGAGATGAGTTTTGAGGAGATGATTGCCAGGATTCGTGGGAAAGTTGGGACAGAACTGACGCTCAATATTCGCCGCGTCGAAAAAGGAAAGGAAGAAGTCGTTTCCCTGAAGCGCGAAAAAATCCGGGTCGATAGCGTTAAATCGCGCATGCTTGAAAAGGGAATCGGTTATATCGAGCTGAAGCAATTTGATGAACATTGCGTGGAAGATGTAAAAAAGGCTCTGAGAGATTTTAAGAAAGCAGAAAAGTGGGGAGCCATTCTGATCGATCTGCGTGGTAACAGCGGTGGTTTGCTCAGCGCGGCGGTTGATATCTGCGATCTGTTTCTCAGTAGCGGCGTAATTGCCAGCCTGGACAGCCGGGTGAGTGACGAGACGAAAACGTTCAAAGCTTCCAGTGAGACTATGGTTACGGATGAGATTCCCATAGCCATTCTGGTCAATAATCGGAGCGCCAGTGCTTCGGAAGTAATGGGCGGGGCGCTTCAGGATCACGGCCGTGCGACGTTGATCGGGGCGAAAACTTTCGGCAAGGGAGCGGTCAACCGGATTTTTGTCCTTCCCGATGGTTCCGGTATGATGTTGACGGTTGCCCATTATACCGCGGGTAAGAACAGGACCATCGGCGACGGCATTGAGCCGGATATCGTTGTAGGAGAAATTGCTCCTCCATCCCAGGAACAAAGTTTAGAAGCGGCAAAAAAATGGCGAGAGAAACTGGAACGTGCCCGCAAAGATCAATGGGATCGCGCTATCCAGTTCTTGTCCAGCAAAATTGAGAAATAGAATGGTTCAGAAAAAACAGGGGCGACGCACGAAAATTGTTGCTACCGTTGGACCGGCCTGCGAATCGACGGCCGTCCTCAGGCAGATGATAAAAGCGGGCGCAGCTGTGTTCCGGCTCAATTTTTCCCACGGAACACGCCAGTGGCATGCCGAAATGCTGGAAAAAATCCGCGATGCGGCAGAGGAAGAAAACCGTCCAATCGCTGTTATGCAGGATCTGCAGGGCCCCAGAATCCGCACCGGTGAACTGCACAGTGAGTATGTCGAACTCGAAGCAAACAGTTCAGTAACGATCGAATCCGGAGACTTTGAGGGGACCGCTGAGAGAATTGCCACCATCTACGAGGATCTGGCTGAGGACGCGGAAGTTGGTGATCGGATTCTTTTGCGGGATGGATTTATTGAGCTGGAAGTAACGGAAGTGAATCCTCCCGCCGTGACTTGCCGCGTCGTTGAAGGGGGAAGACTGGGCCCCCATGAAGGCATGAACCTGCCCGATGTCGATCTTTCGGTCTCGCCACCGACCGAGAAAGACCTGGAAGACCTGCAGTTTGCTCGTGACCACCACGTTGATTATGTGGCATTGAGTTTTGTACGACGAGCCGAGGATATTGAGCGCCTTCGCCAGCACATGGAATCCGAGAACATCGGGCCGATTCCAATCGTGGCGAAGATCGAACGTCCGGAAGCTGTCGAAGAATTGGACGACATACTGGGCGTTGCCGACGGGGTCATGGTGGCGAGGGGCGATCTGGGTATTGAGATGCCGATCGAAACAGTCCCTATCGTCCAAAAACAAATCATCCGCCGTGCAAATCTGCACGGCGTCCCGGTTATCACAGCGACGCAGATGCTGGAATCGATGATTCACCAGAACCGTCCGACGCGGGCCGAGGCAACGGATGTGGCCAATGCCATTTTGGACGGCACCGACGCCGTTATGTTGAGTGGTGAGACCGCGATAGGGGACCGCCCTGTGGTCACGATTCGTGTTATGGCACGCATTGCTGAGAAGGCGGAAGCATTGGAGGAAGTTCAGTGCGATTTTGACGAACTGGAAAGGGACGAAAGTGATACGGCCCAGCAGTTTGCTCTTGCACAAGCGGCACGGAATGTTTCGACAAAAATCAATGCAGAGGGTATCGTTGCTTTTACCATAACGGGCAGGACGGCACAGTTTGTCTCCCAGCAAAGGCCTTCGCAGCCGATCTACGCTCTGACTCCCGAGGAAACGACATTTCGTCGTATGAGTCTTGTCTGGGGCGTGCATCCGGTATTGTTTTCCATCTTCGGAAACACCGATGAGATGATCGAGCGGGGGGAAGCTCGGTTGTTGGAACTGGGTATGGCCGAGATAGGAGATACGATGGTCTGTATCGCCGGCGCATCAACAAATACCCCGGGCGGCACAGACATGCTGAAAATTCACTTTCTCGACGGGGAAAATCCCTACCTGGAAGAAACATAAAAAATGTTTTCCAGGCTTGCGATAATGGAGCGATACTGAGACCGTTCACGTTGCGCGCGGCTCAAGATTTGCCTTTTTGTCCCCAAGAACCGGTTGCTGCCAATTTACTGATAAGCATTTTACATTGCCGCAACGGGTCTTATAATAGCGCGACTCACCGGACGTAGTCCCCGACGAGTTTACAGAACAGGTTGTGGGATACTGACCTTTTTTTTTGCCGCAGGAGAAGAAATAATGAAGGATAGCACACTCGAATTGCTCAAAACACTCAGTGAAATGGACGGTGTTTCGGGTTTCGAGACGGAGGTGCGAAACCGTGTCAAATCCGAGCTGAAAGGTGCCGTAGAATTCGAAAATGACAATCTCGGCAGCCTGGTCTGTCGTAAAAGAGGCACCGAGGACAAACCGTCCATTATGATTCCGGCCCATATGGACGAAGTGGGGTTTGTTGTTAAGGATATCGACGAAACCGGGTGTCTGCGGTTTGCAACGCTCGGCGGGTGGCTCGAACAGGTCATGTTGAGCCACGACGTGGTCGTTCACACGCGCAACGGCAAAATTCCGGGTGTTATCGGATGTACCCCGCCTCATATGATGCCCAAAGAGGACCGCGAAAAGCTTATCAAGAAGAAACAAATGTTTATCGACGTGGGAGCGAGGGACAAAAAGGATGCCGAGGAGCGGGGTGTGCGTATTGGCGACCCTGTCATCCCGCGGCAGCAATTCTGTCAGATGGCGAATGAGAATTATCTCCTGGGGAAAGCCTGGGACGACCGGGTCGGCTGCGCACTCATGATTGAGCTGCTGAAAGATCTCCAGGAAATCGAGCACCCCAATACCGTCTGCGGTGTCGGCACGGTCCAGGAGGAAGTGGGGACGCGCGGGGCCGAGACATCGGCGGACGTGGTCGATCCCGATTTCTGTGTCGTGCTTGATGTGGGAATTGCCACCGACGTGCCGGGCATTGAAAACGAGGCGAAAGTAGAGCTCGGGAAGGGACCAATTTTGTATATGCTGGATGCCGGGACGATTTCCCATAAACGATTCCGCGATTTTGTCCTGGAAATCGCAGAGGAGAAAGAAATCCCGCATCAGCTGAGTCTCATTGAAGGGGGAGCGACTGATGCGCGGGCGGTCCAGCTCCATTCAAGAGGCGTTGCCAGCGTGGTGCTGGGGATTCCCACCCGCTACATCCACAGCCACGCAGGCATCATCCACGTAGATGATTTCGATGCGACGCTGGAATTGCTGACCGAAATTGCAAAAAATCTCGACCCCGACACGGCCGACGAACTGCTGTCCCGGGATTAAACCACGCGAGAAATCGTTCTGGTTTTTGGGAGTCAAACGTATGACGCAGCTGGGGTCTCGCCTGAAAATGCTGGCCGATGGAGGTGAGCTTTCCGGGAAACTCAAATCGAAAGTTTTGAATGATATTAACCTTCGGCGGACACTGAAAGTGCTTGCCCGGGCGCCCCTCATCGTTTCCCCATCGGACAAAAGCCTGCTGGACGGCTTCCCACGCGTTGAAAAGTTCTGCCCATCGTGCCGAATGGATGTGGATGGGCGCGAGATCGAATGCAAAACGACCCGTGTTGAGATGTGGCGTTTTATTCTTCCTCTGGCTCTCGGTTTGTGCAACATTGACGCCAATCCGGGCCGCAGGTTGGTGGGGATTGCAGGCCCACCGGGCGGAGGCAAATCTGTTTTTTGTTCACTCCTCAAACGCGTTATCGATGTGTTGCTTGGTTCAGATGATGCCGTCGCTATGATGTCATTAGACGGATTTCATCGTTCCAATGAATGGCTTGCCGAGCACGGGCTGCAGGAACTTAAGGGCAGGCCTGAAACATTCGATGTTCGGTCGTTCGTAAATGTTTTGCGAGAAGTTTCGAAGGGGGATTCCATTGATGTCCCCGCTTACGACCGTGAGCTGCATGAACCCGTCCGTTCCCGCGTTCCCGTCCGACCGGAGCATTCGATTGCCCTTGTGGAAGGCAATTTTTTGCTGTTCGGGGGTGAGGAATGGGCTTCTGTGGCCGATTATCTTGATGTGTCGCTTTTTCTTGATACCCCTTTTGAGGCAATCAAATCCAGGATCATCCAGCGGCACATCCGCGGCGGCCGGGATCCTGAGGATGCGCGTCGACATTTCGAGCGGGTTGACAGGCCCAATTACGAATTGTGCGCGTCGACCCGCGAACGAGCCGATCTGATACTGGAGAGGGACAGCGAAATGCGGTACGTTAATCTTTACTGCCCGAAGGAAGCGCCGTAGGCTGCCCGCAATATGGGGCGCTTTCGGTAAACTCGCGATAAAGTGCGAGGGGGAATATCTCGTCTGAATCGCCCCCCGCGGGGGGCTCTGTTCTCATCCTGGCTGATCAGGAGCGAACGCACATTGCATGGCTATCGGGGTGCCTGGCTCCAGAGGGGAACCGATTGACTGAAAGAAAAACAGAAGCCGGATGGGGTAAACCAACCGTGGCCCAGAAGGATTGCTCCGCCGCGCCGAACGCCGGCCTCGCAATAACCTATTTGGCCCGGACGTCAGGCTGAACAGGGGCGTTCTGGCAAGCCGCCGGAGAACGCTTTCTTTCTGACAAATTCCCCAAATACCGCTTAAGAAATCGGACTGTAACTCCTGCGTGGTAGCATCGATTGCATTTTCAAACGGCTTCGCTTTGGGATATTATGCTACCGGAGGATCGTCAAAGATTGTGGGGCAGGAATTATTATGAACGAAAAAGAGTTTCCGTCGCGTAAGATTGACGTCATAGGGATTATACGGGAAGCAGTGACCATATTCCTGACACACTGGGCGACTCTCCTGAAAATATCACTGGTGGGAGCTGCTATTTATGCGTTGGGCCGGGCCAGCTCCAGGATCGTTCCCGTGAGCGACTGGCCAGGCATCGGCTCCAAATTCGGCGTTTTTCTGATCCAGAGATTATTGCTCTGTTGGGTGTCTGCTTCGCTGATCGTGGCAATTGACGCTGCGCGGCGCGAGAACAAGACGCCCAACGTTTTGGAAGCACTGAAAAGCGGTTTGGGGTACTGGTGGGACTACTTCGTCTGCTCTCTGGTGTATCTCCTTGCAATTGCAGTCGGATATTTATTGCTGATTATTCCCGGGATCTATCTGGGGGTTGTATACATTCTGGGACCTTGCGAAAGCGTTCTTGGCCGGCGACGGGCCGGGAGAGCGCTCAAGCGTAGCCAGGAGCTGATCCGTCCGAATTTCTGGCGGGTTCTGGCCCTTCTTGTTATTCTTGCCGCCGCCGGCCTTGTTGTGTTAATCCCGACGATGTTCCTCCGCTATATCCATATCGGGCTGACAGATGCGTGGTTTTCGCTCTTGATCTTGCTTGGAGTGCCGTTTGGCCTCACCGTGAACATCTGCCTGTATCGAAATCTTCAACGGTGTGAGAAGCAAAGGCAGAAAGAAGAAAAGAGGAAGTCCCGGGAGGAACCTGTCGAAACTCAGGCCCAGAAAGAGGATCGGGAACGAAGACACGCCAGCTGGTGTTGTCTTATTCTTTTGGTCCTTCTGGGTTTGTTCTTATGGTTTATCAGCCCGTTCAGCCCGTTTATGAAATAAAATATGATCGCTATCCCGCACGCATTGCAAAGCCAGCGGTTTGCGCTGGCAAGGCACGTTCGTGCGGAGATTTTTGTAAGTGCGATGTGCAGCCGATTTTTTATCATCGGCACTGGCATATGAGCGGACTGGACTTCAGCCGGAGGCTGGAGTTCAGAACGCGGTCGCGTCTGTTGGGACTTTCGGTCTCGGAGCAAAACAGCAGAACGACCAACGGCAGTTCCGCCTCGGCGATGTGGACCTACAGCTACCTGCCATTTCCGAACGTTTGCCTGCCTCAATTACGCCGGATATCCGGCGGCCAAGCCGCGTGGAACAAAGCCGGGAC
The DNA here is from genome assembly GCA_046538485.1 of Candidatus Brocadiia bacterium. Classification (GTDB taxonomy): domain Bacteria; phylum Planctomycetota; class Brocadiia; order SM23-32; family SM23-32; genus JBKHIT01. The sequence continues at coordinate 45,259 of JBKHIT010000008.1, read as the reverse complement.
AATCGGAGAGCCCGTTAAACGGGCGCTTCGGAATGTGCCGGGAGATCAATCGAAGATGAGGGCGGCTTTCCAGACATTGTCCCGTTTTTCGTGAAGCGTTTCGAGGGCTTCCTCGGCTTCATCGAGAGGAAAACGGTGGGTGATAATACGTTCGGCATCGACTTTATCGCGCGCCAGAAGGTCGAGCGTAACGGGGAAATCGAAAGCAAATCCCATCGTGCCGAGCACGGTCATTTCGTCCAATGTCATATTCGTGCAGTCGAAATCGTCTGTTTCATTGCCGGTCCAGCCCATGAGCAGAATGGTTCCTCCCTTGCGGGCCAGGGAGACGGTTTTTCCGATTGTTTCCTGGATACCAACGGCTTCCATCACACAATCGGCACCTATCCCGTCGCTGATTTCCATTACCTTATCTTCGACGGATTCGGATGTGGGGTCGAGAACCCATTCGGCTCCGACGGCCAGGGCGGCCTCTCTTTTGTAATCTTCGGGTTCCGTGACGAGTACTTTGGCCCCACTGTTAACCGCATGTTGGACCAAAAAATAACCGATCGTTCCGCAGCCCAGGACAACGACAAAGTCACCAATGTTCAGGTTACATCGCCCGACGCCATGGAGGGCCCCGCTTATTGGTTCGGCCAGCGCCCCTACCTCAAAACTCACCGCCTCGGGCAGAGGATGCAAAAACCTTTCTGTCATCAGGATATACTCCGCAAAAGAGCCATCGACCTGATGCCCGATAATCGTGATATCCCGGCACATGTTGTAGTCGCCTTTGAGGCAATTCGGACATTCACCGCAGACAAAAAACGGCTCGACCACGACGGGATCGCCGGGCTCAAATTTCGTTACATCCGGCCCGACAGTATCCACAACGCCGCTGCATTCGTGTCCGAGTATCATGGGCAGGTCAATCCAGGGGTGTTTGCCGATATAGCCGTCAACATCCGATCCGCAGACGCCTGTAGCTTTTACCTTCACGACGACTTCGCTCTCGCCCGGCTCAGGTTTGTCAACCTCCTCGATGGTGAGGTCGAATGGTTCGTGACATACTGCGGCTTTCATTTTAGCCATTTTTGGCCTCCTTCAGAAAAAATGACACGCCGTTTCAACAATAACAGTCTCAGGCGTCAAACTGGGGGTCAGTTTCTCGGTGCACTTCCTGCTGAGACTCGTCGTAACTTGAGGTGGCGGCAAGTTCTTCCATCAGGGCGTTGAACGCTTCCCGGTCGATCGGGATATCGACGGCTTCACCTTTATTCGATGAGAGGGCGATGGCGTTGGCCAGTTCAAGTTGGTTCACGCCAACTTCTCCGGGTGAAATCAAAGGTTCGCCTTCAAGAATGGATCGGGCAAAGTTCCTGAGAATCACGTGATGGCCCGTATCGCATTCCGGCAGTTCCAGGTCGACCATTTCAGTCTCCGGTTTACCCCACATCTCGGTATTTTCTCGGCTGAATTCACTCACAGGGGTTTTGTAGCGGGCAAAACTGAGCTGACCATCGATAAACTGGAGTTTGCCTTTTTCGCCCCAAACCTGGATGATCTGGCCGGGACCGGGTTCGCACGTGGAGACATAGAAATAACCGGTCGCACCGTTTTCATACTCGAGGGTGGCATCCGCATGATCTTCCACTTCGATGTCATGCATCCAGGTCTTTGTTGTTCCATTGACCCGGGAGGGCATACCGCCGAGCAGGATGAAGATGTCCATAATGTGGGGGGCCTGGTTCATCATTGGTCCGCCCCCTTCGCCGGCCCATGTGGCGCGCCAGCTCCCTGAATCATAATATGCCTGGCTGCGAAATTCCGGTGATACCAGAAGCGTGCGGTGGATCTCACCGAGCTCACCGGCTTCAACGAGTTCGCGGGCTTTCCGCACGGCTGATTCCGTACGGCGCTGGAACATCACGCAGAAAATCTTATCGTGTTCTTCGGCGGCTTCGACCATTTTCTCGGCGAATCCAACGCGCACGCCGATGGGTTTTTCGCTCAGAACATGAAGGCCCGCTTTGAAACCATCGATGGCGATGGGTGGGTGAAAGTAATGAGGCGTGGCAACGACGAGCGCGTCGGCAAGATCCGCCTCCAGGAGTTCTTCGTGGGAGGTGAAATACGGGACATCGTATTTCTCACCGATCTCCTTCGCACGGTCTTCGTCAATATCGGCCACACCGGTCAGTTCCACCTCATCGACCTTCTGGCAGCTGTTACAATGTCCGGAACCCATACCGCCAACACCAACTATGCCAATTCGCACCTTATCTGCCGACATAAATACACTCCTTTGATACTGCGGAAATATTCGTCTTCCAAAAACAACAAAACACGGCGAGTAGAAGGTTCTTGTAACACGGGACCCGCCCAAAATCAAACGGAAAAAAGGGTGGTTGACACTGCCCACAGGCAAACTTACAATGACGCTCTTCTCGCCCCGGAAATTCACGGAAAACAGGAGAAAAAGGTGGAAAAATATCGGTGTGAGGTATGTGGTTATATTTACGATCCCGAAAAAGGTGATCCGGCCGCGGAAATCGATCCCGGCGTGTCTTTTGAAGACCTTCCTGATGATTGGGAATGCCCCATTTGTGGGGTAGGGAAAGATCAGTTCGAACTCGTCGAGTGAATTCTGCGTGCGGAGAAGACGACATGACTGATTCCACAACGGCTACGGTGCCAGAATCCCCCTCGCTCGCGGCGGCGATCCAACAGTTTCTCGCGGAAATGGAATCCTGGGTGCGGCGGGTCGTTCAAGCCAATTCCAAAGGGATCAGTTCCGGTTCCCACGATGGGGGCACGTTCATGGTTCCCTGGGCTTCCTACGCCCGTACGACCGGGGATCCTCGTCCTTTGCGGTTTATGAAAATGTACCGGGATCGAACCCGAGCGCGATTCGTTCAGGACGACAGCTGGAGCCATGGATACTGGAAAAAACAGGAAGCTCATCACGGCACGGAACATTTTGAACTCTTTTTGGGATCTTTGGTGGGACTCGACAAAACGGATCGCGAGACGGTACGGCAACTCGAAGATGCCGCACATCACATAGGCAATTGGAGCGAGGGGGCACCGGATTGGTACGATTGGGGCCGGGGCGTTTTCCGTTCTCTGTATCTCGGGACCGAGTTCGTGGGCGAACCGTCCCTCAATTTCCCCGAACACGTCCGCATGATATCGATCGCTTTGATTGCCCACGATGCGACAGGGGAGGAGCGTTACCTGGATTTCGCAATTCATTACGGGCAACGATGGGCACACGCCATCGTGGCCGACGAAAATCTGCCCGTCGGGATCGATTCCGAAGGGCCGGTCTACCAGCGGAAAAACGGGGACGGGGATTATGAATCTTTTGCCGGCGAAGCTCCCGACGATCTGGATTTGCTTTTGTCTAAAGCCGAGAATTTGCTGGCGTCGGCCGTCCCCGATGCGATGCTGACCCTTTGGGAAAAGACGGATAATGCGATTTATCGTGACGCTGCGGCGCGTATTACAGAGGTCGCGGCCGAAGAAATCGCCAACCCCATCGCCTGGCAAGCCCAGGCCGCCGTGCGGCGTTTCAGAAATCGAACGGGGAGCGAGCAGTTCGATGAACTTTTGGAAAAGGTGCCCCCAGAACAGTTTCGGGAGGTCGGCGAGTTGACGATGGTGGTCGATCCCGCGGAGAGGGTCGGGACCGGGCCGCTCGGCATGCGAAGTGACAAACCGGATTGGTTGGACGAGAACGGGGATGCTGCGCCGAGTCCACCTTTGTGGGCTTTGACGGGGATCATAAGGAAAGATATTAAATTGCTGCGTCGAGCAGTCGATCTGGGTCGAGCCTATTTCTGCATCGCTCAACTAGTTTTCGGCGATATTACCGAACACGGGTGCGGTTCGCGTTCGCTTTCGGCCGTTGCGATGGGACACGGGCGTTTGAACGGGGCGGGAGTCGTGACGGAGGTGCTTGAGCCGGCTGTGGAGTTCAGTGAAAGCTTTTAGTGGTTTGCCTGCCTGTGGGCGGTTCATTTGCTTCTGAAGTGGGAGCGAGCCATGTGCGTTGAGCAGAAATATTTGCACAGTCGGGACTTAGCGGTAGGCAGAAAAAGTTTTTACCCCAGAATCCGGATTTCAGAGCCGTTGATGAGCCGGTTTAGACTAAAGAAACGGTTTTTCACCCCATTAGCCCCCCGCGGGCGGACTGGAGTTCAGAACGCGGGTCGATTTGTTGGGATTTCCGCGCGCACTGGCATTTTTGCAGGCACTGCCCGTCTCAAGTCCAGTTTCGCCCACCGATCCGCCTTGACCGCCGGCCCAGGTCGGTCGCATTCACCTGCCCGCTTTCCGAGCCTGGCGCGCTATGTGTCCTGCGTTATCTAATCTATCTTCGGATCCTCAGAGTTTTGGTCTCTTACGATCAGGGCGTTATGAGGCGGGTCGCTGGAGACTACCTTCACGGGATTCCTCGCTCCTCGCACGTGAACTGGTTAAACCAAACAATCACTGTAGGAGATCGGAGGAATCCCGTCCTTTACGATATCAAATTTTTCGGGGCGCACGGTCTTCGCGGGATGAGTGCCATATCCTGGTAAATTAATGGATTCAGTTTGACAGGCTGCGAGCGTTGAGAATACAGTAGTACAGAAAGCGCGCAGTTAGAACTTCACTCGGCCAGATTTTAGTGAAAAGGGGGTGTGTAGTGACGCAATCAGGCGGTCACAGAGAATCGGCGTTCACTTTGATAGAACTTCTGGTCGTCATAGCGATTATCGCCATTCTGGCAGCTATGTTGATGCCGGCGCTGGAAAGAGCGCGCGACGCTGCCCGCGACGTTTCCTGCAAGAACAACCTGGGGCAGCTCGGGCTGGCGCAGACGATGTACATGAATGATTTTGGTGGTCCTACCTACGGCACCGGTGCCTACGGTCCCCTGACGAAGAACGGGTATTTGCCGGACTACTGGCCGAACGGTTATCCCTGGCATGCCCAGTGGGCCAGGCCGCTCGGTGTATGGGATTGTCCATCGGCCGGGTTTACCACCGACAATACCGGGTGGTGCGCCCCATCGGGCAAGAAATATGCCTGCTACAACTACGTACCGCACGAAGTTGATATTATCATTGCCAATCACCCCAGCTATGCGTCGAGCGACAAGTTCTGGCTTGCCTCGGGCGGGCTCTACAACTACAGGTGCAACATTAAGACCAACAACAATTACCCGAACACGTGGGGCTGGTACGGGGCTGGCGGAGCATACCGATGCGAGCGGTACTACCTGACTGCCGAAATGAATTATCCCTCCAAAGTATTGTTGATGCGCGACGGTCTCGGAGCAGGCGGGACCGGCGCCAGCCGGCGCTGGGGCGAGTGGCGCTCCCACCCACCCAACTCCGACCACTTTCTCTTCTACCGTCACCAGGGGCATTTCAACGCTCTGGCGTGGGACATGCATGTGATCGGTATCGCCTGCGGAGAAGTTGGTTTCAATGAGTCGAAGATGTGCGCCGGGGAATACGAAATGCTGGTCGCCCCGCATGCCTTGATTGAACCGGACGGCGATCTTAAATACATCGATCCGTGTTCGTATCCGTAAGTTCTTGCTCACGGCGAAGAGCTTCGTTCGGCTGACGTCGGTTTTGATATGGCGGTCCGAGTGCAGCGGTGAGAAATCCAAAACCCGACATGAATAGAGCCAGGGGCTGAGAATAAGGGAGGAGGCGAGCGGGAGGATTAAACGGTTTGCTCACTGCGGGATCTGCTTGTCTGAGGCAGCCCGAGAATTTGCAGAGCTCGTTTGTTTCGTGTAAGATACGGTTTGTTGGGGGCGAAAATCTCTTATAAACGTACGAAAGGACTTTCCTGTGAAATCGGATATTCATCCCGAGTATATAGAGTGCGAGGTCAAATGTGGCTGTGGCGCGAGTTTTACCACTCGTGCGACCGTGCCGCAAATTCGCGTTGAAGTGTGCTCCGAGTGCCATCCTTTCTACACAGGTCAACAAAAGTTTGTTGATAGCGCCGGGCGTGTGGAAAAATTTATGCAACGTTGGGGCGACACGATCGAACAGAAAAAACGGGAACTTTCAGGCGGCGGCGAGCAGGAAGAATCCCAATAGCTGATAGCCGGGGACACGCTTTTCCCATTTATATACATTACGAGAGGGGAGTCTGTACCTGAGCAATGGATGCGTTGAAAGAAAACATCAAAGAGCGAGTGAGCGAGATGCTGGAAGAGAAGGTCCAGCGACACCGTGAACTCGAGCAAAAACTGGCCGATCCGGATCTGGCATCCAATTCCGGTCGCTATGCGCACGTCGCCCGGGAACACGGAGAGCTTACAAAATTCCGGGATATGTACAGACAGCTGCAGGAAGCGCGGCAGAGGAAAAAGGAAGCGGAAGAGCTTCTTGAAGAATCCGACGAGGATCCGGAATTGACGGAGCTGGCCGAAGATGAAATAAAGGCGGCGGATAAATCGGAGAACGAGATACTTCATGAAGTGCTTGGTGAGCTCTGTTCGGATTCCGAGGAAGCCCATCGAAGCGCTATTATGGAAATCCGTAGCGGGACCGGCGGGCAGGAGGCGGCGCTTTTCGCGGCGGATCTGTTCGGGATGTACAAACACTACGCCCAGCAAAAAGGCTGGAAGGTTCGCTGCCTCGATAAAAGTATCACTGACATGGGGGGCTTCAAACACATCGTGCTTTCGATCAGCGGCAATGGGGTCTGGCAGCACCTGCGTTTTGAAAGTGGCGGGCACCGCGTGCAGAGGGTACCCAAAACCGAGTCTCAAGGACGGATTCATACAAGTCTTGCGACCGTTGCCGTTTTGCCGGAAGTCCGGGAGGTGGAAGTTGAACTCAAACCGGAAGATCTTGACATCAGTTTTATGCGCTCAACCGGCCCGGGCGGGCAGAACGTCAACAAAGTCGATTCGTGTGTCCGCATTGTCCACGAACCGACCGGGATTGCTGTGAAATGCCAGGAGGAAAAATCGCAACACAAAAACAGGAAACAGGCTTTGAAACTGTTGCGGGCAAAGATTTACGAGAAACAGCAGGAAGAACAGAAAGAAAAACGTGATGAACTCCGTCGGACCCAGGTTGGCAGCGGCGACCGTAACCAGCGGGTCCGAACGTATAATTTCCCCCAGGACCGGGTGACCGATCACCGTATCGGGCTGGATACGTTTGGGATTGAAACCGTTTTAATGGGGAAGCTGGATCCGATTGTAGAAGCTCTTAAGGAATGGGACAAGCAGGCCCGGATTCGTGCGCTTGCGGAAGATTCTTAAACCGGTTTCTCTCGAAAATAGACCCTTTACCCGAGAACAAGAGCCAGGTGCTTCGCACGGTTTGAAGATCCCGATTCCGGTCGCCCCTCAACCTGTGGTATTACTCCGAGACGGCTACTTTCATACCACGGAAAATCAACAGGGGAACCTGCCGAACCGATCTGTCCCAGGTATCACATTCCAGCCAATTCGCATCGCCTCCCGTCAGTACAACTTCGAGGTCGCTTTGAAACTCAGCGCTGAATTTGGATACAAGCTTTTGCACGCCCCCGCGGCAGAAAGCCAGCACGCCGCACCGAATCGCAGATTCGGTGTCTTTCCCCGGTGTTTCGGCGGGAGAATCGATGAGAATTGCGGGCAGGGCGGCTGTGCCTTCATTGAGCGCCCGTGCGCTTAAGCGCAAACCCGGGGCGATTGCCCCCCCCGCGAATATCCCCTCATGATCGATAAGATCAACGGTGATGGCCGTGCCCATCCCGATGACAATGCAGGGGCTACCGACCATTTCCCGAGCTCCCAGCGCACAGAGCAAGCGATCATTTCCTACCTTTTCCGGTTCGCGGACGGAAGTTTGTATCGGTATCGGGAGATCCTTACCGAAAAATTCCGGCACTCGCCATCCCGATTTGTTGCAAGTCTCCACCACCATATCGTCTATAGTCGGGCAGACCGACGAGGCCAGAATGCGATCTGGCTCACCGGCGAGGTCCGCATGGGATACGGCATCGCCCACTCGGTCCGGCAGGTTCTCCAGCGGCCGAGTGCGTATGGTCTCCACGGGTTCCCATCCCTCCGTGCCGCGGACGGCAATGCGGACCGTAGTATTTCCGATATCGAAAGCGAGATAGAGGTGGTTTGCGGTCATTTTTTGACATTCCAGCCGAAAACAGGGCTCGATTTGTTTCCAAGTATACCAGAGAAGGCGCCTCTTAAAAACAGCAGCGGGCGGCGCTTTCGCCCCGACCTGTGTCCCTTACGTCTCTTAAGTCCCTTCGAACTCTTCTAATGCGTTTAACGCTGAAATCGCTCAATTCGTTTGAACCGGGGGCGCTGGGCGATATAATCGATATCCTGCCTGAGATTGCATGAAAACTGTTTCCCCGATCCAGCGGAGCAAGCAACAGCATGGCTGATACGGCTTACAATCCCAAAAAGATCGAAGATTACTGGCAGAAATACTGGCGAAGCGAAGATGTCTTCCGTGCAGTCGACATGGCTGACGATCCGAAATTCTATTGCCTTGTAATGTTTCCCTATCCTTCTGGTGCGCTGCACGTGGGCCACGGGCGCAACTACATCATGGGCGATGTAGTGGCTCGGTATAAAATGATGCGCGGATTCAACGTTCTGGCGCCCATGGGATGGGATGCTTTTGGATTGCCGGCAGAGAACGCGGCTATCAAAAGCGGAATTCCCCCGGCCGAATCGGTCAAGAAAAACATCGAGACGATGAAAGAACAGATCAAATCTCTCGGTGTGGAATATGATTGGGAGCGCGAAGTCAACACCAGCGAGCCGGATTATTACAAATGGACGCAATGGGTGTTTTTGAAATTGTATGAAGCGGACCTGGCTTATCGTGCCGACGCGCCGGTTAACTGGTGTCCGAGTTGTCAGACAGGTTTGGCCAACGAAGAGGTTGTTAATGGCCGCTGTGAACGGTGCGGAGAACTGGTTGAAGAGAAAGATCTCAAACAGTGGTTTTTCAAAATTACCGATTATGCCCGACCGCTTCTGGATGATCTGGAGCAACTGGACGACTGGCCGGGCCGCGTGAAACGAATGCAGGCGGAATGGATTGGCCGAAGCGAGGGGGCGCTCGTCGAATTCCCGCTTGAGGATAGCGATGAGACGATTCCGTGTTTCACCACCCGTCCTGATACGCTCTGGGGGGCGACTTACATGTGTCTCGCGCCCGAGTACCCGGGGTTGGCCGACCTGGTCGCGGGTACCGACCAGGAAGAAGATGTTCTGGAATTCATTCCTGAAGCAAAACGGCAGAGTCTGTTCGCCCGCTCCGGCGAGATGATTGATAAACAGGGCTGTTTTACCGGTCGTCATGTCATCAATCCGGTTAACGGTGCGAGGATTCCCCTCTGGGTAGCTAACTACGTCCTGATGGAGTACGGCACGGGTGCGATCATGGCCGTGCCGGCCCACGACCAGAGAGACTTTGAGTTCGCCCGAAAATACGATCTGCCAATCCGTGTCGTGATCCAACCGAAAGATGGCGATATCGATGTGGAGACTATGGGAGAGGCGTTCGAAGAACACGGAACCATGGTCAACAGCGGATCTCTTGACGGCACGCCGAGTCGCGAGGGCGTCCACAAGGTCATAGAATACCTTGAAGAGAACGATATGGGAGAAGGGGATGTCAGTTATCGCCTTCGGGACTGGTTGATCAGCCGCCAGCGTTACTGGGGCGCGCCGATTCCGGTTGTCCACTGTAAAAAATGCGGCTCTGTCCCCGTCCCCGAAGAAGATTTGCCCGTTAAGCTTCCCGATGAAGTCGATTTTACACCACGCGGAGAGAGCCCTCTGGCTTTCGTCGATGATTTTGTCGAAACGACATGTCCTCGTTGCGGCGGGCCGGCTGAGCGAGAGACCGATACGATCGCGCAGTGGCTCTGTTCGTGCTGGTATTTTCTGCGCTACACAAGCCCCGGACGCGAAGACGTTCCCTTCGATCGCGAGCAGGTGGACTACTGGCTTCCGGTGGACCAATACATCGGTGGTGTTGAACATGCGGTTTTACACCTTCTTTATTCACGATTTATTGTGAAAGTCCTGTACGATCAGGGCGAAGTGGGATTTCGCGAACCGTTCGAAGCGCTCTTCACGCAGGGCATGATCTGCAAAGCAAGTTATGTTTGCGATCGGTGCGGGCATATTGTCACGACCGGCGATAGCGTGAGTGAGCCGTGCAAATGCAAATTCGATGTGAGCACGGAGGAACGGCTTGAAGAGGAGATCGAAATAACTCCTCGTGTCGAAAAAATGAGCAAATCGAAAGGAAACGTGGTTTCTTTCGATGAAGTGATCGAAAAATATGGGGCTGATACGCTTCGAATGTATACGCTCGCGATCGGCCCGCCGGAGAAGGATGCGGAATGGCAAGAGGGCGGCATCGTGGGATACCACCGTTTCCTCAACCGGCTCTGGGATGCAATTGCCGGCCACGAAGAGGATTTCGATCACGTTCCCGCTCACGGTTTGAGAGGGGATGATCTGGATGGGCAGGACTTGAGGGTCTATCGCCTCACACATGCCACGATCAAGAAAGTGACACGAGATATTGAGCAGAGCTGGCATTTCAATACGGCTATTGCTGCCGTGATGGAGCTGTTCAATGAAGTCTCTGAGTTGAATGTGCTTGAGAGCTATGTCGGGACGGAATCCGAAGCGGAGCTGAATTCGTTCAATCTCTTCCACTTTGCCGCGGAAAATATCGTGTTATTGCTTTCTCCGTTCGTCCCGCATATTTGTGAAGAACTGTGGACAAAACTGGGCAACCCGGCGAGCGTGATCGACCAGCCATGGCCGGATTTTGATGAGGAGGCGGCTCGTTTCGATGAAATCGAGATCCCGGTGCAGATAAATGGAAAAGTGCGCGACCGCTTGATGGCCGAGAGGGATGCCGATGAAGAGCTGCTTCGGCAGCAGGCGCTGGACCTTGAGGGCATCAAAAAACGCCTCGAAGGCAAAGATATCGCCAAAGTGATCGTCGTCCCCAACCGCATCGTCAACATCGTCGTAAAATAAGTGCACCCCCGACGATTGCTGTCCGCTCCGCAGGTCCTTTCAGTCGCCATTTTCCCTGAAATTGCCCGTTACCTTTCCCCATTTCTCCCCACTATACCAGTGAAACCCACCGATCGGCGGTGGGGTGAACGAATCAGAGGAGATTTTTGCACGGGAGTGGATCATGCGCAAAAAGAATTGGTTGGAAATGTTCTGACTGACGAACAAATCGAGAAGATTGAGGACCGGCGGGTTTGCGGTGGTTTCGGCTGTCGCGGCCTGCGCCCTGGCGTTCGCGACCGCCCAGGCGTGGTCCGCTTTGCTCGACCCACTGGGGTTCCTGTTTAGCCCTTTTTTGCTGGTGATCCAATGAGTGAACAAACGGAAAAAATTGAGACGGAAGAGCACAATGCCCGGAAACCGCGCAAAAAACGGCGCTGGCTCAGGTCGGTCCTGGTGGGCGCAGCTATCCTGGTCTGTGGGATGGTTATCGGCGTGTGTCTGGCCCTTGGTATCGTCAGAAACCGGGTGATCGAGTTGATCCACCATCCCGAAAAACGCACGGAGGTCATGGTCCGAAGGCTTGATCGCAAGCTGAATCTGAGCGATCAGCAGCAGGATGACGTGCGTGAAGTTCTGGAAAAACACCGCTGGCAGAAAAAATAAGCCCGATGTCTTCGCCCCCTTTGATGATGTCTGCTGTCGGTGCTGAGTCCCTCAGGTCCCTTCCTCCCCTTAAGTTCCTGTGCGTTGCGGCACGTTGCCTGCCTCTCATTTTGCAGCCTTTCCTCAACCGCCTAAAATGTACTCAGTAACCTGTCAACCCGATAGCAGAACTTTGATATAGCTTCATGAAGGAGGTAACAGGTATGAAACCGGATGAATTGTTTGACAGTTTCTTGAGCGGAACAGTCTACCGGGACAAACAGGTCGATGCCCGCGGGGTGCATTTGACGGTCGATAGCATTTTTTCGATCGAAGATGCGGGGCAGATTGATTTCGGCGGCGGCGAGCACGAAGAATGTTGCACCGTCGAGATCGAACCGCAAAAACGCTCCGAGGACGACGACTATGGGTGGTGGGATCTGGCAGGGGGGCATTACCGGGTTGTTTTCAACGAATCCATCAAAGCAGCTACGGACGGTATGTTGCTTGTGCCCAACGAGCGCATTCTTGCCTGCGGCTGCCACCTGGCATCGACTCTGGCGCTGGAAGGCCCGATAGAGACGGTTCTGGTTGTGCCCGAGGTGGGCGTCAGCATCAAGGAAAACGCGCGGGTGGCTCTGTTGCATCCCCTGCGGTGACCTGTCGCGAGATATAAAGGGGCTGTTGAGAAACGTGTGTGGTCTGTGGACCGGGTCGTCACCCGGATTTGCCCAATCGCCTTCTGAGCTTCGGTGGTTGGCTGAATTCCGGTCTGCCAATGCGTTGTTGTGCTGGACTTACAGCCCGCTATCGTTTCCCCTGCATTGTTGACCCAGGGCTCCGATGAGTTTCAGCCGTCTGCCCCCGGGCTGCTATATTATCCCCTTTTCAGGGCATGAAACGGCCATTCGCGCGATTTCTTTTCAAGCCCGGCGGCGGACCCGCGAACCGATTGGGTTGAATCTCCGCGCATCTTGACATCTGTGAGCCATTGTCCGCCTCAAGTCCAGTTTCGCCCGCCGCTGGCGGGCTCACCTGAACTCGAGTCTCGGTTCCCCGTGAGCGGACTGGACTTCAGCCGGTAGTCTGGAGTTCAGAACGCGGGTCGATTTGTTGGGATTTCCGCGCGCACTGGCATTTTTGCAGGCACTGTCCGCCTCAAGTCCAGTTTCGCCCGCCGCTGGCGTGCTCAGCTGAACTCGAGTCTCGGTTCCCCGTGAGCGGACTGGACTTCAGCCGGAGTCTGGAGTTCAGCACGCGGGAGCATTTGTTGGGTTTTCGTGCGTATTTGCATTTCCTGGCATTCGCCCGCTGAATAGCGGGCTCACCTGAATTCGATTCTGCAGGATAAGGGGTGGAGCGGGGGTGCAGGCTTGTAGAATCATTGACACTAATACTTTTCCGAAGGAAACCTCTTGCATCCCTCCGTGAAAATCTCCGCCTCTTCACATACAATTCAGAACTTCGCACAGAGGTTTCTGTGGAGTGAAACACTATGGACCGGCAAAAGACGAAAAAGATTATGGAGCGTTTTCAGGAAGTTTTTGGTTCGACCGATGGTCTCCGATGTGCGCGTGCGCCGGGACGGGTCAATCTGATCGGTGAACATACCGATTACAATGGGGGTTTTGTGCTTCCAATGGCTATTGACCGGGAAGTGCGAATCTATTTCCGCCCGATGGAGAACGGACCGAGTCGAATATGGAGCGAAAATTACGGAGAGTGGGACGAGTTTGATGTCGATAATCCCGATAGAAATCCTGATCAGCCCTGGACAAATTACATCCGGGGGGTCGCGTGGGCGCTTGCGAAGGATGACTGGGCCGTCCAATCCATCGAGGGAGTGGTGTTCGGAGACGTGCCCCTCGGTGCGGGGTTGAGTTCTTCGGCGGCCATCGAAGTGGCCAGTGCGCTGGCCCTATCACCTGATGCGGCGGCTGCTACCGCCGATCGGGGCCGGCTTGCGCTGACGTGCCAGAAAGCCGAGAACGATTTCGTCGGTGTCAACTGCGGAATTATGGACCAGTTTGTTAGCCTTCACGCGGCATCCGACCGGGCCGTGCTTCTGGACTGCCGATCGCTCGAACATCAGCTCCTGCCGCTCGATACGACGGTGGTGCGTGTGGTGGTCTGCAACACCATGGCTGACCACGAGCTCAGCAGCAGCGCCTACAACCAGCGACGCGCCACTTGCGAACAGGCGGCGACAGATATTGGTGTTGCGGAGGACGGCGTTACAGAGCTGCGTGACGTGAGCCTGTCGATGCTTGAACGACGGCGGGAGTTGCTCGATGAGACTGAGTACCGGCGTGCCAAACACGTGGTGAGTGAGAACGATCGCGCCCGGACGGCCGTCGACGCCCTGGAATCGGCCAATTATGACGAATTCGGTGATCTTATGAATGCATCACATGAGAGTTTGCGGATTGATTATGAGGTGAGTTGCGAGGAACTGGACGCGATGGTTGAAGCCGCGAGATCGGTCCCCGGTTGTCTTGGGGCGCGGATGACGGGGGCCGGGTTCGGAGGTTGCACCGTCAATCTGGTCCGCACGGAATCAGCCGAGGGATTTGTCTCTGCTGTTCGCGAGGAGTATCAGGAACGCACTGGAATCGAACCGGAGATCTATGAGTTCACCGCATCGCATGGAGCAACCCTGGAAACGCATGGCTGAGGAGTCCTTTCTGTCCCTTCCGTCTCTTTGGCCCCTTGCCGTACCTGCTGGTCAGCCCCCGGCCCCGCTCAGCATCAAAACACAAGCACCCAGTGGAAGAGCAGCAGAAGATGCACCAGAAGCGCGACACCGACGCCGATCTGGGTGGTGAGCAGATGGCGCCCCTTAGCGCCCACAAAGGCGAAGAAAGTAACCGCAGACACTTTGAAAGTTATCAACCCCGCATGCATTCCGTGTTTGATGAAGACCTGAGCGATCGGATTATCATCGACAAAGTTGCCCGCGCTGATTTTCATCAGTGTCAACAAAAGGTCACATCCGGCGAGAAGCACGACGATAACGATGCCCCACAAAGCCAGGTCCGTGGCAGATATTGAACTGCTGGCCCGACAGCGGTCCAGATACTGCTCACGGTTCCACGATACTACTATTTCTTCTTGTTTCACCGTCTTACTGATCCCTCAGACCAGAAATATTGGATGTTATTTGCAATGCGACAGCGCGTTATCGATGTCCGTGGCCAGAGAAGCGGCGAAAAACGCGAAACATTCCGAACAACGTTAAACCCCGCACTCTCTACCGGCTGCGTTAACAGTCTTGCGTCTCCACTCTAACAGGCGCAATCATACATCATTTTGGTTCGTCCGTCCAATTTTTTTTCTCGGCCAGGGGTTCAAGCACATTCATAATGTCGGCACACATGTCGGTGAGAGTATGCTGAAGAGCGCGTTCTCGGGCCGCTTCGGAAGAGCGACGGAGTTTTGCCTCGTCGGTAAAATACTCAATGAATCCTGCCAACTGGGCGGCATCTGCAGGATCATCGACGTAAAACCCGTCAATTTGAGGCGTCAGTAATTCGTAAGCTCCATTTTCAACGCTGGTTATCACAGGCAAGCCGCACGAAAGAGCTTCGAGCGTGACGTTGGCGCAGGGGTCGAAATAGCTCGGCAAAACCAGCACATCCGAGGCTCCGTAGTAGGGTTCGGGATCCTGTAGGCCTGTGAAACTCGTCAAAGCGGAGACATCGAGTTGTTTTGCAAGGCGGACGGCCCAGGATTTTTTCTTACCCACAACCAGGAGGCGAATGGGGCAAGAGGTGTCTTTCTTTTTGAGAATTGAGAGAGCCCTGAGCGTGGTATCGAGGCCCTTACGGCGAACGTCATAGGCGACAAATATATTGAGAAGAGCGTTCTCCGGAATGTTGTGTTGACGGCGGATCTCATCGCGGTGGGTTCTCAGTTTGGGAGAGAATCGTTCCGGGTCAGCGCCGTTGTAGACCACTTCGATGCGATCGGCCAGATGGTGGTAATGTTTTACGAGATGACGCTGCAGGAGGGGAGAATTTGCGATCACGCAACGGAGTTCGGGGTCGGCGTAGAGTTTGCGTTCGATATGTAGATTGAGTCTTTCTTTGAGACTGAGGCGTTTGGTGATGGAGCGGAGGGCACGCATCGGAGCAGATGGATAACTTTTGATTACCTGGGAAATGTATTCTTTATGGACTCCGCCGCCGGGGCGGACGACGTCGGCTCCCCAGGTTTTTTGTTCGCCAAAACTCAAATCATGTTTGTCTTGCTGGAGTGCTTTCCGGGTGGCCCGGGCGAAAACGACATCACGAAATGTTTTCGTTACGAGCGGCATCGGAATAATTTCGGCTTCGACCCCTTCCATCTTGCCCTTGATTTCCATCGCAAGGACTTTGACGCGGTGATTATGTTCAAGAAGGTAGTGAACGAAATTGAATAGAAACGTCTGGGCACCGCCACGGGGCGAGAAATATTTGCAGGCAATTGTGAGGTCCACGGGCTGCCTTTCATTGGGTTCGGAATTTTTTGTCTTCGGGTTTGCCGAATATCCGATGGTAGCCGATCGCCGGGTGGACTCGCAAGCGGCCAGATTAGGCCGCAGTGGTGTGGAGAGGTACGTTAGAGAGGTTTGCAAAAAAAGGCTCCAGATTGTATATTGCGCCGAGTGACAATGAATTGTCCGATTTTGGCATGGTGTGGAGTGAGAAAGTGCTGAGACTAACCAGAAATAGAATGGCTCTCGTGCTTGCAATTTGTATTTTTGCTGTCCCGTTGACGGGATGTCGCAGTGCACGGGATCAAATGAGGGCGTCTCGTTTCCCGCGAAACACTTTTTTTGATGCAGAAGAGATGCTGGCGGACCTTAACCTGGTAGAGGGCGAGTCAGCATGGATGGGGATGCGGGAGCGAACGGACGGACAGAGTGTGCACGTGCTTCTGATTGCCCCTGATGCTGAATTGAAACCGCGTTTCCACCGCCGTCACGATTTGACTTTGTTTTGTGTACGCGGGGGGGGGATTGTGGAAGTGGAGGGCGAGAGGTATTTTGTGAAACGGCTTTCTGCCGTGACAATCCCGCGGCTTCACGCATACAAGATTATGCCGCACAACACCGAGAAAGAGACGGCACTATTAATGGTTTTTTCGCCGCCGTATGAGGGTAAGGATAGCGTGCTCGTGAAGGACTGAATGTTATTCTATGGGGTGGTTGCGGTGTTTTGCAGGGACCAACCTATTATTCGGATTAGCCGGCAGCGGATATCGGATTTGAAACAGATGATATTAAACCGGTGTCACCGGGTTTTTATCAGGAGTTTTCGCCGGGGAGCAAATCGATATTTTGCATATCCCAGAGACTTGCATATTGGCCGCCTTTTTGCAGCAGATTTTCAGGCTTGCCCGTTTCGATAATTTTGCCACCTTCAAGCACGACAATACGGTCCGCGAAGGTGGTTGTGCTGAGACGGTGTGCGATAATAATAGTTGTGCGATTTTTGGCGACCCGTTCGAGAGCCTCTTGAATAATTTGTTCCGTGGGTGTATCGACAGAAGAGGTTGCTTCGTCGAGGACCAATATCGCGGGGTTGCGCAGGAGAGCGCGGGCGATAGATATACGTTGTTTCTGACCGACAGAGAGTTTTACACCTCTTTCACCGACGATGGTATCGTATCTGTCGGGCAATTCTTCAATGAATTCTGCGGCGCCAGCTTCCTCCGCGACGGCTTTGATTCGGCTTTTGTCGATATCGTTAACGCCGTAAGAGATATTGTCTCGCACCGAGCAATTGAACAGAAATGGTTCCTGTTGAACCGTCCCGATGTGCTGACGTAATGCACTGGGTTCGTACTCTCGGACATTGCGTTCATCAACCAGGACCATGCCATCCTCAGGATCGTAAAAGCGCGATATCAGGTCGACGAGCGTTGTTTTACCGACACCGCTGGGCCCGACGAGAGCGATCGTTTCACCGCTTTCAATACGAAGGTTTATACGACGGAGGATTTTTTCTTCGTTGTAGCTGAAATTTACGTTCTTAAATTCGATCGCACCTCCGATAGTTTCGGGTTCATATGGTTCAGGCGGGATGGAGAGTTTTTCATCTTCATCGAGAAACTCAAAAATTCGATCTGCGGCAGCAAGCGATCGCGGCAGGGAATGCCCGAAAAGCCGTCCGAGTTCCCGAATTGGTCCGTAGAATCGGCGCGTGTACATAATGAAGGCGACAAGCGCACCGATGGTCAAAGCGTGGGGGAAATCGGGGTTATCTATGCTCTGGATAGCCATTTTGCCGCCGAAATACATTACCAGCAAAGTGCCACTTCCCATAAGGAGCATCATGAGGGGGCGGAACATTGAAAAGTTGAAAACCGCGCGCATGAACGCTTCGTAGCATTCGCGCGTGACTTCTCGGAAACTGTCGGCTTCTTCGGCTTCATTCGCTGAGGCTTTAACGATACGCACTCCCGAAACTCGTTCCTGGAGAAACGTATTAAGGTCAGCGATGGCTTCTCGTACATTTCTGAAGATTTTACGGAAACGAGGCGAATAGTAAGAGATTTGTACTATGATGAGAGGAATCGGGATAAGGGCCAGAATCGCGAGTCGCCAATTGACCACAAACATGTACACTGCGATTAGCATCAATGTCAAAAAGGCTTCCAGTAGACGTTGAATGCTGTGGACAATGAGTTGTTCGACCGATTCGGAATCGTTAACGACGCGGGACATAATCTCTCCGGTGGGGCGGTTTTCGTAAAAACGCACAGACAGGGACTGAAGATGAGAGTAGAGATCATTGCGAACGTCAAGTACAACCTGATGGCCGACTTTGTGGCCGAAATAAGAATTGATGAACGATAAGATAGCAGTGCCCAGCATTATAGCGAGTATGACCAGACACAGGATTTTAAGTGCAAAAATGCTTTTGGCTACAATCGCCATATCCAGCAAAAAACCGATCAGCATAGGACGCGCAAGGCTCAGGCCAATGGCAACGAAACTGCTCAAAAGGAGCAATATCGCTACGTGCCAGTAGGGCTTGAGATAGGAGAAGAGGCGTATTGAGGATTTTACCAGCTCCCATTTTGTTTTATCGGTTTCTGGCTCAAGTCGACGGCTGTGGCGGTGGGGTGGGCTCACGCCGGGGAACTCCTTCGGGGAATTGAAGTTTCTCTTTGATAATTTTAAACGAAACCTTCCCGGTGTCAATTCAACAAAAACTGGAATAAGGAGCCTGATGCTATTTGCAGTCGGCGCTCGGAATTACTACGATATATAGGCCTGATAGAAATGAGGGAAATGATAAATGTGAATTTGTAGTGCGGGCGCAGAGCGGTAGTGCCCTGTGCCAGAATAAGGATGTATTGGAGCAGGCGGGAATGAACAAAGTCACGGAAAAAATGAAGAAAGCGGCCAACCTGGTTCGGAATAAGGATTATGAGAAGGCGGCGGAAGCTTTCCTGGAAGTGGTCGAATTGGCGAGTGACAACGAGAAAGCCTGGTATGGTCTCGGCACGTGCTGTCTGGCCGCCGGAAGTTTTGATGAGGCTGAGGACGCTTTGTTACAGGCGAAAGAATTGGGTCATCCGAAAGCTGATAAAGCTTTGCATCGGGTTGAGAAAAGACGTGGGGAGAAAGAGTCTGGTGCCGCTACGGCTCAGCAAAAGGCCCAGGTCTCGGACCAGGGAGAGAAAAAAAGCTCAGAAGGAGCTTCGGCGGCTGGGGCAAAGAAAGCGGCAAAATCAAAAAAGCAGGAGCAGGGCGGAGCCGAAACCAAAGAAGGTAAGGTTCAGCTCGAGGAAAAACTTTCAATTATGCTTGTTGTGAAGAAAGAGCGTGATAAGGAAGCTCTGGAAGAAGCTATCGGCGAATGGATGGAAAACGTGGAAATCTTAGAGGGAACGCTTCGTGACTCAGGCTGGGCAACTATCGTTGGGGTGGGGCAATTCGACGTGGCTATTCTGGACTGGGATCAGAATCCTAACAGTGCCAAAAATCTGGTTGATTTTCTTTCCCTTAAGAAACCGGATACCATTCTCATTGTTTTAAGCCAATCCTGGAATCACCAGATAGTTCAGCAAGTGATCCGGGGCGGAGCGGACTATTGTCTAATCAAGGCCTCGGGTTATGAGCAAACAATACCTTTTATTATCGAACAGTGTTATGAGCAACGATTTGGCATTGGGGATGCCGATGATTTCATGGAATTGTAAATCCCATAGGGCGTATGTTGCACGAGCGCCCCGACCCAAATTGTAAAGCAGAGAAAGTCAGGAGCGTGTGATGGAAGACATAAAAAGTATTCTTTCTGCGGCGACAAAACTTGCCCGCCAGGGCGATAATGATGCGGCTGCCGAAAAATTCCTGGAAGCCGTGGAATATGCCAGCGAAGATCCCCGTGGGTGGTTTGGACTCGGTGTCTGCTGCGCTCGATCTGAAAAGTTCGAAGAGGCACGTGACGCTTTACAAGAAGCGAAAAGACTCGGCCATCCCCGTGCAAATAAAGCATTGAAAAAGCTCGCTATAACAGAAAAAGCATCGGCTGGTGAGACAGGCAGTGACGAAAGTGAAACCAAAACCGCCCCGGATGCTGCAAAAGAAATGTCTGTGACGTCCACAAAAGAGCAAACGACGGCGCGTAAAAGAAAAGGAGCCGAAAAAAAGAAAGCTGCTAAAAAAGCAGCTGAAGAAAAACCGGTTGCCCCTGAGGACAAAATCGACCTCGGCAAACGGGTCCGTGTTATGCTCATTGAGGACAAAGCAAGTGACCGGGAGGGGATTACTCAACAGCTACGCAATTACATGAAAAATGTTGAAATTGTTGAAACCCCCTTCGCCGAATCGGCCTCCCGAACGATTTTGAATATGGGAATATTCGACGTCGCTATAATGGACTGGGATACTTCGCCCCATGACGCAAAAAACCTTCTGGATTTTATGAAGCTGAGACAGCCACATATTCCCGTCATTGTTTTGACTGAGGATTGGGATGGCGAGATGGCGCGAGAGGTCATTCAGGCCGGGGCCGACTATTGTATGATTAAGGCCCCCGGTTATTTCAGTGTGATGCCTTTTGTTATTGAACAAAAGTTCGAACAAAGCTACGCCCTTCAAGAGGAAGTCGAGACAGAGATGACCGACGTTGCCAAGGGAGGGCGCCGGAAGTATCTCGATACGATTGCACAGCCCATCTTACTCACAAATCATGAAGGGAAAGTGGTTGATATCAATCTGGCCGGTGCCGATGAATTGAGGGTAACCCGAGATCGGCTAGTCGACGAATCGTGCGAGGATTTGTTCGGTGGAGAAGATGGTGAGGAACCTTTTTTCCCGCTGCAAGAAGCTTTCAGCACCGGAGAACCGGCTACGCGGCTGAGTTACTCCACGGAGCTGGAGAAACGTTACCTCGTCCAGACCTTTCCTGTTAAAGAAGAAGAGGGAAGCGAATATCTCCATTTGTTGACGGACCTGGATGCAGGAGATCTGGCACAGGAAGGAGAAGGCCGAGCCGGAGCCGGTGAGTCAGTACTCGCTACGGGTTTACAGGAGATTGAAACTCCCCTGGTTTCGACGGATGGGGAAGGGGAACTGTTATACGCCAATAAGGCATTTGGTGAGCTTGTCGGCGTCCCGGATGAGGATCTTGTTGGCCAAACCGCTGAAGATGTGATGCCGGAAGATTTCTACCGCGATTGGCAGGATTGGGCCCGGCGCGCGCTGGGATCTGGGGCTGAGATGGTGACCGAAAAGATGATTGATAGCCGATGGTATGCCTGCCATATGCTGGCGACAGGTGAAGAAGAAAACGGGGGGAATGTGGTAGGACTTTTCGTTGATGTGAGTGAGAAAAAAATGGCCGGGGCATCCGACAGCGCAGGCCTTTTCCGGGAGCTGGAAGAGTTCGCGGGAGGGATTGCCTTCGAACTGGATCAGGAGGGTATGGTTAAATACTTGAGTCAATCAGGAAGAGATCTGACCGGTAAGGGCAAAGATGGGTTTAAGTTCGCGGATATTTTAAGCGGCGAAATGGGCGAGAAATGGGAAGAGCTTAAGGAGCGGGTGTTAAAAGCGGGTGAAAATGTGGAATCCGAAGAGCTCGCGCTCCAGGACAATAATTCGAATGAATGCCGGGGCCAGATTTCTCTGACACCGATTGTAGGAAAAGAACCGGGCGAGATCGAGGGGCTGTGTGGAATTTGGCGCGAGAATTCTGCTCAGCAGAAGCTGGAACAAATCCTGCAAATTATACAGGAGTGAGTTTGCCCCGGGATAGATGGTTTATCCGGCAGTTTGGCTGCTTTGGGTAGCTATTTGCTGCACTACCGCGAAAACTGCGTAGAACGCAAAAAAGAGCACTGATGAGGCGCAGAGATTCAGAATCCATATGATGAGGGCCTTTCTTAACCCGGTAGCAAAGATCATTTTGATACCGATCATGGCTGCGATCATTGCTAATATTACTCCTGCCTCCCGGCCTCCTCCGGGAAGCATCAGGCCGAGAATCCCACCGATTGTTGCCAGGATACCTGAAAAAAGGGCAGCGCTGGCTGACCGGCCGAGAGTGGCATTTTCCGCGTCGGCGACGGTGGCAGCAAACCACATTATGACGCCGACGAAGGCAACATAGAGGAAGAGCACGCTCAAACCCGCTACGGCCAGAAGTAATGGCCCTCCCAGTTCCAACAACGTATCGGGAATAGTGGTCAAATCGATGAGTGTAGGTTCGCTCACGGAATCCCTCCAGTTAGTCAGCGGAAGAGAAGCTCGTTGAACGTTGCTTTCACAGGTCTTGCCCTTTTGCCAACATGCTTATCACCCGCTTGCCGGAAAACAAATTGTACCATTTAGCGGAAGGATTTCCAAGGAAAAGGGCGTAAGAAAGTGGCCTTGAGCATTTTTATTGCAAGCTTTGCAGAGAGCCATTTGCGCTGATTGGAACTCTTTTGGCAGCCGGGGTTTAACGGAGGGCAGAAAAACTCTTTACCCAAAAATCGGGCTCTCAGAGGTTCTGAGGCACCGATTTGCTGTGGGAGCCCCGATTTTTAACCCAAGCCCCCAAAATGAAAGTGTGCGCCCCATCTGACTGTGGTAAAATGTTTCTGAAAACCGAGTTACATTTGCCACAGAAAGGAAAGAGCGCACAATGACCAGTATACCACAAACAGGATTGTTTTGCTGGAAAGATATCGAGAATCTGGGGGATCTGAAGCGTTTCAAACTGGTCTTGGAAGTAATTCCCGATGAATCCCTGATGCGGATTATGGAAGCACAAAGGGGTCGTGGGCGGGATGACTATCCGATTCGGGCGATGTGGAACTCACTGCTGGCCGGAGTGATCTTTCAACATGATTCGGGGGCGGCTTTGCGCCGGGAACTGCGGCGGAACGATAGGCTGCGTTGGATGTGTGGCTTTGATCCTGTAAAGAGGCTGAAGATGCCGTGCCGGAGGCGCACACAAGCGCGAAATTTGAACGATTGTATAAGAAACGCACTTCGATGGAGCGGGTGAACGGGCGGCTGGACGTATCGTTTGGATTCGAGAACCACTATATCCGCGGGAATAAGAAGATGCGGGCCCGGTGCAGCCTGGCGCTGATAGTGATGCTTGCGATGGCGCTGGGGCGGGTGAGAGAAAACAAGAGCAAATCGGCCAGCTGGGAGGACAGGACGGCGCCAACAATAAGAAGTCTGGTAGGGGCCCGCTTAGGCCGATCGCAACGGCGCCGCCAAAAAGTAGCCGAAATCTTGCTTCCCTGCGGGAAAGGTGTGTAAGAGAACGGCACACTTCCGGCCGCAAACCGCCATTCCCCTTTTCCGAAGGAAAATTAAGGAATTTGCGCCCGGTCCGACGGCAGAGTCCGGTAGGATTTCCGGGGAATGTCCGGCTGCCGGCCACTGAAGAGACCTACAGCGCAGATTCCTTTTGCAGAGAGCTGATGTTGACGGATTGCCAGGTTACTGCTACACTCTCAGTCCTTGTGTCGTATGTTGGTTTGCTGATTTTTATGCTGAGAATTTCTGCTTATGGACCCCCAAATTCTAACGGCCATTATTTTTTGTATCGTTTACGGGTTCATTATATTCAGCAAACGTTACGTTGCCGTTGCTCTCTGGATTGGTATTGGGGCACTTTGTGTGTTGCCTCTGCTCTGGGGGCAAAAACCAGTTGTTAACCCTCAGGATTTGTTCCTCATAATGAGGCAGGAGGATGGGTGGGCATGGGCGTCGATCAACTGGAATGTTATCGGGATATTCTCGGGAACATTACTGATAGCCCAGGTTTTCATCTACAGCCGAGTGCCCGCTGTTATGTCCGACTGGTTGGTGGCCAAAAGTCCAAATGTGGGATGGGCAATACTCGGAGTTTGCGCAATGGCGAGTTTTATCAGTATGTTTGCTGACAACGTTGCTACGGTGTTGATTGTCGCGCCCATTGCGATGGAACTGGCGAAAAAACTTGATGTTTCGCCGGCACCTTTTTTAATAGGGATTGCGATATCTTCAAATCTTCAGGGAACTGCTACCCTTATCGGTGACCCTCCCAGCATGATTTTGGCTGCGGAATATCGAATGAACTTTGCTGAATTTTTTGTTCAGCATGGCCGGGCCGGCGTGTTCTGGGCGGTGCAGTTCGGAGCGATTGCGGGATTTTTTGTGTTGTGGCTGATGTTCAGAAAATACCGGCAATCGATTTCCGAACAACCTTCCGCGAAACCCCGTAGCTGGGTACCCACGATACTTCTGGTGGGTATGATCGTTGCTCTGGCTTTTGGTTCCCTTGTCGATGCAGATTTCATGTGGTTTGGCGGAACCGTATGCCTGACGGCAGGGGCGCTGGGGATTACCTGGCTCTGGCATCAGAATCGGGAAAATGCTGTGCGTATCCTGCGTTCATTCGACTGGAGCACTTGTTTCTTTTTGATGGGCGTGTTCATGATGGTATTTGCTCTCAAGGAGGGACAGAGTGACATAATTCCTCTGCTTGCCGAAGGCGTACGTTCTCTGACGGGGGACTCGATATTAACGGCCTTTATTCTGATTGTAGCGGTCAGTATGTTCTTGAGCGGATTCATTGACAACATCCCGTACCTGGCGGCCATGCTCCCGCTTGTGCAGGATTTGACGGGACATCTGGGCGGCCTCGAAGCCAATAATATGGTTCTGGCCTTTGGCCTGTTGATCGGCAGCTGCCTCGGGGGGAATATTACACCCGTTGGGGCCTCCGCTAATGTGGTTTCCTACGGAATGTTGCGGCGAATGGGCGAGGGGACCAGTTTTTGGGATTTTGTCAAGATAGGCCTACCATTTACTCTGGCAGCGACCACTGCAAGCAGCCTGTTTGTTTGGGTGGTCTGGATGGTTTTGTGATTTGGACCGGACATAGTCATTTGACAGAAGTGGATGCGAGCGGTAGTTTAGACACAAGAGACGTTATACACTGTATTTAGCGGAGATATCTGGTGGCTGTTGAAGATTTATACGAGAAAGCGTGTGAAGCCGCGAATAAGGGCAATTACGAATATGCTATTGAGCTGTTTCGTGAGGTTCTCAGGATCGAGCCGGAATACCCCAGGGCTCGGGTTCTCTTGCGGGGAACGGAACGGCGCCGAAAGGAAGAAAACGATAGTTTAACATATTCCCTGCTGTGTATGATTAAGGGCACTTGGCCGTATTTGAGAGCCACTCTTTGCTTCGGTGACGCCAACAAAAAGCTGGAAAAATGGGAAGATTACCTTGAATATAATCCTGATAGCAGTCATGCGCTTCTTATGGCGGGAAAGGCCGCCAGAAAATGCGGTTTGGATGAAGCGTCGATTTCGATACTCAAAGATGTTCTTGCGGTGAATCCCGAACATAAAGGCGCCCTGCGCACGCTGGGTAATGCGCTCGAGGAAGACGGAAGGATTGGGGAAGCCCTTAAATATCTCAGAAGGTTATCCGACCTCTCACCCGAAGACCGGCGCCTTGAATCCCGCGTCAAAAACATGCAAGCGCAAGCCCACATGCAGGATACGCATATGGAAGACGCTGAGAGTTTCCGCGAGATGATACGGGACGAAGAATTTGCTCAGAGTTCCGCAAAAGACGAAGATTTTGAAACCGCGAGTGAAAAGAAGCAAAAAGCAATGGAGGAACTCGCGCAAGAGATTAAACAAGATCCTGAAAATGTAAATAAGATTGTTCGCCTCGCGAAAATGCATGCCGAAGAGGGAGATATGGAGACTGCTTTGCAGTTCCTGCGAGAAGCGAATAACCGAATGCCGAAGAATTTTGAGATCCGGGAAACGCTTGGAAATATAAGAATGGAGATCTGTGCCCGGGCTCTCAAAGATGCTGAGGCTCAACTCAAAGAGAAGCCCGAGAACGAAGAACTGGAAGAACGCAAGAAAAAGCTTGAGGAAAAATGTAAGGATCTTACCAGACAGGAATACCAATGGCGCGTTGAACAACACCCCACGGACCGCGAGCTGCGCCTGAACTACGGACATGCTCTTTTCCAGTCTGGCGACATTAAAAATGCAATGTCTGAATTCCAACAGGCTGCCAAAGACCCCCGCTTGGAATTGGAGGGGGCTACAATGCTCGGGCGCTGTTTTATGGAAAAAGGGCAGTATGACCTTGCCGCCGAACAGTTTGAGAGAGCGGTGGACCGGCATCCCGCCAAGGATGAAAAAGGCATGAACCTGCGATACTTGCTCGCTATGGCCCTCGAAAAAATGGGAGACACTGAAAAAGCGCTCAAAAAGTACAAAGAAATCTATTCAAACGATATTAACTTCCGTGACGTTGCTGAAAAAGTCGAAGCCCTTTCCGAATGATAGTAACACTTTCTTCGAAACATTGAATTCAGGGAGATTACATTGCCTCAACGACCATCCGCAGAGAAGGCGTTGCGCCAAAACAAAAAACGACGCCAACACAACAAATCGATCAAAAGCCGATTAGGTACCGAACGCAAGAAATTTGAACGAGCTGTTGAACACGGCGATGCGGAAGAAGCCCGGGAACAACTGGATTTCTACACGAAACTTCTGCACCAGGCCGTTTCTAAAAACATAATGCACGAAAATACCGCAGCCCGGCGGCAATCCAGCTGCCAGAAAATGCTTAATGACCTGACGGAAAGCAGCCAATAAACGGGGATTTGCTCAGATCAAAATTGCTGAGTTCCAGGCGCGTCCGGCAAATGGCACATCCGCAGGTAGTTTTTGTAGCGTTCTTGAAGGTCCTCCGCCCCAATTTCACAAAGGCGCTGTGTGCCAAAATCCTCAATGGTGAATGAAGCTACAATAGTGCCGTACGCCAGTGCCGCCCGCAAAACCCTGTAGGTAAAGTCCTGCCGATGGGCAGCGTAACCCATGAACCCGCCGGCAAAAGAATCGCCGGCCCCAGTTGGGTCACGGACTTCCATGGTGGGGAATCCGGGCAGAACAAATAAATCATCGCGACCGATCAACATCGCACCATGTTCTGCTTTTTTAATTATGCAGAATGCCGGCCCCTGATCGAGAACCCACCGCCCCGCAGCTATAAGATTATGTTTTTCTGTTAGCTGTCGTGCTTCTTCGTCGTTCAGAATGAGACCGTCAATTAAACCGAAAAGTTCCAGTAACGCTTCCCTCTCGGTCTCGATCCACAGGTTCATCGTATCGGCGAGAATGAATTCTGCTTCTGGAAACTGCCGGCAGACGTGGGTTTGAGTATGCGGGGAAGAATTGGCCAGAAATACGAATTCTGTGTCGCGATATTGGGCCGGCACGTCAGGTCGGAAATCGCCGAATACATTGAGTTGAACTTCGCGGGTCTCGGCTTGGTTCATTGCTCCCTCGTAAGCCCCGTTCCATCGGAAAGTTTCGCCGGGTTTGACAACGAGACCGTCAAGCCCGATGCCCTGTTTTTCCAGCAGGGTACGGTGTTCCCGAGGAAAATCTTCACCCACGACACTGACGAGTCCCACGGGGGCGAACAATCGTGAAGCCAGAGAGAAGTATACGGCCGAACCGCCCAGAACCGATTCCGCGATCCCAAACGGAGTTTCCAGCGTATCAAGGGCTACTGAGCCCACTACAAGCAGTGAAGTCATAACAGCATAACCTCAGTTCACAGACAAGATTAAGAAAAGTTCTTTTACACTCAATACCAAGCAGGGTAGATAATAGACATTACTTCGGCGATTACGCCGCGTCAAATCGAGGAAACTCTATCCCATCAGTTCGGGGAAAAGCGAAAGCTGTTCGGCGAGAGGTGGAGGCTCATATTTTTGTACCATTTGTTCAAACTCCGCAGGCGTCGGCATGGTCTCGCGGTCGAGCGCGACAGCTCCAAGACGAACGAGCCGTTTCAGCCCCCGCCGATGCTCGGGATTCTGGCGGTAGCCGACGACAAAAAGGGGCTTTCGCATTTTGAGTGTCGTTATGCAGCTATGCCACGTTCCGCCGTGGTCTCGTGGTTCGAACCCGAGGATAGCCCGACTCATCGCCACAATGCTACGGTTGCGCTGCAGTGCGTTGCGTGATCGCCATGGGTCGTGGGGAGGGAATTGCCCCAGCAGACACCACGACCCATTTGCGAGTGTGTGGGCGGAGATATGACGCCATTTGAAATTCATAACGCCGGTCGGGGGAATAATAGCTGTCGACCCTCCGGTGGAGAGGGCGCCTCGATGTGCGGCCGAATCGATGCCCCTTGCTCCTCCGCTGACGATAATCCTGCCGAAATGCGATTGCGCCTGAGCGAATTGCCGGGCCGATTCGGCGGCTTCGGGGGAAGGAGCACGGGATCCCACCACGCCGATGGCCGGTTTCTCAGAGGGGTTGGCACATCCTTTAATAAACAGGACAGACGGGTTGGAATGTCCCAGCGCTTCTCGCATGGCCGGAGGATGCTCCGGGTTCGATTCAAAAACAATGCGCACTCCGTTGCGTGTGAGCTCCTGTAAGATCCGCTTCCCCTTGGAAACAGGGCTTTCGATATTGGCTATACGTGCTGCTAAACCAGGTGTGAGCCCGGCATATCGAGCTAATTCATCAGGAGTGCGGGCAAGGAGTTTCCTAAGCGGGAACCCCGATTGCTGCGCAGCATCGATAAGTCGGTGGATGGTTACCGGCCCTATCCCCTGTGTGACTGCCAGACTGAGCACGCATAATTCACTGTGGCTGAGGTCCATTTTAACCATGGTAAAAATTTTTTACGGGAAGGAAAATACCGGCCAAAGTCGCTGTCTCTACAGGCGATCCTCGATATCTTCCCGCACAATTTGAACAACTGCCTTGAGTGTTTCCATAACACCCTCGCCGGTTTCGGTACTTGCCTCAAACTCAAGAACGCCGTGTATATTCAATTTTGCCCTGAGTTCGGCTACGGGCAAAGTATTGTCCCGGTCCCGCTGGTTATACTGCATGACATGGGGCACATGTTCGAGCCGAATATCATGCGCTTCGAGATTCTCCTGGAGATTTTGGAGAGAATCGACATTTGCTGCCATGCGTGTCTGTCGGGAGTCGGCGACAAAAACAACACCGTCTGTTCCCTTTAGCACCAATTTCCGGGTTTGGTTGAAAAATGCCTGTCCCGGAACGGTACAGAGGTTATACGTTACATCGAATCCTCGAATGCTGCCGAATTTTACAGGAAGGAGGTCAATCTGCTGGCCTTCTCCACCTTTGACGGACAAAGATACGAGCCGACCACGGTATTCGGTCTTAAGATGGTCGTGAAGGTAATTAAGATTAGCCGTTTTGCCGGATAAACCGGGTCCATAATATACAATTTTGGCGCCAATTCTTTTGCGCTTGACGTCGATACTCGGCATACGGTCACATTCCTGTCTGAGAACTTATGCTAAACTTGCTCCGGTACACTTTTCGTCGGTGCGTGAACCGTCCACCCCAAACGGCTGGCAACGGTGGCGGGCGACAGGGTCCAGCCTGAGCTGGCAAACAGAAGCACGGAAGAATAATCCATGTCATATTATGCTCTTTTGAGAAGTTTATCAACTGTTTGTTCCGTGCCAATCCGTTGTAAGATTTAAGGCACCGAACCGCAAAAATAGTTTTCGAACCTCCTGTGTCTACCAGAAGTAAGCTGCAAGCGGTCTGAATAACCCGGCACAAATGTCGAATGAAAGGGTTATTTGGGTTTCACAGGCATATACTGGAGGGACTAAATCAGGGCGGGGGGATAGCTCTAAGCCCATAAGTTCGGCTGGAATGGGGTTTGGGATTTCAGGTCCAGAAGCGCTCCAGACAACTACCTATATCAAGCGACTTCCCGCCGTTGGGAGGTCTTTTGGTAGGTAGCGCCAGGTTGGATACGTTCTACGATATTGCGGGGAACGAAAGATCTCATGGGGGTTTCGCCTATGATCTCCCCTTCGAGTACATACTTGCGACGAACCCTTCCACCCACCGAACATGTAAGTTCGTAGGGGATACGCCCCAGATCGGCGGCCATCTCCTCAATACGAATGCGACGTCCTTTCTGTTCGCCGTAGATGACCACGTCGTCGCCGCTTTCCGCGCCCGGTATATCTGTGGCGTCTGCCAGTGTCTGATCCATGCAAACCCGGCCGACCACAGGCGCCCTTCGGCCGCGTATTAAGACGAGCCCTTTATTGGAGTATTGACGCACGTAGCCATCGTGATAGCCGAGAGGGAGGGTGACTATTGTGGACTGACGCCAGGTGCGATAGGTATGGCCGTATCCCAGTTTGGCTCCGGCCGGCACGTCTTTACAGAAGGAAACCCGGGTGTGCAGTGACATAGCTGGCCTCAGGTCCACAGCCGGCTTATTGATTGCAGGTGGGAGCATCCCGTAGAGAATCAGTCCGGGCCGTACGCAGTCCATGTACGCTTCGGGCATGGTCAAGGTTGCGGTGCTGTTCGCAACGTGGAGAAGAGGGGGGGTATATCCACTGCTTTTGAGGTTGGCTATGATCCCGTTGAAAAGTCTGAGCTGTTCCCGGGAAATCACTCTATCTTCGGAGCAGGCAAAATGCGTGAAAATTCCAGTGATGCCAAGGGCAGGCAGCTGGGCGATTCTCAAGATGGTGTCGGTGGCCTCATCGTGAGGAATCCCCACGCGATGCATGCCGGTATCAATGTTAATGTGTGCAGTGGCCTGGAACCCTTTTTGTTTGGCCACTTGAGAGAGACGGCGGGCGAACTTTTCGTCTGTGATACAGGATGTGATTCCCCACCGGAGAATCGTTTCGATATCATCTTCGGGCACGGTGGTTAACAGGATTATGGGTTCGGTTATGCCCGCCTGACGGAGCTCAACGGCTTCTTCCGTCATCGCGACCGCAAAGATATCGACTCCGGCAGCGCTCATAACTTTTGCAACCGCAGGAGCGCCATGCCCGTATGCATCGGCTTTGACGGCCGCGCAGATTTTCTTTACCCCCGGTATGTTTTTCACGGCCCTGACGTTTTGCATGATGGCGTCGAGATCAATTCTGGCAAAAGTGGGCCGCGCCATAATGATTTTCTCCCTTTAGGGGGTTTGTCCGACCAATGAGCACCGGTAAGTATAGGGATCCGCTCCAGTGATTTTCAAAAATGAGAGCGCTGGCTTTTTAGGGCGGAGAAGTACGGCAGCCAGCAAAAGCTAACGAAGAGGCGCAATTTGCCTTCAAGGCGGATTGCAAAATCTGGAAGGGATCGCAAATTGCCGGTTTCTAAAAATGGTCCTCTAAAGCGGCAATCGCGCTTCACACCCGGCGAGAAATAACCGTTGTTGTCGTTCGGATTACAACCAGTTTGTGGAAAGCCCGGTGCTTTTTGGTTCGGTTCGGTTGCACTATTCCCGGGTGCGCCCGGATAATAATGTTTTGATAATGTTTTGGAGGAGCATTTTTAGGGAGGTATCATGACCGATAAAGAGATGTTGAAAGATGCGCTCGAACATGAAGAGGAAGCCATCCGTTTGTATCGGCAGTATACAGAAGCAGTGATCGACGAACGGATCAAGGAAATGTTTG
Source organism: Candidatus Brocadiia bacterium (assembly GCA_046538485.1). Classification (GTDB taxonomy): domain Bacteria; phylum Planctomycetota; class Brocadiia; order SM23-32; family SM23-32; genus JBKHIT01. The sequence goes on along the minus strand of JBKHIT010000008.1, from coordinate 13,639 downwards.
AACAATTTGCGATGAACGAAAGCTGGCACGCGTCTGCGCTTCGGGATAAGCTCGAGCATTTGGAAGAATAATATCAAATGGGCATAAACCACGGAAACCGGAAATTCAAGGGAACATCGGTTGCCCGCGGATTTGCTGTAGGCAAAGCCCGCGTCGTGGACGCGACGCATTTTCCGGTGAAAGTGCCAAGCCATGAGATCGAACAGGAACATGTCCAGCGCGAAATTGAGCGGTTCCGGGATGCTTGTTCCAGAGCGAAGCAAGAGCTTCAACAGATGGCCGAACGTGTCGAAGAAAATGTGAGTTCCCGTGAGGCGGAACTTATTCGGTCGCAGGTAATGATGGCAGAAGATCCGACTTTGCTGGCTGAGACGGAAAAACGCATTTCTCAGGAACAGATGAACGCCGAATCGGCCCTGTCTGAAGTGGTGAGGCGTTTCGAGGACATAATGGAATCCCTCGAAGACGAATATCTCCACGACCGGGGCGCGGATATACGAGATGTGGGACAGCGTATTCTTGCAAAATTGCTCTTTGTCGACGGTGAATTAGTTTCCAAACTGGACGAGCCTTCGGTGGTCGTATCAACCCATCTTGTCCCTTCGCTTACTGTTCACATGGACCGCGAGAAGATTCTCGCTTTTGCGACAGAAAAAGGCGGGTATACGTCACACGCTGCGATTCTCGCGCGGTCACTCGGAATCCCCGCGGTGACAGGCTTGCTGAACATTACTGACGAGCTTGTCAATGGTATGCCAGTCGTGGTCGATGGGATGGAGGGATTTGTTATAGCAGAGCCCGAACCTGAAGTTAAGAAACGTTTTGAAAGCCGGGCCCGTCAGTTTCAGTCGACTCGCCGAGAAATAATTGAGGAAACGGAAGCCGAGCCGTTTACGAAGGACGGGGTTCGGATTCAGGTTCGGGGCAATGTGGGCCGCCCCGGGGATATTGAGAATGCTGTGAAATACAACCTGGAAGGAATAGGACTTTATCGAACGGAGTTCCAATATTTAAGCCGTTCAAATTTGCCCGATGAAGACGAGTTGGCTCAGGGGTATTCGCGGGCGGCCGAGGCCTTCGCTGATGAAGGTGTTATATTGCGGGTGCTGGATATCGGCGGGGATAAATTTCCCCCTTCTATCCCGCTGGCGCATGAGGAGAATCCTTTCATCGGATTGAGAGGTCTGCGCCTTATTCTTGAGAGAAAACAGGAATTGCTGCTTCCCCAACTCAGGGCTATGATTCGAGCCAGCGCAAATGGGTTTGTGAAGGTCCTTTACCCCATGGTGGCGAGCGTCGAGGATTTGCAGGAAGCCAGGGAAGCGTTTGAAGAAGCTTGGAGCGATGTCCGCGAGGCCGGTTATGAGACCGCCGAAGAAATTCCCCAGGGGATCATGATCGAGGTGCCCTCCTGCGTCCATGTCCTGCCTGAAATGCTTGAGTTGTCGGATTTCGCGACGGTTGGAACGAACGATCTTGTACAATACGTCCTGGCTGCTGATCGCAACTCCGAACGTATGGTTGATGCTTATGACCCCTGCCATCCTGCGGTGGTGAGGTTACTTGACCAGATCTCTCGTACCGGCCAGGAATTCGGAATGGACATCAGTGTCTGCGGGGTTACGGCGAGCGACCTGTCTTATATCCCGCTTCTGATTGGATTAGGATACAGAAAATTGAGCGTGAACATTCAAACCGCGCCATACGTGCGCTACACAATCGGGCAACTTGATACCGGGGAGTGCGAACGAATGGCCTCGGAGTCCTGCGATGCAAGCGAAGCCGGGCAGGTGCATGAGCTGATCGAAAAATTTATCGAAGATCTTAACTTAGGAGAACATGCCTGAGATGAACGAGAACCAGATGAATGAGGAAGATTTACGGCAATTTATCTGCGAAATCGGACGCCGCATGTATGAAAGGGAATATGTGGTTTCGACCGATGGCAATATCAGCACGCGGTTGACCAATCAAGGATATCTTTTTACGCCCACGGGTTGCTGTCTGGGAGAAATCGAGCCCGAAGATGTTGTTGCTACGGATGGGGACGGAAACGTACGAGAAGGCGAGGGGGAGCCCACGGCCGAGTGGCGTCTGCATCTTGTCACTTACGGTTTGCGGCCGGATATTGGGGCCGTGGTGCATGCGCATCCGCCCTGGGTACTTGCGGCAAGTGCGGCGGGATTTTCGCTCGCCCGTCCCGTTCTCCCCGAAGTTCTCTATCATATTGGGTCAATACCTACCGCCGATTATGCTATACCATCGTCTGAAGAATCTGCCCAGGCAATTCGCGGATGGATTTCGGATCACGATGCTGTCGTAATGGATCGCCATGGGTGCGTGACAGTCGATAAAACGCTTCTTGGAGCGTATAGAAAACTGGAGCGCGTGGAACAAACCGCGCGGCTGGTGGTCCGGGTCAAGACGGCCAGTGTGCTGAAGATTTTGCCCCGGAACGAAGTTGAAAAGATTCGTGAAAGGCGGAGGGCTGATGGTATGAACCCGGCGTCAATTTTGCCAGACCCCAGCAGGGAATTCGGGGAGCAAGCGAAATCAGACTATTCGTCACCGGAAGATGAGGGCGAATAGCTCCGGGAAGCGGCATGATTTCGCCCTCCTGCGTTGCGGATATTGTCCCCTGAAAAAATTCCACGCGTAGCGGGCGAATGAGCGCAATCATAGTGGCGGACGTTTCCGTCAGAGATCGCTTGTAGGCATTGCCCTTGCTGTGTATTATGGTATGGGTTATTGGTTCATATCAATCCTGTCATTATCGTGCCATCAATGCGCAGAAACTTTGAATATTGGGACGGCCTCTTTGTATGTTTTGTAATTCTGTACCAGTTCTGTGTCCCGCGTGTTGTAGGCGCAGGATCTCTGGAACTTGAACGTAAAACGATTGAGGGGCACAAGGTATTTGTTGTCGAAAATCGGTTTTACAAGCTTACAATTAGGCCGGATGCAGGGGCGTGTATCAGTTCCCTTCAATACGGGCGCGGTGGGAAAACGGAGCTGACCGGATGGGATCGCGGTAATCTGAGGGGGCTGTTTCAGGAGTCGCATACCGCTGATTTTGCTTATGAGGTGTCTACTGGAAATGCGACACCGGATGAAGTTTTTTTGGAGTTTAAACGCCAGGCAGGCCCCCTGACGATACGCAAGCGGTACCGTTTCCGCAGAGAGGTCCCTGTTTTCGAGCTGAGTTTGGTTTTCGAAAACAGTTCTTCGCACATCTTGGGTGGGCCGGACGCGCCCGGGTTGAGTGCGACGATACTTCCGGGCGAGGGCCAGCAGATGCGTTCGGGATATTTTTGTTTCGAAGGGGCCCATGGCCCGGGCGCTGTGACGGCCGCTTCGGTTCTGAGAGAATTACATCCTCTGTCGCCGGTTGCTGGCCCTTTGTATTGGTTGAGTGTTACAGATACAGTGACACGGAGGGGGCTGGGATTTGTGTTTTTGGACGGTGCCGGCCAGAAGGCCTGGGCTGAAAGCAACGCGTCAGGGACAATTCAATTGCGGTGGGCTTATCAGAAAATACCTCCTCGAACCCGCTTGACGTCCAAATTGCTTGTAGTCCCCCTGCAGAGGTTTTCGGCCGTAAGCGGACTGGATCGGAATTTTGCGGCTGACACAATTGCGGAAAATCGGGAGGGCAAAAAACGTGTAACGCTCCGTTTGATGGCTGTCAGTACCCCTCTTAAAGACGTTTCAGTAGTCACGCGCACATATGGAAAAGAGGGGACGGAACTCGACCCGTGCGATACGCTCCTTTTCGAACGTCTCGAGCCCTATCATCCTGTAACAAAATCCGTTTGGGTTCGCGCTGGCGAGAAAAAGCCGGTCTGGTTGCAGCACGAGGTGTATGTCGAGGGAAAGAAAACGGGTGAGTTTTTTGTGCAGACGGGACAAGATGGTTCTCCGCCCCGGGGCAGAAAAATGCAGTTGCCGCTGGCGAAGGAACAAAAGATTGATCCGCCGGCTGCGCCTGTTAAAAAAATCAGTGAGATAGCGAATGAAGACGACAATAAAAGAGGGTTTCTGGTGCGGCGTTTGGGTACGCGTGAGTATTCGGGCAGCGATATTCCGGTCGAAATTCCTCTCTTCCGAAGGGAAAAAGAAACTGTTTTCTTCCGAATTTCGGCGCTTCAGGATCTGGAAACATTCCGCGCGAGTCTTGCAAGCAGCACGGGAGAATCTGCCAGGTCCCTTCATCCCGCCTCGGCTTTTCTGTGGAAGGTAGAAATCCCGGTTTCTGGAGTCGCGCGCTTGATCCCATGGGAAAAACAACCACTGAAGACAGGGGCGGAGTTGTGGTTTGCGCTCACTGTTGACGCCTCTCGGCTCGAGCCGGGAAGTTATAGCGGTAAGGTGTTTTTGGAAGCTGCCGAAAAAGCTCTTCAAATCCCGCTTGCCGTCCGGGTATTCCCCGTCACAATATCTCGCAAAGATGGATTTGCTTTCTGGTATATGGATGGTTCCGATCAGGAAACCGTGCCGCGACAATCCGTATTTGAACGTCTGTCGGATTATAGTGTGGGTGCTGCAAGCTGGCGAGTAAACGCAGTTTCTGCGGCGCAGAACTTAGACGGAATTCTTCAAAAATCGGAGCGAAGCGGACTGGACCTGAGCGGTATTTTTTGCCCCGGTGGAAGCCTCGCTACGGCCGAGAAAGTTGGCGTTAGAGGTCCCATTCCTGGCGGAATGCTGGCGGCGGGCCAACCTTCGTGGATTTTGTGGCTGGGACCCAATTTGAGCGGCAAAATAGATAGCTTGAAAGGAATTGGTTTTCGCCCCGCTATCTGTCTGCGGCGATTTCAGCGGCTGGGAAATGATTTTGTTCGGGAACAAAGCACGCCGATGCACTGGCTCGTTGGCGGGGGGGCTCAAAAAGAACGTGTCGATGAGCTGATAGAAGATGGAAAATTGCATAAAGAGGATAGCCTCTGGACTTTTTGTGATCCCAGGGAGCAAAGCTGGGAACGAGCTGCGCTGGAGCTTCGGAGGCGGTTCGTGGGAGCAGTTTGGGAAGGCATGGCAGGGGCTGTTGTTGTGCAAAATCGTCCCGTCGTGGGGATGGAAACCCAGGAACTTCTCTGGCATGTCCTGCGCGATGCCCGGGAAGAAGCGGCGGTTTTTGCAACGGCGAGAGATGCTAAGGTGCGTTTGCTTGCCGGCTCGAGTGAGAGCAGAACGGAAAATACAAGCAGGGCCGAAGTCTTTGGAGGTTTAGAACGATTGTTCGGAGGCGACAACAGCAGTCGAATACGGGTTCAGCGGAAAAAGATACCCTTCGGCCAGATTTCCCTGGGGACTATCAACGGTTCGGAACGAACCAACAGCATAGCGGCTTTCCGGAAATTAAAAGGAGAAGCGCTCAGATTGCTGATAAAGGCGCGGGCGTTGCCTGAGAAGGTTCTTAACCATAATACAGTTTACTGGAAATCGCGAATTGTACTGGCCGAGGGGGAAGGCAAATGTGCCTTCTGGAATGTTAACGGTCAAGAAATTCCGGAAGGCCTCAGAGCCTTAAAGTTGCATTTGGAGAAACTGGTTGGAGCTTCATTGCCAGTAATAGAAAGATATCCGCTTCTGGAACGCTCCGAACTGAATGTCCTATGGATCGACAAAAAGGAAGCTTCTGGCGAAGAATTTCCGGAGGAGGTCAGAAAACTGGCTTCGGCGACGCCGGACGGAAGCTGTCGTTCCTGGGTGGATAAGACCGGATTAAAAATCGTCATCGTCGGGCCGGAGGCGGCGCCCGAGAATCTCATTCATGTTCTTTCTACCCGACCGCTGGTATACCGACGGATTTCTGCGCCTGAAACACCATAGTTTTCAGTTAATAATTGGTGATTATAATGTTGTTTTGCGGAATTGATGTGGGGACTCAGGGCGCGCGTGTCATTTTTGTGAACCGTGTTGGTGAGATTGAGGCACGCGGGGAATCCTCGTTTCGAAATTTGCGGTTGAGCGGTTTGCCGGAAGGGTGGTTTGAACAGAAACCGGCGGATTGGAAAGAGGCGGTCAGTCGAGCAACCAAAAAAGCTGTCGAAGTATTCGGGGGCCGGATTGATGAGCCGCTGGGCTTTGGGGTAACGAGTACAAGTGGCACATTATGCGTCGTTGATGAAACCGGAAATGCGCTCCGCCCCGCAATTATGTATAGCGACCGTCGGTCAGAGCAACAGGCTGTGGCGGCTGCGGAGGCGGGCAAGACCGTGGCACGTAAACTGGGTTATCGCATCAAGAGTTCCTACGCCCTGCCAAAAATCCTGTGGATTCGGGACAATGAACCGGAAATTTTTGATCGTGCAGCTTTTTTCGTCTCGCCAACTGATTTTATTATCGGCTGGTTGACGGGCGAATGGGGGCGTACCGATCAGACGAATGCTTTGAAATATGGTTATGATGTGGTCGACGGACGCTGGCCGAAATACCTTTTCCCCGGACTTCAATTGCCCGCGGAGAAGTTCCCTCGCGTCCAGACGACGGGGACATTTGTCGGCAAGATCAAAGACGAGCATGCTCGCGAGCTGGGCCTGACAGGTGGTGCTGAGGTGGTGGCGGGATTAACCGATGGATGCGCTTCGCAGATGTCGAGCGGGGCTATGTCGCCGGGGGATTTTAACACGACTATCGGCACAACGCTGGTGGTGAAGGCAGTTTCCCGGCAACTGCTCGTCGATCCTGACGGACGCTTTTACTGCCACCGACATCCGGAAGGGTGGTGGTGGCCCGGCGGGGCGAGCAATACCGGTGCCGAGTGCATAGAGCGAGAATTCAAGGAAACGGAACGCGAACAATTCACAGAGGTCGCTCTTGAATCGAGCCCGACCAATGTGTTGTGTTACCCCCTGGTCGGGCGAGGGGAACGGTTCCCGTTTGCGTGCGCCGAAGCGGAAAGTTTTATGGTCGGGGACCCCGATAGCCGGCTGGAATTGTTTACCTCGTATCTGGAAGGCGTGGCGTGCGTAGAAAGAATGTCAGTTGAATTGTTCGAGGAATTGGGCGGGGACGTTGGGGATGTGGTTTACAGTGCGGGCGGAGGAGCCAAAAATGATGCCTGGTTGCAGATCAGGGCCGATATGCTGAACCGCGTGGTAAGACGCCCTCGGGTGACCGGCGGGGCGATGGGGGCGGCGATTGTGGCCGCTGCAGGCTCTTCAGGTTCTATTGCAGATGCAGCCAGCAATATGGTCCATTTTGAACGGGAAGTTTCTCCGCGGGATCAACTGGTGAAAGCATACGAAGAGAAATACCGGCGTTTTGTGGAAGTCTGCCGCAATAAAGGTTATCTTGACGATAACTTTTAAGGTGTGGGGTGAAGCTTGTTTTCCGCTTGACTTTTTGGTCGGGTTGCCCTAAAAAAGCCACGTGTTACCGACGGGGCGTCGGGCCACGCAAAGGAGCGTTCTCCGGTAGCACTGTCGTGCCGTAAGTAAGGAATGGATTTGATCACGTGACTTGTTCGAGCCTACTGATAGTGAGGGAGGAGTTGAACAGATGGCGAAGAAAGAAATTAATGTCGGTTTGATTGGATGCGGCTTCATGGGCGTCGCCCACAGCTTCGGTTACCGCAACTGCCCGGCTGTTTGGGATCCCGAATGCAAACCGGTTATGAAGTGCATCGCCGGGACCGAAGAGGAAGAAGTTGTTAAATCCACCGCAGAGCAGTTGGGCTGGCAAGAATATTCAACTGAATGGGAAGAAATGATCCAGCGGGACGATATCGATATGGTCGATATTGCGAGCCCCAATTTCGCGCATGTTGAAAATGCTGTGGCCGCCGCTGAAGCCGGGAAAGATATACTCTGTGAAAAACCGCTGGCGAATGACCTTGAAGGTGCGCAAAAAATGCTCGATGCGGTGAATGATGCCGGTGTGAAAGCGCTTTGCGGCTTCACCTATCGTCAGGCTCCGGCCGTTCAACTCGCGAAACAAATGATCGAATCCGGCGAACTGGGAGAGATCTACCACGTCAGAGCTACATATCTGCAGGACTGGATCATGGACCCTGAGTTCCCGCTGGTCTGGCGGCTCAAAGAAGAACTCGCCGGCAGCGGCGCCCTCGGTGACCTCGGCGCGCATATCACCGATATGGCGCGCTACCTGCTCGGTGATATCGAGTCGGTGAGCGGCACGCTCGAAACGTTCATCGAAGAACGTCCGATCGAAGAAGCCGGGGCCGGCACGAAACTGTCCGATCGACAGGCGAGCGACAAAAAGGGCGAGGTCACCGTCGACGATGCATCGATCTGGTGCGCCCGGTTCAAAAACGGTGCGCTTGGCACCTTTGAAGCGACAAGGTTCGCCGGCGGACGGAAGAATTACCACACGTTCGAGATCAACGGCTCAAAGGCCAGCATCGCCTGGAATTTCGAGGATATGAACTACCTCGATGTCTGGAAAGCCGGCGAAGGCGTGGAACAGGGCTTCCGGAAAGTCCTGGCGACCAACGAAGAAACTCCGGGATTCGAAAACTGGTGGCCCGACGGTCACATCATCGGTTACGGCGAATGTTTCGTCAACGAGATGAAAGAGATGATGGATGCAATCGCCGAAGACCGCGATCCCAGCCCGAGTTTCGAAGACGGTGTGAAGTGCCAGGCGGTCCTTGAGGCCGTCGTGCAGTCGTCCAAAGAGAAAAATTGGGTCGACGTTTCCGACGTTTGAGAAATCGATTGTTTACCGGTTTGGAAAGGGCGTCGGCGATTTTCCCGTGGGCGCCCCTGACCCGTTACTGTTGAATTTTACGGAAGGAGTCTGTCATGGCGAGACCTGTGACGCTTTTCACTGGCCAGTGGGCCGACCTGCCACTGGAAGATCTGGCGAAGAAAGCGAGCGAATGGGGCTACGATGGCCTGGAACTTGCCTGCTGGGGCGACCATTTTGACCCCACCGAAGGCGCAAAGAATCCCGAATACTGCGATGATAAAAAAAGTCTGCTGGAGAAATATGGGCTGAAATGCTGGTCTATCAGCCACCATCTTGCCGGACAATGTGTTCTTGATAATATCGACAAACGGCACAATGAATTTGTGCCGGGTGACATCGCCGACGATCCAGATGCCATACACGAGTGGGCCATTGAAACGATGAAAAACACCGCTCGTGCTGCCAAAAATATGGGCATCGATGTCGTCAACGGTTTCACCGGCAGTTCCATCTGGCATCTGCTCTATTCATTCCCCCCGGTCGATCCCGCTTCGATCGAAGAGGGATTCGACTTGCTCGCTGAGAAGTGGAATCCCATCCTCGACGTCTTCGGCGAATGCGGCGTGAAATTCGCCCTTGAAGTCCATCCGACCGAGATCGCTTTCGATATCGTGACGGCCGAACGGGCTCTCGAGGCCCTCGACGGACGGGAAGAGTTCGGTTTCAACTTCGATCCGAGCCATCTGGAATGGCAGGGGATGGATCCGGTTAAGTTTATCGAGACGTTCCCCGAGCGCATCTACCACGTCCACATGAAAGACTGCGCCGTCACGCTCGATGGCACGACGGGAATCCTTTCATCCCATCTGAATTTTGGCGAGCCGGGACGAGGCTGGGATTTCCGCAGTCTTGGGCGCGGTGACGTCAATTTCGAAGAAATCGTCCGGGCTCTCAACCGCATCGGATACGACGGTCCCCTCAGTGTTGAGTGGGAAGACAGCGGAATGGACCGCGAGCACGGCGCTTCGGAAGCCTGCGGTTTCGTCAAATCCGTCGATTTCGCCCCGAGCGACGTCGCTTTCGATGCCGCTTTCGATGAGGAAGATTGACTCGATGCATGCGTGAATCCCGCGCAAGAGAACGAGTGAAGCACAACGCCCCCGGTTCCCTTTGTGGGACCGGGGTTTTTTGTTCCCGTCCAACTGTGCACGCACAAAGGCATCGATGCTGCCATCCTTCCCGCCGGCCGGCCGGAACATCTCCCGGAGCACGTGCGAAGGACTTGTAGGCGGGTGATGCGCGGAGCCATGTGAGCGGACTGGACTTCAGCCAGAGGCTGGAGTTCAGAACGCGGTCCAATGCGGTCGAATCTCCCTGCATCGTGACGTGTGTGGTCAACTGTCCGCCTCAAGTCCAGTTTCGCTCGCCGATGGCGGGCTCTGCTGAACTCGAGTCTCCGTTTGCTGCAAACGGACTGGACTTCAGAACCGCTCTTGCGGGGCTGGAGTTCAGAACGCGACCCAGATACCGGAACAGATTCTGCGGTTTCCCCGCCGGCCCAGCATCAACCCAGAACGTCCCTTGTGTTTTTTCCGTTTCATTTGACGCATAGTCGGAAAATGCTATAATGCGCGGCGTTGGACAGGGGAAGCACCGGGAAATTCATAAAGTTAAGGGACTTTTGCAACAAATTAAGCGGGGAAAGTTGATGACGACAGGGTTATGGGGATTAGTTCATCTGCCGCTCAGGTGGCGCGTATTTGTTTCTGTCGCCATCCTGCTTCTGCTCCCACCCACCTTTGCTCCACCCGCCGCCTCTGCCGCGAGAAAAACTAAACCGGCTTCGGAAGCTAAGTCCCCGGATCAGCAGGCCGGCGAGCGGCTCGGGGAAGCGTGGTCGGCTTTTTATGCGGGCCGCCTCAAACAGAGCTACAGGTTCGCCGGCAGTCTCGCCAAACTGACCTCGCGGCGCGAACTGCGCTGGGCCGCCCTCCAGGCCGCCCACATCCAGGCGCGCTGCCTGTGGGGCAGAGGCGACCGGCGCTCGCGCCAGAAAGCCGGGCAAATATGGTCGAAACTCGGCCGATCCTCCACCCGTAACTCCCTGCGCCAGCGACTCAAGATCGCGGAGGCGCTCCGCCTGGAGGAGGCTTGGGACGATGCCGACCGGCCCGGTTTTGAGCGAGTCACCCGGCTCCTGGAGGAGGTCCTGAAGGACAACCAGCCCCACACCGCCACCCCCGAAGCGGCCATCCTGCTGGGACGCATCCGCGCGGAGGCGGGCCAATTTGAGAAAGCCAGAAAAGCCCTCAAATTTGCCATCGACCTGATGGGAGCCGAAGGCGCCGCCGGGCGGCTGGAGATCCCCGAGAAACTCACCCGCGTCTTCCTGGAGGAGGCAAAAGCCGCCCGGAAGCGACTGACCTACCAGAGCGACGCCGGCCGGGCGGAGTTTGAGGCGGCCGAGCGGCTGCGCCGCGCGGCCCGGGCCGACAGGGGCAGGGAGCGGCTGCGCAAGTACAGAAAAGCCCTCCAGGCCTACCGGGAGTTGGTCCGGACGTTCCCCCGCTCGGGCTACGCCCCCCGCAGCCAGGTTGCCATCGGGCATTGCCTGATCGGTCTGCAGATGCCGGGCCGTGCCGCCGCTCACTGGAACAAATTCGTCCGCGCCGAACCGTCCGGCCCGTGGCGGGGTCAGGCGTTTGTGGCGCTTATCGATCTGCTGCTCCGGCAAAAGCTGAACCTGGAGAAAGCCGCAAAATGCGCCGAGCTGGCCCGCCCGGCCGTTTCGAGGGGGCTGGCGGGTGAGAGATCGGCCGCTTCCTGGAAGACGGTCGCCCGGGAGGTGTGGATCCGTATCGGACTGGTCAGTTTCTGCCGGGGCGAGCACGAGGTGGCCGCCGAAGCGTTCCGGGAGGCGCGGAATCGCACCGGAGATCGCCACAGCACCGAGCGTCTTCAGCGCCTGATCGATGCCGCCGCTTCCGGCCGAGCGCTGATTCCCGGCGAGCTCGCGGGGGAAGGTTCCTCGGAAGGGAAAATGAGCCGGCCGGCCCTGGCCCTTTCGATCGGGATGATCCACCACCTGGCCGGACGGGAACAGAAAGCGCTGGATTTCTTTGAGTTTGCAGGGGGGAGATCCGGAGATAAGAATTCCCGCGGCCGCCGCCCAATGGCCGGAGCCACGTCGTTGCACATTGCGTTCAGTGAATTTGGCAGAGGCGCCGCGCTGCAGTCCGGGAAGAAAACCAACCAGGCGCTCCGGCACTTCCGGAGGTCTCTTAAGAAAAGTCCCGCCGGGACGTGGCATGACGAGACGCTCTGTCGGATCGGGACGATCATTGAGAAACGGGCCGAAAAGAAAGGCAGCACGCCTGCGGAACTGGCAACCGGCCGGGCGGAGGCGCTTCCCTGGTGGCGACGGATCCTGAAAAACCACCCGAAAAGCCCGCGCCGTGAGCTGGCCAGTTACCACATCGGGCTTCTGCGAGACGAGCTGGCCCGGGCGGCGGCGGACCGGACCTCCGGGAAAACGTGGCAGGGGATCGCCGCCGACCTGACCCAATTTTGCAAAGACTATCCCGCAAGTCCCCACGCGGGCGATGCCGCCGTGCGGGCGATCGATATCGCTCTTGAGAGACTTTTTGATATGGAAGCCGCCTCCGAGGCGGCAAAGGCGGCCGTCGGGTGGGCGGAGAAAATCAAAAACGCCGGGCCGAACTCAGCAGGCCGAAAAGGACTCCCTGCGTGGTATATGTCGGAGGATCGGCCAACGGGCAAACAACTGGATGAGGTTCTGTTTAAATGCTACTCGCGGGCCGGTCTGGTGTGGCATCTGCTGGGCAGACAGGACAGAGCGGTAGAGATGTTTCGAGCAGCAAAGCGGTATGAGAATACGCGCCGCGCCGGGGCGGGGGTGCAGTCGGGAATGGACCGGATGGTCGCGATTGCGCGGGGGGCGATTGACCCTTTGACTCCCGGGGATCTTTTGTCCGGGCTAAAACACGAGAAACAGAAGACCGCTCTGCGTCTGGGGGATTTGGCGCTGCTGAGGTTCCGTCCGAAACGGGCGGAAAAACTGTACGGCCGTCTGCTGGCCGGGTCGAATCCTTTTCCGGACCCTTCGAACCGCTTGAAGTCTTATCTATTTTTCCGGATGGGACAGTCGCTTAAGTATCAGCGCCGAAGCGAAGAAGCCAGGGCATACCTTAAGCGGCTCTACGACCCGAAATACAGGGATTACCGCTGGGCCGCCGACGGTATTTTCCGCGTCGGCACCTGGATGCAGAACGAGATGCAGGATGCCGAAGCGGCGATGCCCCACTGGGAGCACGTTTTCACCCATAATCCGGAACATCCGGAGGCGGAACGTTCCCTTTTTTACTACGGAATCATGGCGATGCATAGGCAGCAGTACGCAAAGGCGAAAAAGGCCTTTACGGAATATCTGCGTCGATATCCGGACTCCCGCTGGACGGAGCGGGTGCGGACAAAACTTTTGCCCAAAGCCAACAGACTGACGAAGGAGAGTGAAAGATGAGAAAGGGGTGGCTGATTGTGTTGATTTTGTTGATTGCCGGGATAGCGGCGCCCGCCCGGGCGACGAACGAGACTATCCACGTTCAGGCCCGACAAAAAGACAACCCGCAGGAAGAAGCGGCGGATATTGAGGGGCATTTCTCAATCGAGCCCACCGGCGAAAATGACGAAATCCATGTCACAAACCCGGATGTGAAGGGGAAAGCGGCCGGTGTCTACGACGACCCGGTCAACGATGGAGCCCTGCTGGTGATTACCCGGACCGAAGACCCTGTGAAAGTGGAAGTGGAAGGTCGAGAAGGGATTGGAGCACTCTACTGGGTGAGCGTCGTGCCAGGAGGCGGGGAAGGCGGAGGCGGCGGAGCCGCGCCGACTGTGCTGTGGGCCGATGTGAAGGACATGGTGGGGGAAGGGACGCTGGTGGCGGTGGAGCACGGCCGCGGGA
>JBKHIT010000058.1:0-33046 GCA_046538485.1 Candidatus Brocadiia bacterium | reverse complement strand
CTCCTTTATTGACGCCCACCGACACCAAAGGATGCTGTTAAGTCCCTGTCGCTGTATTGCCTGATAACCCTGCCCCTCCAGATCACCGAAAACGAAATGGGAAGTCTCCCACTCTGTCGTATTCATCCCCCATCGTTCCCAGGTGGCCATCCGCATAGATAAGATTGCTGCTGGTGTAACTCCTGTGGCGTGAACAGAGCTCCAGCAAAAACTGGATATCTGGTACGATTTCAGGAACGGGCACGGGAGAGCCCCGTATTTCTCCCTTGCCAGGAGGATGCGGGAAATAACAACTCATTTCCACCGATACGGCAAGCCGTTCTTCTGAACGTCCTCGTATCGGATTTTACCACTGTGCCCGTCATAGTAAATCATATTGACGGAGCGCCGGTTATCGTGCCGTCCGGGGGGCGCATAAATACACCCGCTGAGAGCCCAGGAATTATTGCCGGGCATGAATAGTTCATTGGTATGATTGGGCTCGACGTTATGGAAGTTATAGCCGAATATGAATCCGATCTCTGCTGGTCTCTTGAAGCCAATTGTGGCGTTTGGCCACACTCGCTGCCTCCAGGGACGGTCATAATAATAATCCCAAACAGAGTACCCCGAGCGAAATGTAATAAAATATCCGGTGGCATAATAATCCCCTGTGCCCGCCGCCGAACTACTTGTCCTCGGAGCCATACATTCCCCATGCAGCCCTCCACTTTGCACCAGGTTCCCGTATATCGGCATTAGCCGTTGCTGCTTGGAGCTCCCATCCGGATAATTCGTCACGTGATTCCCTTCCCCCGGACCAGGCACATATCCATCAGGACAGGCAAGCAACGAATTTGACGCATGGCGGCGTAACTCGTTCCGATCGTTCGTTGACACCCGCATACTCTCCGGGAGATATCCACGATTTATCATCCCATGCCACGACTGAAGTAAATAACGGCCGAAAAACCCTATCGTATCACCACCTTGTGGCCCTTCGGGATGGGGCACGTGAAATAAAGAGGCAGGAGGCACCCCCAGTGAACTTTCAAAGGTTGCAGCGGCAAGATGAAGCTGCTTCTGATTGCTCATGCAAACAACCTCACGCGCACTATCCCGCGCTCGCTCCAATGCCGGCATCAACATTGCCGCCAGTATTGCAATAATCGCAATGACAACCAGCAACTCAATCAGAGTAAATGCCGTACATGCAGCCCCGGCCCCAAATCCAGCGTTTTTAGAACTGTTACACCCCTTTTTTGCCCTATCCCCAAATTGCGTGCGCTCCCTTACAACGTAATCTTCCAAAAAACGACAACCTATTCCCATCGATAACTCCTCTGATCAATAACTTATCACTATCAAAAGTTATTCTACATGCAAAAATTGCACTTTTCAAAAAGGAATTGGTGCTGTCCCTCCAGGCGTGGTGCTGGGAGGCGCGCAGGCAGGTTGAGACATAAGGATCCCCATCGCGAGGGGGGGTATTTCCCGCTCGCGGGTATTGAGACTCGAGTTCAGCTGAGTGCGCTACTCAGCGAGCGAAACTGGACTTGAGGCGGGCAACCGCCGGGAAATGCAAACACGCTTGAAAGTTCCAACAAATTCGACCGCGTTCTGAACTCCAGACTCCGGCTGAAGTCCAGTCCGCTCGCAGGTTTTGGAGACTCAACGTATCCGCCTCGGGCGCATTTGAGGCGGGCGAACACCGCACTCTGTCTGAGAATTCGGTCGTAGGAGCAACAGCGTAAGTCCCCTGGAAAACATATGGCGGGGCCGCAGAAATTATTCAGCGACCACCGGGGAACGAAGTACGGGTTTGAAACGTGCAGAATCCGCAGATGGCCGGATCAAAGCGACAATTCTGGTTGCAGTCTGAACCCCCACGTC
Organism: Candidatus Brocadiia bacterium; assembly: GCA_046538485.1. Classification (GTDB taxonomy): domain Bacteria; phylum Planctomycetota; class Brocadiia; order SM23-32; family SM23-32; genus JBKHIT01. The sequence continues at coordinate 31,174 of JBKHIT010000058.1, read as the reverse complement.
CCCGTCCCCGAATAGCCAAAAATCAGTTTGAAAGGCTACCACCCAGGATTTCAAACTAAATACCACTCCAGCTCCAGCATCCTGGCCATCGCTTCCACACCGGCTCGATGATCCTCCAGAACAAGTCCAAGATGATGCGTGCCACCATAGCGACTGTATTCGCTTAGAAATTGGCCGATATCACCATTCTCAGGCCGAATCCAGAAATGAGGGACATCGGGGAAACCGGCCACCGGTCCCCGATCGAGCACTTCCACCGGCGCGCAGATCACTGAAAATCCCCCCTCCGATGTCTTCGCAATGTTCACCAGGGTCGCATAACCCGGCCGCACGGAAAACACAGCAACCGCCGGGTTCGACACGTCGCTGAAATTGTATTCTTTCTCAACCAACACCGGTTTCTGCGACGCCATGCCGGGGTTGCATTCCCCCATATGACTCATGAAAATGGCGTCGGCTTCCCAGTCAGGACAAAACATCTCCGTGAATGTCGTGTCCCCGAAACCCGCCATCAATCCGCGCACGAACGAGGCGGTCAAAACATCGCCTTCCCCCGCATACCCGAGACCTCGGGCCATCGCCTTCGACGCTTCAAGAAACGGCACTGTTGGCACACCCAGCTCACGCTCGAAACATCCGAAATTCATGGTAAACGCCCCGCCCCCGCGTTCCTCCACCAGACGCCGCAACGCCAGGCCAATCGTGTCAGTGCAACGCAGCACTTCGTCTGACACTCCCTTCGCATCAAATTCCGTCCGGTCTTTTTCGATCTCCGCTTCCACATTCTCGTCAGCCACACTTCCCACAAGTTCCCCCAGCATTTCCACGTCGACCTGTTCCACAACAGGACCCAATTCTGCGTTCAGCCGCTCAAATTGGACCGCAAAGTCACCCATTCCTTCGAATGGTTCACCGATCAAAACCGTCCTCCCGTTCCGAACAGCGCCTGCGGCTCTGGCGGCACGGGCCAGCGTGCACACATCCTCAACCCAAGCTGGATCCCGCCAATGGCCGGCGACGATGAAATAGTCACGGTCCATGCTCCGCAGAACGCTCGCGAGGTCCTGAACCCCGTGGATCCCGTGATTCTCGAACATCCGGTCCTGCGTCGCATCTTCCCCGAACGAAGGGGCTTCTGTCGTATCGAGAAACACGAGGGGTATTTCACATTCCGCGAGCAGCTCTGCGGACTCCAGCGAGGGCGAATACGCAAGATGAAGCGTCGCCAGCATGTCGGGGCCGGTCTCAAGCAGGCGTTTCAGCTCTTTCTCGACCTCATCGCGCACGCAGCAGACATGACCCAGCTCAACCTTCAGTCCGGCCTCCGAGAGCTGCTGCGCGACTTTCCCGGCAAACGCCTCCCGCCCGGAACGTTTTTCGGGAACCACTTCGTCATAAAGCCCTAGATACAAGGGCAGGATTGCGACAGCCGGTTTCTTCCGATCTTCATTCATCTCTCCAGACCCTCCTTAATTTCTCCGACCAGCGACGCCGCATTGTTGTAGAAAATGTCGTCCCTCGCTTCATCAGACAAGTCCTGTTTCCGGCACGCTCGCAGAACCGCCCGGACCGTCTCATAGATCATGAACGTCATCGCAAACTCCGCATCCGGAGGTGGGGTGATCGAGTTGGGACACGGCTCTTCGGTGAGGAAGAAGCAGTGACGATTCACGCACAGGTGCCGCCCTCGCAGAAGCGTCACCGGCAGATCGCTGGCGAAAAGCACATGCTCATGCGGGATTTTCGCCAACAGCACTTCGACGCTTTCCGTATCATCGAGCGCGGCGACGTCATAGTATAGATTCTCCAGATGACGGAAACTTGGAATCGCCTTTTCGATGAAATACGGCCCGTATGATCGCCCCACGTGGGCCAGAATGACCCGCGCACCGGGGTGATTTTCACAAAGATTCACCACATCTCCGATATTGGCAGGGTCGGCAATTCGGCCTCTGCGAGGCACATGAAGCACGACGGCCAGTCCGAGTTCGGACGCAACTTCCATCTGTTCTTTGGGAAAGAAATCCGGGACTCGACGTTCTCCGGTTTCGGGTTCCGGAGCCAGCGAGAGATACGGTTTCAATCCAATAAATTCCCCGGATTTGACCTCTTCTTTCAGCGTATCAGCCGGGATATCTGGCGTGGGGATGAATAGCGGATGGAGGTTCGAATGCTCTCTTCCCAATTCCGCGATCCATCGGTTGCCCTTCTCCAGGTCAATGTGGGAGTTGGGATGGTGGAAGACCATCGCTTCCCACTGCTGCTCCGGGAACAACCGCCGCATCGTCTCGTCCAGCTCCCGCGGCGTAAAATCTTCCGTCATCGGCGCCGGTGCCGTCGTCGGCAGCTCGTCCGGATTAACTCCAGATCGATAATCCGACCGCCGAAGCAGATGGACGTGGGAATCGAAGATCCGCTCCGGAAGATACGGTGCGAGTTCGTCTTCGTAAATCGGACGGTCTATCGTCTCAAAATGTTCCTCTTCACTGAGATCTTTCATCGCAAACTCCGCCATTTCTATCCTGCATCTTACATACCTGGTTAGCCTGACAATCCAGTGCCCGAGGTCATTGCGAGTCCATCGTAATGTGGGCGAAGCAATCTCGTCGTTCTTCCGGACCAACAACGAGATTGCAGCGGCGCCCCGCTTCGGGGGACACCTCGCAATGGCATGTAAGCATAAATGTTATTGTAACGAACACTGAATGCATAGCCGGATGTAGACTGTTTAAAAAGCTTTTTAGCCGGAATCTTTCCTTCAGAAAACGTGCGAACGGTAGATACCAAAAACTCAGGCTTTAATTTGACAGTAATCAGTTCAAACTAACGGCTAAAATCGGTGCCAAGACGTTCGAATATTTTTGAGTACAATTCCGTCGTTTCTGACCGCGGTTCAAATCTGCGGGACGGCCCGGGCCACTCGAACTCCGCGGGCAGCAATTCTGTATTCTGCCCGGCAATTAGTGCGGCACCATACGATGCCGCCTCCTGGTAACCGGCAACTTCCAGTGGCAAACCGGTTACGTCAGCCAGAATCTGCATCCAGAGGTCCGACCGGGTTGCCCCTCCCACTGCTTTCAGCAGAGACGGAGCCGCGCCGGCCAGTTCCATGCGTTCCAGATGCCTGCGCGCGCACAACGCCGCTCCTTCGAGCACGGATCGAGCCAGGTGACCGAAACTGTGGTCCAGCGCCAGATTCAAAAACTCACCGCCACTCTCCCCCCTTTCCATCGCCGGGATGAAAACGGGGTTTTCCGTGGACGGCGCGACCTCACCGGCCGCCCGCTCAAATTCTTCGAACGGAACAGTTTCAGCCGAAGGTGTCACGGCGGATCGGAACCAATCGACGGAAGCCCCGGCCTGAGGAGAGGAACCGAGCAGCCCCCAGAGCCGCGGCGGCACAGCCTCGGCCGGAGCCATCCGGGCTTTCTCATCGATGAGTTTTTGCTCAGCCATCGTCAAAAGCACCCACGCCGTGCCACACGAAACAATTGTATCCCCCGCTCGTCGACACCCGGCTCCATAGGCTGCGCAGTATTGATCGTGCGCTCCCACAACCACCTCCGTGTCTTGCGAAATACCCAGGTCCGAAGCCGGTTCGGCTCGGACTTTCCCCACCACAGAACCCGAATTCCTGACATCCGGGAGCATGATTCTCTCAGCACCGGCCATCGTCAGCACCGATTCGTCCCAATCTCGCGACTCCAAATCGTAGAGCATCGTGATCGCCGCGTCTGACCGGCTGCAAACAGACTCTCCGGTAAGGCGCCGGACGAGATAGGAGTCGATAAATTCCACCCGTCCGATCGCATTAAATTTTTCCGGCTCTTCATGTTGCATGCGAATCAGTTGTGCCAGTGGCAGGCTGTTCCGACTCGACCAGCCGGTCTTGCGGTAAAGTCGCTCCTGCATTTCAGTATCAAAAGCCGGCTCAACCATCCGCCCCGGCCGGGAATCCATCCAGGAGATGGCATTGCCAATTGGAGCGTCATCTTCATCAAACAGAAGGAGTGCTCCTCCCTGGGACGAAAGGCTTAATCCGGTGATGGTCTTTTTTTTGCTGTATTCCTCAAACGCGGCCCGCACGGAATGAACGATCCCATCCCAGATATTTTCCGGATCCTGCTCGACTCGACCCCCGGGACCGGTTTCCAAAACCGTAACCGCCGCCCCGCTTCCCACGACCCGACCTTCCGCATCTACCAGGCAGATCTTGATCGCCGTGGTTCCGATATCGATCCCGAGCGCCAGGGCGCCGGCGCCGCGTTGAGACGTCTCGTTCATGCTGACCTCCCGGATTTCTCGCTCAGCGACTGCGCAAAGCCCGCAACCACGAAACCGAATCCAACCAGCCAGTTCTTAATTTCCGTTCCGCTCATTCCCAAACACCGAAAAGAATCATCAAACACAGGATCCGTGAGCTACAAGATAAGCGTTTGTCGTCCCGTCGCAAGTTAAAATTGTGTCCGGGACGGAGATGAAACAAGGGTATCGCCATAGCTAAGCGGTCTGCGATAAATATCCTAAGCTTTGGTAACCACATCCTTTTCAAAAACAACAGCAAATTGAGGTGGGCCCCCGCAGCCGCAGCCATTTTAACGAGCAAATTAATCCGATGGCGTTGATGTTAGTTTCCAATATCGTGCCGTCTTGTGCATGTTTCAAAGGCACCATCTTTTGGACACGACCAGTTTCCCGTTGGAATTCCGAGAATTATATTGCAGGGTTTCAGCCTTATGATTTCTTCGTTCACCATCACCCAGTTCTCCGCGGACGTAAGTGGTCAGTTGCATCTTCTTCGATAGAGCGTCATGAGGCCGGTTAGCCCGCGGAGTACGTTTAGCCAGGAAATACCGCTCCTTGGGTCATTGCGAGCCCATCGCAAGATGGGCGAAGCAATCTCGTCGTTTTGTTGGCCCAACAGCGAGATTGCCGCGGCGCCCCGCTGAGCGGAACGCCTCGCAATGACATTTGTAAAGCTGAACGACTGATGTAAACGCGTACCCGCCGGAGGCGGGCGTTTCAGAGATAGCCCGGGGTGAGTGAGGCCACTATGGGGCCGAGCGAACCCCGGGGGTAGAGCAAGCCCATGAACCGCGGATCGCCTCGCCGGAGGCGAGGGCCGCAAGGAAAAGTATCTTACGGCTTTATCAAATGCTCAGTACTTATAGAAGACCACTTAGCACGAGACAATCTGACGCGACTCCTGTATGCACACCGGCCCCTGCCTCCCTGAGCAGACTGGAGTTCAGCCCCGCTCGCCGGGGCTGGAGTTCAGAATGCGGTCGGCAAGTCGAACCACAGGGACATCAAGCCCTCCGCTCTGAACATAAACTCAGCGGAGTCGCAATCCCGGCTTTCACACCCGCTGGCTGCGATGTATAATTCCCACGGCCGTCAAATATTTCAGTGAAATATCCTTTTACCTGAGATGGGGAACAAAAAGAAATGATTGCTGACGCGCTTAATGTCGGGATTGTCGGTGCCGCGGGACGTGGAGCCAGCTTTCGCGCCGCTCTGGAAACCAGCCGTGAAGCTACAATCCATGCCGTGTGCGATGTCAATGAAGAGGCTCTGGACGAAGCAATGGATCGCCTCGGAGCAAATGAAAAATACACGGATTACGGAGAGATGCTCGATAGCTCCGACGTCGATGCCGTCGTCATCGGCACTCCCATGCAATTTCACGCCCCCCAGGCCATCGCAGCCCTGAAAAAGAATATCCATGTCCTCAGCGAGGTGACCGCCGGCGTATCGATCGAAGAATGTCGCGAACTGACAGAAACCGCCGCGGGCTCGGAAGCCGTTTACATGATGGCTGAGAATTACACCTACACCCGCGCGAACGTCCTGGTCCGCTCGCTCGCTCAGAAGGGCTTTTTTGGAGAACCATACTACGCCGAGGGCGAATACCTCCATGAACTCAAAGGGCTCAATGAAATCACCAGGTGGCGACGAAAATGGCAGACCGGAATCAATGGAATCACTTACCCAACCCATAGCCTCGGGCCAATCTTTCAGTGGTTCGGCGATCAGCGCGTGACCGAAGTCTGCTGTGCGGGCTCCGGGCATCATTACATCGACCCGCGCGGCGATGAGTATGAGAACGAAGACTCCGTCGTCATGCTCGGCCGCATGTCAGGTGGTGGCCTCGTCAAAATACGCGTCGATATGCTCAGCGACCGCCCCCATGCAATGAACAATTACCAGCTCCAGGGCACCGACGGCAGCTACGAATCCGCAAGGGCTCCCGGAGAGATGAACCGCGTGTGGTTGCGCGAACTCCATGGCGAACCCAACGAGTGGCATGATCTGAACGAACTGACGGACGAATACATGCCCGAGATCTGGCGCAATCCCCCTGAAGAAGCCAAAAAAGCGGGACATGGAGGAGGCGATTATTTCGAGGTCCTCGACTGGCTCAACGCGATTTTCGATCGCGAATCGTGTCCCATCGGTATCCACAGGGCCATGGATATGACTCTCCCCGGCCTTGTCAGCCAGCAATCCATCCAGAACGACGGCCAGTGGCTGAAAGTCCCGGATTCCCGCCAGTGGGTCGCTGGAATGTGATTCAGCAGCACGACACGCTTCTGGTTTGAATGTCGCTAAAATACGAATCCGATTCCGAAAATACTCTCTACGACCCCAGAGAACTCCCTCCGTCACATCGGCCGATATCGTCGCTGGGCCCGAACCCCTTTCGCTCCCGGTAATCTTCCATCGCCAGGCCGTAATACGGCGTGCGGACCGGACCGTTAAGAATGGGAGCATCAATCTCTTCCAACCAACCCCAGAACCGATCGTTCATTTCCTCCAGAACGTCCCCGCAGACCGGATCTTCGACGAGATTCCTTTCCTGCAAGGGATCGTTCGACAGATCGTACAGCCGCTGGACCGGCCAGAGGCGGCGAGGGCCACAGGCGTCTCCCCGGGGCTCGTAACCTTCCTTAAAATTACGCACCAACCGGTATCTTTCGGTCCGGGCCGAATAAGTCGCCGCGTTCACAAACAGAGCAAAGACACACTCCCGGACCGGTTGGTCCGAAACGATGGGGTCCTCCAGAACAGAGGCGAAACTCGTGCCGTCCATCTCATGTTGAATTGGCAAATCCAGCAGTTCAGCAAGAGTCGGGAGAAAATCGACGTTGCTGAGCAGATGATCGCACTCCTGCCCACCTGTCAGTCCGCCTCCCGGCCAGCGCAGGATGAAGGCGACACCGGTCCCCGCGTCAAGCATCGTCCATTTCGCCCGAGGCAACTCAGGTCCGTGATCGGTGGTGAAAAGCACCAGCGAGTCCTTTTCCAGACCGACTTCCCGCAGAGCGTCCAGGATGATCTCAACCGCCGCGTCGACGTGCCGCACCGATCCCTGCAGCTCGGCAGCATGATCTCTCAATTTTTCGTCCCCGGGATGCGGCATTCCGTGCCAGCGATTTTCTTTCCCCGGTTCGCAGTATGGTGGGATCCAGACACCGTGCTCATCGTCCGCCTCTATCGGACCGCGGAGAAACGGTGTGTGGGTCTCGAAAAAACCAATCTGGGCGTAAAATGGTTCTTCGTCTTTCCCCTCCCTGCGAAGAAATTCTGCGAAGCCTTCCGCCACGCGCACGGCGTGTTTTGGACCGTCTTCCTCGGGGAGGTATGGATCGTGTTTTTCAAAACCCAACTTGCTGAGATCTGTTGTCTCGTGCTGAATGCCGAACTGAGCCGTCCTGTAGCCGGCATTTTTCATCACATGTGAGAGATACCGGGTCGGCTCGGTGAGTTCCCAGTTCCAGCAACCGCCGGCCAGGCCAATCAAACCGTTCCGCTGCGGATACTGTCCCGTCAACAGCGATCCGCGGCTCGGACTGCAAATCGAACTGGTCGAGAACATCCGTGTGAATTTCACTCCATCATCGGCAAGAGCATCGATAGCGGGAGTGTGGACAGTCGGAACACCATAACAGCCGAAATGGCGTCCGCTGTCGTGCGTGTTGATTATCAGAACGTTCGGTCTGTCAACCATTTTCTGAAATCCTGAAACAAATTAACCTTCAACGCCCAGTTCCTCGCAAAGTGCCAGAAGAAAATCGCGGTTATCGCACTGAGCGTAGTGGAGTTCGCCCCCCACCCGTTGGAACGTTTTGTAGAAACGCAGATAATAATCCGGATGGTCCTCGGGCGGCTCGCCTTGTCCCCAATCCCAGGTCGATTCCTGAAGATCAACCACGGTGATCAGGTGCGATTTGACACAGCGTCCCTGTTGAAGTGCCAGGTTCTGGGCCATCGACATCGATTTCTCAAAAATCATCGGCGACATCACGGCGGACCCGACGGAGAGATACACTCCGCCTTCGATTTCGCTGATCGTACTGGCAAACGTCCGGAAATCGCGCAAAGCCGCACGTCCCACAGCCCCGCCGTGGTTGAGCGGATGCAGGTAAATGATATCGTGCCCGATCATCGGATGGGCCGTGAATGGAACATCAAGCCGAAATGCCGCCGCCTGGGGACTGTACTCCTTATAAGGATGCGGAACGGCCAGACATCCCGACGGGAGATCAAGACGTTCCATGGTCCGCAGCAGATCCGCTGCGGATGCAACTCGCTCCTCGGCAGGATGTTCTTCGATACCACGGGTTATATCGGTGCGGAGTCTTTCGGGATCAGGAAGCTTGATTTCCCCCTCCTCAATCATTGCGCCCACGCTCTCGCCGTATCCCAGACCGCGCCAGGCACCGACCAGAATGGCCAGATTGAGATAAAAACCCGTCTCTTCCCACATGCCGAAACATCCGTTGTGCATGTTCTTCTCGACATGCTCGCTGCTCTGACCGAAAAACGAAAATTCCCAGTCGTGAATGATCCCCGCCCCGTTCGTCGCAAGATGTGTAAGGTAACCGTCTTCCATCAAGCGGATGAGTACCGGACCGAGGCCGTTTTTAATCGTGTGTGCTCCAAACGCCATCACCACGGGCCGATCGTGCTCCACAGCCGCACGGATCCCTTCGGCGGTGCGTTCGACCGTTTGACGAACCTCGCCCGAGATCTCGGCGTACTCATCCCCGGGACCAATCGCGTCTTTTTCTATGTCCACGCGGTTCTCGCGCTCGGAGAGAGGACGAAAACTCAAACGGCGTCGGTTCAGGCGCTCGAACGGCATTGTGGTATCCTCCATGAATATCCCGACAGCGGACTGCATTCTAACCATACACCGCATTGCGGGGCAAACGGTTTGAGATCCAACAAGTGGCGACGGGCAAATTCCCCGACACCTACCCCGCCACGGGGCTCCTCGCGCTGAGTTCCGCATCAGCGGGGTGGACGCGCGGAAGCTCTAACTCTATAATAGATTTTGGGGTTATCTCTCTTTGTGGCCCTGTTGGGTACTGGCATGAACCAAAACCAGCTTACCAGGTATCTGCAACTTTGGCGGGAAGAAGAATGACCGCAAGAGAAAAAATTCAGGCTGCTTATGAACTGGCGTTTTTCCCACCGAGACTTCACGAAGTGTGGAATCGAATAAAAGCAACAGAAATCGAAGACCGGGAGCAATTGATTGAACTGCTGCAAATGGCACTCACACTTCACCGAGCCCTCCCCGAAAAAGGCTTTTCCTCGTTGCGGGCACTCAAACGCCTGGCATACTACCAGGCGGTCTCTCGTGCCTTCGGAACAGTAACGTTTCTGAGAAACGTATACCGCCACCTCACGGACAGTGAACCCGAAATACCGGACGAAGTGCCGGGAGAATGGGTGCGCGAGATTGGGCTCCCCCCTTTCACACACCATCCGAAGAGCAGTTCCTGATCCTCCCATTTTTGCGCCGCGTACCTTTCCCCGGAAATTGCAACCAATTCAACCGGGTTCTGAATTCCAGCCTCCGGCTGAAGTCCAGTCCGCTCTGCTTCCGTCCCTGGAAACAACGGAAGCGCCCATGTCCCCTTGCGTAAGCGTTAAGCCTACACAGTCCGTCATTGCGAGGAGCGACAGCGACGAAGCAATCTCGTCGTTTTCCCAGCCCAACAGCAAGATTGCCGCGGATGCCTCCGGCATCCTCGCAATGACCTTTTCACCGGCACTGCGGGAAACGTTAAACGTGTACCACCTTGCGTGAGAGGAGGCAGAGATTGAGTGGGCCAGCCATCGGAACGCCATACATCCCCGCCCCCTCCCGGCTTGTCCGGGGGGTGAAGAAGATTTTAAGTGAGAAAATGGCCGAATTGGCTTCCGCCCTTGCACTCGCCCGCTCCGTTCGCTATATTTGGTGCCCTTCAAAATCGGCCGTCACCGTCCGCCCCCTCGTTTTCCCCTCCCTCTGGAGAACCCGGTTATGTTCTCGATGATCCTTCTGCTCAGTTCCGCCGTGCTTTTTTACCTCCTCACATCATCCTTCGCCGCAAGCGGACTCCGTCTCCCGAACATCTTTGGAGACGGCATGGTCCTGCAACGTGGACAGGATCTGCCGGTCTGGGGCAAAGCGGCTCCCGGACAAGAAGTTGAAGTCTCCCTCTGCGGGCAAAAAAGAACCACCGAAACCGATGCCAGCGGCGGTTGGTCCCTGAAACTGGATCCGTTGCCGGCAGGGGGGCCGCACGAAATGGTCGTGCGCGGGAATGAAACCTTTCGACTTCAGAACGTGCTGATCGGAGAAGTCTGGATCTGCTCGGGACAGTCAAACATGGGCTGGCCGCTCGAAGCAATCATCAACGCCCGGCAAGAGATAGCGCGGGCCGATCTCCCCGACGTGCGATTGCTGCCGGTGCCTCAGGTCACTGCCGACGAACCGCAGTTCGATGTTGATTGCGCGTGGTCGGCCTGCACGCCTGAATCCGCCCGCACGTTCTCAGCGATCGGCTACCTTTTTGGCCGCACACTCCACCAGAAACTCAGCGTGCCGATCGGTCTGATCGACAGCTCCTGGGGTGGGACAACGGCGGAGGCGTGGACCAGTCGCAAGACGCTTGAGTCTGATCCCGATTTCAGCCCGGTTCTCGAACGCTGGGAGAGAACACTTGCCGCTTATCCCGACGCGCAAAAAGAGCACAAGAAAAAACTGCAGTTGTGGGAACAGACCTGCGAAAAAGCGCGAGAGCAGGGCAAACCTCAGCCTCCCGCTCCGCCAGCACCTCCGGGTCCCGAAAGTCCCCATCCTTCCGCGCTTTACAATGCCATGCTGGCGCCGATTTTCCCCTACGGCATCCGCGGAGCTATCTGGTACCAGGGCGAATCCAACGGCGACCGCGGTTGCCAGTATCGCAAACTGTTCCCGGCGATGATCCAGGACTGGCGTGCCGCCTGGGGACAGGGCGATTTCCCGTTCCATTACGTCCAGTTGCCAAACTACCTCGAAGTGAATGACGGGCCGGTGGAGAGCGAATGGGCCGAAGTCCGGGAAGCTCAGCTCATGACGCTCGATCTTCCGAACACCGAGATGGCAGTCACGATCGATCTGGGCGAGGCCGACGACCTTCATCCTCCGAACAAACTCCCCGTCGCCGAGCGCCTGGCGCGCACGGCACTCTCGAGAGTCTACGGTCGCCCGCTCGTCGCCACCGGCCCGATCTACGACTCAATGTCGATTGAAGGGACGCAGATCCGTATTGGTTTCCGCCGCGTCGGATCAGGGCTGATAACCCGCGGTGGCGGCCCGTTGAAGACTTTCACGATCGCCGGCGAAAACCGAAATTTCGTCAATGCCGAAGCTCGCATTGAGGGCGAGACAGTAGTCGTATCGAGCGAAAAAGTGGAGGACCCTGTCGCCGTTCGTTACGCCTGGGCCGACAACCCGCCCTGCAACCTCTACAACCGTGAAGGGCTCCCTGCCACCCCCTTCCGCACCGACAACTGGCCGGGCGTGTCGTTCGATCGGCGCTGAAAGCATGTCGAAGAGCAGCACCGAACGCATTGGCTCCCGGGGACGCGATATGGGGACTGCAAACCCAAAAGTGGTTTGGAGGGGAAGGGTTTTCAAACACCGAATCGATGTGCCTGAGTCCGCAGCCCGTCCCCTGGTCGTCAACACATCCGGGTCGACGACCCGGTCCACAGGCTGGAGCCTCCTCCGCGCAAGGTTAAGGAGCCCAGGGAGACTGTGCTCCATGCGTCTGTAGCCGAACCAGCACGCTCTGCATCAGCCCTGCCGGGCCTTCTATCGGGCCAAAAAACGCACCCCTGATTTCTAGTCCAGCCGGTACGATGCGCAGTGTGCGATCACGCCGAATCCCTATTGGTTGACAACACAATCTAAGGTACAATAGAGGGAACTTACTTGTGATGCGGTAAAAGCAGTTGGATGACTTTTGAAGCGGGTGAAGGCGCGAGCTTTGACCTTGTTGACCAACGATCCCTGTGCAAAGGAGCAAGTTATGCAATCTTTGCGTCTGGCCGATGCTATCGCTTTCGCAATGGAACTGGAGAAAAACGGCAATACGTTCTATGCAAACTGCCGGAAAGAGGCGCGAGATAAAAAAGTCGCGGAAATTTTCTCCTTCCTCCAAAGAGAAGAAGAAAAACACTTCGCCGCGTTCGAAAAGATGAAAAACCAGATTGAAGATGACCAGCCCGGTGACGCGGATGCAGAACGCGTTTCAAAACTCCTGGACGCATACGCTGAGAGTTTCCTGCCGGGCCAGGAACAGATGAGCAAGAAATCTCTTCGCAAAGTGGGACCACTCGAAGCGATAGGTTTTGCGGTTCAACTTGAGAAAAACTCGATTGAATATTACCAGAAACTCAGAACCATCGTTCCGCAGGATCACATATCCACCATCGATGACATAATCACGGCGGAAGAAAGTCATCGCGAGAAACTGGAAAGATTCAAAGAAAGCCTGCAGGGATAGTCTGCCCCAAAAAAGAAGGACTCAAAACTCCGCCAGCATACGGAGTTCGTCCAACCTGGCGTCTTCCAGCTGCGGCACATATTTTTCGGCTTTCTGATCCGGGAGATTCGCAAAGAACTCGTAAGCAAAAGGCAGGACCTCGCGTTTTTCAGTCTCCGTCATGAACTCCACAAGGTTCTGCATCTCGCCTTCACTCAGTGACGTAAGAGATTCTTCGAAGAAGTTGATATCGAACTTAACCTGCCGTTCGACCCGCCTCAGTTCGCGGTACTCGGCCATCAGTTTCTTGCGCTGCTCGCGCGTTAGTTTGAACGATACCCCGCCCCAGAGCGTGCTCTCAAGACTCCGCCGTCCGCATTTGAGGTGGATCTTGTGTGTCATCTCCTTGCCATATAATTCCAGACCCCGCTCGATAATCTGCTCCGAGCCGGAACGTTTAAGGGCCGCCGCGGCCAGCAGCTTTTCGGATCCGCTCTTCAGATACCGGCGCAGCGCCGGACGCGATTCCGCCACACCGAGCCGCCCCAGACCGACCAAAGCCTGCCGCACCACCCGCGGTTCGCCATCCTGCAGTCCTTTCTCCAGCAACTCCCGATATTCGGGATCGCCGGCCCGGCCGAGAATCTGGTACCCGGCTTCCCGAATGAACCAGTGTTCGGACGAGATCAATTTCTTGCCGAGCGGCGCAAAATCCTTGTTAAAGTACGGCGCCGCATCATCGACGATCTGTTTTAACAAATCCAGATCCTCAATCTTATCCACGCTGCCAACGGCCGTCTCGAGCATGACTTTCGCACTCTCCGCATCCACCACGTTTACCCGGGCCTGTTTGACCTTTTTAGTGAAAGCTGCCGAATCCAGATCGAACGCTTCCATCATCAGGTCCATGGGCTGCGGCTTGCTTTTATCCGCAGTCCGTTTCTTTCCGCCGGTTTTGTCTTCCTCCTGCCATCCCTCGGCCGCCCACCTGACGCAGGCACTGAGAACCCGCGGCCACTGCGGCCATTCCCAGTACGGCGTCACGTCCTCAGGTCTCCCTCCATGAGGGTTGATCAGCATCGTAACCACACGGCCTTCCCCGTATCGACTCGCCACAATCGCCGGGTGCCTTCCCGCTCGCACCAATACCCGCGCTCGGTCGTCAATGTCCGAAGTATCAACAACGAAAGTCACGGGCGGTTTTGACCAATCCACCATGCCCTCGAAGAACGTTTTATCAACCGGTCTTAAAGGTAACCCCTTATCATCCCGCTGGATATCGGCGTAGTTTTTGATCCGAACGGGCAGGATTTCTTCGATGAAGGTGTTGTGGTCGGCTCCGAGCGACAGATTGAAATAGCCGCCGAAATAAACCAACCCGCCCCCATTTCGCACAAAATCAGCGACCTTCACCCGGCGCGTGCTGCCGAGGTAGAAGGAATGCACGTCGTCGAGCACAACCACGTCGTAGGCGAGCAGACGCTCGTAGCTGTCGGGAAATTCGTCCATGCATCCGCGGGTTCTGTTGAGCTTGAAGCCGACGTAATCGACCCACGATGGGTCGTATCGTCCCCCGCCCAGCAGTCCCACCGCGCTTCCCACCGGATTCAGCCAGCTGAAAGCCCCCCGGGCATGATGCACGTCAAGCTCGCCGTTGCGCCGAAGAACTATCTCCTCCGGTCTTTCCATCTTCTCGGCCCGCTTTGCATCGACGTTCTCATGGCGTTCGTAGTCCCGGTAATAGGGCACTTTTTTCTTCTTTTCAGGCTTTTTGGCAGTTTTTGTCTTGCGTTTTTCGCGACGTTTCTCCAGATACTCTCGCGCGTCTTTGACGGGCGTCGTCACCGGGAACTCGGGCTCTGCATCGGCATCATATTCCAGAATGACAATGCTCCACGTCCGCAGCCGGGGCACGGTTACGACATGGCTCCCGTCTCGTCGCTGCGTCTCAAGTTGATGGTGTCCCTCGACGAGATCCGGCGATATGTGCGCGGCGCGGGTCAATTTTGTTCCTTCTCCGGATTTCACGCGGATCGTGATATCGCGCAACGTCGCGGGTGGGGTTTGAACGCGGTTGCAAAACTGCGGATAACCCGGCGGATTGAGCAGATTGATGAGAACCTGTTTCTTACCCGACGGGGCATCGCGCAGCCAGGTGCTTTTTCGCCACCAGGGCTCGGCCCCTTCGGGGCCCTCTCCTACCTTCACAGATATCCGATCACCCGGATTCGCCACACGCTGCGTATCGTCCCAGATGAACGCGGAATACCGCGTGAGGAATTTTGGGAGCGGCCCGAACGCGAATTCGCCGGGGGAAGTGAGGTAGCAATAGCGTTCACCGGCCGCCAGCCCGCACAGGACGTTGAAAGTCCGATCCTGTGGTGATGCCATGTCGAAGGTTATAAAAAGCGGCAAACCGCCAATACGCTTGATGTAGTCGGCCTCCCGGCAGAGGGCTTCATAGAAAGGCCGCATATGGCCGGGCGAGAAGTTCGTGTGACTCCAATCCCTCACGCTTTCGTCCATCATCAATCCGTGTTCCGCGGCCACGGTATGGAAATCATCCATGTCCCGCCGCGGCACGAAGATATTTCCCTTCGGGTTGCCAAAAGCGATGTTGTATCCGTGGACGAAATCCGGGTAGTTCTCGCGCAGGATATCGATGAAAATCTGCTGTTTCCCCCGGAAATGCCCGTCCCAGCGGACACCGTCCCAGCCGAACATCTCGATCGAGTCCATGATCGCCTGAGCGCCGAACCGGACCGTCTCATCGTTGCCCCAATTCGTCCAGAGGCTCGCCCAATGTTGCCAGCCGCCGTCGATCGGTTTGGCGTGGAGATTGTAATCGTTGGCGAGCATCCGTTCCAGATAGAAAACATTGAACTGCTGGGTGCCCGGCCCTTCCGGTCGGTGCTGGAAATATTCGGGGTGGCGCTGAAAGGTCTTGAAACCTTCGATGCCCGCAGCGCATGATTTCCCGTACGTAATAGCCTTGACGCCGTTATCGTGCGCAGCCTGGATGAGTGTCTGGTAACCTGTAATTGAACCCGGGTATTGCGTTTGACCGGACCAGAACTTCTGGGTCTCGGGGGCAAGATTTGAGTAATCACACGGCGCCCAGGCAAATCGCTCGAAATAATTGGCGTAGCGCCGCTTGTTTCTCTCCATAATTTCGGCAGCACGCTCTTCGGTCAGATTCTGAACGTTTTGCGGGCCGCCGTCGCCGCAGATACCGACGCGATAGACATTCCGGCTCGCTCCGTAAAACGCACTTCCACCATGGATTGGCGCACCGTCTTTCTGAAGCGTGCAGCGTAATTCATGGCCAAAAACTCTTTGGCCGATTTGAAAATCGAACTGCATCTTGCGGGTTGTCCCCCGCCCCAGCTCGACATTCCGGCTCCAGACCCGGCGGCGACTATCGATTTCCGTGATATCCTCGGCAACAAGCTCATATTTCCCATCCGGGGTGGCCCCGTAGACCGCCACTTCCGCCCCGATGGTTTCCCCCGGCCGGTAGTGGACTTTGTCGACGGTCACGGACTGGACGATGGCCTGCGCGTGGCGGACAGGACGCAGTTCGATGGCATCGCAGAGCAAACGATGATCGTAAGGTTTGAAGCTGTCGACGCTCTTCGCTTCTTCGAGTTCGTCCAGCGCCAGGGAGGTTGCATCTTCTTCCTCTTCGCGCAGCACTTCCGATTTGAGCAGTTTGCTGCCGTATTCTTTCTTCTCTTTCTCCGACAGTTTGCTGCGCATGCCGTCGAAACCAGACCCTCCTTTTGCAGAGACCCGCACGGGCAGCGTTCCGCCGGCGTGCGAGAAAGCCAGCTCAAACTCTTGATAGCCTTCCTCCGGATCAAAATGGATCTGCTGGAGTGTCCTTAAGGACGAACCGGCCCGAAGAGAAACCTGCAGGAAATGGACGATATCGGCGGGCGCAGCTTCAAGACGGAAAACCGCGACATACTCTCCGGCCGGCAATTCGGCGCGTCCGGCGACGACCGGACGCATCTTTTCAACCAGGATTCGTCCGGCGCATTTTTCGCCGCTGGCTCGTTTGTCCCGATAGTTTGCGGCCCCTTTGGCCCCGTTATCTTCCCCTTCCAGAACAACACCATCTTTTTCTTCCGACCGGCCACTGTCGAGCTCTTCCCCCGGGAGAACAAGTTCCTGGGAGTGTACGGATCCGAGCAACCCGACAAACACAACACAGGCAACCGCGCCAGCACGGAAAAACTTTTCAAGACGGTTCATTCCGGGACTCTCCTCCTGAGTCTGTTTCAACCAGGCTCTGTCTGAGAATGCGGTCGTCGGACCGAGCCGCCTGCGCGCCGTAGCGTGGCGCTTCGGCGCTCACGCATAGGCGGGAGCGAGCGTCCCGCATCCGCAGCGATTTTAGCGAGCATATTAATCCGATAGCCTTAATGTTGGTTTCAAATATCGTGCCGTCTTGTTCATGTTTCAAGGCCACCATGTTTTCGACCTGACCAGTTTACCGTCGGAATGCCGAAAATCATATCGCAGGCTTTCAGTCCTATAATTTCCTGGTTCACCATCACCCAGTCCTCCGCGGACTGACGAATCAAACGCAAGTGGGGGCTGACGTTCAGAAAGCGGGCTGTTTCGTCCGAGTAGCCATTTTCCACATTGGCCCGCCTCAAGTCCAGTTTCGCTCGCCTCTGGCGAGCTCAGCTGAACTCGAGTCTCCATTCCCTGTGAGCGGGCTGACGTTCAGAAAGCGGGCGAGAAACTTGATCGGCTCGCGCAGAAACGACAAACGGCAGGTCCGGCTCGGCGATCCGGACCTACAGCTCTCCAGCATTTGCCGAAGACGCAGCAGATAACGAATGAAAGTATCTGCATCCTCATTGCTCATTAAGCCATTATAAACGAGAATATGGGCCTGAAAAAGCGCTTGCGTTTGCACATCTTTCCTGACCAGCTATACTCTTGCCAACAGGGGAACGCAAGGAGCCAGCCCCTATACCTAAAATCAGAGAAGCGGGGAGCCAGAAGATTATGGAAATGCCGCAACCTGTCATGGAGACGGATCTGGAAGGACTCGACCTTTTCAACCGCGGGAAGGTCCGGGACATCTACGAAGTCGACGACAACCTTCTCATAGTTGCGTCGGATCGCATCAGCGCTTACGACAGCGTACTCGCCTCAGGAATCCCGTTCAAAGGGAAAGTCCTGACCCAGCTTACCCTCTTCTGGGTCGATTATCTGAGTGATATCACACCGACGCATCTGATCACAGCCGATATCGCTGTAATGGACGAATCCGTCCAACAACATGCCGATATCCTCGAAGGACGCTCAATGCTGGTGAAAAAGGCCGACGTGGTGCCGATCGAGTGCGTCGTGCGGGGCTATCTGGCGGGATCGGCGTGGCGTTCATACAAGAAGACGGGAAAGATCTGCGGAATCGAACTGCCCGAAGGTATGCGGCAGGCCGAACAGCTGCCCGAACCAATTTTCACTCCGGCCACCAAAGCCGAAAGCGGCCATGATGAAAACATCCCGATGGAACGCGCCCGGGAAATTGCGGGAACAGAGATCGCCGATCAGCTTCAGGAACGCTCCCTCGGCATCTACAAAAAAGCCAGCGAATACGCCGCCAAACAGGGCATCATCATCAGTGATACTAAATTCGAGTGGGGCCTCTGCGACGGCGAACTGACCCTGATCGATGAGGTGCTCACGCCCGATTCGTCGCGTTTCTGGCCAGCCGATACCTACGAGCCTGGCAAATCCCAGTATTCCTACGACAAACAATACGTGCGGGACTGGCTCGATGAGAGCGGATGGGATCATTCTCCCCCCGGCCCGAGTCTCCCGATGGAAGTCGTGGGAAAAACGGCCGAACGCTACCTCCAGGCCTGCGAGGAACTTGCCGGCAAACGGCCCGAGTGAGTGCAATATCGACCGCGGGTCAAACATAATTTCGCATCTTCCGGGAACGGGATGTGGTTGCGCAGAGGAGGGGCGTAAGGGACTTAAGGGACGAAAGGGACCCGGTGTTCCTCGTCCTTTCCCCTGATACTACGCATGAGCGGACTGGACTTCCGAACCGCTCCCGCGGGGCTGGAGTTCAGAACGCGGCCAGACGCCTGCAGGCCTCGCAGCAAAAACGACCAAAAACTAACGGTGGCACTTGGATCCACCATTTCGCACCTAAAAAACCAGCAAACCACATCCCACGTTCACCTTCAACAGGTCAGGTGAAACGCCGCGACCACCCGTTTGCCCTTTTTCTTCACCAGCTTGTTGTATTTTTTGCACGCTTTTTTGGTCGGAAGCACATGAAGCTGATCGCAACGTTTCTCCATCAGTTCGCGTGCCTCAGGCAGAACTTTCATGACTCCTCTTGCGCCCGTGCCGATGATGAGAATCTCCGGATTCGTCTTCCATACGGGATCCAGATCGGCCTCGCAGACCTCGTGCCCAGTCTCGCGCCACCACGAATCATCCACACCCTCAGGTGAGATTATGACGTCATCGGTGTAAGTCTTTCCATCCACAGTGATTCGGCCAAAACTGTAGTCGTCAACAGGCATGATGTCACCTCGCTGAGCAGAATTCCAATTACGACCGCAGTCCGACACGTACGGCATCCATCATAGACCGCCTGGCACGGGATATCAAACTTTTCTGTTGACAGCACAAAATGCGGCAGGCTGAATATCTATCAGCCTGATATATATTATTTCGCAGTGAGGCACGAATCGAGGGGGAGGAAATCGTGATTCACACGCGCGGCCGACGCCGGAGGCGGACAATTCCAGTCTCCCGGTCCCGCGAGCGCACTGGCCTTTCAGCCCCGCTCCGCAGGTCTGGAGTTCAGAACGCGGCGCAAAGGCCCGCAGGCCGTGCAACACAAAGACCAACAACCAACGGCAGGTCCGCCTCGGCGATGCGGACCTACAGCTCCCGGGCGTTGTCAAATAGCGAAATGTGCCTCAGCGCAAATTCCTTCCAACATAGCTTGATTTTCTGACCGACCGGACTAAGATTTAGCCTTCGGAAAACTCTGACGAGTTTGCACAGCACACAAACTCCAGTCTCTTTCGTCGCTTGCGTCCCTTAGGTCACTTAAAAAAATCATGCCTGATTCCTTGGAATCACTCGGAGGTCCACAGATGAAAACAAAAACCCCCGCACTACTGGCCGGCGCCGCAAAAGTTGATATCACTCCCCCGCTGGGTACCCAGCTCGCGGGCGATATCGGACGCAGACGGCCGGCGGAAATGCTGGTCGATCCACTTTTCGCCCGGGCTCTTGTCCTGCAGTCCGGCTCGCAGAAAATTTGCTTTCTCTCGCTGGACGTTCTGGCCATCACACGCAAATGGTCCGACAAGATTCGCGACGGTGCCACGGAACGCTTCGGTCTTCCGCGAGAAGCCGCCATGGTACACACGGTGCAAAACCATGCCGCCCCCAGCATCGGTCACTTTTTCTTCAACTACGAATCGGACTATATTCCTCCGGATATGGATTGGCTGAAAGGTGGCGACGATGATTACCACCCCTTCGCCGTAGAGCGGTCCCTCGAAGCGATCGAAAAGGCGATCGAAAACATGCAACCGGTTCGAATTGGACTCGCAACCGGCCTCGAATCGCGGGTGGCATTCAACCGCCGCTTTGTGCTCCGGGACGGTTCGGCCGTCTGCCATCCCGGCGGAGCGGATATGTCCAACATTCTCCACATCGAAGGCCCGATCGACCCCGAAGTCGGCGTGATGAGCCTGATCTCCGAATCTCTGGCACCGGTTGCGGTTCTTCTCCATTACACCTGCCATCCTGTCCACGGCTACCCCCAGCGGTACGTCACCGGCGGCTGGCCCGGCGCATGGGCGCGCGGCGTGGAAAACTTCTACAACGACAACTGCGTCGCGATGGTCGCCAACGGGTGCTGCGGCAACGTTCACCATAACGATCACCTCAATCCAGCCCACCGCAACACGGTCGATGAAATGGCCACGGATCTTCTGGAGACGACCCGCCCGCTTTTGAAAAACCTCTCGTTGCAGGAGTCCGGCGAGCTGGGTTTTGCTTCCCGCAACCTTGAAATACCGTTACGTAAAGTGCCACCCGAACAGCTGGAAGAGGCACGGGAGTTGCTCGAAAAACATCCCGAACCGATCTGGAAAGACGGTCTGGAAAACATCGCTGCCGATTGGGATTGGGTCTACGCCGTGATGCGACTCGACATCGACCGCCTTCGCCGGGAATCACCGGTCTTCGACTACGAAATTCAGGCGTTCCGGATCGGCGATATCGCTTTGCTCGCGGTTATGGGCGAACCGTTCGTTCAGGGCCAGCTGCAAATCAAAATGCAGTCGCCCGCCGAACGCACGTTCGTGGCCCACATGTCGCACGGATACGTCGGCTACATCCCGACCCCGGAAGCGCTCGAACGCGGCGGTTACGAAACGTGGACATCCAACGGTTCAAAACTCGTCCCGGAAGCGCTGGATATGATAGTTGAAGGAAGCGTAGAACTCCTTGACAGTATTATGTGTGATTGAAATGGTGTGTGCTTCGCAGTGGAAACGGAGACCGTAACAAAACGCCAGCTCGGGTCCGCCAACCCGGCTCACAGCCTGAAAGCGGTTGCAAGCCACTCACCAATGGACGCGCGTGACATTTGGGGGCCCTTGTCCTTTCCGCCCCTTTTGATCTTTAGGGCATTTTTGCTCTGAACCGAGCCCGATCCCGCGATCGGACTGGACAAAGCGTCGAATTTATGTTCCATTCTTAGAAAATCGTTTGCGAAAAGTAATCCTCCAACAGGGAGAAATCGAAGTGACCGAAAAGCTCGCGATCAACGGCGGGGACCGAGCAATCCCCGAGGGAACTGTCAAAAACTGGCCTCCCATCGATGACACCGACCGGGAGATGGTCATGGCGTCTTTGGAAGGCGATAGTCACGCGTTCGGACCCAACTGCAAAGCTTTCCAGGAAGAATTCGCGGAGTGGAATGGAAACGAATATTCCATCACCACTAATTCCGGGACGGCGGCCCTGCACATGTGCGTGGCGGCCTGCGGTGGTGGAGCGGGCGATGAGATTATCGTGCCCGCCTACTCGTGGTCCTCTTCGGCTACCTGCGTGCTGCACCATAACTGTATCCCCGTCTTCGTAGATATCGATTTTGACACCATAAATATCGACGTCGACAAGATCGAAGACGCCATCACTCCACGCACCAAAGCCATCCTCGTCGTCCACCTGCACGGCCTCGCCGTTGACATGGAAAAAGTCATGGAGGTCGCCCGCAAACATGATCTGAAAGTCATTGAGGACGCGTGTCAGGCGCACGGGGCGACGTTCCAGGGGAAAAAGGTCGGGACATGGGGTGATTGCGCCGCGTTCAGCTTCAATCAGAACAAATGCCTCTGCGCCGGTGAAGGCGGTATGTTTGTCACTGACGATGAAGACATGCTGAATACCGCCAAACAGGTCTGGTGCTTCGGGGAAACCCGAACGCCGCTCGAAGATCGCGACTACCACGTCTACGCGCTGGGCTGGATGTACCGCAACGACGATCTCGGAGCCGCCTTTGGACGATCTCAGCTGAAAAAACTCGATGGATATCTGGAACAACAGAAAGAAAACGCCGCCCGTTTCACCGAATGCCTCGAAGAAGTGCCCCGCCTCATCCTGCCAACGGAAATCGAAGGCGCAGAACACAACTGGTACAATTACACCATCCGTTTTCAACTGGATGATCTCGCCGAATCGGACGAGATTCCGGCGCTACGCGACAGAATCGTCTCCGCCATGAAAGCCGAAGGGGTCGATACGGGACTCTGGCAGCGGTTTATACTTCCGGCGATGACGGTTTTCCAGGCCAAAAATGGCTACGGCGGCGGCTGCCCGTGGAACTGCCCCCAGGCCAAAGAGGTCGACTATTCGGTGGATCAGTATCCCGCAGCACAAAAACACTGCGACATGCATACCGGTCTCACCACACCCCTCCGCCCCCCCAACGGACCTGAAGTCGCAGAATTAACCGCCGAAGGGATTCGAAAAGTCATGGAGAATCTCGACCAGCTCCCCGAAAACTGAAGGAGGTATCCATGACACTCCGGGCCGGTTTTGCCGAAACCGATATCACCCCGGCGGTCGGTACCCGTAAGATCGGATGGATTAAAAAGCTCATCGCCGAGAATGTCCGCGACCCCCTCTCCGCGCGGATAGGGATCTTCGAATCCAACGAAAGTTGCCTAGGTTTCGTTTCGCTGGATACTCTCTCGATTCGTTGGACCCAGGTCGACGAAATCAGACGCCGCGTCGAGAAACAGTACGGCTTGCCCGGTTCGGGTGTCATGGTTGCGGCCACGCATAATCATGCCGGCCCTGCCGTGGCCAATCTCGGTGACGTGCAACGCGACGAGAAGTATGTCGAAGACCTGACCGAAAAAGTGGTGCACGGTTTCGGTCAGGCTCTTAACTCCCTGGAAGATGCTGAACTGGCATTCGGACACGATTTTGAGTTCGAAGTCAGTCACAATCGGCGCGTGGTCATGCGCGACGGAACGGTTAAGACCCATGGTCGTTTCAGCAATCCACTGGCCCTTTGTTTTGAAGGACCGATCAATCCCGAAGTGGCCGTGCTGGCCGCGCGGGATCTCGATGGGAATCTGCTCGGCTGCCTCGTCAATTTTACCTGCCATCCCACCCACCATGGGAACGGGCCCGATCTGTCCGCCGGCTATCCGGGCGCGCTCGCCCGGTCAATGAAAAAGCAGGACTGTCCCGTCACCGTATTTCTCAACGGCGCTTCCGGGAACATCCATGATGCCGATCCCCGCACCGGTCGGGGACGCCAACCGGAAGAAATCGGCGAGATCCTCACCCGGGACGTCGTGGATATTCTGGGAATCGTGGAATGGTCGACCAACTTCGAGTTGAATGCCACCAGCCGGACAGTCCAGTTGCCATTTCGGGAACCGACGGAGGACCAAATCCAGGGAACGGTTGAGGGAGCCCAGCGGTTCGTTGACCCCGAAGTCTACGACCGCATGATGCCCCGCGTGCTGAAACGTATCAACAAAATGGGGCAACAACCGGCCGAAGTGCAGGTTCTCCGGGCTGGGGATACTGCCTGGGTCGGGGTTCCGGCCGAATATTTCGTGCAACTCGGCCTCCGGATCAAAGAAGACACCTGGCCGGACCACACACTGATTGTGGGCCATGCCAACGGGATGGTCGGCTACGTACCCCACGCGGAAGCTTTCAAGCGCGGCGGCTACGAAACCACCTTCAGCAACCACAGCCGCCTGGCCCCTGAAGCCGGTGATATGCTCGCCGATTGTGCCGTGGAACTTGTCAAAAAATCGGGCTTGTCACGGTAAGCCGGACGGTTCGTATGAGACTTATGGGGCCTATTTGTCTCGCCTGCATCTTACCGACGCAGGTCAGGCCGCTTTTCTCAAGCGGGGCCAGTGCTGCAGCTGCGCGGAAGGCAAAGGCCGGCGTATTCTCATACCCCAACTGCAACCCCATCCGGGGTCTCGGTCGTTCCGGCAATGACCTGATGCCGGCGCTGGTACCAATCCCCCGAAGAAATCGGCCGGGGCGGAGTCCAGGTTAGGTCTGCGACTTCTTTTTTGGCATAACTAGCTCTTTATCAGCGGAGATCCTTTTTGCCGAAAGCGTCAACCGCCACTTCAAATTTTCCGGATTTCCAGCAGTCACTTGACGCGGCGGGTGCAGTACGTTTCCCTCGTAGCATCATGTCAAACATCATCCTACAGAATGAGAACAGATGGGCCCTGTTTCACTGTTGGTCGCGGGTTATCGTCCTGCTGGTCATTGGCGCGACACCCGTTTTGAGCATCCAAGGAGCGGATGAATTGACCGTTGGTGCCGACGAACTCGAACAGTTCCCTCTGGAAAAAGAACTCCCGGGGAATCCTCCGGCCGACGGGCTGCGTTACTGGCGCGAACCTTTTAAACCGATCGGGATTCATGCCTCGTATGTCACAGTTGTTATCCGCAAGGGGACCTACGAATTATGGTACAACACATGGGGCAAAGACCTGGATGACCGGCAGATAGTTGTCCATCGCGGCCGGGATCTTCAGCATCTCGGGGAAGCGCAGCCCGTCTTTGATTCTTCTATCATTGACGATGTCCGCGATCCCAAGAATCCCGATACCCTCTCGCCCGAGCGTGGTATTACCCGTCCCTGGATGTATTACGATGAGCAAGTCGGCTACGTCTTAGCGTGCTGCGTATGTCCCGGCTACTATCCCGGTTCCGTTCCTCTGCTTCCAGCGCTTGCGAGATCACCCAGCGGGAAGGCCGGGACCTGGAGCTACAAGGGAAAGCTCGAGGGAGATCCGCTGGTCATTGCGAAAAAGCGGAAAGTCTGGAGTGACGGTGGTTCGCTGCACCAGCTTGATGATGGATCGTGGCGCCTCTATATCAACGGTTTTGGGCCCGCGATTGGCGCCCTGGAAGCAAAATCACTCAAAGGTCCGTGGAAATTCCGGCGCGGGCCTGATGGCAAGATACGTGATCTTTTGCCGGACGATCCTGATGGCCCCAAAAAAGGAGGTCCATGGATCAACGTGGTACGTGCGCGCCCCGAAGAATGGCATTTGTGGTTTACAGACGGCTGGCCGCCTCAGTGCATCTGGCATCTATGGTCAAAGGATGGGCTCAAATGGGAACTCTACGGAAAGCAGCCCGAAATCACACGGCTGGCGGTGGGGGGACACGGAATCAAATGTCTCCGGGCTTATCTTGACGCCGATGGCAAACACATCGTCGGGTTGTTGTCGGTGTGGAGCAACCCTGCCAAGGGGGATACCGGATGGATACTACACGAAAGCACCATGCCCGTCGGACCGCCGAGCGGACAATAAAAAAGGCTTTGGGGAACGTTAAATCATTCGCGGATCTGCTTTATCAGATTTTCTGCGTTATGGTCGCCTTTGAAAAACTGTCCTGAAATGACCGTCATACCTCCCCCGTCCCTGATTGCATCTTCCATTGCTTCCCGAGCCGCCCTCAGCACACCGTTTATCGTCTCACCATTGAATGGATAACTCGCAACGCCTATCGTGAAACGAACATAGTCGACTTTTCCGCCGGGGCGCGCATTATGACGGTAGTTTTCTGCGGCCGAGCACATACGTTCAGCCACTTTTCGTGCACTCGCACGATCGGTTTCAGGCAAAAGAATCAAAAATATACCCTCACTGATCCGGGCCAAAACATCTGACTTCCGCATGTTGCGGAACATTATCTCGGTTATATCTTTCAGAACTGCACTCCTGTCCAAAGAGCCGAAGCGTTCTCCTGTTTTGTGCAACCCCGCGGCGTCCACAAACAGCAGGCTGGCTACCCCGCCATGGCGATCAATGCGAGCTTCTTCTTCCTGTAAACGATTTTGAATGTACGGGTATTCAAACGCCCACGACTCCTCATCAATAATCGCCATATCTTTGAGACGGTGAATTCCCCTGTCGGCGATCTGATACAACTTTTGCACCGCATAGATAGATGCAAAACAAAACCATACCGCAAGCCCGCCGAGTAAAACCCGGGCAATAGCAGGTGGATTCCAGATCGTACTGGCGACCGTGAATAATATCACAATAACACCGGCCACAATCATCGAAGTTACGCCGATACGCCTGCAGGACAGCAATGCATGGTCGCGTTCTTCGGGGGCCACGTCCTTTGAATCTGGTGGGTTTTTCTTATCGCTCACAACACCTCCTGTTCACCGGACTTGTTCACCAATCTGACGGAAAGGACCAATATACAGCCCAAAAACCATTTTTATTATACCTAAACTCTTCGGTGCGTGCAGCCACCGATTGACTTCCGCCCCGGCATGGACTTAAAAACTTTTTACATTACTTCAGGCAACGACCCCTTTCACGAGGATGAGATTGGCGTAAAGGGCACCTTCACCCGTGGCCACTATTGCAAAAGCGCTTCGTGCACGCTCGTAGAACTCATGCCGTTCCATTTGTCCTAACGCTATTTTTTTCCCGGTTGCATCGGCCAGAATACGACAATAATCGTTCCAGATAACAGGGTCAACATCATCGTCCGGCAACACTTCCATCACCAAAGCCGCAGGGGAGACGTAATTATCCAGAGGAAAAAACTGCATAATAGCTTTCAGCATAGGAGCGATTTCATGTCCATCTGCCCGTATCAATCGCTGAGCATTCGAAGCGCCTGGGAAATTCCCGTCAGCGAGCACAATCTCGTCACCGTGTCCCATGCTCATCAAAGCATGCATCAAATCCGGTGAAATCAGCGGCGGAACGTTCTTCAACATTTGTCCCCGTCTCCTTTCTGATTTATTTCTCTTCGCTTCCTGAGTTTTGACTTCGTATGCGGTTCAGGTAACGTCTCAATATCATTTGAGCGGCGACCTGATCGACCCGGCGTTTTCTTTCTCGCAAGTTGACCTTCTGTTCGGACAGTGAACGGTGGGCCTGAGCGCTGGTCAGACGCTCGTCGATGGTTTCGACAGGCACCCCGGGAATTCTGCGTCGAAGTTCCTTTAAAAAGCTTCTTACCTGTCTCGCACGCGCACCTTCTTCCCCGGACATCATCACCGGCATCCCCACAACAATCTTTTTCACATTCCTGGCTTGGACCAAATCGCATAATTCATCTAACTGCGTACCCCGTTCTCCCGCATCAATGGTCGTAACAGCATGAGCCGCAATTCCAAGAGGATCACTTACGGCCACGCCGATGCGTCTTTCACCATGATCGAGTGCCATGATAATCACATTACCATCCTTTTGCTCAAAACCAGTCAGATTGTAATGGCATTAAGCGCTGAATCCAAGTCCAGCATTCCTGATCGGCTCGATCTTCCGAAAACAGCCATCCCTCTCCTGGCGAGAGCCACCGCTTTTCCCGACCGGCGTGGAGCATTAAGGGTTCCGAGAAAATACGCCACGGATTTCGGCATTCATACAGCGCCGACCTTCACAAGGCACATAAACTTCCAGGCCGAATAAACAGTGTGGTGTCCCGGATCTTTACGCATCTCGGGTCCGGCCGACTCTACTGCAAGGAAAACGCCAGCGCAATTCAGTCCGACAGCTCATTCCCAGGCAACGGGTAAAATATGGTGAAAAACGGGTAACTCAGGGGAACTGATGGGCCACCTCTGTACCGGGGAAAAGAGGCGCAGTTCCGCCCTTCTTGCCATCTCTCTGACCCCGATGTCAAGAATTTGCCAAAAAATCCGTTTTTTTTTGGATTCCCACCTCAGGGACCACCCTACAACATCTTGCATGGCTTGCCTCGACACATTCCCACATATTGCAGAATTCGCCCCT
Organism: Candidatus Brocadiia bacterium; assembly: GCA_046538485.1. Taxonomy (GTDB): domain Bacteria; phylum Planctomycetota; class Brocadiia; order SM23-32; family SM23-32; genus JBKHIT01. The sequence continues at coordinate 3,027 of JBKHIT010000058.1, read as the reverse complement.
GAGCTTCCCCCTGCCTCCCTTACGGTATAAAAAACCGCAAAAAAAATACTTGACAAACGCTCAATCAGCTGTAGAATTTGCTATTGAAATGCTTAACTATTTTCCTTGATCTATTTGTTCAAAGTCTTTCTTATTATCGCTTTAGATCTGAGTTACCCTTTTTCATCCGGTGATCAATGGGTGTAGTAAAAATACGAACGGGTGGATATAGTAGGTTAGGGGGAGACATAGTGCAAGTTCCGGTACCCCCAGGTAGAAAGAGGGAAGATTCCAGATAAAGCGCCTTTTTCGCGCAAGTCCGACAGGGTCGTAACTACCACAAGGAGTGGCCAGTGAACGCGGAAGCGAATCAGAATGAACTGGATGGGTTTCGGGGGCAGAGTTCCCCGGCACAGCCCGTAGCGGTCGCCCCGGACCTGATCCATATCTACGGTCATCGTGAGTCGTTGAGTCTCGATGATCGTTTTCGTTTTCGGATCCCCGACCGATTGGCGAGCGTCCTTCAGCAAGAACTGGGGCGTGTCGGTGGGGATGCAGGACTTACGCCCGCGGCTCGCCAGAAACTGGCTTTCTATTTTGTGCCCGGTCCGGCGAATCGCATCTTCCTTTACCCGGCTGCCAATATTCAGGTAGCTATCTCACGCTTTGAATCCCCCCCACCGGGGACCGATCCGGAATTAGTGCGGGCTGCCAGAGATTATTTTTACCGAATGATGACGTTTGTCGAAGCCGACCGGCAAAATCGCGTCCAGATCCCAGAGCACCTCTGTGGTCATGCGGGGATTGACGGCCAGGAAGGGCAGATTGTCCTGGCCAGCCACAACGTCTGGTTATCGGTTGCCAGAGCGTCGGAAGCCGAAAAATTCGAGTCGACGGGCCGCGATGCCTTCGAAACAGTGGGACCTGACGTGCTGGATCCGGTGAATTCGTCCGAATTACCTCCGCAGCGCGACGCAGAGGAGTAAAAATGCGCCGTCTGCCACCAGAGGAATGTAGATGTCTTGCGCCGCGAAGTACCAATTACGGTCAACAGTTATGCTTTGGAATGAAATTCAAAAAGACCGACGAATCCATCAGCCAGTCATGGTGGATGAGGTGCTCCGGCTGCTCAAACCCGATGCAGGTGATCGCGCAATTGATTTGACGATCGGAACGGGCGGTCACGCCCTGGCCATCGGCAGGCAGCTGAGCCGAGAGGGTATGATCGTGGGGCTCGATGTCGATCCGACCGCCATCCACCTCGCTAAAGATCGCCTCCAGGATACACTCCCCTGCGATACACGCTTCTATAACCGCCGTTTCTCAGAAGCTCCTTATATTCTGGATGAAATGGCAATCGACGGGTTCGACCTCGCCCTTGCGGACCTCGGAGCCGGTTCACACCAGCTTGACGATCTGGACCGCGGGTTTTCTTTCGATTCAAAATCCTCCCTCGATATGCGATACGACACTTCGGGCGGCCCCACCGCCCACGATGTCGTCAATCGAATGCCTGAGAGGGAACTCGCTGAACTTTTCAGAAACCTGGGGGAAGAACGTTACAGCCGCATTATCGCGCAAGAGATCTGTAAACGAAGAAAAACACAGCCGATCGCGTCCACCGCTGAACTGGCTGAAATCGCAAAATCTATCTATGCCAAACGAGGCCCGGATAAAACGTGGAGAATCCATCCGGCCACAAGGGTCGCAATGGCCCTCAGGATATACGTCAACGAAGAGTTAAATGAACTGGATCGCTTGCTGGCCGCTATACCCGATTTGCTCGCTCCAGGTGGAAGAGTCGCCATACTCACCTGGCATAGCCTCGAAGCGCGTCGCGTAAAAAACGCCTGGAGCAGTCAGGACCTTATAGAACCCATCACCGACAAGCCTGTTAAACCCTCTGACGAGGAAGTTGAAGCTAATCCACGGGCCCGCTCCGCCCAGCTGCGCGCTGCCCGGATAACAGAAAAGGACTGATTTGTGATCCGTGCTATCCGTATCGTTTATGTGCTCGGAATCATCGCCGCACTTGCCCTTTGTCTGGCCTGGCAGACGAAAGCAGTACGGGAAGCGGGATACGAGCTTGAAGAACTCAAAATCGCAGAAGAACAGATGGCAGGCCGAATACAGACTTATGAAGCTCAAGTTGAAAAATTGAAAAGCCCCCAGCGAATCTCTCAATTGGTGAACAAGCTGGGGCTCGAGGTTAATCCGCCTTCTGAAGCAACGGTTGATTTTGCACAACCCGATACGCCGTCTGTCCCGTCTACATCGCGAACGGCTGAGACCGAAGAACAAAATGAGAGACAATAAAAACAATGGGTAAAAAAACAAAAAATTACAGCACATCCAGCCGCAAAATACTCTCTCAACCCTCTTCTCCCCAGAGCGACATCAAAATGAGAGCGGCCCTGTGTTTTACTACGCTGACGATACTCTTCCTCCTGCTTATCGCCCGGCTTGTCCACCTGCAGATCCTCGATCATCAGCGTTACGTCGAACTTTCTGCGCAGCAGCAAACCGTGCGGCGTTCACTCGCAGGCCGCAGGGGCCGCATACTCGACCGCAATGCACGCTCGCTCGCAGTGAGTGTTCGCCGGTGGAGCGTCTTCGCTGACCCGGCCGTCATCGAAGAAGCGCGAGGGAACGCATTACGGCTCTCACGGCTCCTCGAACTTGACCCGGAACACCTCGCCAAAAAACTGACCGGTGATAGACGCTTCGTATGGGTCAAACGTCAGATCTCCCCTCCAGAGGCCCGCGCCATCAGACGACTCGACCTGAAAGGAATCCACCTTCAAAAAGAATATTATCGCCAACATCCGACCGGCAGGCTCTGCTCTCATATCGTTGGTTTCACTGATATCGACGGCCGCGGTCTGGCGGGGATCGAGCTTACGTTTGACCGCCTGCTGCAAAGTTCTGGAGGACAAGAAGAAGTAATGTGTGATGCTTCCGGGCGAATCATTCGTCGCCCCGGTGACCGCCCGCTCCGCAAAGCCAAGAACGGACATGACATTTATCTCACTATTGATTCCTGGATCC
>JBKHIT010000057.1:0-33683 GCA_046538485.1 Candidatus Brocadiia bacterium | reverse complement strand
GTCTGCCGCCTGCACGGATGATAAGGCGTGGGCGCTGGAAATTTATTCACTACGAGGGGTATGAACCGCAACTTTACGATCTGGAGGAGGATCCGGGGGAGTGGTATGATCTTGGGACCGATCCGGATTTTGCGGAGACCCGACGGCAGCTTCGTGAGCGGGCTCTGGAAGGGTGGTCTGCCCAATTCCTTACATCAGAATTGCAGCGGCGGCGGTCCCATCACGGGTTGTTACATGAGTGGTTTTCTCAGGTGAGACCCGACCATCCGTTACAATGGAAAGCCTCCCCCGGATCCAACGAGTTGTGCATTAAATAGTGCGTTTACGCGCCAGCTGACTGAAAGACTATGCGGTTGAAAAAGCAATTCCAGTGGGCGATTACTCTTTCGGTTTGATCATGACAGATGATCGGAGTATGGTAAGCTGCTTTAGAAGGTGCTTTTGCATTCTGACGCCAGAGAAAATGGGAGGAGTCCGAATTGGCCGAAACGAAACTTCGTGACAAATGGGAAGGCACGATGACCGACCGCGAGCGGTTCAATGCCCAGATGCATTATGAACCGGTCGACCGTTGTTTTAATCGGGAATTCGGTTTCTGGGAGGAGAATTTTCATCAGTGGCCGATGTTCGTCGAGAATGGGATAACGAATAACGGCGAGGCGAATCGGGCTCTGAGTTTCGATACTATGGTTTCGATCGGTGGCAACACCTGGATGTATCCGGGATTCGAGAACAAGGTTATTGAAGAGACCGAGGGGGTTAAAATCATTCAGAATGCGGAGGGACTGACGGCTGAAGTGCCGAAGGACGATCACAGCACTATCCCGCATTTCACCGGTTCGAAGATCGAGGATCCGTCCGATTGGGCAGAAATCAAGGCTAAACACTTCCGAATCGACGCCCCGGAGCGCGACATCGATGTCGCCCGTTTGAAAGAAGCGCACCCGCCGGAGCGCGACTATCCGCTCGGGATCAGTTGCGGATCCATGATCGGCAGGATCAGGAACCTGCTGACTCTGGAGGGACTGTGCTATGCCGTCTTCGATTATCCGGACATGGTTGAGGATATGGTCGAGACGTGCTGCCTGTTGGTAGAAAAATCCCTTGATCAATTGCTTCCGCATTGTGATTTCGATTTTGCATCCGGATGGGAGGATATTTCCTGCAATAACGGCCCGCTTATCTCGATGGATTTCTTTGAGAACGTTATCGTGCCCCGATACAAACGGATAGGCCGGAAGCTAAACGAGCATGGCGTCGACATCTGGTACACAGATTCTGATGGGGACATGCGTGCGATGATCCCCGGATTCATGGAGGCGGGTTTGAATACGATGTTTCCGTGGGAGGTGAATGGATGCGGTCATCCCGGCAAATCGTTGGATAAATATGGTAAAGATCTGCGCATCATGGGCGGTGTTGATAAGACGAAGTTAGCGGCCGGTAAAGATGCTATCAAGGAATATCTGGAATCGCTTGCTCCATACGTGGAACGCGGCGGATTTATCCCACACTGCGATCACCGATGCCCCCCAAATGTGGATCCGCATGATTATCTGTTTTACCTCGATTTGAAGGAAGAAATGTTTGGTATGTGATGATCGGCGGCCGTGAAAACACGTCGGCCGGAAACCGCAACGTTTTCTGCGGAGCGGTAGGACAAATCGGATTTCTGGCAGTCTGACCTTCTTGGGGCGCATTCGCAATCAAAGAAAAATAGCCACGATTTTCGGGCGGGAAAGGAGTGTTTTTATGGAAGAAGTAAGAGTCGGTATTGTTGGAATGGGAATCGGCAAACCTAATGGCAGGGCGATTGCAAACAATGCCCGCGGGCGCGTCACCGCTCTGTGCGACCTGGTGCAGGAGAAAATGGATGCTTTTGCGGAAGAGCTTCCTGAACCGGTGGATACTTTTACCGATTATCACGAAATGTGCCAGAGCGAGGAGGTAGATGCTGTATTTGTGGGGACCCCAAACCAGCTCCACGTTCCGGTGGCACTCGAAGCGGTGCGTAACGGCAAACACGTGCTGATTACAAAACCTCTGTCCGGGGATTTGAGTGAGGCCGAAGAGCTGGTTGAAACTGCAGAGTCGGCCGGAGTAGTGAATATGATGTCGCTTTCCACTCGTTTTGGCCAGCCCACACGCTATCTCGGGGCGCTTGCACAGGAGGGGGAGTTCGGAGACATTTATTATGCCCGAGCTCGCAGCGTGCGGCGGAGCGGTATTCCCGCATGGAATCTCGGTTTTATCACTGAAGGTGGCGGAGCTTTCCGTGATATGGGAGTGCATGTGCTGGATGCCGCCTGGTGGATTATGGGCACGCCGCAACCGGTCAGCGTGAGCGGCGTGGCCGGGGCGGAATTCGGGCCAAAAGGCAAAGGATACTGGAATTTCAACACTCCATCCGAAGATGTTTACTCCCAGTACAACGTGGACGATTACGCCGGCGGAATTATCCGTTTTGAGGGAGGAAGTGCACTTCAGGTGGAGAGTTTTTGGGCTTCCCATCAGTCTCCCGAACTGCAGCTTGAGATATTTGGGAACGAGGCGGGGGCTCAACTCACACCGCTTACCGTATACCGCACAGTGCACAACGCGCCACAGGATGTATCCGTGGATCTGCCTGAGGGCCCGAGCGGCTGGGACATGATCGCGGCTCATTTCATCGAATGCATACTGGATGGAAAGGAATGCGAAGCGCCGCTTCGGCACGGAATGATGGTCCAGGAAATGCTGGAAGCGATTCTGGAAAGTGGAGAAAAAGGCCGTGAAATACGATTGGACGGGTCCAATTAATCTGGGCAAACTTTAATTCAGAAGAAAGATCGGAGCTGAAACATGAAGATGGGATTTATTGGTGTTAATGACCTCGATGGTGTGAAAAAGGACGCGCAGTTTGCGGCCGCGAACGGCTACGAAGGAATTGAGTATAATTACTGGAAAAATTTTGAGGATTTAACAGAAGATACCGTCAAAAAAATGCGCGCAATTCTCGATGACAACGGCGTGGCCGCCTGTGCACTTGGTTTGTGGGGCTGGAATCATATCGCGCGTTCCAACGAAGAGCGGGAGGAAAGTCTCGGGCATCTTGATAGAGCCATTGAATACGCGCAAATCCTGGGGACGGAAATACTGATAACAGGGGCGGGCGAGATTCCCGATGCGTCCCCCGAGGAAAACACAGAGGAATTCTGCCGAATCATGCCTCCCTATGTGGAGAAAGCGGACGAAGCGGGACTTAAAATTGCGCTGTATCCCGTCCACGGAAATAGTTTTATCAAAGGTCTGGAAGATTATCAGAGGATCTGGGAACAAGTTCCCGATGTCGGCATAAAACTCGATCCTGCCAATATCCGCCACAGTGGTGAGGATTATCTGCCCATTCTCCGCGATGCCGGCGATCAAATCTACCATATGCATGTGAAAGAGCATCTGTATATGGATGGCGAACTGGTATCTCAGCCGGCCGCGGGGCTGGGAGACATCGAATGGGGCAAAATTATGGCATTTCTCTACGAGCACGATTATGACGGCTACCTTTCTGTTGAGCCCCATGGCCCGAAATGGAGTCAGCCCCCACTGCGGCGAAAATGCCTGCTGCTGACGCGACGCTATATCGGGCAGTTTTTGGTCTGAGGTTGGTGAAACGAGTGAAATAGCGACGAACGGCAGGCCGTACCTACCCTGTCCGGCCTGCCGTTTGCACCGTATGGTAGCTACGGCAGCCGGGTAGATTTTATTCGAAACAGAACAAATCTCGTGTTTACAACGGGTTGATAATGCCGTATACCAGGTAATGGATATAGAAAAATCTAATAAGGCTACGAGGACGAGCCTTCAATGAAACACAAAAAGCCCTGGCGATTTAACGTCAGCCTGATTTCGATTTTTGTAGGCCTTACTCTTCTGGCCAGCCTGGTTTGTATGCAAGCTGCGGAGAAAAAAAGTGCTTCTGAGTCGAAAAAATCGCTGGAGGACATCCGGACAAAAGTCAAGAAAATCGGCCCCGGGCGCTACCGTCTCGGTTCTCTGAGGATCCACGCTCGGGAGAAGACTGTTCAGTTTCCCGGGCGCGTCAATATGGACGAAGGGGGGCCAATTGAGCTGTTGCTTTGCCTGACAGAAGGTAAGGTTCACGAAAGTGTGCTGACAACAGATATAAAACCCATTTATCTACAGGTGGCTCTTATTCTGCTCAATCTGAAACCCGGTCGTAACCCGGGTCTGCGGTTTTATGGAGAGGAAAAAACCGAGGAGAAAAATGAACCTCAGGCCGGCGATATGGTGGAAATCTTTGTGGAATGGGAGGAGGGGAAGAATAAGAAGAAAAAGGTCAAAAAACGAGCCGAGAAATTACTGTGGGACGTCAACGAGAAAAAGCCTCTTGAAGATACCAAATGGGTTTTCGTCGGCAGCCGATGGGTAAAAGGCAGGTTCGGTGCAGATGTTGAGGGATCGCTTGTTACAACTTTTTATGATCCCTTCGCAATTCTGGAGATTTCAACGAAGAGGGTAAATGACGATACATGGGGAGCTGTCAACCAAAAACTCTGCCCATCAAAAGGAACCGACGTTACCATTATTGTGAAGGCTGTCAACAAAGAAGGTGGGCCGGCAAAGCATGATAACAATTCGGAGGGGGACGAAACGGGTGAAGAGGATTGAAGCCGTTGACCTGTCTAAGTACAATGAATTCCTCAGGCGGAATGCTCCTATGGGGGGATAATAACGGCCGATGATTAATCGGTTGAGTCGAAGCATAAATTGATAGAGCGAACGGAGAAAGGACCCACGATGTCTCAGAAAAAAACAGTCATCTGTGCAATTGTATTCATTGGTAGCCTTTTGTGTGGAAATTTGAGGGGAGAGCCGGCAAAACCCCGACGTGACAAATCGCTTTTGCTTGAGAGTAAGGCCGCTATTGCGCGAGCCTTACAGTACCTTGAAGATAAACAGCAGGAAAACGGTTCCTGGCGTGATAATCCGGCGTTTACCGGGCTGATTGTCACGGCGATCATGGGTGGCGGGATGGATGAATATGGGGCCGAAAGCGAGACGGTTCAGAAAGCTCTGGCATATATTCGAAAACACGCCCGTCCGAACGGGGGAATCTACGAAAAATACTATGCTAATTATACCACCAGCATCTGCGTAATGGCATTGATCGAAGCGGGGCAGCCGGAGGACAAAAAATTGGTCCGCAAAGCCAAAGAGTATCTGCTTAACCTGCAGGTAGATGAGAGTGAAGATATGACCACAAAAGACAATCAGTACGGTGGTTGGGGGTATGAAAAACATCAATCCGGCAAAGGGATGCATCGAGCAGATATGTCGAATACTCAGCTCGCACTTGAGGCGGTGCATGCTCTGCAGCAGGCGGTGGAGGAGGATAAACCGGAAGATGGTGCGGGAAAGACCAGAACAGAACTGGCTTTTGATAAAGCACTGGTCTACCTTCAAAAATGTCAGAAGAAGGATGGGGGGTTTGTGTACCGTCCGAACGAAAGCAAAGCAGGTCGTCGTCCCGATGGGACGCTGCGGACCTATGCGGGTATGACCTACGCCGGCTTGAAAAGTATGATTTATGCGCGTGTGGACCGGAATGACCGCCGCGTAAAGGCAGCCATGGATTGGGTTAGCAAACACTGGACGGTCGAGAGGAATCCCGGGATCGGCCAACAGGGGCTCTATTATTATTATCAGACCCTGGCAAAAGCTCTGAATGCTGCCAATGTAGAAGTGATCGTTAGCCCGAAAGGTGAACGTCACGATTGGCGGAAGGAGCTGGTTTCCCACCTGCTGAAAGTTCAGAAAGAGAACGGTTCCTGGGTCAACGAAAATGGGCGGTGGATGGAACAAATCCCGGAATTGGTGACGTCTTATTCTGTTCTCGCCATCGAGCAGGCTACCCGTAAGTGGTAAGTCGGGATCATCATTGCGTCAGGGGTGGGATCTAAGCGGCGAATGAATGGATCGTGTTGGGTACGGCAATCGGAGGGGTGGCCTACCAGTAATTTTGGACCCACAGTCCGTCCCCCGATGACTACCGCTGTTTAGCGAAGATTTTTGCCATTGAAGCGAAAATGGTTTCGATCTCGGAGTCGTCGAGTCCGGCACCTTTCAAGATACGGTTGGCTTGTTCCGGGGCCGGGTAATCGCCGGGTTGGTGTCCGTCGGATCCAAATGATATTGAGGTGCCCGTTTCCCGAGCGATTTTGGCGACATGTCCGTTCGTGTAGCAATGTCCTTTGCGGCCGCTGATTTCGAGAAACGTTCCCGATTCCGCGGCGAGAGCGGCGTCTTCGGTTTCGATAAGGCCGGGGTGAGCCAGCACGTCAGCCCCGGCTTTAATGGCCGCCTTGTTGGTTCCCGGGATCACAGGCTCGACGATGGTTTCGCCGTGCACGAGGACCATTTTGGCCCCTAATTCGCGGGCCTTTTCGACGAGGGAGGGAATCAGATCAGGCGGCGAATGGGTTATTTCGCAACCGGGCAAAAGGATCATTGAGCCGTAATGCCCGGAGGCTCTCTGGCAGAACAAGACTGTTTGTTTAACGGTTATTTCGAGATTGGCGCTATCACAATGATCTGCGATGGTGAGCCCGTTGTAGCCCAGTTTCTGGCAGCGTCGCGCAAGTTCGGCAAATCCCAGAACGCCATCCGACATATACGTGTGTGTATGGAAATCGTACAGCATAGTTGGTTGGCTCCCTTATAAGGAAAAAGCCCCGGGAAAAAGCTCCCGGGGCGGGATTGTAACCGAACGGTCCGCTGAAGTGAAACGGACATTATTGAAAATTAGACATATTGCATCAGGTATGAAAAGCTGGTGCGGTCCATCCGCTTCCAGTCTTTAACTTCGTAGCGGTTGCCATCAACGTCCTTAATCAAAATTCGGCTTTCGCCGATTTTGCGGACGTTTCGGCGGGGGTCTCGCACCTGGAAGGTTCGCTGACCTTTATCGGTGCGCACTCCCCATTCCTCGACGCCGAGATGTTCGTTAATGTCCTCAACCGCGAGAATGGCAGGCATGAAATATGCTTTCTCCAGTTCCTCACGAAGAATGCGGAACGATTCGGGGTCGAGTCTCTCCACCTTTTTCATGACTCCGATTTCTTCACCTTCGGTGGTGAAGAATGCTACGTTTTCCATGGCGGATGAAAGCGGAAAGGCGCTGGCAATCCGTCCAATTTCGTGTGTTTCATCGTTAATTTTCAGCAATATATTTTTGCCCTCATCGGGTCGCCGGAGGGTTACCCGGTCGGTTCTGGGGCAAAAATCCTCATATTCCTTCTGTTGCAACATCAAGCTACCGGCAAGTGTGGTAGCCATGGCTCTTCTCCTTTATGCTGCCGATTCTTTTTGCAGCGATTTGGAACCAGAAAGTAAATCCTGGATTTCAACAAGGTTACGGTAAATTCCGTCTTCTTTCTCGAGCAATTCGTCATGGGTACCCATCTCCGCAATTTCTCCGTTTTCAAGAACTACCAACCGGTTGGCGTTCTGAAGGGTTGAAAGACGGTGGGCGATGGCAAACGTTGTGCGTCCCTCCATCAAATTATCCAGAGCATCCTGGATCATGGCTTCGGTGGCAGTATCCACAGCCGAAGTGGCTTCATCCAGGATAAGGATAGCGGGATCTTTTAGAATGGCTCTTGCAATGGCAACACGTTGTTTTTCTCCTCCGGACAATCCAACACCACGTTCGCCAGTATAAGTATCGTAAGCGTCCGGCAGATCCATGATAAAATCGTGAGCGTTTGCGGCCCGCGCGGCCTCAATGATTTCTTGATTGCTGGCTTCGGGACGCCCATAGGCGATATTTTCGCGAATCGTTCCTGTGAACAGGAAGGTTTCTTGCAAAACCATTCCGATATTTTCCCGGAGCGATTTCAGCCGCATTTCCCGCAAATCATGTCCATCGAGAATAATACGGCCATTTTCAGGGTCGTAGAAACGAGCAAGCAGTTTGACGATCGTGCTTTTCCCTGAGCCAGTCTGGCCCACCAGGCCGATGATTTCGCCCGGTTTCACTTCCAAATTAATATCTTTGAGGACACGTTCTCCTTTTTCGTAAGAGAAATCAACATTGTCCAGAACAACATGCCCTTCGATCTTTTCGGGAACGTAAGGGCTTTCGGAGTCGGCGACTTCCGACGGCGTATCAATGATGCTGAAAATACGCTCGGCCGAGACGGCGGCCTGCTGGAAAATGTCTGTCAGCTGGGATAACTGGCGGACCGGGGTGTAGAACTGGGCCATGAAAGCGTTGAACATCACCAGCACGCCAACGGTCAGTCCGTCGGGACCGCCTTTGATGACCAGGTATCCGCCGTAGGAGTAGATGATCAAAGTCCCGACAGCCGTGAGAAATATCACGGCGGGCTGAAACAAGCTTTTGAGTTTTACGGATTCAACCGTGGCATCCAGATGATCCCGGTTCTTTTCGCGGAATGTGTCAAGTTCGCGTTCTTCCTGTGCAAAGGCCTTGACGATGCTCACTCCCGATACGGTTTCCTTTACAGTTTTCAATAGAGTGGCACCTTTTCGACGTATCCGGCGATAGAGATTACGAGCCCGCCGCGCGAAAAGATAAGTCCCGATTGCCATCAGGGGCATGGGCAGCAAAGTCAGCAAGGCGAGTTTCCAGTGAAAACCAATCATGGTAATAGCGAGCACGACGAGTGTTAAACTGTAGATGACAATTCGTTGCAGGCCCTGGACGATAAAGTTACGCAGCACTGTCGCATCTTTTGTTACCCGCGACATGATACGGCCGGTATGCTCGCGGTCGTAGAACGAAAGGCTTAATCGTTGCAGAGCGCTGTAAAGGTGAGTCCTGATATCATGCATAAGTTTTGCACCCAGGGATCCCATTATATTTCCCCGGCCCCAGACGATAAGCGAACGCACCAGAAAGGTGATCAGCAGGGCACCCACCAACAGAAGCACCATTTGTAATCGCCCGGGTTTCCCGGCATTCACAATCTCGTCTTTTGTGATCAAACCGGTGTCGGCGGGCGTTTCAACGGTGCTGAGATCCATCCCGGTATGGAATGCCCAGGTGCGGGCAAGCGGCGTGATGTTAAGATTCTCAATGTCGTTCAGGTAAGCCTGCACAATATCTGTTGTGATCTTGCCGTTGGCATTGCGTTTTGAAATTTGTTCCGGGTGGATTTTGTTACGATAAGCCAAAACCTGGGCGTCAGGCGTTGCAAATACGTCCGATTTTTTAAGGTAATCATTCAGGTCTGAACCGGTTATCAACCCCCGCGTCCCTGTCCCGTGCAGTGCTTCTACGGGTACCTGGTGCTTCTGAGCTTTACGGTATACCTTTTCGCTTAGAAACTGGCTTTCGGGGGTTCCCTCGCGGACTTTTTTCTCTTCGATCACTGTTGGAACTGAGGGGAGGCGTAGCGGGCCGTCAATCATTCGCTGTAAGAGTAATCCCGGAATCAGCTGGCTTGTGGCCAGGATCAGCGCAAGAGTCAAGCCGACCGCTGTCTCAAACCAGTATGGACGGAGGTACTTGACCAGACGCCAGATCATCGACTTAACATCGACGCATCTGGGGCAGACGTCGCCTTGATGTTTGAGGGGATAGCCGCAGTTCGGACACCGGTAAGTAAGCTTTGTCTCACTGGGCCCTTCTTGTTCGTGCTGTTTTTCACGCTCATCCTGGGTGATTTCTCGGCCAAGAAGCTTGTTGATCTCGTCCTCAGCTTTTTCGTATTTGTCGGAGAGTGTTTTTGAATACCGGATTAACGGCACCTGCCGTCCACTTTTAAGATGGGCTTCGAGGCGTCCGTTGCCGACATATTCTGCGCAAACGACGTACTCAACACTCGAAAGCGCGACTTTTTCTTCGACACCGCACTCGCATACAGAGAAAATAGCATCATCAGTTACGTTCAAGACGCATTTTTCGTACTGTCCCTCAAGATTCATATCCGATTCTATCTGATAACGGATATCAGAGGGATTATCTGAATTTGGACAGTTATTTCTGGTATTGGAAATCATTGTAAAAAGAGAAAAAACCCCAGTGGCGTAGTTTCGCTGCGAGAGAATACAGACAGATACCCCGAGCCGGTTAGGTAATTTCGGCGGAGTGCTGCGATAGAAAACCGCAGGTCGATCGTCCTGGAGGGATTAGGTGGTGTCCATTTCAGGTGACGCACAGCTGGCGCGCACTGGACTGCGTGGCCACCGTCATGTTTCCCTTCTGTGGGTTGTCAGTCCGTTCTGAAAATCGAACGGAAATCCAAACATTATTTCTTCCACCATCGATCTTCGGTACACACTACCTTACTACAAACCGAGTGTCAAGAATTTGTTTGAATTTTTTTACTTTTTTATGACAAAAACAGAGTTCCCGCCGAAAAGGGGCTTTTAGAGGTCGTTTTCGGGTATCAAACGGTGTTTTCAAATATTGTTGCTTCAGAAAAATCTCAAAAAATTCTTTAGGAATGCTCGGGAAAAAGTGCATTATGCGAAATCTGCGAGGCTATATTGGCAGTGTTTGAGGTGCATGCAGCTCCGTTTGCCGCGAGCGATCCGGGTGCTTTTGCCAGGTTTTTACAGATGAAAAAACATCTTGACGTTTCGGGTTCTTGCGCCTATCCTGACGGAGCTATAGCGCTGAAGAGGAGAAAGAAAGGAGCATGAGTTTGAGAAAATTGAGTGAAGAAACGGTCAAGAAGAATTATGAGCGACTGGGCGAAGATCTGTCCGAACGAAATGTGACTGTTGAGGATATCAAAGAAAAAGTAAAACGTTTTCAGGTGGAAGTGCCTTCGTGGCTTTTCGGGGAATTCGGCGGCGGACGCTTCGGAGATTATATGCCACCGGCTCCGGCACCGGACAGCCAGGCGAAAATACGCGATGCGGCTTTTGTGCACGAGTTGACCGGTGCGGCTCCGCGTGTGGCCATTCATGTCGGTTGGGATAAACCGGAAGATGTGCCGTTTGGCGAGATCAAGCCTGAGCATTTTGTTGGTTTGCAACAATATGCCCGCGAGCAGGGTATCGATATTGGCGCTGTGAATCCCACACTCTTTCTCGAGGGAACCCACCATGGTAGCTTGAGTTCTCCGCTGGATGATGTGCGCCGGTTATTGATAGACCACTGCCACGTGAGCTGTGAGATCGCCGACAAATATGCACAGGGCCTCGTGACATACTGGTTGCCCGACGGATCTCAATATCCGGGGCAGCGAGATCTATGGCATCAGGAGGATCTGGTCCGGGCGGGTCTCAGGGAAGTGTACGATGAAGCTCCGGATAACGTTGAACACTTGATTGAGTATAAGTTGTTTGAGCCCGGCACATACTCCACAGTTGTATCTGACGCCGGCGTGGCCGGTGATATTGCCGCCTGGTTGGGCGAGAAGGCCGGAGTCCTTGTCGATATGGGCCATCATGCCTGGGGCGTGAATGTGGCCCAGATTGTGTCTCGGTTGCTCGGAATGGGTGTCAAAGCCGGTTTCCACTTCAACAGCAGATATGCAGCAGACGACGACCATGCTGTTGAGCCGAACGTCAAGATGTATGAAATTTTCTGCGAGTTGGCGAAAGCCGATGTTGTCACGAATGAGGATCCTGACGCCAATTGGGCCTATATGGTCGATCAATGTTCTTCGTTGGAAAATCGTATCAGAGCTGTCCTCCACACCATCGACTCCCTGCAGATTTCCTACGCCAAATCGTTGCTTCTGGACCCGGAAGAGTTGAAATCGGCGAGGATGGAACAAGATATCATCGGTTCAAATCGCGTCTTTCTCGATGCTTTTCTCACGGATGTCCGTCCGATCGTGCGTATGGGCCGGATGGAGAAAGGTCTTCCGCTTGACCCTGTCGTGGGATACGACACGAGCGGATATCAGGAAAAGATCGAGAAAGAGCGAAAGGCCTGATCCCTCAAAGTGACAGCAATTGCTCGACGGAAATTTTAGCCAGCGATTCGACAGTGCGATCGGCTTTTTCAAAGGGCTCAGAAGCAATGCCAAGCACACGCATGCCGGCATTGCGGGCGGCCTCGACTCCCGTCCTGGCGTCTTCCACAACGACACATTTTTCGGGGGCGATACTCAGACGCTCGGCGGCCATAAGAAAAACCTGAGGGTCGGGTTTGCTGCGGGTGATATCAAGTCCAGAGACAAGGGCCTGTATTTTGTCGGAAATATCGATGCGTTCGACGATAAACGGAGCGTTTTTTGATCCGGATGCGACTGCAATTTTAATGTTCCTGCGATCCAGTCCGTCGAGTGTTCCAGCCGCTCCAGGAAGCATATCTTCAGATGTTATGTCTTGAATCATCGCCCGATAATAGCCATTTTTGCGGTCCGCGAGTTCCTGTTTTTCCTCTTCGTCATAATTCTTGTCGGTGTTTTCAAGAAGCATGGCCAGGCACTGCATTCGACTTACCCCTCTGAAACGTTCGTTGAACTCGCGGTCAAAGGCTATACCTTCTTCGTCGGCAAGGCGTTGCCAGCTCTGGTAGTGAAATTCATCGGTCGAGACCAGAACACCGTCAAGATCGAAGATTACGGCTTCGGTTGCTAATGTTTCCACGTCATTGCCGGTCATTTTGCGCCTCCAAATGAATGGCAAAGGATTGGGAATAATAGAGGGTATTGAGCTCATCTTCAATCTGAAAAAGACTTTTTGTCGGGTGCGTAAAGTTGACAGTCTGCATAGTAGCTGCGATTATGGAAGAAGTTCAGGACAAAAAGCACATGGGAGAGGTGTAAATGCGGTTGCCTCGCCGACAGATTGAGTCTCCAGGAGAGCCACCGGGTATAGGAGAGCAAGCGCGTTCTGTACGCGGGACCCCCGGGCTAGTTTCTGTTCTTGATTACACGGCAGAAAAATTCGAGGAAAAGGAAGCCGGATCGTCGTCTGACTGTGCCCAATACAAGGATAGTGAGTCGATTACATGGATCAATATCGACAGTGTCGCCGATCCCGCCCAGGTGGCTGAACTGAGCGAGGTCTTTGGCATACATCCTCTTGTACAGGAGGATATTATCAGCACGGGGGAGCGGCCTAAGAGCGAAGATTACGAAGATTATCTTTACGTACGGCTGAACATGCTCTGGCACAAACAGCACGACGATGAACTCCAGGTAAAACAGGTGAGTTTCATTCTGACCGGACAGACGGTGATTTCTTTCGAGGAAGAAAAAGGGGACGTTTTCGATCCGGTGCGGGAAAGGATACGCCAGCAGAAGGGCCGAATTCGAGCCGCGGGAAGCGATTATCTTTTGTATGCCTTGATCGATCGAATTGTCGACGGATATTTCTTGGTTCTTGAGCGGAAAGCCCATCGAATTGAGGAAATGGAAGAAGAGGTCATCGAAGACGCGAATCCGAGAATATTGCAGCGTATACAATCTCACAAGCGCGACCTGATCGTGCTACGGAAGTCCATATGGCCATTGCGGGAAGCTCTCAACAGTCTGGATCGGAACGAGTGTGAACTGATCAGCGAATCCACCAGAGTTTATTTCCGCGATGTCTACGACCACTGTGTGCAGTTGATCGAAACCGTCGAAAGCTTTCGGGACATGATTTCCGGGCTGATGGATCTTTACATGACGACCGTAAGCAATCGGATGAACGAAGTTATGAAAGTCTTGACGATCATTGCCACGGTTTTTATCCCCCTCACTTTCGTCGCTGGAGTCTACGGTATGAATTTTAAAAACATGCCCGAATTGGATTGGTCATATGGGTATCCTGCCGTGCTGATTCTGATGGCTTTAATGGCAGGATTAATGGTAATGTATTTCAAGAAGAAAAAGTGGATGTAACTCTGAAGGCATTCTGGACTAAAATAAAGTACAGGAGGATCAAAATGGGGTTTCCAGGACGCTTGCGATTGCTGATCTACATGATACTGCTGATGGGTTTAATTCCCGTGCAGGCCAAACAGAAAGGAGCAAAGGGAAGAGTATTCTTGCCGGACGGCAAACCCGCAGCAAAAGCGGAAGTCAGCGTTTATTATATCCACGATGATACGGGTTTTGGCACCCGGAAGATGGGGGAAACATACTGCGCCGACGATGGCGAGTTCAAGCTTCAATGGGAGGCCACCGAGCGTCCATCGATTTTGATGGGAAAAGTTCCAGTTCTGCGCCATGTGGTCGTTGCTACAAAACCGGGTTACAGCTGTTCGTTCACTGAAATCATGCCGAGCAGGCGTGACAATTTACGACTGGAACTTGATAAAGGGCGAAAGCTCACCTGCATGGTCCTCTCGTGGAAGAATGAGGAACCTGTTGGTGGTGTTAAAGTGCGACCCGTCGGAGTGGAAGACTGGGTTCCCCGTGGCAGGTTGTTGCAGAGTCTAAGAAGATGCCCGCCGCTGGAATTGCTTTACGAAGCCACCACGGGGCAGGATGGCCGATGTGTTATCAATAATGTTCCCCCGGGAGCACTGCGCGTGATCGGCGAGAAAAAAGGACTTTTGGCCTGGCCGGCATCGGGAGGACGGGAAGGTGACGGGCACGTGACGGTAAAAATGCGCGCTTTTAAGGGACATTCGGTTGATATCGTTGCGAGGTGCGAGGGTAAACCGGTGGAGCGATTGGTGTTGAGTAATCTCGGCGGCTGGCGACGGGGATGGCACGTGAGTGACGAAAAAGGGGAACTGCATTTTGGCGCCACGCGGCTGGTGATGTCGGCGTTGAGGGATTCCTCGCGCATCCCCAAAGTCGTGCCTGCAATAATCAAGTTTAATCGAAGGAGCAAGGAAAATGGCGACGCAAATGAGACAATAAATATGAATATGGACGCCGGGCGATTGGTGAAACTAAAAGTTGTCAACACAAGAACCAGTCAGCCCGTCGGGAATGTGCTCGTTGGTGTGGGAGCCAGGGTCGGGGTCTTTTTGGAAGGTCAAGAGAAATCAACACGTATGATATTTGTGCGACGAGTGACGGATAAAGGCGGACGCTGTTTTTTCCGGCTCCCCAAAAGAGGCGAGCAAACGCGAGTGAGTGTTCTTCATCCTCCGCCTGGATACCAGTTGAAAGACCAATTTACGGAGACGGTGGATTTCAGCAAAATCGCAGACGAATTCGTCATCGAACTTGAGCTGGAAAAGGAGATAACGGATGAGATGGCTTTTCAGTTGCCGAGTGGAGACCCTGCGGTCGGGGCTGACGTTATGTTGGAGATTGAGGATAGGAGACGACATTTCGCTGGCCAGACCGATAGCCGGGGCGCTGTTATAGTTCCCGAGCTAACTCCTGGCACACGGGTTCTGGCATATGTTTTTAACCCCGAGAAAAACGCGGCGGGAATTTTCGATACAGTTTTGCCGGCGCAAGACGGAAAAATGGAGGTCGGGAAACTGCTACCTGCGAAAAGCGGAAAGATCGTAATGACAAATATGGAGGAGGAGCCTGTGGATGGGCGTATTTACGGGGTCATGAGCGCTGAGGGGGGACGGCAACGATTACGCTTGAATTCTCGTATGCTGGTAAAAAAAAGAAAGGGAGTGTATGAGGTGAAAGGGATGGTTCCAGGGGCGACGTATAAAGTTACGGGGTGGGTCCGGGGTTATCGCAGGGGATGGCATGGGGGGTTTAAGGAATGGAAAGTGGAAGGGGATGAAAAACATCCGAAACTTGCGCTAAAATTTGAAAGAGCGCAACGGCGGCGGAGTTTAACGAACCCGGTGAATTCCAAAGCTGATTTCGTAAAAAAGGTGAAAGCCTTGAACAGCGCCGAATGGAAAAAGCAGGATCCTTACGCCCACCACTTGAGCTGGTGTATAGACGAAGGTGCTATGGTGTTGGCAAACGCACGTGAACGCACTGTAAAGAGATTTCCGGGTCTTTTCGGATTCGACAATCTTGCTGTGAACAACGTGGCGTTTGGACCGCGGAAGGTATGGGCTGCCACAAATCACGGTGTCATTGCGTGGGACCGCAAAATGGAGTCCTGGAACCGCTATGCACCGGATGTCGAAAATCTCGAAATGCCCGCCAAAACAGTCTCGACTTCAAAAAACGGAACAGTAAGAGTCGTGCTTGAGCCGCAGAAGGGCAAAGACAAGGCCTATAAGTTCGATCCTTCGACGATGCGCTGGCACGAAGATAATTAATGCGGGATGATTTTTTGCAAAGTCAGAAACCTTTTGGGACAGGGCATTTAATTGAGCCATTTGCGCTGATTGGAAGTCTTTTGGCAGCGGGGGTTTAACGGGAGGCAGAAAAACTCTTTACCCCAAAAACGTGCTCTCAGCGGCGCTGAGCGCAGTGTTGGACCGCAGCGCGCCGATTTTTACCCCAGACCCCCCAAATGAAAGTGTGCGTCCCATCCGACTGTGGTAAAATACGTCTCGCACAAGAGTTACACTTATCACAGAAAGGAAGGAGCGCATAATGGCCAGTATACCAGATCGAGGACTGTTTTGCAGGGAATCGGCCGGCACCTGGCGGCCGTTTACGGTTTGGAGTGCGCAAGCTACGAGCGGTGCAGTGGCTGCAGCCAGTACGGGCGCGTGGTGCGGGTGGAGCGGGAGCGGGACCGGCGCACGTTTTTGCCCGTAGCTCGCACGAGCCTAAAATTCGAGCGACTTTACAACAAACGCACTTCGGTGGAGCGAGTGAACAGTCGGGTGGATGTATCCTTTGGATTCGAGAATCACTATATCCGAGGCCTAAAAAAGATGCGAAGCCGCTGCAGTCTGGCGCTGATAGTGATGCTTGCGATGGCACTGGGACGAGTGCGGGAAAGCCGGAGCGAGGGTGCCGGCGAGGAGGACAAGAGGGGCCCAACATTACGGAGCCTGATAGGGGCAGCGTAGCGAGGCGGGAACAACGCCGCGCAAAAGAGCCGCCATTGTGCATTCTCGCGGGAGAGGTGTGTAAGAAAACGGCGGAGTTTCGCTGGCCAATGGTGCTGAGTCCTTTCCGAAGGAAAATTAAGGAATTTGCGCCCGGCTCTGTTCGGGAGTCGCCGGCAATCACAAGTCAGTCCAGCGTTGTCAAACGGGAAAATGACCCACAGCGCAAATTCCTTTTTAATTAGATCTAATTTGACAAGTCGGTGCGAGATGGTAAGATAATGGGAAAAGGAGTATTTAAGTTTAAGTTTGTTTGGAAGCTTTGGCCTATATATGGCGGGGGGAGAGAAAGAGGGCCGGTGCTCACGCAGGTATCAAATACATTCCGTGTGGGGGTTTTGTAAGACAAAACTTTTGTAGATTCCCCAAAAGCGGTGCGGGCATTGAGACTCTGGAGAAGACTGAGACTGTGCGATCTTAAGATTGTAACCTGACCGCGATTGAAATCTTTACATCTGTCGTCGGAACGCCCCCGAAATGCTGGTGGAAGGGAAGAAAAGGTAGATGTTCAGGTGGTTAAGAGAAATAGGTGCAGACACAAAAGGGGTTGCGGGGTATGGATTCGATGAATTGATTTATGACGGACCTTTCTCGCGGGTCTACAGGGCTCACAATGAGGATTCGGGGAAGACTTTGGCCGTTAAAGCTCTGACCGAAAAAGGCAAACAATTTGCATCCAGGATGACAGAACGCACTGGTATTCCCTGGGAGGGGCGTCTTCTGGAAAGTTTTGCTCATCCTAATATCGTGAACTGTATCGATCATAGCGGTGATAAACCCGAGTGGGTGGCCATGGAGCTTTTGGAGTCTAAACTCACCAATCATCTTGAGCCCTGCCGGCACAGGATTCATGAAAATGAACTTATCAAGCTGGCGAGCCGAATCGTTTCTGCCGTTGCAGAACTCCACGAGCGACGATTCGTCCACCGGGATATATGCCTTGACAATATTTTGCTCGATGGTAACAACGAGCCGAAGTTGATTGATTTTGGCCTGACAGCGCCAATGGGAGCCAGATTGCCCAAAGATCGTGTTGGAACTCCCAGTTACATGGCGCCTGAGATGATCAAAGACGGCAGGGCTTCATACAGGGGGGACGTTTATTCTTTGGGAGTGCTTTTTTATGAAATGGTGGTAGGGAAGAAATTGTTTGCGGGCGCAGCTCGAACGACGAGAATGACGAGGAGTCTCAATGTTGAACCTATACCACCTTCTAAGAAAGGTATATACTGCTCTGAAGAATTTGAATCACTGATTATGAGGGCGTTAGCGAAAGATTCCTCCAAGCGATTTGGTTCGGCCCGCATTGTGGAAACGAAACTTTTTATGCTCAGAAAGAGTCGTGGACTTCGATAGGAAATGACTCGTTGTCTGGGAGCTTGTACATGGGGCAAGCAAAAAATAGTGAAACGGAATGCTGGCTCGATGTTATGGGGCCGGAAATGGGAGATCGGCGCGTTCGTATTCCAAGTGAAGGTGTTATTGTGGGGCGGGCTAAAGGTTGCGATATAAGAGTTCCTGAGAAGTCCGTTTCGCGTCGTCATCTGCGATTTAAGAACGAAAATACAGGGTGTGTTGTCGAAGATCTTGGCTCTCACAATGGCATGCTGGTCAATGGGAAAAAAGTACGGCGTGCTGAGCTCAAGGACGGCGATTTTGTTGACATCGGTGTATGTAAATTGTTGGTAACTGTGAACGAAAGTCGGCAGGATAAAGCGCCGGCCGCTTTCCACATTCCGATTTTGGGGAATCTAATGGCTCTGCTGGAATGGGAGGGTGTTCACCCGCTCCCCGTTGCAAGTGCTCTGGTTGTCCCGTTTGCTCTGTGGCACTGGTCCGCCGCTGTTCTGGCTGTTGCTATAGCGGTTCTTGGGATGGGGTTAATACGCTCGAGCGGTCACAGAGGAGCGGTCCTCTGTGTGAGTGTTGTTGTGCTGGCCCCGATCGCAGGTTGGTTAAATGCTGGCCCTTTGGGTGCCCGGGGAGCTGTGCGAGGCGGCCAGATCTTCTGCAAAGAAAACCTGAGAAAAATCCAGCAGGCAATCGAAGTGTACAGATCTCAACACGCCTGTTATCCCAAGAATTTGCAGGACCTTTTTGCGGAATATTTGGATAAGGAATCCCTGCACTACTCGTCCTCAAAAGACAAAAACATTTCCTGTATGTTGTGCGACCGGGGATCAAAAGGCTGCGAGAGAACAGAAATAGCTGTCTGCATATTGCAAAAGGATAAGGGTATGGATCAGAAAGGATGGGTTTTGCGTGCGGATGGGGCAATCGAACGGATCGCGCAGGAAAAATTGGAAAATTTAATGACCGTCACAAGGGCCCGAAATGAAGAATCGGATTGACAGGCGCAGAGTATAATCGGGTTCTTCCTTTTGATCGCCTGTGCCTGATCTCGTAATGCCCCTTGAAATTGGCGCAAAGGTTGTTATAGTTATAGTGGTCTGATGAGGTTTCTCGCTGTTGGGTGCACTGTTTATTCGAGGAAAGACTTGCTAACAGGAGAAAAGGGTTTTTGGGAGGATGAGAAAAGATGGCAGATGAGGGTCAGGACCAAAAATTCCATCAACTCGTTATTTTGCGGGGGGAAAGTAAGGGAAAGCGTTGGCTGCTGAAATCCGGGCAGGCGTATACAATTGGCCGGGATGCTGACAACGAAATCACACTGAATGATCAGTCAGTCTCACGCTCACATGCGCTTATTCATCAGGTTGATGGTGTATGGATGGTTCAGGATGTTGAGAGCACTCATGGGACCCATATTAATGAGGAAAGAGTGGACGGTCGTTCGCCGATTTTCCACAAAGACGTGCTACGTCTCGGGAAAAGCTCTCTCGTTTTTGGGGCGGTTAAGCACCCTGAATTGCAGGAAAATGCTGAAAAAGCTCATGAGCAAAAAAACCAGTAAGTTCAGTTTTACTGTTGAGGGGGGCCGGACGTTTTCATGCAAATTTTAAATCTGTCCGCCGAATGGCGGGTCACAATTAGCTGTAACCTCAGCCCCGGGCAGTGAAGGAACTCTAAAATGCTGAAAAAGATTGTTTTCCCTGGCGTTATTCTTTTTCTAATCTTAATTATCGCCGGCGTGGTTTTATTTTTTAATCTCGATAAAATCTTCAAAATGGCAATCGAGAAGGGAGGCTCTCATATCTTGGGCGTCGAGACCCGTGTGGACAAGGCCGATGTATCCGTCTTCGGGGGGACGATCGACCTGTATGGATTGGAACTCGGCAGCCCGAAAAAATTCGAAGCGAAAGAAATGCTTGAGATAGGGCATGCTAAAATGGATGTGAAACTCGGTTCGTTTCGGGGCAAGGAACTTTTGATTAATGAAGTACTTGTGGATGATGCCGAAATGACCGTCGAGATAAAGGACGGCAAAACGAATTGGCAGGTTTTGGCCAGGCGTTTGGAGAGCAAAAAGGATGAAGAGAAATCGAAGAAACGTATTCGTATAGAGCGCGTGGCGTTTGAAGATGGAACGGTGAAAATGGCCGGCCTTCCCGGCGGGGTGTCGTCAGAATTTGCCCTGCCCAATATCGAGATCACTGACCTCTCAGCAGGCGGGGATGGCGGTCTCCCCCCCACAGACCTATTTTTGAAACTGATTGTCGAGGTATACGAGAAAATCAGCGGGAAAGCCAGAAAAGAATTGCCGAAGAGGGAAGTGGAGAGGATTTCCGATAGTTTGGGGCCCCTGATTAAGGGAGCGGGAGAAATTCTCAAGGATTCCACAGAAGGTAAAGTCGGCGATGAAGTGAAGGAAAATATTAAAGAGGGAGTGAATGAAATTCTTAAGGGAGGGGAAAAGGGGGATGAGGAGGGCGGCGAATAGTCCCAAAACAAGCGGGTAATCAGTGATCAGTAATCGGTAAAAAAGAATGTCTGAAGGCGATTTCAATGGATCAGTGTTTTCACTTGAAATGAAGGGGCGCTTTTCGTTTCCATTGTCGTAACCTGTTGCCTGAAAGCCGCTTACTGATCACGGAGCACCGAATACGCTTATTTCTGGACTCGTGTCACTCTCTCCCGTGGATATTACACGAAGCAAAACCGAATAATAATTGTTCCCTTAAAGTCGTGAAATGTCCCGGGTTAGAGACCGCTCAGAAAAGCCTCTCCATTGTGCAGCGATTGGGGCAGAAGCTGTTCAACACCAGCTTCTGTGCTGTAAATAAGGTAGTAAACGTAGAATAAAGCGGTGTACACGACTGCGAGAGAAATGATCTCTCCGAGGGGGCCGGCACTCTTCCGTCCACCGTAATAAAGGTGTTCGATAGCTTTATTAATTAGGGGGGCGAAAACCAGATTAACGAGACTGAAACCGCAGAAAAACATCAACAGCAAAATCAACGTGCGCAAATACGGATTGTTTATGATTTCCGCTTTGTAGCAAACGAATTCCTCGAAGATTTCCAGTACAAGCAAACAGGTCGGGAGAATGACGTACTTCTCAATGTTGCGTTTGTACCGAATCCGACGATAAAGCGGAGCCTTCTTTTTCTTGGCCATCGTACCTGAAATCCGAAAAAACTGAAATTTCTGTTAACTGCGTTTGAGCGCCGCCAAGTAAAATAAGGGAAAACAGGGGCAATTTTGAAGTTCCCGTCTTTAACACCCTTCCGAAAGAGCGCTGAGGACGGATATGGGTGCGCGATCGCCGTTTTTAAAGCCTTCCGGGCCGCCGTTAAAAAATCGGTCGATTGACCCAATTCACGGTATCCAACACTGCATATGCTTTGAGGGCGGCACGAGAACTGTAAAAACACTCCTGTGCTTGCCTCCCGCGCATATTCGGCACTGAGCGCCTTTGAAGCTTCTGGCTAAAAAAGCTTGTCCCTTTGCGAAATGCGGGGAGGTCTCGTTACGGAGCATAAAATTCCTCAAAACAGGCAGACGAGAGCGGGGCGTTTTGATGGGATGTTCTCTGCCGACTATAATATGGTTTGTCAGCACTTAGCTAAAGAAATGGCCTAAGGTGAAAAGGCAGCAAGAAATGGTGTTTGTTCTGGATTTTGGGGCGCAATATGCCCGTCTTATCGCCCGTCGAGTTCGCGAAGAGATGGTCTATAGTGAAGTCGTGGCTCACGATATATCGGCCGAGGAGATATCCCGGCATAATGTGAAAGGCCTTATTCTCAGTGGAGGTCCAGCGAGCGCCTATGCGGAGAATGCCCCGCGGTGTGACGAAAAGATTTTCCAAATGGGCATTCCTATTCTGGGCATCTGCTATGGACTGCAACTTGGCTCTGTGGCTCTCGGTGGCGAGGTTACGCCCGCCGGTAGCCGTGAATATGGTCGGCGGGAAATTTCCGTACAGGATCATTCCGATCTTTTTGATGGGCTCGGAGACGAGCTGACTGTATGGATGAGCCACGGAGATCAGGTCGATAAGCTTCCGGATCATTTTGAGACTCTGGCAAAAACCGATACCTGCCCCCATGCCGCTGTACGTGATCGTGACGGACAATTCTGGGGGATCCAGTTTCATCCGGAAGTGACGCATACACCGGCGGGAGCCCAAATACTGCATAATTTTCTGTATGGTATTTGTGGGTGTGAAGGCAGCTGGGAGATGACCAGTTTTATTGAACGCACGGTCGGGGAAATTCGTGAAGAAGTTGGAAAGCAGCGCGTCGTCCTCGGGCTTTCGGGAGGTGTCGACAGCTCAGTAGCTGCCGTGCTTTTGCACCGCGCTATTTGCGATAACCTTATATGTATTTTTGTTGATAATGGAGTCATGCGTGCAAACGAAGCCCAGCAGGTCGAAAAACGATTCCGGGAAAATTTCCACATTAATCTCCGGCGGGTTGACGCGTCCCGGAAGTTTCTGTCGCGTCTGGCTGGTGTCGAAGAACCTGAGGAAAAGCGCCGCATTATCGGCCATACATTCATCGAGATATTCAAGGATGCGGCCGCCGATATCAAGGACGTCAGTTATCTTGCTCAGGGCACATTGTATCCGGATGTAATTGAAAGTGCGGGAACCTGTACCGGTCCGGCTGCTGTAATCAAAACACACCATAATGTGGGCGGTTTACCAGCAGAACTCGGTTTTGAGCTGATCGAACCTTTTCGCTTCCTTTTCAAAGACGAAGTCCGCAAAGTTGGTGAAACTCTTGGGTTGCCCCATGACGTTGTCTGGCGCCATCCGTTCCCGGGCCCCGGGCTGGCCGTGCGAATCATCGGAGAAGTTACTGAAAAACGCTTGAAAATCCTGAGGGCAGCGGACGAGATCGCACTGGATGAGCTTACAGCAGCGGGATACTACGACCGGGTCGGACAGGCATTCGCCGTCTTGCTCCCGCTGCAGACCGTTGGCGTGATGGGCGATGAACGCACCTATGAAAATGTTATCGCAGTGCGTGTGGTGGATAGCCGAGATTTTATGACGGCGGATTGGTCGCGCCTCCCGGATGATTTATTGGCCCGGATCTCGAACCGGATTATCAACCAGGTTCGAGGTGTAAATCGAGTGGTCTACGACATCTCTTCAAAACCACCGAGTACTATTGAATGGGAGTAATTCGGCCAATTGCTCTGCTCAAGGACAAATGCCGTTCGGCCTGTCGTTCTCTGAAGCAGCTCAATAAAATGAATGGAGTTTTTCGATGCCGGGCATCGTTCGCACAGTCGAACGCATCCTGCTGGTTGCAAATCCTATCAGCGGGCGGGGGAAAGTCGAACGTCATCTGGACAAGGTCGCCGAATTGCTCAAAAGAGTCGGCGTACATGTCGATGTGTTTACGACGGAGAAGAAAGGCGACGCTCGACGGGCTGCGAGTGAATGCTGCGGTGGAGCAATTCTGTGCTTTGGGGGCGATGGTACTTTCAACGAGGTGCTGAATGGGACCGATCTGGATGCTTCTGCGCTTGGAATCATACCGGCAGGAACTGGCAATGTTCTCGCAAAAGAACTCGGAATCCCCCGGAGTCCGGCTCTTGCGGTCCAGACGTTGCTGAATGGAAAGATCGTTTCCTGCGATCTCGGCTATGCCGGTGATCGCCGTTTCATTTCTGTGTTTGGCGCCGGCTTGGATGCACATATAGTCGATCTCGTTCACCGCAAACGTGGCGGCAATTTGACCCTCTTTCATTACATCCCTTTTCTGTTCCGACAGGCGTTTCAATTACCAAAATGGGATATCAGCGTCCGGGTGGATGGGCAGGCGCTGACGCAGCGGGGAAATGTGGTGTGTATCGGCAATGTGCGCAGCTATGGTGGCCCTATCCAGCTTACTCCTGCGGCCTACCCCCAAGACGGTGAGTTTGATGCTATGGTGACGCAGATTGGTGGGCCTGCGGAAATCTGGAATCCCGCTCTGGCGGCTCTGCTTCGATGTCTCCACGCCTGCCGATCCGCTCGATATACTCGGGGCAAACGATTCAGCGTGCAATCACCGCGCGATGATGTTCCCTGGCAGGTGGATGGGGATCTGGGCGGCACGCTTCCGATCGAAGTCTGGTGCGAGCCCGGCCGTGTTCGGATGATCGCTCCTCGTGACTACCAGCCTGGGCCAAATCGATACAGTGCCATGGCGTGAACAAGGAACGCAGATCTCATTGTCCACTGAAAGCAAACCGGGAGAAGCAGATAAATTCGTGGGTGTTATCAGGATTTGCGGAAGATCTCTCCGTCGCGCCAGGCCCGCCACGTTGTTTCGTACCAGGATTCATCCTGGGGGAGAGGGCGGACCTGAACTGGCTTCACACGAAATTCAGCGTTCACAAGAACGGTTTCGAGGATTTCTTCCCCCAACTCTTCATTTTCGGGGCGATGCGGGAGTTCGGAGCCTTTTTGGCTGTTAACCTGAAGTTCTGCATCCGGATCGGCGATCAAATATCCACCCCGGCTTCCACCGCCTCTCTCAATATATGATCGAATCGTTTCGAGGAACGCAATGTGTGTGAGACACAGGTGCTCGTTCTGGAAAGCGAGATTGAGGTCATTTTTGGAATCGAGGCGGATACCGGTTTTACATATTTTTTCCCAAAGATCTCTGGCGTCGTTCAGAGCATCTTCCACATCTCCCCGTTTTCGCAAGAAAGCTCCGTGTCGACTCATGGTTTTTTGGATTTGCGTTCGAATCTGCTCGTTCGTGGAAGCGTCCGGGCTGGCGCTGAGATACCTGTCAATGTTTGAGCGTTCTTCTGAAATTTGCTCTTTGCATAATGTGAGGAAATCAGAGGGTGAGACAGGTTCGCTGTCGTAAACATTATTGATGTATTGGGCCGCTCTTCGACCGCCCACCTGGCCGCTGTTTAAAGCGCTACCACCCGGCCGAATCCCGTGCGTTCCGTTGATCTCGCCGATGGGGAAAAGGTGTTTTATATTCGATTCCCACCAAATATTTCCTCTGAGCCCGCCATTGTTGTGTTGTGCACAGACGGCAACCGGAATAGGTTCGTTGGAAAGATCGATACCGTTGTCTTTGTATATTTCAATCGCAAGCGGATTCATGTACTGAAGCCGCATAATCGGTGTCGGTTGTGTGGCCCCCGATCTGTCAAGGTACTGCCTTGCTTCGTCAGTGAGGCACTCGAGTGAAAATTCCTCCATGTCATCTGTCGGCACCGGATTCCGTGTAAAATCCATCCACACCTGCCGTCCCGCCATCCGTTCTTTAAAGACCGCGTAATCGATAATGCTCGATCCGAAATTCTGGAGACGTTCGGCGTCAAAGGGCCATTGGTACCCTTTAAGAAAAATATTCGAGGCCACCTGTTTCATGTTTGGATAATAATCGTTGAGAAAATAGTGTGGATTTCCACCACCCGGAGCTGTGGAATAGTAGCAGGGGATTACCTGTTGGTATGTCCCGCTGAGGTTCCATCGAAAATTAGTACTTGCCAGACCATACTGGGATTCACCGAGGTTGTTGGCAATCGCACCTTTTTCTAAAGCCAGTCCATGGTTGCCGATTTGCCCGCGTGGATAAACACTCGTTTCGTACATTTCTCCCGGGCCCCCGGTTGCCAGGACGACGTTTTGACAGTTAAAAAGCACGATCCCGTGTGATCTGGCCCCGAGTTCATCGAGGTTCAGAGCGACGGCGCCTGTTATCCGCTTTTCTTCATCTTCCCCGGTTGTTAGAAGCGCTACGACCTCATGTTTATCAAGAACAGGCGTGTCGTTTTGGCGAACGTTTTCCAGGGAGCGTTCGAACATCTGCATTGAGGTCCGAGGACCTGCGCTGGTGGCCCGCTGGCGCGGGTCGTTGTCAGTTTTGTAACCCACGTATGCCCCATAGCGGTTATAGGGAAACTTAACTCCGTTTCTGACGAGATGGAAGAACTCCGGAGCGCTTCCCAGGGCCTCAACATACGCCAGGTCGCCGTGCATCATCCCCCCGTCGTAGAGACTATGTGCGAACTCAATAGGACTGTCGGCGACATCGCCGAAGATGCCGATCTTGTAGTACGTCTGTTTATCCGATCCCGAATTGTTTGAAGTGCCTCCACCCAGCTCATCGGTTGCTATAACAACATCGTTTGTGTCCAACTCGTGGAGGTGTTCGGCGCAGTTCAAAGCAGCAGCTCCGGAACCGATAATCAACGTCTGGGTCGTTATTAAATCGACTTCAAGCCCGTCAGAAAGTGTGGTTTTCCGGCGATCCATACCTGGCATTCTCCCTGATTTTGTGCCCGAGGAAGTTAACTCTTTTTTTGAATTCAGCTTTCCCGTGCTTATGAGAAATCGGTAAAACGTATAGGGTAGTCTTAAACTTTGTCACGGTCAAACATCGCGTTGCGCGGAAAAATTTGTCACGGCGAAAGCTTTTCGAAAAGGGCATTTGGACCTGGGCACCCAGTGTGTATAATGACCTCTGCTGCCGTGAAAGGAGAGGCCATATGGATTGGGCGCAATTTGACGATCTTATTAGCGCTGCTGTGGAAGAGGACCATTGCCGGGACGATATTACGACTAATTCGCTTGTCCCCAAATCTGCCACGGCAACCGCTTCGTTCGTTTGCAAAGAAGACGGGGTGATTTGCGGGTTGGATCTGGCACGCCGGCTCTGTAACATCTACGATGCCGAGCTTGTCCTGGAAAAATATCAGGAGGACGGCGACCTGGTCAATGCTGGTACATCCGTCTGCGGCCTGACGGGCAAAGCACGTGCCATATTGCAACTGGAGAGAACTGTGCTGAATTTTCTCCAGCGGCTCAGCGGCGTGGCAACTCTCACACGTCGCTATGTCGATGCTATCGAGGGAACGGGAGCAAAAATCCTCGATACAAGGAAGACAACACCGGGCTGGCGGCATCTACACAAATATGCGGTTCGATGTGGGGGCGGTACGAACCATCGTATGGGGCTTCACGACATGGTTTTAATCAAAGACAATCACATCCGTATGCGTTGCGATGAGACAAGTTCCGGGATAAGGAACAATCTCGGAGATATTGTGCGGGACTTGAAAAGTATGATTGATGATCTGCCGGTGGAAGTGGAAGTAGAAAACCTGCAGGAGCTCCGGGAGGTTCTTGAAGCTGAGCCGGATTATATCCTCCTCGATAATATGTCTCCAGAGCAGTTTGAGAAAGCGCGTCAGATCGTTAACGAAATTTGTAAAGTGGATAAGCGTCCGCTTCTGGAGGCAAGCGGGGCGATTACACTTGCCACTGCGGGATCTTACGCCGAGGCTGGCGCGGACCGCATTTCGGTGGGAGAGCTTACTCACAGTGCTCCGGCTCTTGATATTTCAGCCAACATTGTCACTCAAACACCGTGAATTAGCCATAAGGGAGGTCCGAGGCAAAAGGGGGAAAGCGGAAGAGGCGAAAGGCGGATTGGTTCAGGCGGGGATGTTAATTCCGCAGTCGCAAAGAACCGAGCAGATATTCTGGCTGTAAACGAAAGGGACGGCTTCGGATGGTATTGTTTGCATTGGCGATGGCAATGGCATCATCGGCTCGGGCGGGGCTTACGAGGGCGAGTGAGACCGAGTTCTGTCCCATTTGTTTTATAAGCCGACCGATTTTGAGATTCCCTGAGGGGGAGGGCCCGATGTGGCAATGAGCATCGACCAGGGGTTTTTCTCCGGAGACATGGAGATCGGGCATCTTATACGACCTCAGTGATTTATTGCGGTTGGCAAAACTGGGGATTTATACGGGTTTCGGCAGGTTTTATGGCGTGATTTTGAAGACGATCACGCCGGATGGCTTCATCCCTCTTCTTCTTCTTCCTGTTCTTCTTGTTCCCCTGGCGCTCTTCCTTGTGATTCGGGAGAGGCGGTTCCGGGGACTCCGGCTTCGCCGGCACGGAGACTGGCTTCGATTCCACCTTCAGCGTCGCCTCCTACGCTACCGACTTCAATATCAAGATCTTCTCTCCGTTCGATTTTATCAAGCATGCCGTCGCGTATCCAGACGATTCGATCGGAGGCACTGAGCATTTTAATATCGTGTGTGGCGGTGATGACCGTGACGCCTTCTTCGGTGTTCATGTCACTGAGCAGGGCGATGATTTCCTTACCTGTGGCGAGGTCCAGGTTGCCGGTTGGCTCGTCGGCAAGAATGATGCTGGGCGAGTTGGCCATGGCCCGAGCGATCGCCACACGTTGTTGCTGTCCACCGGACAGCTCGAAAGGTTTGTGGCCATATCTTTCAGCCAGGCCGACCTTTTCGAGCAGATCCATACCTTTGTCACGTGCTTCATCGGTGGTCATGCCGGCGAATGTCATGGGAAGAGTCACGTTTTCGAGAGCGGACATCACACCGATAAGGTTAAAGGTCTGGAAGATGTAACCGATTTTTCGGCACCTCAGCCAGGCAAGTTCATAGGGGTCCAGTTGTGCGACATCCACTTCGTCAATGTACACATACCCATCGGTTGGTTTGTCAAGTCCCCCGATCATATTAAATAAAGTGGTTTTGCCGCTGCCGCTGGGACCCATAATACTGATGTACTCACCGGTTTGGATGTCCAGTGTCACACCTTTGAGAGCGGGGACCTTAACTTTTCCCATCCGGTAGACTTTTTTGACGTCTTTGGTGCGGACGACGGTTTGGACGTCTGTTTCGGGTTGAGTTGCCTGGGCCACTGTTATCTCCTGCTAATTTTGTTTGTCTTCATGCAGAACGTAATGAAAAAGAGAATTTATGCTTCTGTTCTCATTGCTTCGACCGGCTCCATCTTCGCTGCGCGGTACGCCGGATAAATTGCAGCGACAACGCTGAGGATCACACCGACGACTACCGAAATACCCACCCAGAAAAGTATCTGCGTGCCCGGGAAGTGTCTGATCAGCAACCAGTAAGATTTCCCGGTTGCCGGGTCCTGCACGTGGAAAGAGAAAAGCCCCCTTACCAGCGCGAGCGTGAGTCCGATGATGGCTCCGGCTATAGAACCAACGGCTCCCTGAAATGAGGATTCGATTAAGAACAGTCTGACGACAAAACTATCCAGCGCACCAAGACATTTCATCGTTCCGATTTCTCGGAAACGTTCTGTTACGCTCATAAGCATGGCATTGGTAATACCGACGATACAGACGAGAAGGCTGAGACTGACGAGCCAGAGGTTCCGTTTCGCCATGGTCCCGCCACGCAGTTGGGCGCGCAGCCCCCATTGCAGTGAACTCGGTACAATACCACTTCTTTGATACCATGTAATGATTTCCGGTTCGGCTAATGCTTCTCCCTGAATAGCGGACCAGAAAACGTTTCCATCGCCGCGGGGCTGCATCCAGAGAAGGCCATTTTGCTTCATACTGGCCATTTTTTGGGCGTTTTTTTTCGGTGTGGCTTTGATATAACTGGCAATGGGATGCTGATCCCACGCTACGTTTTCCATCGAGTCGTGCGAGTTGATGGCCTTCGGATTGATTTCGAACGTCTGTTGATCTGTTTTCGCCGGTAGCAAAGAAGCAAATTTCGATTTTACTTCTTCGGGGCTTTCATCTGGCCATAGCTGACCTCCGCCGACGATCAGCATCGTCCCTCCCTCCTGCACGAAAGACTCCAGCAAATCGACCGATTTCTTCGAGGCCAGATCTGCGGGGAAAGAGAGGATGACAAGTGCGCCGATCGCTGCTTCGCCCTCAGGCGGATTAAGGGCACGTTGCAGCGATTTCAAATCGTTGATAAGGAGGGGACGGAACGCCTGGCGAGTTTGCAAGGAATCTCGCAGAAGGGCGGACAATGAGGCCTGCTTTGTTGACTCCTCACCTGTGCTTTGGAGGATTCCCACACGGACCGTTATGTTTTGTTCAGCAATCGCTCGTTGCTGAAGAGCTTGTTGGATCACCATATAATCGGGCGATTCTTCCGGTACTTTTTGGAGAGTCGCCGTGATCCCGCTGGAAACCCAAACGGACATCAGGAAAGCGATCGCCAGCACAATTCCACTTGTGGTGATGAGCGAGCGCCAGATACGAATGCGTATGCTCTTCCATGCAATTTCGATAGATTTGCGAAGCGGCAGGACGATCTGACGCCCGATCCCGGCGTCCCGGGAGCTGTCCACAATGCTTTTTCTCTTGGCCAACGGCTCATCTCCTGTGCGGAGCAAGGCTGTGCGAGTTATTAACTATTTTCGTCCTCGTCTTCTTTTGGCACGGCAAAACCTATGATCCCGCGTTTGCCGAGTTTCTTCATGTAAGCAACCATTGAAACTTCCGCTTCCCGATGGTTGAGCTTAAAATGCCCGGCAAACTCTTCCACAATTTGTTCAACCGTGTGTTCTCCGTCACATAGTTCTACAACGTAAGTGCCGAGTTCGTCAAGTTCGATCTGTTTATATGGGGGTATGTTGAAGAAATTACCTATTATGCGCATCATACTTGTGCGCTTGCGTGGAATGTTCAATACGACGTTTTCATCCGCGTTATATTCCACGCTTATCATTTGATTTAGGACGGGAACGGCCTGCATGGATTGTTCCCGATCCAGCTCGGGCATTTCATCATCTTTTTTCCCGAAAAAATGGCTCAAAAGACCCATAATATTTTTGATTCTCCGTCGGTTCGTTTCTCACGCATTCTCGCAGCACTTCATGGTTTCCACAGTGAAATCAAGCAGTTTATCGACCTCCGGGCCACCACGGCCTGAATAGTGCACCAGCATGATTCGATTGCTTTCCGGGCAGTGCCAGCATTTCACGCGCGTTCGTTTACCTTTGCCGATGAGGCGCAGGGGATCAAATAAAAGCCACGGTCGAATTTCAGCTTCTATGGCCTCGTGCCGTTTCACCTGAGTTTCGCGCGTCGTACAACTCTTTCGCTTCAACTCGGACTCAAAAAAATCGCGAAACCACTCGGACAGTGAACTTTCAGAGAGCAGAATTTGAGCCAGACTGACCCGAATAAATTCCAGTTCTTCCCGTTTTTTCCGGAAAGGCATTCGAATACATCCGGTTTTGAGCTCGGGGTAGTGAAGGCGCCAACCTCCCGGACTGTAAAATTCAACATCGTAGAATTTCCACAACATCTCGCCGTTTTCCGGGTGATCGGACAATGAGGCGAAGACGGTTCGCGAAAGGTTTCTCATCGATTCATCACGATCACCCAGCACCGCGACATGGACGACGCGCCGGCATTTCTGACAGATGCTCACCATCCCGATCCCACGATTGGCGCTGACCCATTCGTAGCACTCGATTTTTTTACCGCGGATGTTTGCAAGATTGAGCTGGCGATTGACCGTAATCTCGTTTTTTTCTTTTTTGGCGTTCTTGCGTAATTCGCGGATGTAACGGGTGGCAGCGCCGGAAGGGTCCGCGTTCTTTTCTGCCTCGTCCCACTTCAACTGAAGCCGCATCTGCGATTCGTCGGCGAGAGCTACATACCCCGAATCATAATCTCCTCGTGTTACGATGACACTCCATTCTTCGGGAACGGTCAGAGTGATACCCTGCCAGGCAAAGGTCGTGAAGTTCTGCTTGTCGTTGGAGGAGGAAGCCGCCATCTCAATCCATGAGTTCTATAACGGCATCGTCTTCGGTATCACAAATATCGAACAATTCATCGAAGCGCATAATTTCGAATATTTCATAAATGCTGTCGGATATATTGCAAAGCCGCAGTTCCCCTCCGGCTGCATCCAGGGTTTTATACAGGCTGACCAATTTCCCCATCACGGCGCTGCTCATGTAGTGAATTTTCTCGAAATTAACAACGATTTTCTGGATATTGTGGTTTTCCACCAGCGCGTCGATTTCATCCCCGAGCTGCTGGACGTTACTGTGATCGAGTATTCGGGACGTGCTGAAGTTCACGATCATCACATCATTTTGTCGCGTGATATGC
This sequence comes from Candidatus Brocadiia bacterium, assembly GCA_046538485.1. Lineage (GTDB taxonomy): Bacteria > Planctomycetota > Brocadiia > SM23-32 > SM23-32 > JBKHIT01. Next base: position 1,561 of record JBKHIT010000057.1, on the reverse strand, counting down.
AGAAGAGCATCCTCTTGCCCTTCAATATCGCTGCTCTCAACAGCTGTCTCGACACTCGCGGTTGGAACGCCGCCTTTGCCTTTGTCGAGCTTTATCACACTTCCACACTTCGGGCAACGGGCTCTGCGCCCAATATTTTTCTTCTGCGTTTTGAGCTTAGCCCCGCAATTGTCACATTTGACAACAACCTGTTCGTCGTTGGCCATGTTTACGCTTCCCTCATAAAAGCTTTTTTGTTGAGCCTATTACAGAAACATTATATATACTTTTGCAGTATGACGTCCAGCTTACGTCGCGTTTCCTCCGGTATGTCGTCGGGCGCCGTCAGAATCGCATTCTCAAGCGCACTCCCGCACTCACATGTCCTTTCCGTGGGGAACTGTTCCACGGCATCCTTAATGATCTGTTGGGACATCGCGCTGTTTTTTTGAAGATTCTCCAGAAGCATTTCCACAGTCACTGCTTCCTCACCTTCATACCAGCAATCATAGTCCGTCACGCAGGCCATAGTAGCGTAACATATCTCGGCTTCCCGTGCGAGTTTGGCTTCCTGATAATTGGTCATCCCAATTACATCAACGCCCCATGATCGATACAGTTCTGACTCAGCGCGGGTTGAGAAAGCCGGCCCTTCAATACACACATAAGTCCCACCGCGATGAACTGTTGCGCCGACATCCTCCGCGATCTCGCTGAGAAATCCGCTCAACTCAGTGCATACGGGATCAGAGAAGCTGATGTGGGCGACAACGCCATCCCCGAAAAACGTGTCGACGCGCCGCCGCGTGCGATCAAGAAACTGGTCGGGAAATACAATATCCCGGGGAGCTATGTGCTCTTTCATGCTTCCCACAGCCGATATGGAAATAATCCGTTCAACGCCCAGTTTCTTCATCCCGTAAATGTTGGCGCGGAAATGCAATTCGCTGGGCATGAGACAATGCCCCTGACCGTGCCGCGGTAGGAAAACCACCTCATGGCCGGCGATCTTGCAGATGCTGTAGCTGTCGGATGGAGCGCCGAAAGGGGTCTCAACTTGAACCTCTTCGCGAGACTCAATCCCTTCCATTTCATATAAACCGCTTCCGCCAATGACTCCTATGCGTTTCTCGCTCATGCCTGTTTCCATGATCGGGGAAAGCCAGTAGAGAATAAACCGTATTGTAACGCCACCGCTCGGGGTGTCAAGCACGTGGCTCAGAGCTCGCGCCTGCGATTTTGATCATACAGGTTGTGCGCCGGCTCTAATCCGGATATTTCAAGCGTACGCTCCCGGAGAGTGCTCCCGACAGGGTGAATTCCTGCCGTTTGTTTGAAAAAACACTCAGTACAGGGTGTGTACAAATCATCATGGAAAAATCCGTGGTCAGGTAAGTATTCAGTAAACCACGTTGGCCCGTCCCCGCCGCGCCCTGTGCCGTGGTTATCGGACTTCGCACTCGCAGGCCCGGCTACTGAACTCAAATCCGAAATGTTTGTTAATCCGTTGCCTCCACCGGCGCGGGACCGTTGGTTTATGGACCGCGTTCTGAACTCCAGCCTCCGGCTGAAGTCCAGTCCG
>JBKHIT010000056.1:0-34369 GCA_046538485.1 Candidatus Brocadiia bacterium | reverse complement strand
AAACTACATACTAATTCCCGAAGAGCAAATGTCCAATTCCGTCTGAAGCATAACACAATGACACGAAACAAAACATCTATCGTTGTTGGACTGATTGGCGTTATTGGCGGTGCACTGTTGGGCTTGGGGGCGGGATACCAGCTCTGGGCTGGTGGGGCAGGCGAGACTCAACGTATCCCGATCGAGGGAAGTGAAAAGAAGGCAATGATTAAAAAAGAGCCATCTTCAGCAGGCGTCTTATCAGTCTGGTTGCCCCCCCATCACCGAACAATGGTGCGTATACCCGACCCAAAAATTGGTGAGTATGAAGGGGAATCCGGATTTGTGAGTATTGATCGTAGGGGCGAAGGGAAAAAACTAATCACTACTATCAGAGTGCGCGGGCGCGAACGTCAAGTAGTTTTATCGGCCGGGTTCTATCCAGAAAACGGGGCCATAAAATACATTGGCACAAGAACGCCAGAGGGGGATTTCATCGGCACCGCAGAGTTTCGCAAAGACGGCACGGTGAAGTCGCTGCAACGGAACAAGTCCAATAAGAAATCAACTAAGTGGAAGTTTGACCGCGAGGGTAATATAATCGATAAATACAATGTCACGGATGCCAGGGAGGATTGAGAACCGCTGTTGGCTCCGGGGCCAGAAACCATGGCGCAGGGCTTTGCGCAGGATCGTGAAGGTATATTCGACCAACGATTCCGTTACGCGGAGAAGGCTGATTGGTGCGGTACGGCAGTTGCGAGCTGGCTAATATTCTCCTATGTAAGTCTCCAGACTCGGGACGGAACCAGTATCCGACGATAAAACTTCCGGGGGGGTGGCATCCGGGTCGGACAATCCGAAGTTGCTTTCGAAACAATAGTTATGACAAAAAGAGCCCCTATATATGGCTTAGATGGGGTATTTTGGGGGTGAAATGGGGCCGCTAAGCGATTCTCCATGCTCTGCGATGCCGCCGGAAAATGATCTCCGCTGATCTGGCAGCAGATGTTTATTCGCGTGTCATCTTGTCCATGCGCCCCTCAAACCCCTTAAAATCGCGCTCAAACGCATTATAATATCAATGGAAGGGACGTTCGCCCGGAGGTTCCTCCCGGCGAAAAGCCGAACTCAGTAGCTTCCCCGGTCCAACGCCTCATCCCCGGTCGAGTGTGCAACCGTTACTCACCCGGACGGGAAATGTATTTCGGTCCGTGACGGTTCCTGCTCCCCCTTGGTCGTTTCGAGATGCTTGGTGCGCGCCCGCGGCAAACGATCCGCCTCATTTATTGTCCGGCTGGCTTGAGTTTATTGAGTTCTCCCTCCCACCATTTTAGATACTCTTCGTCCGAGATATCTGCCCTCAGACCGCGTTCTTCCATGTCGCGTTGGAACCGCTGCCAGGTCCAATCATCGAGCCATCGGGTGTCGCGCGGGTGTTCGGGAACCCGCCCGCAGTCGCCGCTCCGGCAGATCCAGTCGTCCAGTTCTCTTCGCATGGTCTTGAGTCGGTCTTGCTGATCGGGCTGGTCTGTGAGATTATTGATTTCGTGGGGATCGGTGGCGAGGTCGTACAATTCTTCGGGCGGCCGGTAAGGGGCCATCAACTGTTCGGGTGGCCCGCCCAGTTCCCCTCGCTCGTGCATCAATTCCATGAGGGTGAGGACGGGGTATTGCTTCTTTTTGTACGCGTTGAACTGCGTGAAAGGACGTTCGGGGTAGAAGTTGCGGATATATTTGTAACGCCGGTCGCGAACGCAACGGATCCGAAAATCGGTTTCATCGCACCGGTCACGTGCTGCGTAGATATAAGGCGGCTCGGAATCATTCAGGAGCGAACGACCCTGCATGTGTTCGGGGATGTCGGCGCCGGCAATTTCGAGCCAGGTGAAGGGCATGTCGATCGAACTGACGAGGTCCCCGCGCACGCTACCGGGCTCGATACGGTCTGGCCATCGAACCAGAAGGGGGATCTGAATCCCCGAATCATACAGCCACTGTTTTGCCCGCAGCATCGGCCGTCCATGATCACCGGTGAAAAAAACGACCGTGTTGTCTGCGAGCCCCTCATCTTCGAGTCTCTGGAGAACCCTGCCAACTTTTTTGTCCAGAATCTGGGCGGTTTCGAGGTAAAGGGCCCAGTCTTTGCGGGTGACAGGGTGGTCGGGATAATAGGGTGGCAATTCCACATCATCGGGATCGATAGGGTGTTCGGGATCGTGCTGAAAACCCCGATGAACTTCTTTGAAATGCATTTCTGCGAAGAACGGTTGTCCGGGGTCCCGTTCAGCCCACGAGGTGCCATCAAAAACGTCATCGAATTCTGCCGTGAAATTGTAGTCCATTTTTCCCTGTCGGTCAGTATCGATGGCGTCGCCGCAGCACGTAAAGTAACCGGCTTCCCGCAGGCATTCGGTCACGAGACGAATTCCGTCAGGCAGGTAACTCGTGGCACCGTCGCGGAAACGACTCATGTCGCGGTGGTTATGACAGTTGATACTTGTGGCGTGGGTGCCGGTGATGATGGCCGAGCGGGCAGCCGAGCAGACCGGGGAGGTGATGAAGGCCCGGTCAAAGCGTGCACCCTGGGCGGCGAGGCGGTCGAGGTTGGGGGTGTGGACCAGCGGATGACCGTAACAACCGAGATCGGGGGAAAAATCCTCGGCATCTAACCAGACAATGTTCGGGCGGTTATTGGCGACTGCGCACATCGGCTGACTCCTCAGGATCGGAAAGGGAACTGTATCTTTGTCCCTCTTATCGGGACGGAATTATGAGATGTTTTCTCAACCTTGAGACACTACAGGAAGGTCATTTGCGTATCAACAAGATTACAAGATTGGCCCGCAGTGCGCCTGGAACCGGTCGGGCGGCAGACGGCAGTGTTCTCTGTGAAAAGCCAAATCTGGATCCGAGCGGCACCCTGCCTTTAATGGAGCGGAGTGGACTTCAGCCGGAGGCTGGAGTTCAGAACGCGGGCCGATTGGGTTGGATCTCCGCGTATTATGACATCTGTGAGCCATTGCCTGCTTCAAGTCCAGTTTCGCACGCCGTTGGCGTGCTGAGCCGAACTCGAGTTTGCAGGATACGTGGTCGAGAAACGGGGTTCAGGTTTACAGAGTCATTGCCGCTAAGGAAGCTGCAGCGGAAATTCCTCTGACGACGCGTCCTATTGCATTAATCGTGGTCAGCGGCCACAATAGGGGATGTTGTCAAAAGAACGCAAAACTGTTCGTCGGAGGAGGTGGAGCATGAGGCGAGGCACCGGGAGTGATGCGGTAATCTGGATGATTTTTGTGATCATGGTTTGCGCTGCAGGGTCGCCGGTTTTGGCTGGACACGGGAAGGAGAAAATTCCTGTGGGCAAGTTCCACGCCCGACGGTTTGAAAACTCTCCGACCATTGACGGAAATGTCGAAGATGGGGAATGGGACGAGGCGTTGACGGTCTCGGGCACGATCACGGTTTTCAGCCACAAATTGCTCCAGGCGGAGACGACATGGAGTTTTGGCTTTACCGATGAGCGATTTTATTTCCTGGCCAATTGCACACGCGGCGTCCGTGAATGGAGATTGCGCAAGACGGCCCGCGAGAACGACGCGTATTCTTTTGGGGATCCTTCCGTGGAGATCTGGGTTTCGCCGCCCAAACCCGTCGAAGAAACATATCAGAATATTATTAATACCTATCCGGCCGTCCGCGATGTGAAAAACATCCCGAGCCGGGGGTACTCGGCAATGGGGTGGACAGGTAACTGGGAGCTCGGGGTGGAGGTCCGACCGGATCGCTATTTCATAGAGGCGTCGATTCCCATCGATGCTTTTGGAACTGAAGAGGTCGAAAACGGCGATGTATGGAAACTTTTGCTCGCCCGGACTTCGCCCGGGACAAAACCACGGGCGCAGGGGTCGTGGGGTGTGACCGGAGGTTTTGGCGAGATCGCGGGCTATCCGCCGGTGAAACTCATGGAGGATACAGCCTTGCTCCAGGTGTACGGCATTGTCCCGGTTTTCAAGGGGAAACTTGATTTTCCAATGGCAGTAGTGGCACCACGGAAAGAGGGGGAGACCGTTACAGTAAAAGTGCGCGTTCAAAAGGATGTAACGCCTTCAAAAGATGACAGAGTCCTGTCCCGAAAAGTGTCGGTTGAGGCGGGAGAACGCAAGGAATTTACTTTCGATGGCGATGTGGGCAAGCTCAAAACAGGGGTTCTCACGATCAGCGCGACAACCTCCGGCGGGACCGAAATATACCGGCACTCGTTGCCTTTTGAAGTGAACCAGTTTGAACACAGAACACCGGTCAAACCAGAGCGAGCGGCCACTGTGAAACCTCTCAGTGTCAACGCGATGTACGGTCCGGAAAACAATGTGATTCTTGTAAAGGCCGATATCATCGATCTGGATCGGCGCGAGGAGGTCGCCAGCAGCACGGTCAAGATCTCCGATGCTGAGACGGGGAAGACTTTGCAGACCATGCAGATGCCGGAGTTCGTTCACTGGTATTCTAACGGTGTCGTGTTTCTGAAGGATGACATTGATGTTCCGGTTTTCGATGTCTCCGGTGTTACCGAAGAGGAGATCGCCCGGATCAAACAGCATAATTCCAAAATAGACGAAGCGAAACAAAAACTGGCGAAACTGAAAAAAAGCAAAAAAGCCGCCGAAGACGAAATGGCACGGTTGGAAAAAATCGCTTCACAGAAACCGCAATCCATTCCGAAACCGGACGTCAAACCGCGAACGGTGGACGTGGAAGTGACAGTGGAAGATGCTGACGGCAAGAAGATTAAGAGCGAGACCACCCAGGCGAAGTTGCTCCGCCGAAAATTCCGCTGGCAGAACAACGACATCGGCGTGAGTGAAAAAGTTATTCCGCCGTGGGAACCTGTTGGGTACAACAACGGGACGGTTGGCGTCTGGAATCGCGATATGAAGATCAACGGACTGGGGTTAATCGAGAAGGTTGATAACGGGGGCGTCGATCAAATTCAGTCAATGAGACTCGTCACGGAGATCGACGGTAAAAAGACGACAATAGAGCCGTCGTCTCCCGAATTAAAGGATCAGGTCGAGGCATACGCGACGGTCTCTGGAACGGGATCGGGGCCGGGACTGAAACTTTCGGCGACCACGAAAGTCGAATTCGATGGATTCGCCCTGAGCAATCTGGAAATCGCTCCCGAAGGGGACGCAACCAAAGTCGATAAGCTGTATCTCGAAGTCGTGCTACCGGAGGAGGAGGCGACGCATTATTGCACGACCGCCGGAGGCTGGGCGGCTGTCCATGATGTGACCCCCGAATACTGGTCGAGCCAGCAGACGTCGAGCGGGCTGCTGACGGGTGATTTCGTCCCCTATGTCTGGCTCACCAATTCCGACCGGGCGTTCGTTTGGGTCGCCGATAACGACAGAGGGTGGTTCACCGATGACGACAAATCGCATCCAACTCAGGAAATCATCCGAAAAGACGGCACCGTGACGCTTCGTGTGCATTTCATCGAAATTCCCACGAAACTGACCGAGCCCACGAGCATTGAATACGCGTATCAGACGTTCCCGTCGCGGCCGTTGCCGGACGGTTGGCGGTCGATTATCTGTTCCCAGCGCAAGAGCACGCTTCCTGACGCGCGGAACACGTATTTCTGGTTCGAAGGCGATTGGGCGGTGCTGTGGCCGTACTACTGCTCGCCGTATCCGTGGAGCATGGAAAAGAGCAAAAAGCAATTCAATCGTTTCCAAGACCGGCCGGATCATCGATTGATGGTCGGCTCAATTGCTCATGCGATTGCGCGGTACCGGGACTACGACGGATACAAGTTCCCCCGGTACGTGGTTGATTGGGGGAATACGCCGGGGATCCGGACAAACGGCAATTGCACGCAGGGAAATGGACCGATCGATTTTCGGGTGTATCATTACGAACGCTGGGTGAGGGAAGCCGGTTTCCGAGGGTTGTATGTGGATGAGAACTATATCGGGCCCACGAGTAATTTTCTGACCGGCTCTGCGTACATCCGACCCGATGGCAAACGCCAGCGGGGATACGATTACATCGGGCTGCGCGAATACTTCAAACGCATGAAAGTAATGTTCCATCAGAACGGCGTTGCCCGGCCCAACCTGTGGCAGCATATTTCGTCGGGAGCGGCGTATTTCGCGTGGTTTGGCGATATCTTCTTCGAAGGAGAGAACGTCGAACCCTCCGATCTTGAATACGATTATTTCAAAGTGCTGCCGGCCGGACGGATGCGCGCGATTGCCTCGGCTAAATGTGCCGGTGGCGCGATGACGATGATGTGCCAGTCGCAGCGGCATTCGACGGTCCATGAACCCAAACACACCCATCAGTTTGTCGGATGGGTTATGGCCCACGACATCGTTCCGGAACAGGTTCGCTGGTACAATATCATGGCGCAGGAGGCGCGATTTTACCGCGGAGATGTTGAGTTTGTCGGATATTGGAAAGAGAATAATCCGGTAAAAGTGCCCACGGACGGATGCATTGCATCGGTCCATAAGTCAGCCGGGCGCGCCGTCGTGTGGGTTGTGAACAGATCCCGCGAGGACAAACAGGTCGAGCTGGAAATCAATTATGGTGCTCTTGGACTCAAACCGGGCGACCTGATGGCCGTGGATGCCGAAACGGGCGGGGCTCTGAAGCTCAGCAATCGGGGGACGTCGATTGCTGTCTTGAAACGGGATTTCAAAGCGTTCCATTTGGTCAAAAAGCCCACCCAAAAGGATCTGCGTTTTGAAGCGGCTTTCACAGAAGGCTCCCAGCGGGCCGATTTTGCGGTGGGATCAAGCCGTTTGTTGTCGGCGGCTCGAGGGGGAGGAAAGCTGCAATCCGTGAAGGGTTCGGAGGGCAAAGGCGTTTCCACACCCGCGCAGATGTGGGCGCATCTGAATCTGCAGGGCCAGCAGGGACGTTTGAGCTTTGATGCGAAGCTGAAATCCAACCGGCGCGGACAGATCGTGAGCCTCGGAACAGTCTCAGTCTCTTATGTCGGGGAGGGCAAAATGGCTCTCGTAAGTAATCGCAATTCCATCGACAGCATCTACCGCGGCCGCGTCAGGCGGGGTAAAGATAAGAAGAAGATTGAGCGGAAGCCTCTCGCGGCTCCGGAAGACGGATGGCACGAACTGGAGCTGAGCTGGTCCGACGGGAAAGTGAACCTGAAAATTGATGGGAAGTCTGTGGCGGAGGCGGAACTCGTTGGCGATTGGATGGGACGTGTCGCGCCGCGCGGACCGGATATTCGAACCGTCCCGTCGGTCGTTTTCGGCGGCCGCCGCAACGGTTGCAGCGCGGTTGATAACATTCGTTGTTATGGCTCCGAGAAATGATTGTAACTCTTAAAAAAATACTCGTGCCCGCTTGTCAGTGCCGATTGGAGGCAACGTTGGCCCGTTAATAGCGGCGGCAGGCATACCTGGCAGTGGACGGGGTATGCTTGTTTTGCTGGGCATGCGGCACCTGACATAACACGTCGGTCTGTAACTCCCCGAGGTACTCAACTTTGCCCTTCGCGGGCACCGAACGCGAAAATCGGAGGCGATGACGCGGATGGCTATCCGGGCAAGCTCACGTCCGTGCCGCCTTTTTTGAGACTTATTTCGGCGGCTTCCAAAAAGCCCATAATCTCCACCGTTTCGTCAAGATCAATGGGTGCCTCATCCGTTTGGAAAAAAGGTACCACCTGTTTCATGAGCATCGCGTAATAGGGCGGTTCCCCCGCAGCGACCCGTTGTTCAACTCCTTCGTCATGAAATAGAGTGCAACCATATGCCTTTTGTCCTTCTTTTTTGCCCAGAACAGTTCCGATCCGCCCGTCGTCCCAGGTTCCTATCAGAAGGTCGGCCTGGTCGGTTTGATGAGCTTTAACTGACACGCAACCTTTTCCCATGAAGGAAAACAAAATGTCGGCGGTGTGGACAGCATACCAGAAGTAGGTGGGATAATCGTCGCTGATACTCATCCCGCCAAAAGCCTGGCAGTTTTCTACTCCATTTTCTGGCATTGGCTTGTTCGCAATCCCGGCTGCAAAACGCAGGGCGGATGCAGACATAACAGGGGTATTATTTTCAGCGGCGAGTTCGGCAATCCGACAGGCGTCGTTGTGGGAACATGTTAACGGTTTGTCAATGAAAACGGGTTTGGCATGCGACGCCAGGATTTCGAATTGTTCCAAATGCTGCCTCCCATCGACGCTTTCCAGAAAAAACGCGTCGGACCGTTCGGCAAGTTCTTCGATTGAATCACAAAGATCAATGTCGTGGTGTTCATGAAGGGCTCGGGTAAATTTGTCAACACGGTCGCGGCTGGCCGCGCAAAGATCACTTCCGCCGGGATACGCGGCAACAACTGTGACGCCATCGACATGGTGCGGGTTGTCAACATCATTTAGAATTTGAACGAATGCCTCACAATGCGAAGTGTCCAGACCGATCATGCCGGCTTTAATTGTTTCCAAGATATTTCTCCTGCCGAAAGAGGTGGACTGCTAAGATTCCTGAAAGGCTGCAGGAGAAGTTATCACCTGAAATTCAAAAGCGCAAACGGAATGGGAAACGGCCGGATTGTTGCTTCAGAGATGGTGTGAGCGGTTTGCAGTAACAAACGTCTTGTAATTTGACGATAATGTGTTCAAATTATCCGTGAGATCCAGGCGAGTAATGGCAAATATTGCTCTGCAATGGTGTAAATTTTGCAGGAGGAAAGAGGATGTTTAAGATTGGCTGTCAAACGATTACGTTCGGTGGTAATCAAAACGAAAATTTCCCGCAGGTTTTTGAAAGCGTCAAACAAGCCGGATACTCCGGGGTGGAAATTGGGTTCCGGCATATCCAGGACACGCCGCCGGAACGTTTCAAGGAGATGTTGGAGACGGCGGGACTTCAAATACTTGGTACACACCTCGGCGGGAATCTCGAAGATCCGGCTCAGGCCGAAGGGGAGAAGGAAATTCTGGACGACGTTCTTGATTATCTTGAGCCCCTTGGCACAGAACTGATTATGTATTCTGGCCTGCGTTACGAAAGCGATGACCAGCTGGACAATGAGCTGGGAATGCTCAATCGCGCTGCCGCGAAGTGCCGGGAGCGTGACGTTCACCTGCTTTACCATAATCACAACTGGGAATTTCAGGTCGACGCAAAAGTGATCGAGGCCCTTCTGGAAGACGGCAGTGAGGAATTGGGTTTCTGCCCGGACATCGGGTGGGTGATGAAAGGTGGATGGGAGATAACAGAATTCCTGGGAAGAGCTGGCGACAGGGTGAAGGCGCTGCATTTCAAAGATTTTGCGACGGATGGTGACGGTGTAGATACGGTCATTCTCGGCCGGGGGATTGCGCCCCTCGAGGAAGCGGCTGACTGGGCAAAAGCAAACATGGAAGGGGGTTGGATGATTGCTGAGCAGGATAATGCGGCGGTCGAGCCAGCGGAAGCGGTTCGGCAGAATGCCGAATTTCTAAAAACTCTTTTTCCGACCAGCTGAGACAAGAAGTTGAATGCTGCATACAGCATTAAAGAGCTCACGCTGGCCCATAAGTGCGGTTTGAGGTAAAAGTTTTGGTGCGGTGTTGTCATCCAGAAGAAAAGGAGATGGAATCCATGGATAGGGTCAGAGCGCAGAGTCATGGATTCAAGTCAATGGGTAAATTGTCGTGGGTTCGCGGGGACGGCTTCACTTTGATCGAACTCCTGGTCGTAATCGCGATAATCGCCATCCTTGCCGCGTTGCTCATGCCGGCTCTTGAACGAGCAAGGAGCTCCGCTCGAAAAATCCAGCGCAAGAGTCAACTTATCAGGGGTTCAGCGATCAGGGATTGCGATTTTTCACATGGTAGGCCGACCTGTTGAGGGATGGCCCGTTATTCCAGTATCAGGACATCCACCGGTTCCGGTACGCTGCCGTGTACTACGATTTGATTTTCGTCGTCTTGCTTCCAACTCAAATCTCGCCCCATTGTGGAGCGAACCGTTTTTATCTTCCGGCCCGCATTGATTGAAAGCGTGAGTTCATTCCCCGGCTCATAGGTAAAGTCGCAGAGGGTGACCGCCAATCTATTGTCGTTTTCAAAAAGGCAGACCTCGACCAGCGGCTCGCTGCAGTGAATTTTTTGTTCATGAGTTTTCCCCAGTGCCGGGCGTGTGATCAGTTCCCGCACGTCGGAGCGATAGTGGGGGACTGCGTCCTGCCACCGGGCAGTATAAGAATAAATATGGCCCGGCATCACCCCCAGAAGCAGCGCCTGGCCTTTTCCCAACCGGTTAATGACTGCTGCGCAGGATCCGTCCTCGAACTCGGCGAGCTTCTTCCCGTCATCGGGATGCAATCGGGCTCGCGCCCCGAGCACCGGGGCCTGGAGTTCAGGGGTAAACATGCTCTCGGAGACGGTTATTTCTCCTATCGGCTTGTGCTTCATGACCTTCCGGGGCCACCAGTGGCCCTCAGAACATCCGGCCGGGGTTTGTTTGGCACCAAAAAGCATGTCACCCGCTTCCATCGGTTCGTTATAGCGATCGCGCATGGCTGTTCCCGCTATTCCTACCAGGGTCCCGCCGTTTTTCACCCAGCGGTAGAGGGTTTCTACATCTGAGCGGGCCATGTTATACCCCTGTACATAGATAGTGCGGTATTGCTGGAGCAGTTCGGGCTGCAGGTCCTGCTCAAGTATAATATCCACTGGCAGGTGCGCGTGTTGCAGGGCCAGGAACGTCATCAGCCGGTCGGTGTAAAAACCGGCGTCGGACCTGTTCCACATCTCGTGGGTGCGGTTGTAGAGAAGAGCGATGCGAGCGGGGGGACGGGCCCCCTCGCTTATTATTTTCTGAGCGGGTCCCACAGCCCTGGCGGCACGCGCCAGTTCCAGATAAACCTCCTGACGCTGGCTCCAGCTATCCACCGCGCCGACGACTGCGTAGAGTGGGCCGAAACTGTAGATGTTCTGGTAAAAAATGCCATGTGCAAACAGGGAAAACATCTTGCGGTCGACGTGGCGACAGGAGGCAACATTATAGAATCCCGCGGGCAGATTCCGTTCGCGCGCGGCGCATTCCACCAACGCTCCGTAGTAGCTGACGGTCTGGACACCCGCGAGTGTCCGGCGGCTGTAGAGCCAGTCTTCTCCCCACGCCAGTGAGACCCCTCCGCCACGGGCGAGGACAAACCACGGCGAGTTGTTCATATGCCCCGCATACATCGGACCACCGGGCGAGTAATTGCAATAGGTCCGCACGTTCGGAAAAACCTCCTCCGCAGCCCGGGTTATCTCCCGGTAGAATGTGTTTGTGAGATGAAATTTGAACTTCTCGCTGTGGTAGAACAGGCGTCGCTGGTAACGGCCGGCACGGTCCGGCAGGGCGGACATGTAGCGAAGATTAGACATGTCCCTGACTCCGAAGAACGAGGCGTCTTTCCCCATCCGTTTCAGCGTCTGGCGAAGATACTTGTGGAATTTACGCAGGCAGTCGGAACACTGATTGATATGGGCGCCGCCCGTGACGGCCCCAATTTCGTCTCCCAGCTTCATGGCCAGGACTTTCTCGTGCCCGTCTGGTTGTTTCTGGTCGTAGCGCTCGGCCCGTTTGCCAAACTTCGTGCGCGCTCTTTGGGGTGTACGGGGATCCGAGGGGCAGGGGGTGTCAGCAAAATACAGAGCTACCCCGAGATGCGTGAAGTAACCGTTGAGCAAACCGTACTCCTGCGATATCTGCCACGGCAACCCGTGAACCCAGTTGATCCCCAGGTCGGCAAGCATCGCCGCTGTTTCTTCGCAGGCTGGCGGAAAAGGTCGCGCAGGAGTGTACAGTTTGATGTAGCGCGGGTCCGGAGTAGGGTTGTCTGCGTGTGCGCCAAGTTTTCCGAAGATCTCGTCGGCCCAGCGACGCTGACGCGCCTGGATTTTGGTGGGGGTTTCCACCCACTTCAAGTAATCGTCCGCACGCATTCCCCAGACACCGTTTTCATCCTCTGCACCGGCAGTTGGGGCTCGATAGCCTCTGCGCGCGACCGGGATGGTGACCATCGCAGTGCTTTCGGCAATTCGGGGACGCGCACTACGCATTGTGGCGGCTGGGTGAGTGAACCAGGACATCTGCACCTCGGCGACGCCTTCCTGTACGTCGTCGAAACTGAACCTTTCGGTCGCGAAACGCCCGGTTGCAACGAGAGCCTCGGTAGCGTCGATCCATCTCGTCCATTCGCCGACGGGCAGCCGGCGCTCGCCAGGCCGGCCTGTCAGAGGACCTTTGACATGATCGGGTTCCCAGGATCTCAGTGATGAATACCACAGTGGGCGGCTGTGGCCATCGGGGATATGGTACCAGTGATAGGTCAAGCGCTCGCTGATGGGGGTTGAATCCGTTTCCTGCTTGCTTTCGACCACCCGGAAGCGGACATATGTGCGATTCAGGTTCCCGCGAAGGGTATCTTTACTGGGAGAGAAATCCCGGCTGGCCGTGATGAAAACAGAATCCAATGTTGCCCTCGGGGATTCGCTGCTGACACTTAATCTGGTAGTCCCGGCTTCCAGGGAAACGTCTCTGTATTCCCAGATCATATTTTTGGCGCTCACCGCTGACGCCATCCGCTCCCGCTCAGAGTCGAAGCGAATGGGCCGTTCGTTTTCCAGCGTCTTACCAGGCTTGCGGGGGAGATCCTTTGCTCCATATTTAAATACGTGGGAGTTTGCGCCGCTCATTTTTACCTCAACGGGAGTAGCTTTCTCCTCCGCGAGGTAACCCAACCATATCCGGTACGCTCTGGACTCCGGCACCCGTATGCGGTCGGTTATGGTTTTTCCGTTAACAGGTTTTATCAAATTGCGACCCGGGTAATCTTTCAACACGATTACCCGCCAACGGAAGTCCTCGCCCTTATGGCGGCGGCTGCGTTTCACGCCCTCCCAGCGGTGTAACTCGGATAAATGACTGTATTGAAGTAGGTCGTAATCGTTCCCTTCGCCTTGTTCCAGTTGTGTAAGGAAATCATCTTCGGACTCTTCGTCCAGTAGATCCAAGCCAGGTTCCGCACCTTTTACTTGAAGTACGCCGATAAACGGTACCAAAAACAGGGAGAGGGCGAGGCACAGCGGGGTCAGTTTGGGGCTCATGGTCGATCCTCCGGAATTGCGAGCATGTAGACAAACCCCTGCGTGTCGCTTACCAGCAGTGAGGATGCCTCTTCGTAAAACATGCCTTTCCCGGAACCCCAGCGTGGAGGCAGGGCGGGCGCGAAAAACAACCTGCCCTGCAGGCGAGTTTGAAGCCGCACCTGGCGAATGGGTTTAAGCTCAGAACCATTGAGGAAAGTGACCGTTCCAGTGAGATCCGAGCATGCCACCATTTCAACATCATCGGTCTTCAAAGGTTCAACCCCCATAAGCCAGGTGTCGAACTCATATTGCGCCCGGGCATTTCCCGTTTCGGGGTCGAGTAGTTCGATGGTATTTGCCATCGAGGCCACCAGGAGTGCGCCGGACGCCAACAAAACCGGGCGCCGGAGGGGAATGTCTCCCAGCCGGTGCTGCCACAGCATTCGCCCATTCGCCGGATTAATTGCGAACAACTGGCCGTCTCCCCCGGCGCAGAGCCCCATGTGCGCCACGTTTGTGATTGGTCCGTCGAGCGTTCGCGCCAGAGTATTTTCCCACTGTTTTTTGCCACTATTTTTGTCAAGTCCGAGCAGCTGACCGGTGACTGTGCCCACGAGGATGTGTTCGCCGGTAAAGCCCGGACCGGCCGTCAGGGCCACGGGGGAGCGGTATGTCCACATCTTTTCGTTTGCCTCGTACAGGGTCACGCTGGAACCATTGACTATGGCAGCCTGTTCGCCGGCCACTTCGAAAGCCCATGGAGCTTCGGTTCCCTCCGCCGTCAACTCGGTGGTCTCGCCCCCGGGTTCAAACCGATGGAGGCCATACCTGTGGCGGAAGACACGGTAGCCCTCCGGACCGGCACGGGTGGCAAACTGGAAATTCCGGCGGGGTGGGGGCTCCAGTTCCCACGCTACCTTATCGTTCAAGATACTGCGCGCAACCAGCCGTTTGCCGTCGCTATAAATAACCTGTTCCTCCCGAAGTCCGAGCACTTGACCGCTATTTCTGATAATGTATTTAAAATCCCGCACGTCGTCCCCCGAAAGCAGCTTGCGGCATATACGAAGCAAATAAGGATAGAGGTCATCAGCTGGGACATCCAGTCGCTGAAAGGTGCTCTCGCCTGCGGGAAGCTTGAGCGAAGCCTTTATGTTATAGGACTGAACGCGCGGGGCCAGCTCGATTGCCAGTTTCCCTTTCGCATCGCCTGCGGTAGGTCGTAGCCCCGCCTGCCAGGCGGCCGCCATGGCCAGGACCCGAACCCCGGCAAGCTCTTCGGGCTGAAAGTCACGGGAAATCTCGCCCCCCAGCCCGGGGCCCTGGCCGGTGGCTTCGGTGGCCGGCTCATAGTCTTCCCAGGGCTTAACCTCCACGCCGATATTTAATTCCGGTTCGTTCTCGGGCACGCCCGGAAAAGCATGGGCAAAATCAGCGGCCAGCTCTTTAACAGCGTTCTCGGAGAACTGCTGACGACCGGGCGGGGAGGCAAACGTGCGAACGCCGTCGGGCTGTACCGTGCATGCAGGCCGGTGTACGACAAGCGATATTCCGCCATTGGGACCGTCAAACATGAAAGCCAGCCAATTCCGCCGAGTTCTGAACCCGACCATGACCAGACTTACCCACCTGGTATGGCTCACTCCTTCCGGGGGGTGATCCCAGGCGGTAGTTCGGACGTCGCTGCAGCGGGCAGTAAATCTATCCCGTGCATCGAGCCCAGCTATGAATCCATCAGGCGCCGTTTGGACCTTTTCTGGGCCCGTCTGATGGAAGGAGACTTGAAGGGGGCGGGCGTTGTCGGCCGCACGAAGAGGGGGGAACAAAACCACGAGCGAGATGAAAGCCGGAAGCCAGGAACTCAGTCTATCTCTCATAGGTGTCACGCTTCCCCCATCTCGGATGCCAGCGCAGCGCCGGTTTTTCGTCGATTCAGGCCTGTGGGCCCGCAGACAATAGTTGACTTGTCTTTGTCATGTTTTGAACTCATATTTACCGGGTAGCTGGCGAAAATCATGACGCACTTTGCTCATGATATTCTTTCCCCCCGCGCGTCTGTCAAGCAAAAATCGGGGAGGGGCAGGCAATTGACCGCGGGCTGGCACATCAGGAAGAGTCGAAAGCAAACATTGGCCTCACACTGGACACAAAGAGGCTGCGCACTTAGCATGGGTAACTTACCGATCAGGTTTTGACGCGGTCTCTTTGAACAGACAAATTTCCTCAGTTCCACTTAAGGTGCGCTCGCTATTTTTAAATTTGATCTTTACCAAGAGGGGAATCAATGTTTCTTAGTTCCGATAGAGAACCTCAACCTTGTGTGCTGGTAATTTTTGGTGGGAGCGGCGCACTGACAGCCCGGAAAATAGCACCTGCTTTATACAATCTGGCCCGTGAAAACAGGTTGCCGGATAATGTTGCTGTCGTTGGCTTTGGGCGAAGTGGGCTTAGCACGGAAGCTTTCCGCAAACGTTTTGAAGAAAACATTGCGCAATACTCGCGGACAGGAGCGGCGGACGAAAACGTTTTTTCTTGGTTGGCACCGCGCATTTTTTACCAGCAGGGCAATTATCACGAGATAGAATCTTTTAGGGAACTCGGCGAGTTACTTGATACAATCGATGAACAATATCGGACAAACGGCGGACGAATCTTTTATAACGCCATCCCGCCTCAACTAATGTCCGATGTGGTAGTAAACCTGCACGAAGCAAAATTGCTTGTGCGCCGCATGCCCCACGAGGAAGAAGAAAAAGGGCCCATGCGGATTGTCCTCGAAAAACCTTTCGGTCGCGATCTGGGGTCCGCCAGGAAGCTGAACCGGGCCCTTGAGGAGCGAATAGAGGAAAGCCAGATCTTCCGGATGGACCATTACCTTGGAAAAGAAACTGTCCAGAATTTACTGGTTTTGCGGTTTGCGAATTCAATCTTTGAGCCAATCTGGAACAATCGGCACGTTACGCACGTGCATGTCACTGTTGCCGAGACTATCGGTGTCGAAGAACGTGCTGGATATTTCGAGAATACAGGGGCTTTGCGCGATGTCCTTCAAAATCACGTTCTCCAACTTCTGGCTCTGTTCACGATGGAGCCGCCTGTTTCTCTGGACCCTGATTCCATTCGTGATGCCAAGGCCAACGTTCTGAAATCTTTGCGCCGAAGCAGTGAAGAGGAAATCCGTTGTTCAACTATAAGGGGACAGTACGCCGCCGGAGAAATTAATGGCGAGAAGGTCGCCGGATATCGGGAAGAAGAGGGGGTTGCTTCCGATTCAAATACGGAAACTTTCGTGGCGTTGCGGACTTATATCGATAACTGGCGATGGTCGGGAGTCCCGTTTTACCTGACGACGGGCAAACGACTTGCCGAGAAAGTGACTGAGGTCGCGATCGAATTCCGCTCTGTGCCCAATATATTGTTCCGTCGGGCGCGAGATGAAGAACTCAGCACGAACCTGTTAAAAGTCCGTGTCCAGCCCGAAGAAAGTGTCACCCTGCGTATTTGTTCCAAACAGCCCGGCCTGGGGATGCATATCTCGTCCGAAGAAATGCACTTTCCCTGCGATACGCATGTGGCGTCAGCAACACCGAAAGCTTACGAAAGACTTTTGCTGGATGTCATGGCGGGCAATTCGACGCTTTTCACTCGTCGTAATGAAATCGAATTGGCCTGGGAATTTGTCGAGCCAATCATGCAGTACTGGGGAGAGCAGGGGCCGCCCGAGTTTCCGAACTATGCCGCCGGAACCTGGGGGCCGATCCACGGCAAAGATTTCTTCCGCCCCGACGTTTGCTACTCGCTTTTCCTGAACCGTATGGATGAGGTGCAGGATGAAAATTCGTAGAATCGTGTCGATCATTGATCACCTCAATCCCGGAAGCATTTCATGAGTCTTTTTACAGTCATAATGGTTGCAATCGGGTTATCGGCGGACGCTTTTGCCGTTTCTATTGCTGAAGGTATTACCATTCATGAGGTCAGGATGCACCACATTGCACGCATTGCTGTTGTGTTCGGCTTGTTCCAGGGCCTTATGCCGATCCTGGGATGGTCGGGAGGGCTCCAACTCAAAAGTTTTGTCTCTGGGGCAGGTCCATGGATTGCGTTCGGCCTTCTCACAATTATTGGCAGCAAGATGGTCATCGATGCAATCTTTGGCACCGAAACGGAGGGGCGCGGACGGGGAAGCCGTGGCGTGAGACTCATGCTCCTGGGAGTGGCAACGAGTCTCGATGCCCTTGCTGTCGGCGTAAGCATAGCGCTGTTGGGAACGGCTATATGGATTCCGGCAACAGTGATGGGGCTGATCACCGCTTTTCTCTCCGCGATCGCAGTCTATGCCGGAGACAGGATCGGAACGAAACTGGGGCGGAAAGCGGAAATCGTCGGCGGAGTCGTTTTGCTGGCCATTGCCGTCAAAACGCTTCTGCAGCACGTGATGTGACGGAATAGTGTGGTGTTGCGGAGAGACATGAAGGACATAAGGGCCGCAAGGGACCGGGTGTCCGGACTTGCAGTGCGAGGCCGGGTGCATCCAATATTATTTTCAGGTCTAATTGACGTCGAACATCCAGTCTTCCGGACCCTTGACTTCTTCTTTGATCCCTCGCGCAACGAGTTCCAGGCACTGCTGCGAATTGACCTGAGGAGCGTAGAGCTCCTCTGTCATTTTGTCGATGTCAGCAACGTACGTTTCGTGCTGCCCTTCGGCCTCAGCTTCTTCGAACTGCACGTCAATCCCCATCAGTTCGGCGAACTGGACGGCGATTTTTTCGAGGCTCCATGGTTCGGGCCCGGAAATGTTGTAGACGCAACCGAAGGGAATATCGTTGAGCCGAGCCGGTTCCGCGCAGGCAGCGGCTTCGATCGTTGCGTACGTGAGATCGCTGATGTAGCCCAGATTCATCGGTCGTTTGCCTTCGGGACTCGAAACTTTCGGAAGGGTTTGATTGCGAAGGACGCGAGCTATGGTGCCACGTGCCGGTCCGCCACCACCCCAGGGGAAAATCGGCCAGAAGTACCGCGTTATGGACACAGGAATATCATACATCTCTGAAAGTCCGAGAGTTTTCCATTCCAGCTGGATTTTACTGATTTCGTAAGGGTTGTCACCACCGATTGCCAGGTCCGATTCTTTACGCGCTACCCCGGACGGACAGGGCTGATAGACACCGCCGGTGCTCCCCATCACAAATGCCGTGTCAGTGTCTTTGAAATGGAACATAAGACGCGCCCCGGCGAGGGTATTGACGCGCTGGAAATAGTCAAAGTCTCCGAAAGCTATATCTTTCGAGAATCCCCAATGAACGGCCATGTTAAAGACGTAATCGTAGTCGGCGGGTATGCCGTCGAACGGCGAATCATGGCTCAGGTCCCGTTTCCACAGGACGTCGCAATACTTTTCCAGCTCCGCTCTAACGGCAGCGTCGCTAAAACGCGCCAGCACGTCGACTTGATTGTTTCGGGAGAGGACGTAGCAGAGTGCTCGACCGATATTGCCCGTGCCGCCGACAACCAGAACCTTCTTACCTTCAACAGATTTTTGCTCTATTGTCATCGCAATTGTCCTTTTTGCTAACGGAGAATGCCGGATATTACAGGTTGATGTTAAAGTTGGCAAACGTAAAAGCGAAGCATCCAATTTGCTACCAACATATGCTTGAGTTCCGACCGGTCCAGCTACAATTTGGCAGCATTATTTCGGTTGATGCTGAACGGGGGAAGTCCTAACGTGGTGGTGAAGGGAGTGATTTTAGAACGCAGGAGATAAAATGATCGATCAGGATCAGCTTGTCGGTGAGATCGAAGATGAGTTGTGGGAAATCCCAACCGTCGATGCACACGAGCATTTGCCGGCCGAAAAAGAACATATTCAAGGAAAAGCGGATTTCTACCATCTTTTTGAGCATTATTGTCAGGGAGATCTCGTCGCCGCAGGCGCGACTCAGGAAGATCTTGAATTTCTCAGCGATCGGGACCGGCCGCTGGAAGAACGCTGGCAGAAATTCCGCCCTCTTTTCCGTGCCATAAGGACCGGGGCCTACGCACGGTCGGCACTTTTAGCCATGAGGGATTTGCTGGGCGTAGAGGAACTGAATGGCGACTCGTATGTAAAAGTGGGGGAGCAGCTGGAATCACTGCGGGCCGAGGGCGAATACGATTTTGTGCTTCGGGAAAAATGCAATATTGCGGCGTGTATCGACTGCTGGCAGCTTGAGGCAGAACTACCGGACTACTTTTTTCATCTTGCACCCGGGCCGCAGCTGATCGATTTGTTCAGCAAAAGTACTCTGGACGAACTGGGGGCTGAATGCGGCATTTCTGTCCACAGCCTCGACGATCTTCTGGACTGCATGGATTGTATGATGGGGGAATGGGACAATAACCCGAAAGTCGTCGGAATAAAACTGGGACATGCTTACCAGAGGACCCTGAATTTCCGCAAAGTGGGTCGGGCGGAAGCCGAAAACGTATTCAACAAGATTCTTACCAACGAGACACACGCGCTATCGAATCATGAAGCGTTGCCGCTGCAGGATTACCTGGTGTTTCAGATGGTCGGCCGTGCCAGCGAAATCGATCTGCCGATTGTGATCCATACAGGGCACCTGCTCATGCACGATAATCCCAATAGATTCTATGATCTTGGATTGCGTTGAACATTGCGCAAGGACTCTGATCGATCAGCCTGGAACATACAAGCAATACTGGAAGAATATTACGGCTGCTACAACACCCGAAATTTCATAGCTTCGGATCCTGTCCGCTACGGTTTTGCGCTCACAAGGGCTGCCATGCTGGAAGGCATGGAATCAATCGCCAACAGGTTTGGAAGAAGGACTTTTAGAAGGTAAAAGTTTCTCCCCGGTCGGGAATCAGCACTTCATGCATCCCAATGTCGCGGAGTCTGTTCGCGAACGGTTCTTGCTGGTCCGGATCACCGTGTACGACAAAAGCCCGCGTTCCTTGAGGCCCCATTTCGTTGAAATACTCGAGCATTTCTTCGTAGTCCGCGTGGGCACTGAGAGCCTGGATGCTGTGGACTTCGGCTTTGAGTTCATAGGGATCGCCATATATTTTGATCGGACTGTCTTTTTGCACCAGGCGGCGTCCAAGCGTGTGTTCGGCCTGGAACCCAACGATCAAAATAATGTGCCGTTCGTCTTCAATGCTGTGTTTCAGATGGTGCAAAATTCGTCCTCCCTCGCACATCCCCGACGCGGAAATGATGATAATCGGGCCGTCTGCATCGTTAAGTTTTTTGGATTGTTCGACGTCTGTCACGTAATTGACGTGTTGCATGGAGAACGGATGGCCGTGTTCGCCGATCAGCTGCATCATCTCGCTGTTGTAACATTCAGGATGGTCGCGATGAACGCGTGTGGCCTTGGTTGAAAGAGGGCTGTCGACATAGACGGGGAGTTCGGGGATACGGCCTTCTTCGTTGAGTTCATAAAGGAGGTAAAGCAGCTGCTGAGTCCGGCCAACGCTGAATGCGGGGATAATGAGCCGGGATCTGCGCTGGATTATTTTGTCGCATAATTCCTGCAGTTGTTGCTTTACATTCTCCTGGGGCGGGTGAAGCCGATCCCCATAGGTGCTTTCGGTAATGAGAATGTCAACATCACTGACCACGACGGGGTCACGCAGAATTGGCATATGCCGTCGGCCGATATCGCCCGTATAGAGGATTCGTTTTTGGACTCCTTCCTCTTCGACATCCAGAATTGTAAATCCTGCGCCGAGTATGTGTCCTGCATCGACAAAGCGAAGTTTGACCCCGGAGGCGACATTAAAACTGCTGTCGTAGGGGACCGGCTCAAAGTGCTGCAGCGCTTTCTGCACGTCATCTGCCTCGTATAACGGTTCAAACGGTTTCTTCCCCTGTTTTTCCCGCTTTTTGTTGACGTATTCGACGTCTTTGACCTGCAGGTATGCTGAATCGAGGAGCATTATTTCACAAAGATCTTTGGTGGCAGGTGTGCATAAAATCGGCGCATCAAAACCGCTTTTGACCAGACTCGGAATATTGCCACTGTGGTCAATGTGAGCGTGGGAGAGAACAAGTTGATCTATACTGGTCGCATCCAATGGCAGATTGCGGTTGCGTTCAAAGGCTTCTTTGCGTTTGCCCTGATAGAGACCACAATCGAGGAGAAGACGGCTGCCGTCGAGTTCAAGCAGGTGCATCGATCCCGTAGTTGTACGGGCCGCTCCGTAAAAAGTGATTTGCATTCAGACAAACTCCCGGGAGGCAAAGGCACAAAAGCAAGTGTGATATTAAAATGGATTTCCACTTCTCTCTGTCATTATAGCTTATACCCGAATTGGCTCCCCGGAATCAAAAACAGGAGTTCCCGTTCGATTAGATATAGCTGCGGAGTTACGATATAAAAGCGTTGGGAACGCGGAATGGAGGAAACATGATTGATTCAGCGCGGATCACGTCTCTGAATGACAAACCGGAGCGGAAATTTGACATGGAAACTTACATTGAGCGCGTTGACAAGTTGCAGCCTGAAAAGTGATTTAGTTTAAGCGTAATCAATTAATCCCAGGACTTCTCAGAGGCCGACATCATGAAGGCGGATGTTAGTACGGAATTTGAACGCAGTTATCTGGACCGACCTACCTGTTTTGGATCTTTGCCATCCCGTGGGTTGATGCAGTTTCTGGGTCATAAGACTGATCAAAGTCTTCACATTCTCGATCTTGGTTGCGGCCACGGCCGCAATGCTTTCTATGTCGCTGGACTCGGGCATTCAGTGGTAGCTGTTGACAGTTCGAAAGCCGCCATTGATGCGCTGAATGAGCAGGCTATCTGCAAGGGGCTTCCAATTCGTGCTGTTCATGCGGATATCCGCGATTTTAGACTCGAAAGAAAGGGTTACGACCTGATCGTCGCAGTGACCGTTCTGGGTCATCTGGCATTCGAGGAAACCAGGGCCCTGGCCGGGCGCATGACTGATGCCTTGAAGCCGCGGGGGGCGGTATTTGTGGAAGCATTCTCACGACAGGATCCCGGTTTCGTGGACCTGCCCCAGGCCAGTGAGTTTGCGTCGCTCGTCAAACATTATTTTACCGGCGAAGAACTACGATATGTTTTTGGAACACTTTCGGTTGAAGAGCAGTCGACTTTCCGCGTCACGGATGCGACGCACGGTACGGAGCATGACCACGTCATATTGCGGTTCATAGGGGAAAAACCCTGACGGGAGACTATATATGTCAGAAAAAACAGCGATCATCACCGGTGGGAGTGGCAACCTGGGGAAAATTGTTTCGGAGCGTTTTCTGAAAAATGGTTACGAGATTTTCATTCCCTGGCATAAATCGGAGGGATGGCAAGAACTGAGCGAGAACTTATCTGAAGAGTTGCGTGAGCGTTGCCGCGGGCGCAAGGTTGATCTGCGAGATGAAGACGACGTCGAGGCGTTTGTTCAGGAGTTTCTCTCGGAATGGGGACGCATTGATGTGCTGCTGAATCTGGTGGGAGGATTCGCTTTTGGCAACCGAATATGGGAGACCGGTTTGACCACATGGAATAAAATGTTTGAGCTCAACGTGACGACGGCTTTTCTCTGCTGCAAACACGTTCTGCCGGTGATGCGCGAGCAGAATAGCGGGCGGATCGTCAATGTGACGTCAAAAGCTTGTGAGGACATCCAATCCGGCTCAGGAGCTTATGCTGTTGCCAAGGGCGCCGTCATAACTCTGACGCGAGCCATTCATGAGGAAGTTAAGAACACTAATATTGCCGTGAACGCCATCATGCCCAGCATCATCGATACACCGGCGACAAGAGATTTGATGCCCCACGAGGATTGGGATAAGTGGGTGAAACCGGAAGATATCGCTGAAGCTTTGCTGGCGCTGTGTTCCGAAGAAGGAAGCGCAGTAAGCGGC
Source organism: Candidatus Brocadiia bacterium (assembly GCA_046538485.1). Taxonomy (GTDB): domain Bacteria; phylum Planctomycetota; class Brocadiia; order SM23-32; family SM23-32; genus JBKHIT01. Next base: position 11,382 of record JBKHIT010000056.1, on the reverse strand, counting down.
TCTGTAATTCGACTCTTCGGATCAATGTGAGTATGCTGAGATTCGGTGTCGACCACGGACGTGACATGAAAAGCCAAAAATACTGAACCAATCGTACTTTTTTGCGGAGTTCCCTCCCAGAATGAGTGTACAAAAGAAAAATTACCCGTTCATATACGGTCCAGATGGAATAGCTTCTGGCCCGCGTTGGGATAGGCTGCAAGGTTTCACCTTAATCGAATTGTTGGTAGTGATCGCAATTATAGCTATTTTAGCCGCAATGTTGATGCCAGCTCTCGAATCCGCCCGGCGTTCGGCGCGACTGGTTTCATGTACCAATCAGCTGCACAACATCGGGACCGCTATGCATACTTACATGGTGGATTACCCGGTTTTCCCGCAGGGCATGCCGGGCAGTCAGAGTTGGGGGCCCAAGTTTTTCTTTAATACGGGCTTTGGCGCTCTGCAGAAATCATACTCCCAGTGGGCACAGGACTATGGCATCGCGCGAAATGCTGTGAGGACAAAGGGGTTTGATCCGGATGACCACGGTTTACTGGCCTGTCCTGGAAGCAAGTTCCCTTCATATCCTCGCGTGCCAGATACCTCATACGTTCATGCCGGGGTGATCGCGACGTGGTATGGCATGCGTGGAAGCGGAGGCGGTGGTTACCATTTAATTAACGATACAGATTATGAGGATCAGATTGCGGGCTTTTACGGGAATTCGCGTGGCAAGGGTCCGATTACGCCGGCCAAATGCAAACGCGCCGGGTCGATGCCGGTGCTTTGCGATGACCTGCCGGCTCCCGTAGCGCCGAAATATGTGAACCTGCCCGGCGGAGTAACCGTCGAGGACACGCGCAACCATCCTGGTAGCGGGGAGTTAGGACGGATGAACGTGCTGTACTTCGATGGGAGCGTTTCCACACAACAGGCAGATCCTGGATGGTGGGGGGCCTATGTCGGACATGATCCGGGGAGTGATACTTATCCCTCCTGGTTCTTCCCCTATATACGCAGTGGGCTGTTCCCAGATTGAGTCGGCTGTTCTCTATCGATCTTTCCGTCAACTTTTTCAAAGCAAACAAGGGCCGCAATGAATCGGCGCAAAGAAAGTAACGCCAGATGAATGTATTCTTGCAGACGTTTGAGGCGGTTGCCGTTCTGCTTTCGATTGGCACGTTGGGGTTTCTACTCATTCGCCGGCACGTTGTACCGACCCATTTTATCAAGATTGCATCGACGCTGGCCCTGGACGTTGCGTTGCCGTGTCTTGTGTCTGTGAACATACTGACGAAACTTAACACGCAGGCAAGTCCGACGTGGTGGCAGATGCCCCTCTGGTGGCTGGGTTTTACGGTATGGGCCGGTGGGCTGGCATTTTTTACGAGCCGTGCCGTACGAAAAGAAAACCGCAAGGAATTTGCACTCGGGATGTTTTACCAGAATGCGCTCTTTTTCCCGCTTGCAATCCTGACCGAAATGTTCGGGCAAGACTCGATTTTCCTTGTTAATCTGTTTCTCTTTACGATGTTCTTTGCGGGATTTGTTTTCAGCACATATCCGATCGTTTTCGGTGGGGGAATAAAACAGCTGGATTGGCGGAAGTGTCTCCACCCGGTCACTCTCGTCACAATTGCAGCGGTTACTTTGAATCTTTCTGGCGTCGGGGAGCACATCCCGGGTTTTGTCGTATCAGCTCTCGATATGGTGGGCCAGATGACCGTCCCGCTTCTCATGCTGGTGCTCGGAGCGAGCATCTACATTGACTTCAAGGGCCGCGGCAAAGTTCAGACCATGGAGGTTGCGAAATTTGTGGCGATGAAAAATTTTCTGTTCCCTTTGCTGACGTTCGGGATTCTGGTTTTTGTCAAACCACCATATCCTGTTGCTCTGATCCTGATTTTGCAGGCGGCCGTCCCTCCCATAACATCCGCGCCGATACTCGTTGGACGAGAAAACGGCAATAGAAGCCTGGCGAGTCAGTTCGTCTTTGCATCGTTCGCCTTTTCTCTTATATCAATTCCTCTGATGATGGCGATGTTTGATGCTCATTTTACGTCCGCTTCTCCATAACGTGCACAGTGCCTGCATCTTACGGATGCAGGTTATATAATACGGCACATACCGTTGAGGAGTAATAGCGTACGACAACATGAAGTGTCCACCATTTTCCGGCCAGTACTACTGTGCCGGAAGATGTCTGTATCGTCCTTGTGAAAAAACAGTTAACTCTTCCGCGCGATGTGGAGCAAGATAATGCAGCAATCGAAAGACGAAGTGGTTTTGAAGAGCCGTAAGTGGAACGCCCACTGGATCTGGATCGAGGAGGACAGCGGGAATACGCCGAACAGTTTCTGGCTGTTCCGCCGGGAGTTCAGTTTGGCCCAGATACCCCGGAAGCCTCGCGCATACATCGCTGCCGATACTCGTTACCAGCTGTTTGTGAACGGGCAATTTGTGGGACGGGGAGCGCCTCAATCTCAGCCGTGGTTTCAGTATTATGACGAACGTAACCTATCTAAGCTCCTTCGCGAAGGCGTCAACTGCTTTGGGCTCATTGTGAATTATGTCGGGAATATGCCCGATACCAGGGGCGGACTGCTTCTTGAGATGGTCGACGGTTCGGACGAAATGCTTCTGAAAACCGATTCCGACTGGCGGGCGACGCAGGCCCGGGCGTGGGACACGAATATGAAGGCATATCATAGCAACGCGACCACGCCATACCAGGAATCATTCGACGCGCGACTGATGCCTTCGGGATGGACCCAGCCGGGATTTGACGATTCCTCCTGGCGGGGAACTGTCGCGCTGGGAGGCGAGGAGCGTCCCCCGGCCGTGCCGCCGTGGGTTCGTCTCGTCCCGCGCGATATCCCGTTTATGACCGCTGAACCCATACTCCCGGAGTCGATTGCTTATACGGAAGAATGTGTTGATCTTGCCAACCGCCCGGAACAAGGTGATCTGACCAAAGGGCTTTCAATGGTCGGCAATCCAGTTCAGCATAGCGAGGTGGAAGGGGCAGAAAACCTTTGCAGCGAAGACGGCGAGACGTCAATCTGCTGCAGCACCAAACAGCTGAACGGAATCTTCGACGGGATTTACGACCCGTGCGTAATAATTGATTTCGGGCGGGTTGTAACCGGGCGACCGCGGTTGGAGATGGAAGGCCCGGGCGGAGCGAAAGTGGAAATCGGATACGCAGAACGGCTCATTGACGGACATTTCAATAACATGATCGAAGGCCTTTTTGCAGATCGATGCATACTGGAAGCTGGAGAAAACACGTACGAACCTTTCACGTGGAAATCGTTTCGTTATCTGAAAATCCGCGTTCGTTCGTGCTTCGAACCCCTGAGAATCAAATCGCTGCAAGGGGTTATATCGACGTACCCCTACGACGAAACCGGTACATTCAAGTCGGAAGATGAACAACTTGAGAAATGCTGGGAGATCAGCCGGTATACGCTACGACTATGCTCGAATGAATTCATCATGGATACACCATGGCGCGAGCAGGCCCAGTGGCTCGGCGATGTCGCCGGAGTGACTCTCGGCGGCATTTATTCCTGTTTTGGCGATACGAAATTGCCGGGCAAGTTCTTGCGTCAGGCCGCGGCCAACCAACAGCCCACCGGGCTTATATCGAACGTCTCGAACCGCGTAAATCACGGCTGGCAGCGAACAATCCCTGACTATTCACTCTGGTGGATCATGGGACTCTGGAATCACTATCGTTTCAGCGGTCAGGAGGAATGGATTCGCTACTATTATCCGACGGTCCGACGAATCATCCAGGCGTTCTTGCCTTACCTCAACGAACATGGCCTGCTAGAAAACATGCCTTACTGGGTGTTCGTTGATTGGGCGGATGTCGATAAACGCGGGGAGTGTGCGCCTCTGAACGCAGTTTTCGCGGGCGCGCTTGAAACCGCAGAAAAAATGGCCGAGATGAACGGCGATGCGAAAAGTCTGGAACGCTACAACAATCTGTTCGTAGGTATACAGGCTAACCTGCAGGATCGATGTTACGACGAAGAAGCCGGATGTTTCTCGGATGCGAGAGTCGACGGGATTCTGTCGGCGAAACACAGCGAGCACGCCAGCATGGCCCCCATACGCTGGGGGTTGTGCGAGGAATCACTGTCGCACGAAATCATCGACCGTCTTTATGTGGACGAATCGGTGGGGTACACGGAGGCCCAACCGTTTTTCAGCAGCGTTGTGCTGCAGGCGCTTGATCGTGCGGGGCGATTTGAACTGGCGCTGAAGTTGATCCGGGAACGCTGGGGCAAAAGGATGGTGGAACGAGGAACGCATTCGACGTTCGAAGAATGGTATATGAACGGCAGCTGGCGATCCGGGGAGTTCAAGGGTTTTATGCGGACCAAGAGCCACGCCTGGTCGGCTCATCCGGCGGAATTCCTGATTCGTAACCTGATCGGGTTCAAGATTGTGGAAGCTGGTTGCGGTAGAGTGAAACTCAATCCAAAAGAAACGGAATTCGATTACAACGTAACCTGCCCCACGCCCCGCGGACCGATACAGGTGGCGAATTCGGGAGGCGAAATTAATATAACTGTTCCCGAAACCGTTGAACTCGTGGATTAGCCGCACCCATCATTTGCAGTGCCCGAGGCAAGTAACCTGCGCCCGAAGGGGACGCAGACCGATTTGCTATCTCGGGAAGATGCATTACTGTCTGTGCTCAAAAAAGCTGATGAGATCGCTTAATGTCTGGAGATCGAGCATTGCCAGAATATTGAGAAATGATCGAACGAAGGGTTGCACTTTACTTGCGGGAAACGGCGCCCGCGAGCAAGTGACCCCGAACGTTGGTACGTCCCCACAGTACCACACCTGTGGCCTCCCGCGGCCCTGTGCCGCGGGGCGCGGCGATTAGCTCACTGCGGGCGCTCAACTCACAAATTGCCCTCCATCGGCCCTGCGCCGATGGGGGCAACGGAATAACAGCAAGTTTTTTCCCATCCGCTTAAAAGACGCTGGCTGCGGATAATCGATGCCCGTATCAAATGCCTTGAGGCCATTATCGCCATTCCCCTCGTGCCGCGCGAGACCGTAAGATGTCTCTGGTTGTTTGGGGGATTGCGTGAAAAAAAGACTTGACAAAATGCCTTGGGGGGGGGTACACTTACCCCTACTTAACTGAATGTTTGGCTGAGCTTCTCTAACAGGAAAAGCTCTGGGGTTTGGCGTGGGCATATTTTCGAACAAATCGTGGGCAACAATTCTCGTTGTCGCAACGTGCGCGCTTGCGCTCTGGATTGTGCCGGAGGTCAGAGGGGAAATCACGCAGGCCGACCTGAACAGAGTCGGCGAATTTGTGCTGGATATCCATGTTGACAGCGCAGGACGGGTTTGGATCGGCACCGAAGGGAACGGTCTGTGGCGGCTGGATCCGGAGAAAAACGATCAGATGGGATCCGGACTGCGCCGTTTTGGCAGATCAGACGGTCTCGCAGATAACTACGTCTACGCAATCTGCAGCGACCGGCAGGGGCGGATCTGGGTCGGGCACCTGCGGGGTGGGGTGAGCGTCTACAACGGCCAATCCTGGAAAAACTACGGCCCCGCAAGTGGCCCGCTGAGCGGGCGGGTCTTTGATATCGCATGCTGCCCGGTGACGGGGCAGGTGTGGATTGCAACGAGCGCGGGCCTGAGCCGCTACTGTCCGAAAGAGAAGATCTGGAGCTACTACGGGCGCTGGAATGGACTGCCGGAAGACCAGATCCAGACCCTCGCGATAACCGGTCGCGGCCATATCCTGGCCGGCACCCAGTCCAGCGGCCTGGCCATCGGTCGGCCGGCGGCAGCGGAGATCCGCTGGCGAACCCTCGAGGGCCCGCACCGCATGCCGCTGAAGGCCAGCGGCCGAGGGCTGCCCTCGGGGCTCATAAACGATATTCTGGTCGGCAAGGACGGCACAATGTACGTGGCCACCGACACGGGGCTGGCGCGGCGCCCCGCTCGCGGCAGCTGGAGCTACGTGCGCGGCAAGGACCTGCCGGCGAAACTGAGCGGAATGTTCCTTCCCGGAGGTTGGCGGGGCCGCCGGGATGTGGAAAACCTTAAAAAATCCCTCGAAACAGGCCAGTCCAAACTTTTACTTGCCGAGGATTACGTGTGCTCTCTGGCCGAAGACGAGCGCGGCCGGATATGGATGGGACATCGGCGCCGGGGGGTGGAGGTGTTCGATCCCAAGTCGGGCCGGATTGTCGCTCGGAAGTTGCACCCGGGCCGTCGGGGCGAAGCTGCTGAGGAGGAGGCGGAGGGCAATTATGTGTTCAGCCTCGCCTGTCTTCCGAACGGCCAGGCGCTGGTGGGGACCTACGGGGAGGGCCTTAAGCTGGAGATGAGAAGCTCCGGTTCCCACTCCCCACAACCGCCGCGGCCTGCCGGAACAAAACAGGCTGCGGGCGAGCCCGCCGATCTGCCCGCCGAAGCGGAGGCGTTCAAAGCCGAGAAACTCGACAGGATCCGCAGGCATCTGCAGTCAAGCGTCGGACCCACGGGGACCCGTTCGGTGCATTATCTGGGCGATGATTGGCAGACCCAGGGCGATTGGATGGGACGATACGGCCGGCAGTATGCGGTTCTGTGCGCCGCGGGCCGCCTGTCCGATCATATCGTCCGATCCTCTCCCGACTATCAGGTGGAAGGCCGGATCGGGCCTCACTACGCGGGCGAGGATTCGCTCAGGCGTTGGATACACTGGCTCACCTCGACCGACAAACGGGTCACCTATGATCCTTTGATCGGCTGCCGGCGGCAGGCGTCCTGGGATGATCACGGGGAGGCCTACGCCCCTGAATACGAGGGACCGGACCTGTGGGTGGCGATCAGGGTGCCGGAGGGCCGGCATCGGGTGAGTTTCTATTTTGTGAATAAGGACGGACACCGGGGCCGGAACCGGTGGCGGGATTACCTCCTTGAGTTTAAACGCCGCCGCGGGACTCTGGCGCGCACCCATTTCACCCCGCCGCTGGTCCGAACCCGGGTGCGGGATTTCTGGGGCGGGGTGTATAAGAATTTTCTGGTGCGGGGACCGGGTCGCTATCTGGTACGCATAACAGACCGGTGGAGTTTCAATACGATACTTTCGGCCGTGCTGATTGACAGAGCGGGAGCCGATGCAGACCGGGATCTGCCCCCGTGGGCTCCGCGACTGGATCTGGAGACGGCGCTGGAGCGGGCCAGTGGCCGCAATCCGGACCTGGCGGCTGCCTGCCGGCTCTGGGACACTTGCCGGAAGTGGCCGGGCGAGGAGCGGACCCCCCTGGCCCGGATGCTCGCCTACCGCAGCGCGGTCTCGGCGGGGGCGGGCCCGCGGCTGCGGCGGCGCTGGAGGTGGAGCCTTAAGCTCTGGACCGAGCGGGATCGGATGCTCCACAGGCGGGCGATGCGCCGGGACTGGCACCGGCGCCAGCTGGCGAACCCCCACCTCAGGCTGCGCCAGCATCGGCCCCATTCCCCTAACACCTATGCCAGCGCCAAACGCTGGGAAGAGATGGAGGCGGCGGAGACACGACGATAATTGATTTCCATGCAAATGATGGCATGAATATCCGGGAGAATAGCAAATGGTGAGACGAACCGGAAGGTTTTTCCCTGCAGTGCTGGCTGTTTTCGGTGTTGTGATTCTTATAGCGGGCGCCGAGGCGGGAGGGGAGGATAATACCAGCACCATAACGGTCCCCCCGAAGTACATGCGCGAAGGTGATCCGACGCTGTTCGGTTGCGTCGATAAGACGGCGCGGATGGTCGGGCTGGGTGTCGACCCGAAAGATAATCCCATACCCCGTAACGAGCGGGCCGGCAAACTTCAGGTGAGATGGAGCTGCTCAAGCGGCCCGAAAGTGACCTGCGGGGTCAATCCCACCCGGGGGATGACCACCACGCTCTCGGCCACCAGTTCGGTCAGGGGCGGCTACACAATCACGGTGAAAGCGGAGCTTCTGTGGCCGGCGAAGGAACAGTACGGTCCCGGTGATCAGACCGAGACAGTCACCCGGGACATCACTTACTACGCGCTTGAGCCGCAGCTCAGCTGGACGGATAAGGCCGATCCGGCCTCGCTGCACAACAATAAGGGCAAGCAGGCGGACGGGAAGTTTGTTTCGGGTTCCGGACAGGTGAGTTTTGAGCTCACGTGGAAACCCAGGGACGTGGTCCCTCCCGGCGCGGAGATAGCCTGGAAGGTGAACGGCCAGGCGGCGGGCCCGGCAGGCGACCCGAAAAGCTACGAGTGGACCGTCCCGGAAGTCACACGTAAGCAGAGATCGGTCGCTTTCCGCATAAGCTGCACCGTCACCTGCGGCGGAGAAAGGATTTTCCGGGACCGGGCGAAGTTCATCGTCTACGCGCTTTGCACGATAACGGGAAGCTGCCAGGAACTTGCCCGAAGCGGTCTTCTGGGCAAGGTTCGCCCCCTCTCTGAGAGCAACTGGTGCTCGGGGCACATATGCCACGGCGGCTATAACCCCAAAACAGGCAACTGGTGCTACCGCCGGGGAGGAAGCCCGGCGGTCCTCCAGAGCGTGGGGGAAAACGTTGCTGTCGAACCCTCGGCGGTGCGCACGAGTATCGGGCGCACAGAAACCCGGTGGTCGGATGAGATCGTGCCCCTGGAGGGGGGAAAGATGGAGGTATATCTGGATAGGATCGGCCAGGCCAGGATCTACGAGCCCGCTCCCGGGGGCGGATACGAGATACCCCAGGAAGGCCAGCAGGACCCGACCAGTCCCTGGAACGCCACGCTGCAGAAGGTCCAGACCCCTGAGGGGAACACGGAGTTTGTGCTCACCCACCAGCGCTACGGCTGGGTGCGACGGTTTGAGAAGTATCAAAAGTTCCAGGACGGGGCCTACAGGCTCAAGCGAGCGGAGCTTCGAGAATGGAACTACCGCGCGAGCGTCCGGCCACGATTCGTCTCCGAGCGAAGCGCCGAGGTGCGGGAGGCCACCATCACCGGCCGCCATCTCTATACCTTCGGCCGGAATCTGATCATCAACTACGCGGATTTTCTCTGGGAATATCCCGATACCGGGACGGTGCATCTGACCCTGGCGGGGGTGAGCCAGACGGGAGTTTTTGAAAAAACCGAAGATGGATACGAGCTTACAGACCGAACCCGAAGCGACGTGTGGGACGGGGCCCACCTGGAGAAAAAAGCCGATGGGCATTTCGTCTACAGCCAGGCGGACGGGACGCGAAGAATCTTCGGGCTGCGAAATTCATCCAAACACATCCAGAGGATAGCTCGCCGGGAAGATTCTTACGGAAACGCCATCACTTTCACCTATGACAGTGCCACCGGCGCTCTCACCGCCATCAGGGATGCCTCCGGCAGCCGCTACGAGTTTCTGTACAACGCCCAGCGCTACGTGCGGAAAGTTCGCATCCCGCCCATATCGGCCACCTGGACCTACAGCTACACCGCCGCGGGTCGGCTGGAGAGCGAGACGGACTCCCGCACGGGCAAAACCATAAACTATCTCTACGATGCCGGGGGCGGATATATCGGGCAATCGGACACCTGGGGGGACCATTCGATAACCTACGACGACCAGAGCGGCCGGCACACCTATGAGTCGCCCACCAGCGATTTTTCCGGCTGCGAGCTGGAGAAATCCGACGCGACCGGCAGCATCGCCCGATCCACCGACAGGGCCGGCAACCTGGTGAAGGTGAAATACGACAAACAGAAACGCCAGCGAACGGTCATCTTCCAGGACGGCACAAAACGCCTCGACCGCTACGACAAAGAGGGGCGGCTGATCGAGCAGGAGCATCTGAACCCCGATGGGCCGGATCGGCACAAAAGCTACACCTACGATGAAAACGATTATATGGCCTCGGAGACGATCGATCCGGGAGGGCTGGATCTGACCACCCGGTACGTGCGGGACGATGCCGGGCGGGTGCTGCGGCGAACCGACCCCGAAGGGAACACCACCACATACACCTACGACGCCGACGGCAATATCACCAGCCGGACCGACCCGGAAGGCAACACCACCACCTACAGCTATAACTCCAAAGGCCAGCGCACCTCACGCACCGACCCGATGGGCAACACCTGGACCTACTCCTATGACGATAACGGCAACCGCACCTCCACCACCGATCCGGAGGGCAACACCACCCAGCACGAGTACGATGCCTACGGTAACCGCACCGCCACCATCGATCCCCTTGGAAACCGGACCGAATACGAGTACGACGCCGAAGGCAATATGGTCAAAAAGACCGATCCCCTGGGCAACGAGACCACCTACGAGTACAACGACCGCGACCTCCGCACCAAAGTCACCAACCCCCGCGGCGTGGTGACGGAGATGACCTACGACGAGCGCGGCAACGTCACCGAGGTGGAGGGCGATGCGGGGGAGTCCGGATGCGGAAGCTGCGGCGGCGCCTCCACGCCGATGGAGGAGGGCACCTACACCTATGACGATATGGGCAACCTCACCAGCTTCACCGACGTGATGGGACGCACCACCGAATACGAGTACGACAGCCGTGGCAACCGCACGAAGACCATAAAGGACCCCGCCGGTGAGGCCTGGACCACCACCCGGGAGTACGATGCCCTGGGCCGGGTGATCAAAGAGACCGATTCCCGCGGCGGCGTCACCGAATATGAGTACGATGCCGCCGGCCGGCGCATCAGGACGAAGGTCCACACAGGCGAGAATACCGTTGCCACCACCGAGCGCAGCTACGATGGCAACGGACGCGTTACGGCGGTGACCGATCCTCTGGGCAACACCACCACGCGGTCGTACAACAAAAACGGTCAACTGACCGCGGCCACCGACCCGCTCGGAAACACCACCAGCCGGAGCTATGACGCGGCGGGGAACCTCACGAGCACCACCGATCCGCTTGGAAACACGACCACATACAGCTACGACGATGCCGGGAACATGACCGGCACCACCGACCCGGAAGGCAATACCGTCCAGTATGAATACGACGCCGCCGGACGCCGCACCGCGGAGACCGATAAAAACGGCGAGACCACCACTTTCTCCTACGACGAGACCGGGCGGATGATCGAACAGACCGATCCCCGGGACAACACCACCGGCTACGAGTACGATGAGGTTGGTAACCGCACGAAGGTCACCGACGCGGACGGGGGCAGCACGTTCTACGAGTACACCGCCGGCAACCGCGTCAATAAGGTGATCGATGCCCACGGCAACGTCACCACCTACACGCGCAACGAGGACGGCAGCGTCGCGGAGGTGACCGACCCGAAGGATCGCACTACCTCCTACGAGTACGACGTCCTGGGACGCCGCGTCAAAACCACGGCCCCGGACGGCAGCGTGACGAAAAAGAAACTGGACGGTGAGGGCAACCTCCTGT
>JBKHIT010000055.1:0-34947 GCA_046538485.1 Candidatus Brocadiia bacterium | reverse complement strand
ATTCTCATAAGGTATCTGCAACAAAAATCCTTCCACTTTCGATCTGGTGGTTGGTTGCCGCTGTCCTTGTGCTGACCAACATCGTGTCGATATGGGCGGCTTCTGGAGAGAGCGCAACCAGAGATTTTTATCCGGTCGAAAATGTCGAGCGGGGAATGAAAGGCTATGGCCTCACTACGTTCGGCTCGAATGAAGTGGAGAAATTCCCGGTCGAAGTCCTCGGCATCCTCGATGGGTGGACGCCCGGGGGAAAACTGGTGCTTATCCGCATGAGTTCGCCCGAGCTCGATAAGGCGGGCATAATCGCCGGAATGAGCGGGAGTCCCGTCTTCATTGAGGACCTTCCGCTGGGGGCGGTGGCATATGGTTTTCCCTTCTGCAAGGTTCCGCTGGCCGGTGTTACTCCTATATCGGAGATGCGCGAAATCGGGGAAATTGCTGAAGAACAGAAAACCGGGACTGAGGAATCTCGAAAGGCCCATTATCGACGGATTTTGAGGGAGAAGGGCGAGCGTTTGGCCAGATGTTTGGGACAAAGGTCCGGAGATTTGTCAGAACAACGACTGGCAACGATCCGGTCGATGCTCCGATTGCCCACGGCAGAATTGCCCCAATGGACACTGGATAAGATGCCGGGCTCGGTGCGCAGAATGCTCCAGGGAACCGGTCAAAATGCAATGATCCCGCTTCCCACACCCGTTGCCGTGCGCGGTCTGGTGTCCGAGGTGTTGAGGAAGTTTTCTCCGTTGATGGAAACAAATGGGTTTTTCCCCGTTCAGGGCGCTGGGGCAATGTCCCGTAATTTCCCGGAGCGAAAACCTCTCCCCGGAGATCCGCTGGGCGTTGTATGGATCAGTGGTGACCTGGATCTGTCGGCCATGGGCACAGTGACGGCTGTTGACGGGGATAAAATCCTTGCTTTTGGCCACCCGTTGATGGGGTCGGGACATGTGAATTTACCATTGGCTCTCGGTCGTGTAGAAGCGATTGTGCCGTCGAGTTACAGGTCCTTCAGGCTCAGTTCGACCGGGCCTGTGGTTGGTCGTTTGGTCGAAGATCGGGCGCCGGGAATTTCGGGGCGGCTGGGCGAAAAAGCACCCATGTTCCCTGTCTCGGTTCAGGTGGCAGGGTCCAGGAAAGTTACTTTTGACTACCGGGTGGCGTCTTACTGGGAAATGGCACCGATGCTGGCGTTCTACACGACCGCACTGAGCGCGTTGCGGTGGGAAGGTACCGGGACGCCCATAACGGTTACGGCACAGTCTCAGATTGGAATCGAAGGACGTGAAAAGCCCCTTATTCTGGAAAACACATACAGCGGGTTCTCGCCGATGGCCCCGGCTTTTGAACTTGTGTGGTTGCCGATGGAGTCACTGGTGTTGAACCCATTTCAAGAGACCGAAATCCGAAACCTCAAGTTCAAGTTGGATGTCAAAAGGGGACTGAAATCGGCTCAGATCGAAACCTTGCGTTTGCCACGGCAGAAGTTTTTGCCCGGAGAAACCATCACTGTGTGGGTGCGATTGCGGGAATTCCAGGGCGACGATAAAGTCGTAAAAATGACGTTGAAAGTGCCCGAAGATGCGCGTCCCGGTTCGACCGCTCAGATACTGGTTTGTGACGCTTTTACAGCTCGGAGTATTGAAGCCGGGCTTGACCCCGGTTTTTTCGCACCTGATAGCTTCGAAGATCTGCTTATGCTGATTGAGGAGGTGCCTCAGAGCACGCATCTGCACCTCCGAGCCTCTTTTATCCGGGAAGGCCTGCGCTACGACGGGGAAGCAATGCCACACTTGCCATCCTCGGCCGTCAACATACTTGCGTTCGGCAGCGAGAGTGGGAAAGCAATGCCTCTGAATCGGGACGTGAAAAGCACGGTAAAAACTCCATGGGTTGTTGCCGGAGCGCAGAGTTCAGCGATTACAATCGGCTCGCCGACGACAGACGATGCACAGACGTATCGATGAAGTGCCAGCAGGCTGTTGCTCTGGCGAAGTCAAGCGAGACCTGAAGAAGCAAAGCACAAACATGCCGCGCCTGGAATTGACATGGACGTCCGATGAAGAGAAGAGATGATTTTCAATAAAAAGCAATGGAGTTTTACAATGAGGAAAATCTGGCTATTGGTGGCCATTTGGTTGTCCTGTTCTTTTGGTTTTGCGGCGGGAAAGAGCTGGGAATTGCGGGGCTATCAGGCTCTCGTTAAGGGCAAACTGGATGGGGTGTCACTTCTTTCGACGGGTGAGCTGCGGTTGGCCCCATCGATCAAGAAAATCAATGGGCTCGAAGCCAATTATGTCTGGGATATCGCACCGGGTGATGACAGTATGTGGGTTGCTGCTGGTAGCCCCGGAGCCGTTTACCGGCTGAAGGGGGATAAGGCTGAACTCGTTCATAAGACGAGCGAAGATCACGTTCAGAGCATGCTTGTGTTGGATGACGGGGTTGTCCTGGCGGGGACGGCTCCGCGCGGCATGATTTATCGTATTACGGAAGCCGGCGAGGTGACGATATTTTCTGATCTGGGTGCGACATACGTTTGGGATATGTGCAGGGGGCCCGGCGGCGAAATCGTATGTGCTACGGGACCAGAAGGAGCCTTAATACAATTGAATAACGAGGGAGAAAGCAGCGAGATTTTCAAAGCGAAACAGAAGAATCTGTTATCTGTGGTGCGGTCGGGCAAGGGTTCATTCTACGTCGGTACGCAACCTGACGGGCTGGTATATAACGTGAAGATGGACGGCTCTGTGACTGTCGTGTATGACGCGGAGGAAGAGGAAATCCGAACACTCGCTCGGGGACAAGATGGCGCGCTTTATATCGGGACAGCTCAGGCGAAGGGCCCGAATCCGAACACTCCGAAAAAGCCGGGCAAATCATCGGCACCGAAAGCACCATCTTCCGGTGAAGGTCCTTCGGCCCAGGTTCTGCCCGGCAAACCGGCGTCTGACAACAGCATATACCGAATGATCCCGGGGGAAGGTGCCGTTCGGCTTGCCAGTTTCCAGCAAGCACTGGTTCTTTCCATGGCATTTTCGTCGAATCAGGAACTCATGGCCGGCACAGGTGTAGAGGGGCGGCTTGTCGGAGTCAATCGTAAAGGGGTAATGCGTGTGGTGGGAGATTTCCAGGCGCGCCACATATCAGCCATGGCCGTTGACACAGAGGGTGCTGTGATTATCGGTACGTCCAATGGTGGCGGGCTCTGGCGGCTGGGTAAGGAACTGCGGGAGACAGGTACTTTTGCCAGCTCAGTCCACGATGCCGGGTATCTTTCCGCGTGGAGTCGAATCAGCTGGAGAGGAGATTGTCCGGACAGCGCGGCGTGGGAAGTGGAGCTAAGAACCGGCAATTCTCGGAAACCGGACAAAACATGGAGTGAATGGTCGATGCCCGTTCGAAAAAATACCGGGCAGCCACTGAATTTGCCGATGGGCAGGTTTGCCCAAATTAAATTGACTCTTTCAACGGCGGGCGAGGCCGAAAGTCCTGAGGTTCTTGCAATTGAAACCAGTTACCGTCAGACGAATCGCCGGCCGCAGATACAGAAATTGCAGGTGAACGGTCAACGGCAGGGCGGTGGTTCGGATCAACAGAAATCAGGCTCCGGCAGTTCGAAGTCCAAAAATAATCGTGGGACGCGGACTATTTCGTGGCAGGGAAACGACCCGAATGGAGATGAACTCGTATTTGAGCTCCAATACAAAGCTACCGATGAACGCGAGTGGAAAGTTCTGAAAGAAGACATCCGCGGGAAGACGAACTTCCAGTGGGAAACCGGAAGGGTTCCCGATGGGACGTATCTTGTTCGTTTAATTGCGAGTGATCGACTCGCCCGTCCTCCGGCCGAGGCTCTCGAAGGGGAACGTATGACGGCGCCCTTTGTTGTGGATAACCGTCGTCCCGCCGTTGAGCAACTGAAACAGACGCGTCAGACGGACGGGGCGTACAGGATTTCTGGATTGGCCCGGGACAAATACTCGGCGATATCGCGCATGGAAGTCAGCCACAATTCGCAAAAATGGCAACCGGTCTTTGCGGCCGATCGGATGTTCGATTCTCCCGCCGAGAAATTCGTATTCGAAACCGAGAAACTTGAGTCGGGAGAACACGTATTTGTCTTCGTAGCTACGGATGTCGCGGGCAATACCGGAAGCGGGAAGATCGTCGTCGAGGTAGAATAAGGATGGGCTAATGTGGCTTCAGAGGGTTATTAATGGGAAGCGGCGGTTGAATCAGAGTCTTTGTTCTTTGTGGAGTAGCGGTTGTGAGTCTTGCATTTGGAATTGATGCCGGGAGCGTGGCGATCAAAGCCATCGCTGTGCGCGATAACCGGCCTATCATCTGGCGGAAAATTCGCACGGGTGCCGATGTTTCAAGCCAATGTGCTGGGTTGCTTGGGAAACTTCGCGACGACATAGCCGGGGAAGATGTTGCTGACAGTCGCATTTGTAGCACCGGATACGGCCGGAATCTCATTTCGGCGCCCCAGACGATCGTCAGTGAAATCCTGGCGAATGCGATCGGAGTGGGTTGGATGTGGCGACACTGGGACCGGTTGGAGGATACTGATGCCGGGTTCGGAACAAAACCGGATCCGTCCGAGGTGCCGGGACCATTTCGAACGGTGATTGATATAGGGGGGCAGGACAGCAAAGCCATCACATTCAGCGGAGGCGGGATTGTTGATCAGTTTGCAATGAACGAGCGCTGTGCGGCCGGCACGGGGCGTTTTCTTGAAGTAATGGCCCGCGTTCTGGAGGTCGATCTCAGGGAACTCGATAAGCTTGCGCAGAGTGTGGAAGCCGGGGTTTCCATCACAAGCACGTGTACTGTGTTTGCCGAATCCGAGGTGGTATCCTTGCTTTCGGAAGGTTGCCCGCAGGCGAAAGTGGCAGCTGGTATCGTTGAGAGTATCGCGCGGCGGGCAAGAGAGTTGCTTGAACGGGTTGGATGGAGTCCGCCGGTAATGTTCGACGGCGGGCCCTCGCATTTGCGCAGTCTTCGGCTCGCTCTTTCCAGAGAGTTGAATACGCAGGTAGCCGTTCCGCCCTGTGCGGAATACACGACTGCTTTGGGCGCGGCCCTCTACGGAAGGGGGCTCGAGAAACCGACTTCGGGTTTTTGAGTTACAGCCGTATCGGTACAATCTTCCGGCGTCCCGTGGCAAAATTCTGTGGAAGGGTTGATTAAATAGCACTGTGGGGGGTAAAATATAGTGAACTCAGATGAAGAAACCCGTTTTTGTGCCCGGATCAAACGTATGGGTTGGGTGAAGGCGGGGGAGAATTGGTGACGAGAGCATAACAAGGAGGATGTCATGACCTGGAAGAAAGTGCTTTCTTTATTGATGGGACTGGTAGTTTTGTTCGCGGGGGGCAGCGCCTACGGCGCGGAAGAGGAGATTGATACGGATGAAGCTGCCGGGCGTGAAGAAAATGTCCGGCGAATGGTTGTGAAACGGTACACAACAGTTGAGCCATCTCTTGTCTACCGTTTGTGCGGGAAAAATACGCGAGCGGATGTGCGCTTTACGGATTCCTATGAAGGGGAGCGCCGTGTAAGGCGTACCATAAACATGGGCGGAGAGAGGTACAACATAGTAAGGGAATTCCAGACGGGCAAAGATCTAATATGCATGGTACCTGCTGAGCAGAAAGATACTATTGATCGATTGGAAAATGCTCAGACGGGACAAAACCTGACTGTGGAAGGGACGACATTTGGACAACGAGGGGCCGGGCATTATGTGCTGGTAGACCGTATTCCCGGCGGTAAGGGGACTCAATCGTCGATTGGACATCAGCTTCGGGTGGTATGGCAGGAAGAGACGCGCGAGCCGGTTGTCAAGATGGTTGAACAGAAAGATCTGAAAAATCGGACACTGAGACGGTCGTTTAATTTTCCCTGCCGGCACAAAGACGGGAATGAAAAGCTGGAGTTGCTTATCAGTCAGGTGCCGCGTAAAGTGTTTCTCTCGCGTCTTCAGAAAGATGATAAAGAAGAAGAGGGAGTTGAGAAAAAGTACAATTCGTTTCGTGCACGAAGTGTTCATGAGCAAATCCAGCGTGGCAAGGTCGTGGATGTTGAATTCAAAGACCGGGTCAGGGGCAATCCGCCGCGCATACCTCGTGTGGTAAGAGGTCCTAATCGGAGGCGTGTTGTAATTGGGACGGCATTCGAGACGTATGACGAATTGACATGCCTCGTGCCGAGAGAAAATAGAGTGTTATTGAAAAAGGCCGAGCGTCTTTTAGAGGGACAAACGGTAATTGTCCGCGGAACAACGCGTCCACCGCTGCGCAGCTACAATCCCGTCATCGTTGATGAGATTGAGATCCCGGGGTTATCCGGACAGAAGGAGAAAGCGGACATTTGGATCGTCAGGCTGATCTGGAATGACGATCAAACTAAAATGCTTTACAAAGTAGGAACTTACCGTTTTGATTTTCCCTGCACCCATGCGGAGGACGAGACGGAACGGATCCAGATCGACCTCGAAGAGGTTCGTGTTATCCGTCACCGCGAAATAGAAGAAGAGTAATGTTCGGGGTAATGGCGAGACCCGACCAAGGGGCACATGCAAACATATGGACTGCTTTTATTCGGCAGCTCGTTGAGGGAAAGCTTCTCGGGCAGTCTCAATTCCCTCATCCAGGGCGGAGAGATTGATATCGATATTCTTACTTTTTCGCCCTGACATCAACTGCCAGATGGCATCTTGCACGCGGGTGACCGAACACAAGCCACTCAAGGCGAGGAACGCGCCAAGCATCATCACATTTGTGACCAGAACATTCCCCAAGTGTGTCGCGCGTTCGGAGGCTTCGATCGGCAGAAACACGAGTTCTCGGTCATCAGCGTAGGTGCCCGGATTCACCAGAGAAGTATTCAGAATCATTAACCCGCCGGGCTTCAGTGAGTCGGAAAATCGCTCGAACGACGGTGCGTTCATAACGATCAACGAGTCGGCGTTTTCCACAAGCGGGCTGAAAATCTGCTGTGGTGAAACAACAACATGGCAGTTGGCGGTGCCGCCCCGTACTTCGGAGCCGTAGGAGGGCAGGTAAGTTACGGCTTTACCCTCATCCATGCAGGCGGTGCAGAGCAATTTGCCCAGGGTGAGAACTCCCTGTCCTCCGAACCCTGCGATAATAATCCGGTGTTCGTCAGCTGTGGAAATGTCCGCGTTCATTTCTGAATTGGCCATAATCAAAGTCTCATTGTCTGGATTCGGGTCCTGTGTCTTTTACCACGCCGAGAGGGAATGTCTGTACCAGTGTTTCTTCGACATAAGCCGCGCTTTCCGGAGGACTCATCCTCCAGTAAGTGGGACACGGAGAAAGCACTTCGATGAGCGAGAAACCGACATTGTTGAGCTGGTATTCGAAACCTTTTTTCAGCCATTTTTTGGTTTGTCTGACATGTTTTGGGCTTGAGACGGTTCCCCGCGCAAGGAATTTTACTCTTTCAAAATCCGCAAGGAGCTCGCACATTTTGATGGGAGGGCCTTCGTTTTCGACATCGCGTCCTCGGGGGGTCGTAGTCGTTTCCTGTCCGACCACCGTTGTGGGAGCCATTTGCCCCTGTGTCATCGCGTAGATGGTGTTGTTGATGAACACGATGGTTATATTTTCCCCGCGATTGGCCGCATGCACCGTCTCGGCCATCCCAATTGACGCCAGATCTCCGTCACCCTGATAAGTAAAAACAATACGATCGGGCTGAACGCGTTTGAGCCCCGTTGCGACGGCTGGTGGGCGTCCGTGGGCGGCTTCGCTCCAATCGATGTTTATGTAATCGTACGCGATTACAGCGCAGCCCACAGGCGCGATCCCGATGGTTTTCTCGCGTATTCCGAGTTCATCGATGATCTCTGCCACCAACCTGTGTGTGGTTCCGTGTCCACACCCTGAACAGTAGTGAGTCGGTACGTCCAGCATACAGTCGGGACGCCGATATATGGGTTCGCGTGTTGTTTGCGTTGGATTTGCCATGGTTTTCAGGCTCCGAATTCAGAAAGCAGTTTGTCGATCATCGCCCCGGCTTCCGGGAAGCCACCTCCGGGATAACCCAGCAACTTCACCGGACATCGGCCTTCGGAGGCCAGTTTTACATCTTCCACCATCTGCCCGGCATTCATCTCGATGGTGAGGATTCCTTCCACCTGTTCCGCGAGAGTTTTGAGCTCTTCGTAGGGGTAGGGCCAGAGAGTAATGGGACGGAAAAGGCCGATTTCCCCTTTGAACGATTGGGGTGGGTTTACCACTACCTGTTTTGCCACCCGCGCGCAGGTTCCGTAGGCGACGATGAGGTGGGTGGCCTCTTCGCACATGAGTTTTTCGCAGCGCGTTTCCTGTTCCTGGATGCGTTCATGTTTCTTGACCAGTTTGCGGTTGAATTCCTCAAGACCTTCCTGGCTGATATCAAATGAGTGCACGATATTGCGTTCCCGATTTGCGGCGCCGGTAAGTGCCCATGCTTTTTCGGGAGGTTCGGACCGCGGAATCTTTTCGAATTCAACGGGTTCCATCATCTGTCCGACCATGGCATCCCCCACAACAATCACCGGAATCCGGTATTTGTCCGCCAGTTCGAATGCGAGGGTGGTGAATTCAGCCATTTCCTGTACCGTTGAGGGACCGAGCGCGATACACCGGTAATCTCCGTGTCCGCCTCCCCGCGTTGACTGAAAATAGTCGCCCTGCGAGGGGCCGATATTTCCCAAACCGGGACCACCACGGGAGATATTCACGATGACGGCCGGAATTTCGCTTCCTGCCAGGTAGGAAATCCCTTCCTGTTTCAGGCTTATGCCGGGGCTGCTGGAAGATGTCATACACCGCACGCCGGCTCCGCCTGCACCGTACAGCATATTGATGGCAGCAAGTTCGCTTTCTGCCTGGACAAATACTCCCCCTCGTTGCGGGAGCTGGTCGGCCATGTAAGCGATCAATTCATTTTGGGGCGTGATGGGATAACCACCGTAGAAACGGCAGCCCGCCCTGATGGCAGCTTCGCCGGCCGCTTCATTTCCAGAAAATAGTCTACGCTGGGGAACCTTTTCGGTTTCACTCATATTTGATAATCCATTTAGATCCGTATTCCCGTCACTGGCCCGAAGACTCTTCCTTTGTGGTTGTGACAAGACGGTATATTTCAATGGCCGCGTCAGGGCAAATTGTAGCGCACCGGGAACAGCCGGTGCAATGTACCTCTTCGAGCACGACAGCACTCTGACGGCCTTGATCATTGGGATTAGGATCGATTTCAAGTTTGCCTTCGGGACAAACCTCCACGCAGAGACCACAGCCTTTGCAGTATTCGCGTAACACTTTAACGTCGAATTCTTTATCTGACATATCGGGGTTGTCCGCTCCAACCGAGTTTGTTGCGAAGAGTTTCAAAAAACGTGCGTTCGCCGGTTTGCGCAAGGCGAAACCTGCGTGCAGAGCGTTCAATTCGTATGGAATCGCCTTCGCTCAGGGTGCTGTAAATCTGCCCGTCAACAGTCAGAGCAGGATTTTCAGCGTAATCTCTTGGACGCATTTCGAGGGCATTCCCGGCCGGCAACACGAGGGGGCGATTGCTGAGAGCGTGGGGACATATCGGTGCAATGACAAAAGCCTCGAGCTCGGGCATCAGAATAGGGCCGCCTGCCGACAAACTATGTGCTGTGGATCCCACCGGCGTTGCCACGATCAAACCATCAGCCCGGTAAGTATTTACATGCTCTCCATTGACAAAAAAATCGATTGTCAATAAACGACTCAAGGACGTGCGGGATATAACGGCATCGTTTACTCCGCAGCTTTCCTGTAATACATCGCCATCGCGCTGCAATATGCACTGAAGCATCATTCGCTCTTGCATTTCGTACCGGCCGTTCAACGCGTCCTCGAGCGCCGAATGTGCGTTCTCGGCGGTACTTTCGGTGAGAAATCCAAATTTGCCCAGGTTAACGCCAAAAAGTGGCGCTTCCGTCGGGGCAAATTTGCGCGCCGCCAGCAACATCGTCCCGTCTCCCCCCAGAACCACCACTAAATCAGGCCTTTCGCCGGAACATCCCGCTTTCAAATCCGTATCAATACAGACCTCGGCGCGTTCGGAAAGCCAGGACTCAATTTCATCCAGGGCTTTCGAAACGCGTTGCTTCTTGGCGTCGGCGAATAATACAACTTTTTTCATGCGTGGCGGTCCGAACGGGTTAAGAAAATTATACGGCAGAATCAGTCCTCGGAGACATCAAGTGGCTTTTCCTGCAGTTCTCCCTCAAGGGTCTCAACAAGTTTGGAGACTTTGGTTTCGGCATTAGAAAGAATTTTGTGGCAGGTTCGGTAAGCCTCAATCCCCTCTTCATAAAGCTGCAGGGATTCATCAAGGGGTAAATTCCCGTCCTCAAGCTTCGACACAATAGCCTCTAACCGCTGGATGTTGGCTTCGAAGCCCTCACCTTCGGATTCTTGGGGCTGTTCCCGGTCTGTTTCTTCGTTGCTGATCATCTCTATATCTTTACCTTTTTGGCAGGTGGGTTTCAAACTGTTTTTATCTTTGACGGAGCATACCTGCGGCCAGAAAATTGTCATGGCGATAGAAAAAAACACCGGTTGACGCTTGAACTGCTCTGCACTATGTTAGGATTGAGATGTGCAAGAGTCCGCTTCGCAGGCCGAGAACGGACCGGTGACAGGTAAGGAATTCCAAAATTATCAGGAGAGAATCGTGAGCTGGAACGTCTATGTGACGCGGGAAATTCCAGAAGCCGGATTGGAAAGACTTCGATCCCACTGCGATAGCGTGGTGGTGCATCCCGAAGATACCGCCCCAACGAGGGAAGAAATCCTGGAAGTCGTACGCGGATGCGACGGGCTGCTTTGCCTTTTGAGCGATACAATCGATGCCGCATTGATGGACGCGGCTGGCGATTCTTTGAAAGGCATCGCGAATTATGCTGTGGGTTACGACAATATTGATGTTGCTGCTGCTACCGAACGTGGGCTCCCGGTGAGCAATACACCGGGCGTTCTGACCGATACCACGGCGGATCTGGCCTGGGCCCTTATCTTTGCGGCTGCTCGAAGAATTCCGGATGCGGACCGGTATATGCGAACAGGAGATTGGAGCGGATGGGGCCCCCGCCAAATGCTCGGTGTGGACATTAGCGGGAAGACGCTCGGGATCGTCGGCGCCGGACGTATCGGTTCGGCAGTGGCAATGAAATCGACGGGATTCGATATGCAGGTGCTTTACGTTGATCACAGCGATCATCCCGAGTTGGAGGAAGGTTGTGGCGGACACCGCGTTTTACTTCCGGAATTGCTGGAAGAGTCTGATTTTGTATCGCTCCATGTCCCACTCACCGAAGAAACCAGTCACATGATCGGCGAGGACCAAATTGAAAAGATGAAATCCACCGCAGTTCTGGTCAATACCAGCCGGGGGCCGGTTGTCGATGAGGCGGCGCTGGCCAGAGGTTTGCAGGAAGGGAGGATCCGAGCAGCGGGACTGGACGTCTATGAAGAGGAACCGAAAGTCAACCAGCTCCTGATGGAGCTGGATAATGTCGTGTTAACCCCTCATATCGGATCGGCTTCCGAAGAGACACGTGACAAAATGGCCCGCATGGCGGCTCAAAACCTGATCGCGATGTTAGAGGGACAACAACCGGAAAATTGCGTCAATCCAGAGGTCTATGATTGAAAGGCCGGTGAGTTGAGTATTCGACCCCTTCAGAAACAGGTGGATAAAGCCTACGAACTTGCCGATCCCTGCAGGATTTGTCCTCGTGCTTGTGTGGTTCACCGCCTGAACGGGAATAAGGGTTTCTGCCGGGTTGCTGATCGTCCCATCGTAGCCAGTACGGGGCCGCATTTTGGAGAAGAAAAGTGCCTTGTGGGACGGGGAGGTTCGGGAACAATATTTCTCAGCGGTTGCAATCTCCGCTGCGTTTTCTGCCAGAACTACGACATAAGCCACGAAGTCCGTGGAGAACCAACTGGAGTCAGTCAGCTGGCACAGATGATGGTGATGCTCCAGGGGCGTGGTTGTGAGAACATTAATTTTGTGACCCCAACGCATGTTGTCCCGTGGCTGATGGACGCGGTGCGTCGAGCGAGATTAAATGATCTTACAATTCCCATTGTTTATAACTGCGGCGGCTACGAACGTGTTGAAACGTTAAGGCTTTTGGAGGGAACGGTCGATATCTACATGCCCGATATGAAGTATTGGGATAGCGAAATAGCGGAGCTTTATTCGGACGCGGCGGATTACCCTGAGCGTATGCGCGAAAGCGTGCGTGAGATGCACCGTCAGGTCGGGGATCTGTTGGTTGTCGATGGTGTAGCGCGTGAGGGGCTGCTCATTCGGCACCTGGTTATGCCGAATAAGATGGCCGGTAGTGTTAGGATGCTGAATTTTATTGCGGAAGAGATTTCTGGACAGTCCGCAGTCAATGTTATGAGTCAGTATCATCCTACATATCGGGCTGCGGAGTTTGAGAGGATTGCCCGGCCCCCCACGAATGCGGAATACGAATCAGCGCGTTCTTACGCCGAAAACCTTGGCCTGAATCTGTTATAATTATTGTCTTTGCTGTTGCTCACAGCTGGAAAAAGGAATGTGTTATGATGGGGTTTGAAACGCCTGTCTCAGAAAGAGAGGTTCACCGTGGACCAGCTTTTTAAGAGAGAGCCCGAAAATCCTCTCATCACTCAAAAGGACCTGCCCGTGAGCGCATCGGCGGTTTATAACCCTGGTGCTACCGTGCATGACGGCGACGTAGTTTTGCTTATACGGATCGAAGACAGAAAAGGTTTCTCAAGCATTCATGTGGCCCGAAGTGGGAACGGTGTGACGGATTGGGAGATCCGTCCGGAGCCAATTTTGAGATACGGCGAACCCGAGATGCGCTACGAGAGGCTGGGATGCGAAGACGCACGTGTGACCTACATAGAAGAAGACGATGAGTATTACATCACCTATGTGGCCTATTCCGGAAACGGCCCTGCTGTGGCGCTGGCGCGCACAGAAGATTTTGAAGAAGCGGAAAGAGTGGGGCTTATCCTGAGTCCGAGCAACAAGGACGCGGTGATGTTCCCGCGCAAGATCAACGGCCATTACATTGTTTTGCACCGCCCGGAGGCCGGTCAGATCGAGCATATCTGGAGCGCGCAATCTCCGGATTTGATCCACTGGGGAATGCCGCATTGCGTATTGCCGGAACGGGGAGGGCCCTGGTGGGATGGCGTGAAAGTCGGGGCCGGTCCGCCGCCTGTATTGACTGATGATGGCTGGTTGCTGATATACCATGGAGTGAAAATGTTCGGGGGGAGCATGGTCTACCGGGTTGGTATGGCGCTGCTCGATCGTGAGGAGCCTCATCACGCTCTTGCAAGGACACCTGGGTGGGTTTTTGCGCCCGAAGCCGAATACGAGGTCCGGGGTGTTCTGGCAAACGTTGTCTTCCCGTGTGGGGCTTTTAAGCGCGGTGACGAACTATGGATGTACTACGGCGCCGCCGATACCAGCATCTGTCTCGCAAGGGCTTCACTGGCAGATATACCGCTGGCTATGCGAACCGGCGAATAATTTATCAAACGTCTTTGCTTTCGTTTTCCGATTCTTTGTCCCGGTGAATCGAGTCTTCACATCGTTTCATCCAGGCGATGATGAAAATGCTGATGATGGTTACGAACACCCCCAGGAAGTAGTAACCGAGTCCAATAGCCATCCCAACGGCCGTAAGCACCCACAATCCGGCCGCGGTCGTCAAGCCCTGTACAGAACCGCGTCGGGTAAAGATAACACCACCGCCAATGAATCCGACCGCCAGCAACATACTGTGCAGGAGACGGAGAATATCGCCGTCCGGGAAATCGTGTTTAAGATTAAGTGCGATCAGGGAGAACAGGCAGGCGCCTATGGCAATCAGAATGTGGGTTCGTAACCCCGCCCCTTTCTCCTTGAGTTCCCGCTCCCAACCGATGATTGCGCCACTCAGTCCGGCGGCCAGAATTTTTAACGCGTATTCAATATAGACCAGCATTACGCCCATTTAACTGACTCCATTGTTTGTCTGCAGAGCAGGCAAATACTACTAAGATCTATAACCGGAAAACCCTGCTTGATGCAAACTGTTTTTGGCCCCTCAATCTTTTCCGGATTGCAGAAGGGTGTGTTCGGCCGGTAGAATTCGTAGCGATTCAGTTCCTTTTTTCACATTTTGTGGGAGAAAATCGTGACGACAAAAGTGGGATTTATCGGAGCCGGCGGAATTGCGGGCGCTCATATGCCGAACGTGGACGCGAGAGACGATACCGAAATAACGGCCATTTGCGATATCAATGAGTCAACGGCTCAGGATGTTGCCGAACAGTTCGACGCCACGCCGTATACGGATTATAAGGCGATGCTGGGAGCGGAAGATCTGGATGCGGCTTATGTCTGCCTGCCTCCCGCAGCTCATGGGACGATCGAAATGGATCTTGTCGAGGCCGGACTGCCGTTCATGATCGAGAAACCAATCCACCTCGATCTCGAGCAGGCCGTCAGCGTTGCAAAAGCGGTCGAGGACAACAATCTCGTAACCTGCGTCGGTTACCAGGCCCGTTACGCTCCGCAGACAGACAAAACTGTTTCCTATGTGGCGGAACATCCAGCAACCCTGGTTGAAGGCTGGTTCGTGGGCGGGATGCCCGGCACTGCCTGGTGGCGCCAGAAAGATATTTCCGGTGGGCAGGCCGTCGAGCAGACGACTCACATATTCGACCTGTCCCGACGAATCGTGGGCGATGTGGAAAGCGTATGTGCGTATGGCTCCACAGGTGCGATGGGAGATATCGAAAACTATGATATTGAAGATGCGTCCATCGCTCTGCTCAAGTTCGAATCGGGAGCCGTTGGCCACATCTGCAGCGCCTGTGTTCTGAACGACGGGGGAATGCGACAGGTCGGTCTTAAAATCCACGGGCGGGATTATAGTGTCGATTACACCTATTCTTCCCTTGCACTCGATAGCGCCGATGAAGAATGGGACGAGGATTATTCCGGAGCGCTTGGGCCTGCAATGAAAGAGCTCGACTGGACATTCCTTGAAGCGGCAGAAACCGGCGATGGAAGCGAGATCAGATGTGACTACGGGGAAGGCCTGAAATCTCTCGCTCTCTGCCTGGCTGTCAACAGAAGCATGGAAACAGGAGAATCTGTCTCTCCGGCAGAGATGCTTGCCGAAGCCGGAATGTGAGGAATTGGTAATGCGGAACAGGATCGCAGGAATCGCCGTCACGACGCTTGCCATCGTTCTGATTGCTTTCGGAGCCCTCTGGTTTGTTTATGAGGCCGAAGATGAAGAAGCCGGCAGTGTGGGGTTTTTCGGAACGAACGTCGTAAAAATCGTTGAATATACACCTTCAGGCGGTCTCCGGTGGAGCAAAAAACACTACCCGAACCAGTATAAGCCGTGGAAACCCAAACAGACAAAACTGAAAGCGCCAAGTTCCGGCGGCGGATTTTTGTCGTTCCAGAGATTTATGGATATCGGCGGAGCGGCTTACTCCCGGGAGTTTATCACCAATTTCAGTTACTCGGGAACCGAAAAACGGGTCCCCGAGGTGCACGTGGAATATCTTCCGAGAGCGGAAACGTTCACCGGCCGGATCGTCGCACGAAATTTGAAGCCGAATTTCGCCTACCAGCTGAAGCTGGTGGGGAAAAAGGAAGATATGAAATCATTCGAGCGTATTGGTTTCCTCGGTCGCTGGCGAGCTCCGCTTTGGGGGACGAATTTCGACGACGAACAATACAGGAACTTGCCCGATAAAAAAAGGATGAGAAGTTACCTTTTTTTCGACTTTTTTGTTACGGACGGTCGGGGCAATGCGGAAAGGGAGTTCTACGCCGACAGTACATTGCACGTGCTATTCAACGCGAATTGGCAGCGAAAACCTGGACCGGAAGATAGCCGACCTGTTACGGTCCCGCGAGAGGTTTCGAATCCCGGGATTTATGCCAACCCGGAGGTGGATTTGAAACCGCAGCAGATCTACGCGCAGAGTGAAAGCGATGCCAATAACTCCGAGCGTCCACGCATCGGGCACGCTTTTCTCCCCCCGGGTAATTATAAGGCAACCCTGGCACTGACTGAGGAAAGTTTTCATGCCTACGGGGACGGAGGATACTGGGCGACGGTGATGTCGGCGCCGGTGCAATACCGCATTCTTGACAAACCCACACCGCCCGGACGCGAAATCTGGAATAAACCCCATACACTCCGCAGGTTGTCTTTGGAAAATGCGGAACTGACCAACATGGAACGCGTCCCGTCCGAAAAGTCGGGTCTGCGATGCGGCAACATTGAAAAGGGTGCCAGAGTCGTGTTTGATGAAACTTTTGAACTGGATCCCGGTCCGCGCTACATTTTTAGTTTTGAGTGTGCGGTTGGAGTTCGTGCCAAATTGACCCTGGAGGTCGACGAGGGAGAAGGCTTCAATTTGGGCCCGCATTACCGTTTTGCGGCGCACAAACGGCGTCACCGCATTCAGATCGAAGTGACCGACGCCGTGGCGGGTCAGAAAGCCCGGCTTGCATTTTCAGTCAACCCCCGATGCAAGGTTTTTGCTCTTAATGACGTCCGAATGTGCCGGGTGAAGAAATAGTGATAAAGCGATTGTAGATTGGGGAGGACACTGGTGACTGCAAGCAGACTCAAAGATAAACATGCTCTTGTGACCGGCGGGAGCCGCGGGATCGGGTTTGCCATCGCCAGACGATTCGCCCGGGAAGGTGCGGGAGTCGCTCTGTTGAGCCGATCAGAGCAGAATCTGGAAGCCGCCCGTCAAAATATTTTAAGTGAGATGCCGGAAACGGATGTGATTCTGCGTCCCGCCGATGTGACCAGGCAAAAACAGGTCGAAAAGGCGGTAAGCGGGGTTTTGGATCGGTTGGGACACGTGGACATACTTGTGAACTCTGCCGGTGTGGCTTCGCTTGGCGATAGCGTCGAAATGGGTCAGCGGGCCGGGCGTTGACGTTCGGAAAGAACCTGTCTGAATCGGGTACGTTCCTACAGGAGAATGTAATGTATAGAATAGGCGATGAAGAAGTTGAGGCTATCCGCAAACTTTTTAACAGCGGTCAGGTCTTTCGTTACGGAAAAGCTACCGAATGCAATCGATTCGAGGAACGGTTCGCTAAGATGATAGGTGTGAAATACTTACGTTTGTGCAACAGCGGGACGTCTGCGCTGATCGCTGCCCTGATCGGTATGGGAATCGGCCCCGGCGACGATGTAATCGTGCCGGCGTACACTTATATGGCGTCGGCGATGGCGGTGCTGGGCGCGGGAGCCATTCCGGTCGTGGCTGAGGTGGACGAATCGCTGACGCTCGACCCGGAAGACGCCGAACGAAAAATTACCGATCGGACGGCCGCCATTATGCCTGTCCATATGATGGGGCTCTCATGTGATATGAATTCGCTCTGCCGGGTGGCCTCCGATAACGATGTTATGGTCTGTGAAGACTCCTGCCAGGCTGTGGGCGGCAGTTACGAGGGCCAGAAACTGGGATCGTTCGGGGAAGCTGGTGGGTTCAGTTTCAACTATTACAAAAACATTACGGCGGGGGAGGGTGGAGCCTTTGCCACGGATAGCGAAGAGGTGTTCGAGCGCGGTTCTTGCGTGGTGGACCCATGTTCATACTACTGGGACGAAGATCGCGAATTCGCGGCGGATTTCTTTGTTCCCTGGAATTTCCGCTCCACGGAAATCGCCGGAGCTGTTCTCAATGTTCAGCTCGATCGCCTGGACGGTATGCTGGAAACAATGCGCAAACAAAAGAAAATTCTCACCCGCATCGGCAGGGAAAGCGGGCTCCAACCAATTGTGAGCAACAGCCCCGACTGGGAGTGCGGAAGCGCGGTGGGATTCATTTTCCCCGAAGATCAGAAGGCCATTTCTTTCACGACTGCACTCGGGGAAGAAGAAATCAGCTGTTTCCGGCCGATTGATACCGGACGGCACGTTTATACCAACTGGGATCCGATCATGAAAAACAGCGGTAGCCATCATCCCTCCCTTGATCCATTTAATCTCGACGAAAATGCCGACGCGAATACGGATTACACCGACGATATGTGCGCACGAAGCCTGGACCTGCTCGGGCGAACGGTGCTCATCAGCACCCATCCGTTCTGGCCCGAGGGCCAGGTTGAAAAAGTAGGTGAAGCTATCCGGGCCGCGGCGAACTGACTTTTCTTTCTGGAACACAACCTCATGAGTATTTTCGAAGCTTTAATGTTGCTGTGTTTTGGCGCTGCCTGGCCGTTTTCCATTTACAGATCGTGGAAATCGGGCCAGAATGAGGGGAAGAGCTTACTTTTTCTCATAATCATTTTCGTGGGATACGTTTCGGGCACGATCCATAAATTTGTCTATAACTGGGATGCTGTGGCGTTTCTCTATATGCTTAATGGAGCGATGGTTTTTACGGATTTGATGCTGTACTGGAGGAATGCACGCTCGGCGTCGGCTGCGACGGTTAGCGAAGAAGTCAAGGGAGAGATGCAATGAGTCAGGATGGACCGAACATTGTGTATGTTTTTACGGACCAACAATCCGCCAGGGCAATGAGCTGCGTCGGGAGACTGCAGATTGAGACCCCGGCCATGGACAGTCTTGCGGAAGAGGGTGTTCGTTTCGATCGGGCTTATTGCACTTATCCGCTCTGCACCCCATCACGGGCAAGTATGTTCACCGGTCTGATGCCGCACGAGGTGGAGATCCCCTACAACGGTTTCCCCATCGCCGAAGAGCGTCGGCAGCTGGAACTGGGACACGTGCTTTCGGACGCCGGATATGAATGCGTCTACGGCGGCAAATGGCATATACCCGAAATTGCGATTCCGGAAGGACACGGTTTCCGGCGCATCTGCGGGTTCTCGGATTGGGACCTGGCCGACCGTTGCATTGATTTCCTGCGTGAATCGCACGAAGCGCCTTTTTTTCTCGTGGCTTCCTACGACAATCCTCACAATATCTGCGAGTGGTCAAGGCGCCAGGCGCTTCCCTGGGGGCCTATCGAAGATGTGCCGACCGAAGATTGTCCAAATTTGCCCAGCAATTTCCCGCCACCAAGCTACGAGCCCCAGGCGCTTCAGCAGTTCAGGGATTCGTTCCCTGGCAGTGAATTTGCGCCGGACGAGTGGCGCCACTACCGACACGCTTACTCCCGGCTCGTCGAGAAAATCGACGCTTCTCTCGCGCGCATACTCGAAGTTCTGAAAGAGGAAGGACTCGAAGAGGATACTCTTGTTGTGTTCTCGAGCGATCACGGCGATGGTATGGGCTGCCACCAGTGGAACCAGAAATGGACTTTGTACGAAGAATCGATTCGCATTCCGTTTCTCATGAGGTTGCCAGGACAAATCGAGTCTGGTTTGGAAGTCAGCAAACTTGTCAGTAATGGGCTTGATTTCTACCCGACTGTTTGCGATTTTGCGGAGGTTGAACCGCCGGGCGATATTCACGGACGCAGCCTGCGCCCGCTGCTGGAAGGCGACGAACCGTCGGATTGGCGCGAAAATCTGGTGGTTGAAACCCAGTTTGCGAA
Organism: Candidatus Brocadiia bacterium; assembly: GCA_046538485.1. GTDB lineage: Bacteria > Planctomycetota > Brocadiia > SM23-32 > SM23-32 > JBKHIT01. The sequence goes on along the minus strand of JBKHIT010000055.1, from coordinate 15,337 downwards.
AGGGGGCGGACCATACGGGCGGGCGGTGGTCGGAGAACGTTACAAATACTGTATGTATAGCAAAGGGCGATACCGAGAACAACTCATCGATCTGGAAAACGATCCGGGCGAGATGGTGAACCTTGCGGTCGAATCCCGGTATGAAGAGATGGTCGAGGATTATCGTGACGTCCTCCGCGATTGGATACGTCGCACCGACGACAGATTCTTTGCCCACTACGCCCACCCGGATAGACTTCCACCCGTACCGGGAGAAGGATATACTGATTAAAAAGATATGTTGCACTCGCGCCGCTTATTACGGTCTTGTTGAATGGTTCGATGATCTGATCGGAGACATCCTGGGGACTCTGGATGAAATGGATCTGGCCGAGAACACGATCGTGATCTACACCTCCGATCACGGCGACCAGGTCGGTGAACATGGCATGTGGTGGAAGAGCACTTTCTACGAAGGATCGGCCGGGGTCCCTTTTATTATTCGGTGGCCGGGAAAACTTGAGCCGGGGGCAAGGATCAAAAAGCAACCTTGCGATCCCTTTGGTTGGCCCCACGCCGGCGATTCGCGTCCGAACAACTATGTTGATGTAGTCGATTAAGAGGACACTGAGAAGCGTCCTAACATTTGTTCTAAAAGCAGCGCCGTAATTGCGGGTTCACAGGGCTATCCCGGCTGGAAGCCAGGGCTGCATTAGTGAGGAGCCCTGTTTTGATACTCACGTTCAGGTTTGACGTCGCGGAAAGTCAGCGGCGGACACAGTCGCTTTCAGCTCGTTCTGAGTCTGAAAATTTCCGAAAATCCGGTAATTGTCCGGTTCGAGAATCATGATTGTGCAGGTTTCTTTTTCCAGGAAATCTCCCAGATCGGGGTGTCGTGCAAGGAGGTGCTTATGGAGTTGAGTGTTTTCATCGGAGGCAGCTTCACGTGCCGGGCCGATGGCTGTTACCGTAACGATATCGCCGGTATCATCTCCAACTTCGGATCTGTTATCGATGAGTAAGGCGATTCTTTTTTGCGACTGGAGGTTGCGGTATTTGCGGGTGTTTTTCTCGGTCGCGAACAAAAGTTGGCGTCCGCTATCAAGGGGAGCATATGACATCAGACTGGCGTACGCGCCGTCATCGTTTGCGGTGGCAAGGACAGCGCGTTTTTGAGATTCTAAAAGATTCCGGGCAATCTTTGCCGCGTTATTATTTTCCATTGCAATTGGTCTCCGAGCAGGAAGTATGATGCGATTATTGTAACGAATGCGAGATCGATTGCGAAGGTGCTTTTCCCGGTATTGCTCTCCTGGGCCCTGATTTTTCCAAGAAGGTAACCTTTGGTCTGCTTGATCGCAAAATGAGCCATTTCCGTTGCGCAGGAGTATTTGTGCAGACGGTATTTAGAGATGCGCAGAAAAAGTTTTTACCCCATAATCAGGCTTTGAAAGCCGCTGAGGACTACGTTTGGCCTGAAGATCCGGTTTTTAGTGGTGGCCCGCCTCAAGTCCAGTTTCGCCCGCTGCGCGCGCTCAGCTGAACTCGAGTCTACATTTCCCGTGAGCGGACTGGACTTCAGAACCGCCACGCGGGGCTGGAGTTCAGAACGCGGTCCGACGACCGAATTCTCACACAAAGCCACGAAACGACCCACAGCGCAAATTCCTCAAAATAGAAAGACATTAGTGAGATTAGTTCTTCTTTGTGGTAGGCTTAAGGGTCTGTCGGCTTGCTTTGATGGAGAGGTGACATCATGTTGTTGCTAAAACTGATCCGGAAATTGGGCAAGGTTCTGCGCGGTGGTGTTGCTGCCCGTCAGATAGCCCTCGGGGCCGCTTTGGGGGTTCTAATCGGTATGATACCGGGTTTTGGCCTCGCCACGGTGCTGACTATCCTTCTGGTGCTGGTGCTCAATGCTCACGTCGGGATCGCGCTGCTGGGTTTTGCGCTGGGGAAAGTCTGCTGTCTGCTCCTTGCCCCGATTACATTCCGAATCGGGTACGTAATAATTCACCAGATCGGTCTGGAAGGATTGTTCCGGGCGCTGTGCTCCACACCGGTGATATCGTTCCTGAATCTTCAGGTCTATTCATTGACGGGCGGACTGCCGGTTGCATTGATTATCGGAGTGGTGTTTGGATGGGTTATGGTCCGATCGGTCAACGGACTGAGAGGGGCCGTAAGCAGTGCAACAGAAAGCAGTGAACGGCTGCAACGCATAAGCAAGAACAAAATTGTGCGGTTTTTCATGTGGCTTGTCTTCGGGAAACTCAAAGGAGATCTCTCCGAGATGATGGAAGCCCGGCCTCCCTGGATTCGCAAAGCCGGCATCATCCTCGCTGTGGTTGTGCTCGCTCTGATCGCTGGCGTGGAGTTTTTCCTGTCCGACTGGCTGGTTGCGACCGGCGTTAAAAAGGGTGTGGCAGCGGTAAATCGAGCCGAGGTAAATCTGGCCAACGCGCAAGTCTCTCTTGGAAAGGGGCTGGTTGAGTTAAAAGGACTCCAGGTCACCAATCCGAGCGAGCCGACCCGGAACAGTTTTCAATCGGAACGATTAGCCGCGCAACTAAGTTTATCGGACCTGTTGCGAAGGCGGTATGTGATGTCGGAACTCGCGGTGCAGAATGCAGAGCTGGGTGCAAAGCGAGAGAAACCCGGCAAAGTCTATACCCCCGCCGAGCCGGAAGAGAAAGTTGCGGACGAAAAGGGGGAAGGCAAAAGCCTCTACGGCTACGTCGAGACGGCCCAAAAAATGAGGCCTTATCTTCAGAAGGTGCAGAAATTTCTCAAGTCGCGAAAGAGCAAAGACAAACAGAAACAGAAAGAGTCAGTTTTTGAACTGGGGGAGAATAGGGGCTACCTCTCTGTATCCGCCCAAGATCTGCTCGTTAAACGTCCCTCCTGGATGATAGAAGAGTTGAAAGTCGATGGTGTCAGTATTCCGATGTTAGAAGGAAGTCAGCACATTCGCGGGAGACAACTCACCGGACAACCTGAGCTTCTGGATAGCCCGATGACGATAAACGTTATGCCGCCGGAGGGTGAAAAAACAATGATGTCCGTGGAGTTCAACTTCCATGAGGCTGATAGTCCTCACCAGTTTGAGCTTAATCTTGATGATCTGTCCCTCGGCGATAATTCCGGACTCGGAAGCGAGGTCCCGGTCTCAATCAAAGATGGCCGGGTAAGCATTGAGCTTGGTGGCGCATTTACCGCCGAAGAAATTAATTTCCCCTTTGCGCTCAAGCTGACAGGACTGCAGGCCGATGCAGAAGAAGGTTTTCTCGGCATGGATCGCGAAACGGCCTCCCGGGTGCTGAAAAATGTGAGCGAACTCACGGTCATAGGCAGAGTAGGGGGCAGTTTCGGCGCACCTCGTGTCAGCGTCGATAGGAAGAAGACAATGGCCAGCATCCAGCAATCCCTGAAGAAAGCGGGCAAAGAAGAGCTCTCGCGGATGGCCGGTGAAAAAATGGAAGAATTCAAAGAAGAGGTCAGCGGTGCTGTGAAAAAAGAGCTCAAGGATAAAGCTGGCGAAGAGCTGAAGGATACATTGAAAGGCTTTGGCGGCAAGAAAGATGAAAAAGACGACGGTGAAGAATCGGAAGGGAAAGAGTTGGAAGATGACGCAAAGGAGAAATTGAGGGGCCTGTTCTGATAAGATTCTGGTGGCAGATGTGTCTCCGGCGCATCCGTTGGCGGCGTCTCATCCAGAAGTCAAATAGGCCTTCTGCAGTACATGATTGCTTTATGAGCTCCTGTATGAAAAGTGAACGTGCAAGGGAAGCAGGGATGTGGTTGAGCTGGAGAAATGCGAAGGAGCTGTTATGTGATGCAACTTTTGTCGAATTAGAGGATACTCAGCGCTAATACGGGAAAGTTCGGATATGAGAGCTGTGAGGGTACTGGCGTCAGCTGTTGTGATACTATGCTTTGTTTCTCCGGTTTTGTGGGCCGATGGCAAATTCTACTATGTCCGTGAAGAGGTCCCGCCGTCGATTCCATACCAGCGTGCCCTGATTCTCAAAGAGCCAGGTGAGGAGACGCTGCTGCTGCAGAGCAGGTATGAGTTTTCCGGGGACAGGAAGCCACAGACCATGGGCTGGGTTGTCCCGGTACCATCGGTTCCCGAATTGGCCTCGATGCCGGCTCACCGTGCGACGGAAGTTTTTCGGTCTCTATCATTCTTTTTACAACCCCACGTGGTGCAATTGAGCCATTTTGTTTTCATGATTCCTGTGGTACTATGCGTAGTGTGGGCTATCGTTAAAGCCCGACAGGGCAAAGGTATCTTGGGACCACTTGTCATAGGTTTTTTGCTTGCCATGCTGACGATATCTTTCACGACGTCGCTGGGGGTTGCGAGGGTGGGTGTGACGGTTCTCAAATCCGACGATGTGGGTCCTTACGACGTAAAGGTGATTAAAGCCGATAAACCAGCGACGCTCGTCAAATGGCTTCAAGAAAGAGGGTTTGGCTTTGAAGAATCTGACCGCGAAGCATTCCAGGGGTACATCGACCGGGGATGGTGTTTTGTGGCGGCCCAGATCCGGAATCCCGAGGATGAGGGAAAAACTGCGCTTGTCTCCGAAGGTTTGGTGGCGCCGTTGATCATGCGTTTTAAGACTGAAAAAGTCGTCTACCCGCTTATTTTGACATCGCTGGCGGAGAGTGAAACGGAGATGCTCATCTATACGCTGTCCGACCATAAGTTGGTGTGTGATGACCGAATGGAACTTGAAGTTGCACGGGATGCCGACAGGGACCTGAACTCCTTTCTGGCATTTGTCGGAGGTGGCGAGATCACGGTCGAGCCCGAATCGTTTTTTGAGGGAAGGGGGCAGGGCCAGCAGTACCTGTGTAAGTTCAAGGGTACCCTGAGTCCAAAAGAGATGGAAAAAGATTTGACATTCTGGCAGGCGAAAAATGACAGGGAACGTAGAAAGATGATCTTCAGGTGGTAGGAAAAACCAGAAACACATTCCTGCGGAAAACCCGGATATAGAACCGACGGATTCTTGGGGAGAAATTCAATTGCTCTAGCCTGCATCCGTAAGATGCCGGCTCCCAGGAATCCCAGTGTGAAGTTATAAATGGTCCGCCTCAAGTCCAGTTTCGCCCGCCGATGGCGTGCTCAGCTGAACTCGAGTCTCGATTCCCCTGGGGGGTGCGTGACAATTGAATTTATGGGTTCCGGCAAACGACGAGATTGCTTCGCTCCGCTCGCAATGCCCCATAACGCGTTTAGAACGTCATTGCGAGGAGCCCGTTGTTTGGGCGACGCGGCAATCTCTCCGTTCTACCCAAAAATCGAGTGTCATGAACCACTAATGCGCTGTAGGGGCCACCCGGCCAAGCATCACCCACCGACAGAACGAAAACGAGAGTTACCGATCCGCCTCGATCACCGGCCCAGGTTGGTCGCATTCACCTGCCCGCTTTCCGAGCCTGGCGCGCTATGTGTCCTGCGTTAACTAATCTATCTTCGTATAGTCAGAGTTTTCGTCTCTTGCGATCAAGGCGTTATGGGACGGGTCGCTGGAGACTACCTTCACGGGATTCCTCCCTCCTCGAACGTGAACTGGTTGAACCAAACAATCATTGTAGGAGATCGGAGGAATCCCGTCCTTTACGATATCAAATTCCTTGCATAGGAAAATAAGAGCTTGATACAGTTTTACCATCGTGTACAATAGAAGTTCATATTGTGAGCATATATTCAGAGGATGAGGACATATTCACTATCCAGAGACCTGAGGAAATGGCTATGAATCAAGAACCGGATGAGGAACTGAGTCGGAAGGAGCGTGAGCGGCTCTGGCATCGGAGCCTCATGCTGGAGGCGGCTGAGGAGCTTTTCTCCCGCAACGGTTACTATGCCACGAGCATGCAGGAGATCGCCGACGCTGCGGAATTCAGTGTGGGCTCTCTTTATAATATGTTTGATAGTAAAGAAGATCTCTACCGTCAGCTTGTTAATTCCCGCGTAGAGGAGTATTGCCAGGAGGCGACGGCGCGTATGGCAAGAAAGACGGGTCCGCTGGACAAGTGTCGGGCAGTGATTCGCTACAAGCTGGAATTTTTCGACGAATACAGACAGTTTTTCCGCATTTTTTCCAGTTTCGGTGACGGTTCAGAGAACGAGTCCTTCGGTGTTTTAAGTGCTGAAAGTATGGGCATGTATGAGGAGTATCAGAACAAACTGATAGAAATATTCGCTGCCGGGACTCGCGAGGGGGTTTTCGGAGATATCGATCCATCGCTGGCGGTTCTGGCCTTAGAGGGGTTGACCAACGCAATAATCGGCCGATGGGTCCAAACTGGAGAGGCCAAACTGGAGTCTGTGGATCCCGAAATCATAGAAGAGATACTTTTCCGCGGGCTTTTTGCGAAGGAGGCCAACTGATGACTGGTTGTAAAAAACTCAGCTTAATTTTGATGGTAGTGATGACGCTCATGGTTCTAATGGGCACCGGATGTGTTCCTTCCAGAGAGCAATATTTCGGCGATATCCATCGCCGCCGCATGAGATCTTTCGAGGATTGGCGTGAGAGACGGAAGCGCTCGGGTTTGGAAAAACCGCGTCTGGAAGGCGTGCTCAGCCTGCGGGATGCTGTCAATATTACCTTGGCCTACAACACGCAAATCCAGGCCGTCCTTCAGGAGAAGGAAAGAGCGAGAGGACGTACGGTTGCGGCGTATTCTGAAGCGCTGCCTAAACTCAATCTGAGCGCGGGTTATACCCGGTTGGACGAGGTTCCCACGCTTGACGTTGGTGTGGACACTATTGAAATGGGGGACGAAGACAATTATTCGTGCCGGGTGGAGATCAGTCAGCCGCTCTACAAGGGCGGTTCGATGGCGATTGCCCAGAGAGCAGCCCAAATATATTCGTATTTAAGCGATGAGAATGTTCGTCGGAGCATAGAGGAGGCGGTTTTTGGTGGGACTAAGGCTTATTTCGACGCCAGACTGGCCCAACACCTGATCAAAGTGCAGGAGGCCGCGCTTCAATCGGCCCAACAGCATCTGAGCGATGTCAAATCGCGTTTCGAACACGGAACCGCCACCGAGTACGATGTGCTTCGGGCGCGTGTCGACGTCTCGAATATTCGGGCTGATCTGATCGAACAACGTAATGCGCGTGACAAAGCTGTAACGAGACTCATGAGAATGATGGGAGCGTCCCAGCGCAGCCAGGTTAAACTGATTACCGACATGAAGTTTGTCCCTGTTTCGCCTGATTTTGCCGAGTCAGTGGAGGAAGCATTTGCCAACCGCCCCGACATTTACCAGTCGGAACTGAGTCTGGATCTTCAGAGAGAACAACTGAAAGAAGCTCGCAGCCGTTACTGGCCCCGGATTCAGGCTTATTTCTGGAATCTCTGGTCAAAACCCGATCCCCACGAGTCGAATCGTATTGAATGGGGAGACCAGTGGCAGGCGGGAGTTGAGTTGAACTGGCCGCTTTTTGACGGTATGGCCCGTGAAGGCCGTATCATCGAGCAAAAAGCTTTGCTCAGGCAGAATCAGATACTTCTCTCGGATGCCGAGGAGCAGGCTATAGAAGAGGTCCGAGAAGCTATGTTGGAACTTCAGAACGCCCGCAAACTGGTGGAATCGCAGGAGCTCAATCTTGAGCGCGCCGATCGGGCTCTCGAATTGGTTCAGGCGGGTTATAAACAAGGCGTTAATACGGAAGTTGAAGTGCTGGATGGCCGAGCCGCGTTGACCAGAGCGCGGGGGCTGTATTATCAGGCTCTCCACCGCCATACCATCGCCAGAATAGTTCTCCAGAAAGCCAAAGGTATTCTTGGGCCGCCCCCGGGGAACACAAAAGAACCAGAAGAAAGCGTCGGTCCCGAGCAAATTATGAAGATAGATCCCCGGATAGAGGAAAAAAGCGACGGGGCGGAACAATAAGGAGAATGCAAAATTGAAAAAAGCGATTAAAGCACTCGTTGGAATCCTTATCATTGCATTGGCTGGCTTTGGCCTTGCCAGATATTACGAGTATATGCAGCCCGGGGAAGAACAAACTCAAGAAGTAACTAAACAGAGTAAAGAACCACCGCTCGTGCGTGTTACCAGGATCAAAACCGGAACGCTGGAGCAGCGGGCCTTTGTTACCGGCACCATCCACCCTGACGCACAGGTAAGGGTGATGCCGGAAGTCGCAGGAGTTCTGGAAAAATTCCGACTCGCCGATGGAACTCTCATCGAAGAAGGTCTTGAGGTGAAGTCGGGCGACCTTATCGGGGTGGTTGAACATGAAGACCTGAAAGCGGCGCTTGAAGAGGTCAAAGCCAATGTTGAGCAAGGCATGGCCGGGCTCGAACAGACCAGGGCCAGCCTCGATGTGGCCAGATCTACGGTACGGGAAGCAGAGATAGGGCTCGCAGACGCTGAGAGGGAAAAAAAGCGCGCCGTCGCTCTTTACGAGGAAGGAACGGCAACGCAGCAGCAGCGCGACAAGGCGCTCACCACCTATCACACTGCACAGGCAAGGCTAAAAGTAGCCCACGATAATGTAGAACAGGCAAAGGCGGCGGTAAAATCGGCAAAAGCGGCGGTTAAACGAGCAAAGGCTACTTTGACAAGAGCACGTGTGCGCTACGAGGACGCGACGATTGAAGCACCTATGAGTGGGGTGATAAGCGAGAAATACGTGGATGAGGGAAGCAACGTGAATCCGTCGACACCGCTCCTCAAAATCATAAAAATCGACTATGTCGAGGTCAGGGGGGCGGTGGCCGGGAAATATTTCTCTCTGCTGCAACCGGGGAAAACTCCCGCGCTCGTATGGGCCAGCGCCTATCCGGAGAAAGAATTCCCGGGGAAGGTCGATCGTGTGCAACCGGAACTGGATCCGCGAACACGAACTGCGAAAGTAACCGTGCGCGTGCGCAATTCCGGGAAAGAGCTCAAGCCGGGAATGTTTGCGAGGATGGAACTGGTTGTAAAACAAAAGCGAAATGTCCCCGTTGTCCCCGATGTTGCTCTCGTGCAATCCGACGATGACTTAAAGGCTTTTGTTGTGAATGACATGACAGTTCACATCCGAGATGTTCGCACGGGCATGAAACAAGCGAATCTCAACGAAGTGCTGGGGGGGCTGACCCCGGGAGACATGGTTGTGATCCGGGGCCACCACCTTCTGGAAGATGGCATGAAAGTACGTATTGAGGAGAACGAAGAGTGAACCTTCCGGAATTTTCAGTAAAGCGGGGCATCACGACGCTGATGATATTCTTTGCGGTCGTGCTGGTGGGCACATTCTGTCTGGTGCAGACGCCCATTGATCTGTTCCCAGAGATGGATATCCCTTCGATTACGGTTATGACTCCCTACGAAGGGGCGGGCCCACGGGATATTGAGGATAAGGTAACTCAACCCCTCGAAGAAGTTCTCTCGACAGTCGAAGATGTGGAACACGTTTTTTCTACTTCCAGCAAGGGTGTGTCGACTATCCGCCTCAATTTCGGCTGGGGCACGGATCTGGAAGGCCGCGCGAATGATATCCGTGATGCCATTGATTTTGTGCAAAGGAGGCTTCCAGAGGAGGCGGACAATTCCAGAATTTACAAGTTCGATATCAGCCAGTTTCCAATTATGGTTTTTGGCATTCGGGCGACAGAGTCTTATGAAGATCTTGAAGATATACTTGATGAGGGGGTAGCGAACCGGCTGGAAAGCATTCCCGGGGTGGCGGCCGTGACAGTTATGGTCCCACTGCAGCGTCAGGTCAACGTGGATCTTAACAGGGAAAGGCTTGCATCTTACAACCTTACCCCCGACGACGTTGTGCGGGCCATTGCTATGGAGAACCAGGAAATGTCTGCAGGAAGTATTGAGACTGGGTACACCGATTATCTGCCGCGTGTGCCCGGTGAATTCGAGTCGGTTAAACCGATGAATGACATCGTCCTGACGGCTGTTGACGGCAACAGAATTGTGCGCTTAGAAGATGTTGGAGAGGTGAGCGATGGCTTTGAAGAAGTGCAACGCCATATCACGATAAACGGAGGCCGCGGTGCGATTATGTTCGTCAGTAAACAGTCCGATGCGAACACCGTGACGGTTGCCCGGGCGGTCAGGGACCTCATGCCGAAATTAACCAGTAAGCTACCGGCTGATATTGAGATCAGCAATGTGATGGATAGTTCCGAAGACATCGAACGTGTCGTTTCGGATCTATTGCGAACACTCCTGATAGGCGGCGCGCTGGCAATGCTTGTTGTGCTCGTTTTCCTCCGTCAATTACGCGGAACGTTTGTTATCGGACTGGCCATCCCATTTTCTCTTATCCTGGCCGGCGCCCTGATGTATATGCTGGACTATACGATCAATATGATAACGCTTTTTGCGTTCATCGTGGCCATCGGGATGGTGGTGGATAATGCGATAGTAATTCTTGAGAATATCACACGACATCGGGAGCAAGGAGAGAGTCCCTGCGAGGGAGCGGTTTACGGGGCCTCCGAGGTAGCAATGGCCATCACCGCCTCTACGCTTACGACGCTGTGTATATTATTCCCCCTGTTATTTGTGCGCGGGATTGTGCGGGTGCTTTTCACGCCTTTTGCAGCGGTGGCCGGGATGATTTTGCTTGCCTCCCTTTTCTCAGCGTTGACCCTTACCCCGATGCTGGCGTCGCGTTTGTTGCCCGAGAAATTTGTTGCCAGCGAGAGAAAAAGCCGTCTTTTCCAACTCAGCGAAGCTGTTTTCAACCGATTGAGGGACGGCTATAGCGCGCTGTTAGGCCGGGCGCTTCGCCACCGGGCCATCGTAATATTTGCTGCCGTTTTGCTTATGGGAGTCAGCCTCGGACTTGTGCCTCGGATCGGCTGGGAGTTTACGCCCAGCGAAGACAGATCTCTGATTCGGGGAACGATAAAACTCCCCGTTGGGACGCGCGTTGAGAAGACGGCGGAAGTAATGCAAGAGATTAACCGCATAATTGAAGAAGAGATCCCCCCCAACGATCTGCGTGCTACATTTACTGAGTGCGGTTCTGGAGAAGGGCGAGGCCCCGGGGCGAGTGATTCCGGTGACTACGTCGGCAGCTTTGGTGTGAAAGTTTCTTCTAAAGACGAGCGCGACTGGACGGTTTTTGAAAAAGGCGAAGAACTGCGCGAGCGGATTAAGCAGATTCAGGGCATCTATGCGATCGAGAAGTTCTCGATTACCCTGCAGGATCCTATGTCCGGCATGATGGCCGGTGGGGAGAAACCGCTGAGTGTGAATATCCGCGGTGATGATATGGAAGCTACCGACCGTCTGGCAGCAGAAATCAAGAAAAAAGTTAAAAATATTCCCGGAGCCGTGGATATTAGCATCTCGCGTGAAAAAGGTGCCCCCGAGTTATGGGTCAATGTGGATCGGGCAAAAGCATCCTCGATGGGACTTAACGTTTCGGATGTTGCCAACACCGTTCGGGCCAGCATCTACGGGCGGGTTGCGAGCAAATACCGGGTGGCGGGCGATGAATATGATATCTTCGTGCGTCTGAGAAAAGAGGACCGATCCCGGCCCGACGATCTCGAAAAACTGCCGGTGAGATTACCGAGCGGCGAGCTGATCAGAGTCGAGAATATTGCGGATGTGACCTTCGAACGTGGCCCAGTTGAAATCGAACGTAAAGATCAGGTGCGAGTCGTCCGGGTCGAGGGCGATGTGCATGGGCGTTCCCTGGGTAAAGTGATAGCGGAGACGCGAAAGATAATCTCGGAGCTGAAGATTCCCACTGGGATGGAAATCCGGATGGGCGGCCAGAGCGAAGATATCAGCGAATCTTTTTTCTGGTTGACTCTCGCGCTGGGAATCGGAGTGGTGCTTGTCTACATGGTTATGGCCTCGCAGTTCGAGTCTTTGCTGCATCCTTTCGTGGTCATGTTTGCCCTGCCGTTTGCCTTTGTCGGAGTCGTATGGGGACTATTTGTCTTCGGTCATAGCTTAAATGTTATCGTCTTTCTGGGTATGCTGCTGCTGATCGGCGTGGTGGTCAACAATGCCATCGTCCTTGTGGATTACATCAACATTCTTCGGGCGCGGGGCCTCTCGATGACAGAGGCCATCCGCCGGAGCGGGGAAAGACGTCTGCGTCCCGTTTTGATGACAGCGTTCACAACGGTTCTGGCACTTGTCCCCATGGCTTTCGGGAAAGGACAGGGCTCTGAAGTCTGGAATCCCCTGGGTGTCACGATCCTCGGGGGGCTGCTCGTCGCCACGCTGGTGACACTGGTGATTGTGCCCGTAATGTATTCAATCCTCGATCGAGGTCATTCGGCAGAAGCATAACCTTTTGATATTGTGGAAATGGAAAATGAAACTTCTACTGATTGCCTATAACGAGGCGCTGGACGATGAAGTGATGGGAGTTCTGTCCGACGCAGGCGTGGAAACCTACACCAAGTGGACGAAAGTATTGGGCAAAGGGGAGGGCAGCGGGCCGCATCTGGGAACACACGTGTGGCCAAAACAAAACAACGTGCTGGCCATCGTCGTCGAGGATGACGTGGTGAATGGACTCATCGAAGGGGTCCGGCATCTGCGCGAAGAGTTCCACCATCAGGGCGTCAAAGCTTTTGTCCTGCCTGTAGAAATGGTTACGTAGTTGATTTTTCGCTGGGGGAGATGGAAGGAAGTCGGTGCCGGAATCGCGCGTGAAGAAAGCCAGACAATGGGCGCAAAACCCACCTTTCCCGAATAACGGCAAAGCTCACCGAAGAATTGAAGGCGAATAACCTGTAGCTTGCGCTCAGAGCGGAAATTGAACGGGCTACTGAACTACGTCAATTTTCCACAATCCCGCCGATTCCTCGGGCAATTCGATTTCGAGACCGCTTTCGAGGAGATCGGCACCAGAATAAGTTTCAACGGCCCCATCCGGAGCCCGGGATACTCTGTACGCCGAGTTTTGATCGAGACCCCTGAGTGGAAGGCGCAAGCATCCGCCGTTGCATCGTGAGAATGCAAAGACAGCGGATTCGTTGCCCGGATATGCGACGAACTGAACCGCGTCCCAGTCCTCAGCCGTAGTGGGAATGGGGAGGAGCTGATAGAAATCCTGAACGAAGAGATGGCGGATATCTTTGAAGACGCCCGCCCATTTTGCCATGCGATCGGTAAGCTTAGCGGACCAGGATGCGATATCTCCGTCAAAGGCCAGTTTGCCGAGCATTCGACTCAACACCGAGGTGTCGTTGAATCCGCTGTCGCCGTTTCCTGAAGCGACCGCCACGCTGCTGTTGAGAAGATGGCCGGGAAGGAAACGATTGGCCCGCGCCTGCATGTAACGGCATACGGAGGGTATACGGGATTGGTCGGAGAACCAGTAAGTATGAGCGCGTTTCATCGTCCCGATGTCGATCCTTCGCCCCCCACTTGAGCAGCCTTCCACCATCCATGTTGGATATTTTGACATCAGCGTATCCAGCACTCGGTACAGGCCTTCCATGTAACGACATTGAATCTTGCCGGTTGGGTCCACGGCATCCCAGTAGGGTTGCGGCTCGATGTTGTAGTCCCACCGGCTCCATCTCAGGTCAAGTTTCTCGATCCAGTTGCCGACAGTTTCGATTGCCCAATCCTGGGCGTCTTGTCGTGCCAGGTTCAGGTGGGCATTCTTGCGGGATGGATAGCTCTCGGGAGGAGATATGAACAGTTCGGGATATTCTTCGAGCGCCCAGGTGCCTTCGTGGGCGCGTTCAATCTCGAACCACATGCCGAAATCCATCCCCAGAGTTCGAACGTACTCCGCAAGCGGCTGGAGTCCATCTGGAAATTTTTCACGGTCAATCTCGTTCCAGTTTCCCACGCCGTTCGGGAAATCGCCGGGGAACCAGGATGCATCGACGACAAAAATTTCGATGCCAAGTTCAGCGGCACGGTCAGCCTGATGCTTCAGTTTGTCGAAATTGAGTTCGTTGCGAATCCCAAACCAGTGGTCGTAACTGACATGGGGCTGCAAGGGTTTGCCCTGGTAGGAGGCGCAGGCGTGTTCGTAAAGATAGCGGCGCAGTGCATTCGTCGCCGCTTCCGGTCCACCCTGGAAAAAACCAAGATGCACTTTCGGAAGTTCCAGCATTTCTCCCGATTCCAGTTCCAAATTCGACACTTTTATCCCCGCGCTCAGGGAGCTGTGTGTTTCGTCGACCTGAGCGAATGTCATGTGCCAGGTGCCTGACCATTCCAATCCGCAGAATAGTCCTTCACTTTGCGCATCTGTGTTGAAGAGCGAAATAAGAAAAGGAAGGTGGAGATTCGAAGAACGTCCGCGCGGATGGCTTTCGATACGAAACGTCCCCCGTACATCCGTGGATTCGCGAGTCTGATATGCAAGGGGAGGGTAGTAGGATTCGGTGGTGCCGCCGTGAGCGTGGATGTGACGCCACTGGCCTGACGGTTGGGAGAAGACGAGATGCAAAGGATCGAGGATATTTATATTTGAGAGCCGGCCCGACCCTGTGTTTTCCAGGCGACTGGCTATGACGACGGCGTGGTCCAGAATCTTCGTTTCGCGGTACACCTGAAGCGCACTATCTCGGTCCGCGTACGTCTGGCTGTTTTCGTCCCCAGCAACCCGGGCGAAATGGCACGTTTCATCTCCGATTTTGAATCCGGATCCGGATTCGATGATATTCTCTGGAAATCCGATCAGTTCATTGAGTTTTTCAGTAAGGCGGCCCATGGCCTTTGCTTTTCATGAGAATTCTGTCGTTTCAGCCCGGTTTTTTGAACTTTGTGATGAGTTCCTTGAATCTGGACGTCATTCTTGAGCAAGCGTCCAAGGATTGCGTATCTTTTTCTACTTCCCCGGATTCAAATGCGATGCCCGAAACTTCCCTGGCACGCCAACTATCCTCTCCCATATCACCGGTCGGCTCAAGTTCTATCCGGCATCTCGGACTCTCAAATCCTCCATCACAGGTGAACGTGGTTGGAGGTGATGCACTGTCCCAGCACCGCCACCCCGTGACGGGCAATCCCTTCCCGCAACCATTTTCTGTAGGTATCACGATCCCTCTGGAATCGCAGCAGAAACTCCCTGTCGTGGCAGCGGTGGGTCAGGTGATAGGCGTGACCCGGCAGTATGTATCTGCTTGTGCGCCTCGGGAGCATTGGCTCATGGCATAACAGCCTCAATCTTAGCGAAACCCAACCCTCTGGCGCAATCCCCACCACCCCTTAGCGCCATTTTTCAGGGGGTAAAAAGCCGCTTTAACGCCACATACGCACCCCTGGTTTGTCCTAACCGCTTACTCAGCATGTAGATAACGTGGTCCGACCCCTATATAGATGTAACTATTCGGTAAAGTGCGTGGCCTTGCAACCAGCTTTCTGGTTTCGGGGG
>JBKHIT010000112.1:0-8125 GCA_046538485.1 Candidatus Brocadiia bacterium | reverse complement strand
GTATGTGGAGGGCCTGGAGCCCGGCCGGGCCGGTGAGATAACCCTGAGCTACGACAGCACGGATGCGGCCCTCAAGGACACAGTGCAGGTGACGGCGGTGGGTGTTCGAATTGCCAGTTTTGCGCAAGGCGGCCGACCTAAGTATTTTTTTGCGGATGCAAACTACGCGACTTCCCTGCGTTTCCAGCTATTGGGGCTGGATTCTGAACAGTGCGAGCTTCTTTCGGTCAAACCTGCTTTTTACGTAAAAGGAAAAGAGAGATTCCACAATAAGGTAGAGCTTGTAGAGCGGACAGTTGGGGTGGAAAACCCGGCGGGAGTAGGCGACAATGACCCACAGGGGGCGGATGAAGCACTGCGGGCAGTTCGAGACCAGGATAAGTTTGAAGAAGCCGAGCACAGTTATGTCTACGAAAGCTACATAAAAAGCGAGCAGTACGCTGACATAGATATCGATGGAACCGGGAGTGAGTCAGACAACGTCCCTGCTTCTTTTGCGACTGGCAACACGACTGAGGATGCAAGTTTTCGCGTGAACTTGATTCTGCAAATTGGAGACGTTGAAATTCAGGTGGAATCTGATGTGGATGGTGCGCCGGTAGAGCAGTTTGCGGATAAGGACGTCCCGGCGATCGATATCCCCATGTCCAATGACCCGGATGGCTCGTTCCGAGAACTCTCCCAAAAATCGTTGTTTACGGTCAAGCCAGCCCAGCAGTTTGTTGGGGTGGCTGACCTTTACACAACTTACGAACCCTATCTGGGGCACGGGTGGAGAGAGACTTGGGAGCCGTACAAAGCAGATTCCAATGACATCTGGCACTGGCCGACGGTTCCACAATGTAGGTTTACAAGGGAAACCAGAAACCGATCCAGGACATGGACTGCATCTCTGTTTTACAGTGCCACGGCCGAATCCCTGGACGGTTATGTCGCAGCGCAGCTGGTAAATAGAAGGGACACGCTGGGTGTTATCCAGCGTCCATATGCTCCAATAGTTCTTGCGGAGAGTTATGTTCGGCGGGAGGGAAGTGGAGTGAGCATATCCTATGGCGGCAAAAACGGGTGGATTCAGGCAGGGAGCGGCGACTGGGTGAAAGATCCCGACACTGAAGTGCTGCAGGATGTTTTGGACGCAGGGGAAAAAGCGATGAATTACTGGGACCGAAATGCCACCTGCAGGCTGCGGCATTTTAATGGTTCGGCACGGGTGGAAACGTCCGTTATGGAAGCCACAAAAGGAGGGAAATTTGCCAACTCGCTTGGTTCTGCCGGTCTCAGCGTGGCGTCCATTTTCGCTGGTCCGTTTGCGAGCGCAGCAGGTGCTGCAAAAGACCTCTACGATGCGGTCAGGGTGGTGACAAAAGAGGCGGATGGCCGCGCGGCCGAAGCGTTTCTGGAACCTTCTTATTCGGTGCTGAATCCCGGTGAACTGGGAGAGGATTTTGAGGGTAAGGATAAGCAGAACCGCATCGATCAGGATGCGGGTGGTTATAGAAAAGTCCGTGGTGGGAATGACCATCCGTGGGGTGACCCGGATCTGCAGGTTGAGGCCGGGAATCAGCCTATAGTTACCGGTCAGACGCTTCTGGTTTACGTTGATATTGGCGCTCGCGCACAGGCAAGATCGGAGGGATACAGAGATTGGTGGGGGTGGTTTGATGATCGGCCGGAGTGCAGGGCGAAGGCTGCTTTGAAGGAGAATGAAGATGCGACGCAAAATTGCATCAAGATCTGGAATCGCTCCGACAGCCCCTGAAGCGAAAGTGATGATCTGATACCACCGAAAAATGAAACAGTTTTACCTTTGGAGAAGAGGTGCAGATGATGAGAAAACGTGTACTGCTTATGACGATTGTGGCGCTGTCCATTGGACTGGCCGGAGGATTATGGTGGATCTGGAACCGTGACGGGGGGGCGGGTCTGTCCCCCACCGCGACCGGTGAAAAGAGAAAGCAGGCGGAGGATCGGCGGGACGATTCCCTGCCGCCCCTGCTTTTCCGCGAGATGGCCGAGCAAACGCGGCGAGAGGTGGGAATCACCGACAGCCCTCTTGCGCAGGAGAAAGGGGACGAGTATATCAATGAGTACTATTCTTACGTTAATGACTCAGATGTTCGGGTCATATTTGGGCCAGGGCCGCCCGATGTGCGGCTTATCAAGATGAGATTCTGGAAACCGGCATCGTCCGGCGAACTAAAACGGGTGAGGGTGTCGCAGGCGCGCTGGGGATCATGGCTTAATGTTCCCCTGGAGGAAGGTGGCGGTAACGTGAAGGAATGGGGCGGGGGGGCAGTAGGGGCAAAGGCGGTTCGTGTGCCGGTGTACCCTCAGGATAAAGAAACGGATTACATGAAACTGGGTCGTCGCTACCTGGTGCGGATGTCCGTGAGCGGGGACAAGATGTATGAGAGCGTGGTGCGCGTTCCAGAAGATATTCCCCGGGGAAAGATGTATGTGGTGGATGTGATTGGGAAATATCCTGATTACGCTTTTGAAGGTCGAACACTCAGGTTGATGGAGGAACAACGAAAATATATAGAGGGCAAAATCAAAGCGGAGCCTCCGGCTGCGTTTACAATGATGACGGTGGCATATTTTAATAAGAAAAAGAGAAAAAAACGCACCGGATCAATCGATACGGACGGCACCTTCAAGGTGAGAGCGGATGATCTTGGAGAAATGCTGCGGGTTACAAAAAAACAGCAGCGTGCGGGAGTGGGCTGGCTGTATATCCGATCGGTGAAAAAACGGAACCTTTCGCTGCCGCGTGATGCGGATCTTGTGATGCGGCCGGAAGATCTGGTTGAGTTTCATCTGAAGATCCCCTCCCGACAAATCAACGAGGACCTGGCCAGTATCGGTCTCAAAGTTCACAGGGATGATCGGGTTCCAATGTCGTGGACCAATCTCACTACCGACCACAAGCATCCGGTGGAGAGTCTGCAGGAGCCGAGCAAAATCCTTAAGAATCTGAAGGAGACGGGCAAAGTTCAGATGACATGTGTACCGGGAGACTGGTATGTAGCAGTTCTCTATTGGCCGGAGGGAACGGGCAGTGACCGGCGGGAACGTAAAGTGATTGGCAAAATCACCATCAAAGATTCCGACGCGGGGAAGACGGTCGAGGTAAAGCTGCTGGAGGAGTGAGACTATAGGACAGTTTTGAGTGAATGGTGTGTCCTGTTCCCTCCTGCCTGTTGGGCTTCAGACGGAATTGGACATTTCCTCTTCAGGAATTAGCATGTGTTTTCCTTTGTGAAGAGAGTCCGTTATGGCAAAGCGAAGAAGCCAGGGCATACCTTAAGCGGCTCTACGACCCGAAATACAGGGATTACCGCTGGGCCGCCGACGGTATTTTCCGCGTCGGCACCTGGATGCAGAACGAGATGCAGGATGCCGAAGCGGCGATGCCCCACTGGGAGCACGTTTTCACCCATAATCCGGAACATCCGGAGGCGGAACGTTCCCTTTTTTACTACGGAATCATGGCGATGCATAGGCAGCAGTACGCAAAGGCGAAAAAGGCCTTTACGGAATATCTGCGTCGATATCCGGACTCCCGCTGGACGGAGCGGGTGCGGACAAAACTTTTGCCCAAAGCCAACAGACTGACGAAGGAGAGTGAAAGATGAGAAAGGGGTGGCTGATTGTGTTGATTTTGTTGATTGCCGGGATAGCGGCGCCCGCCCGGGCGACGAACGAGACTATCCACGTTCAGGCCCGACAAAAAGACAACCCGCAGGAAGAAGCGGAAGATATTGAGGGGCATTTCTCAAGCGAGCCCACCGGCGAAAATGACGAGATTCATGTCACGAATTCGGGTGTTAAGGGGAAAGCGGCCGGTGTCTACGACGACCCGGTCAACGATGGCGCCCTGCTGGTGATTACCCGCAGGGAAGACCCTGTGAAAGTGGAAGTGGAAGGTCGAGAAGGGATTGGAGCACTCTACTGGGTGAGCGTTGTGCCAGGAGGCGGGGAAGGCGGAGGCGGAGGAGCCGCGCCGACTGTGCTGTGGGCCGACGTGAAGGACATGGAAGAGCCGGGGTCTCTGGTGCTGCGGGACGATAATACGGGTCGCGGCGTCAGCGATTCGGATAACATTTCTGAAGATGAGGATGGCGACCCTGGCACAGATCTTCCGTCTTTGCATTGCAGTTTGGCCGAGGACGATAGAGGCGACGTCAGTTTCCGGCTGAATGTTCAATCGGGTACCTATGACTGGTCCGCAACGTCTGGTCATAGCGGGACATGGACGGGACCGCCGTATTTAACTTCGCTCTCGGACCTCAATCCAGGGGTTTATACAGTAACGGTGACGAAAGACGGCGAGCCCGATTTTGAGAGGAAAATCAGATTTTCAGTGATAAGCGTGACGATAAAGACGATCTCCCGGACAACGATTGAATATTGCCAGGAAACTGAGCTTGTGGCGAATGTGCAGCCCGCTGGTCGTACGTTGAAGTGGGCAATTGAGGATTTGACAGAGGGAGTTGACATTACGCCAGACGCAGGAGATCCCGTTAGCCAGGGTTTGAGACAATCAATAAGAGCTGGTCGTTTTACAAAATCTGGTAGCTTCAAGGCTCGCGTCTATGATGCGGAATTCCCGAGCGCTTTTGCTCAAACTACAATTGATGTGAAGGGATTAGTCCGGACGGATTGCGCGGTAACAGATGACACTAAGTGTCTTTATACTCTTTGGGCCCGCAGAGCGGGTCTCTGGCCACATGAGAGCGAACCTCAACCTTATTCTGATACTAAGACTTTTACGCTGACATACGAGGCAGGTACGAACGATGACTGTGATGGAACATGGAAGCACGACTATTTCCTTGAGAGCCAAGGTGGGCAGACCATGATTCTGGAGAATCAGGCCTGGAATCCGGTGTATAAGGGGGGAGCAGCCGTGGCTGTCGCTTGGACGGTGGAAATTGATGGACAGAAAGAATGGGAAGTTACACTCGGGGGAGATTGTCGTGGTGGCTCATCGGATGGAGGGAGTATCACTGTTCCGGTTGGACCAGTCAACGTCAACGTGCCATTGAGTTTCAATGCTTCCAAGGTCTCGGTTGCCCAGTCTTTTGCGAAGCTATTCAAGATTCCTGTGCAAAAGTCTTCGCCGGAAGGGCAGAATCTGTCGCATCCCGTAGAAGTCACAATTCGCGCTAACGCTGTGGTGGAATGGCCTTGGCCCAAACTATGGACATGGAAGGCAAAGTTCGATGGAGGGGATATAAAGTGGAAGAAATCGAAGGTGCTGAGTAGTCACTTTAGCCCCTTGCCCTGTTCCCAGAGGTAGGGGCTAACAGTGACCGAACAATTACTCATTAGTACTTTGGTGCCCCAGTCATGAATCTGAACTGCTTACTGTTTTTACAGGGCAAAGCGTAACGGCCCTGATTTAAGAGGTGCGTAACCCGTCCGTGCCCATATGGGGGCAAGAGCCACCGGTCACCAGAAGTTGAGAAGGGCTATCGAAGGAGTAGTCGAAATGAATAAAGGAAAGATGTTACATGTAGTAGGGTTGGTCGTTTTATTCTGCTGTGTAAGCTATACAGCGGAGCCCCAAAACGAGAGGCTTGCCAAAGATATGCGTAAGGCTGTCATGGAGCGCCTGTCAGCACGGGATCTGAACAAGTCCAAACAACAGAAAATTGTGCAAGCCTGGGAACGTGTGATTAGAAAGGCGGTTTCAAAAACCGATGTCCGACGGCTTGACTCCGATGAGCGTAAGCGCGTAATGAAGCATTTTTCTGAATATCTGACGTTTGGTGATGTGACCAACGTGTCTGGCTCAGCCGAACAGGATTTGAAAGAGCAAATCAGAGGGGGGTTGCACTGTGTGGTCTCGGGAAAGGGTTTGCTCAAGCCCGAAGAGCTTGCGAAAATCACCGATAATATGGAGAACTACAAGCGGCGTTGTTCAGATATACTGCTGGAATATGTTCAAAAAGCTGATAGATTTGCCATGAGGAAAGGCAGATGGTCGGCAATCAAGTCAGCATACCGCCAGGCGGCCATGCGTCATTGGGGCTCGGGGTATTCGATGACCGAAGACGAACAAAAAACATTTGATCATTTGACTACTGAAAGGAAAAGCCTCCGCTGGCGATATGCCGAACTGTTCATTTATACTCAGATTATGCGAGCATTTTGTAACCGGGTGAGCACGGACGTTGCGTATACAAGCAATATATTCCTCCAGCATATGGTTGTTGACTCACTGAACCAGGAGCAAATCCAGACTGCGATCGAGGGCATTCCGGACATGGATAAGCGAATCCGATTGCAATTGGACAATCTTTTGTCAGGAGGAACCTTTTACTTCACCGGCCCCCCCGGGCTGGCGGGCTATTGGGGAGTGGCGTTGGCGCCGGAGAACGAGTTGGTAGAAAGAACCAGGGTTGAACCAAAAGACACCGATGATTGGTTGATTATCGAAAAGGCCCGACATAACAGCGACAGCCAAAATGGTCAGAGGAAATGACAGGGAAACTATTCCGAACAAGAAGAGGAATGGCTGTGGTGTTGTGTTGTGCTTCAGGCGGAATTGGACATTTCCTCTTCGGGGATTAGCATATGTTTTCCTCAAGAGGAGAGTCCGTTATGGCGAAGCGAAGAAGGTTTTCTGGTAAGAAGAAAGTGGAGATCCTCCGGCGCCATCTGCTGGAGGGCGAGCCGGTCTCCGATGTTTGCGACGAGTATGATCTGAGTCCCTCTCAATTTTACCGATGGCAGAAAAAGTTCTTCGAGAAGGGCGATGCTGCCTTCCGGAGAAAAACTGGAAGCCAGGAGCGCAAGCTCAAGAAAAAAGTCTCTGCCCTGCAAGAGAAGATTGCCAAAAAGGATGAGGTAATCGCCGAGATCATGGAGTCGCATGTGCGGCTAAAAAAAAAGAAGGGAAGCAAGAAGAAAAATAGTTTGGCCGAGGATACGTCTAATTAGTCCCTGCCAATACAATAGGTATAGGATTGCTTGAAGATCATGTGAGCGGAGCATATCGCTGGGATAATGCGGCTTGCAGTTGGCAAACAGTTCACGAGGCTCCCAAAAAGCAGCTTTTCGTCCCTGTTTGGAAATGAATGAAAAGCGTTTCGCTTCCAAAGGTACCAAGGAACCAGAAATTGAAATGGAAGAAACCGAGCAAACCTCTTGCAGAAAAGAATCATTGTGAAAAAAACAAAATGGGCTACATACGGCATTATAATATGGATAGTTGTTTTTGCCCTTTATGTAGGAGGCAGTGAAGACCTCTTTCATTTGGCGGGAGAGTGGTCTTATGGCACTCTTCTGGGAAAACCAGGTGTTGACTCGAAGTCTTTGAAATCACATTCCGCTCTGGGTGAGGAGGTCTGCGAGCGGTTCAACACAGAATTTCGCTCAGGCGTCCAAAAATCTCATCTGACTGATTCTCCTCTGATCGTAGAAGCAACGTATAAAGGAGAAGGCCGCTACCACATTACATATAAAACGGAAGGCTATGGCATACATTTGCTCCTTGAGTATTTCATAAGGCAGCACTTCGAAAGGACATACAATAGGCTTGCCGCAGCGAAAGAACTGAAGAAACCTGACAACTTCCATTTCCATCTCCTTGGCGGCGGAGAAAGTGGGGATGATCTGGGGTCTTTTGGCCGGTTCTTTACCGTCCTTACCTTAATTGTTGCTATTTTCCTGCTCATCATCGTTCGGAAGCTTTTTTGCAAATTAGAGCGAGAAAAGAAATTAAGCCTGAACGATGGAAATACTTGAGATAAAACGCAGGGATCGCCAAGCATTAGGGCGATCTGCGTGGGTGATGCTACCGTGACAATACCTTTATCATTCAACAAGACGGAAGTCACTGTAGGGCAGAGCTTTGCCAAGCTGTTTACAGTCCCGGTACAAAGGCCTTCGCCTGAAGGACAAAATCTCTCCCGGCCGGCTCTTGCTCTCTCGATCGGCATGATCCATCACCTGGCCGGACGGGAACAGAAAGCGCTGGCGTTCTTTGAGTTTGCAGGGGGGAGATCCGGAGATAAGAATTCCCGCGACCGCCGCCCAATGGCCGGAGCCACATCGTTGCCAATTGCGTTCAGTGAATTTGGCAGAGGCGCCGCGCTGCAGTCCGGGAAGAAAACCA
>JBKHIT010000111.1:0-8217 GCA_046538485.1 Candidatus Brocadiia bacterium | reverse complement strand
AGGTCCGCCCGCTGAGGGGCTTCTGTCGGGGAGGGGGAACTCACCCGACAGCGCGCGGTGCGTTGGGCATTATTGGGTAGGAGCACCACGCTTTTTTCGGACAGGCAGCTGGGGGCAATGATAACAGCGTAACGGAAAACGAAAAACGACAAACGGCGGTGCCACACATGGACACGCATTAAACGAGCGGAGGCGAACATTGAACATTTGACATCGACACAAATGGCGTCCCCGGCTGTTAGTCCCCGCAGAAAGCGCGGCGTTTTTCGCCCCGGGTGTGAACCCGGGGTTTTGTGACCGCAGTTTCCAAAAGAACCCCCGCAGGGGGTGACACGATCGGACAGACCAAAAGCCTTCGATTGAGAGATCTATTTTGTTGGGCCATCTTTTGTCCCCACCGGGCTACATCTGCTCCGCCCGCCCTTCGCCAGGCCCAGGGCCGTCAGCGTCGTCGAACGGCTACGCGGGCTAAGCGTTATATTCCCCCCCTGAACGTGCCCTTCACCAGGACCTGTTTGCGGCCGCGATTCTCTCGCGGTTCTCGGCCAGCAGCCCTGAGAATCGCTCCACCAGCTCAGCATTTTCAGGGTTTCCAGCTACGTTCACGTTCTCATCGGGATCGCTGTCGTGGTCATACAGCATACGTGCCTCAGTCTCGCCGTTTTCATCGCGCCATTCGGTGAAAAGGAAATTTTCCGTGCGAACCGATTCGCCTCCATACCACCGGCTATAGGCGGCATCTTTCACCCGCGCATCGGGATCGTCCAGAGTCGATACCAGACTTAAGCCCGCCAGGTTATCGGGCTCATCGATCCCTGTCAGCTCGCATAAGGTCGGATAAATATCGGCGAACTCGCTGATCGCATCGGTTTTTACACCACCACGCTGGTCAGGCACACGGAAAATCAGGGGTGCATTCAAAGACGTTTTGAAATTGCAGTGTTTGCACCACATCCCGTGTTCACCGAGTTGCCAGCCGTGGTCGCCCCAGACCACGACGATGGTGTTCTTGGCCAGATCATTTTCGCGCAACGCTTGCAGCAACCGTCCGATCTGGGCATCCACGAAACTTGTGCAGGCGTAATAACCATGGACCAGGTTCCGCGCCATATCGTCCGGCACGGGACCTTCTTCCGGAATATCGAAATACGCGCGAAGTTCGCCAAAATTATGAAGCGCCTGTTCCGGAGCGTCATCGGGTGCAAATGGATTATCCGCCAGGTTGACGTCATTCTCGTCGTAGAGATCCCAGTATTTTTTCGGCGCATTAAATGGCAGGTGGGGTTTCAGGAACCCCGCGGCGAGGAAAAAGGGTTTGTCGGATCGCTTGAGCGATTCCAGTTCCGCGATTGCCCGGTCGGCGATCCGTCCGTCGAAATACGCATTATCCGGCACCTCAGCGCATTCGTACGGCGGGCCTCGGTGGCCTTCCTCCTTTGCCACCGCTATTGCCTCGGGCGTGAGGTAATTGCGCCATCCGACGCCTTTATTCGAGGAAGGTCTCCAGGGTTCGGCACACCAGCTCCGCTTGGCGCAGTCGGTGGAGTGATGGAAGACTTTCCCGACCGATATCGTTTCGTAGCCATTCTCTTTGAAATGCTGGGGAAGTGTCCGGGCCGAGGGGAGATCTTCATCGACGCGGGCGAGGTAATCGACAAAGCGTTCTCTGGTGGGACGCCGCCCGCTGAGCAAACTTGCCCGCGAGGCGCCGCAGACGGGGACCTGGCAGTAAGCCTGATTGAAAAGCGTGCCTTCGCCGGCCAGCTGGTCGAGGTGAGGCGTCTTCATCTGCGACCGACCGTAACATCCGATCTGAGGTCGGAGATCATCAACGGGGATAAAAAGAACATTGGTATCTGTCATGGCAGAAAATTCCTCAGAGAAAAATGCAAACTGAGAGGTACCGCAGTTTTCATCCGTTCAGGCTCAGGCCTTTGCTGGAAGAAAACATTTTTCACGTGCGTCGACGAACAATGGACCGTCATTATGGGACAGAAGAGCCCACAATCACAAGTGCGGACAACGCCGAATTTGCGCCGTCGATTTTTCAGGCTCTGCGTCCAGCAAATCCCGCCGTTTCGCCGCAGAAAGTCGTCCACAGGCCATCAGCCGCCACCCGCCCTCCTGCTATTTTGATCCCCTCTTAAGAAGGTGGTAATATCTACGTTTTCGTTTACGAAAAAACCGAAGGTCGTTGTTTAAGACAAGGGAAGATTCAAATCATGAGCACTCAGGTAGCACTTGAGAACATCAATCTGGAATCGTGTTCCCGCTGGGGCCACACCGAGTACAGTCTCGGTTATCACAAAAAGTACCTGGCAGAACGTGCGGGGGTTTCGGAAGACGATCCAGAATTCATGCGAAAAGCCTACGATCGTTTTAAGTTTGATATGATCTGGCACACCAACAACGGTCTGATTAACTGGGGTGAGGCAGGCCGCGTAACGGATATGGGACATGCTTCTTACGCTTCCGATGGCAGCGACCAACGCCTGAGCACCGAATCGCCCTTCCATTCAGCGGAAGAGGTCTGGGAATTTGACGCGGTCGAGGAATACGGTCTGCCGGATTTTGACGACCAGGTCGAAGCATACGAACAGTTGATCCTGAGCCGGAGGAAGATGTATCCGGACCAGCTCACGACCGGAGGATACTACCGAACCATTATCTCGGGGGCCATCGATGCGTTCGGGTGGGATATGCTGCTTCTCGGAACATCCGACCCTGTGAAAATGGAGAAAGTCTTCGACAGCTTTTTCCGCCGGACTCTTTTTTTCATGAAAGCCTGGGCGGAGACAAGCACCGAGGTCGTTATTCAGCATGACGATTTTGTGTGGGCGGATGGTCCGTTCATGTATCCTAAAATTTACCGCGAGGTCATCATTCCGCGGTACGCCGAACTCTGGAAACCCATTCGCGAAGCCGGGAAAAAGGTTCTGTTTTGTTCTGACGGGAATTTCACGGAATTTGCAGGCGATGTGGTTGACGCCGGGGCCGACGGACTCATTTTCGAGCCCTGCATGGATTTCGGCGATATGGTCGATAACTTCGGAGAAACAACCTGTCTGGTGGGCAGTTTCGTGGATTGCCGTGATCTGACATTCGGGAAATGGGATAAGGTCCAGGAAGATATAGACAGGACATTTGAACGTTTCCAGGATTGCAAAGGGGCGATCTTCGCCGTCGGAAATCACCTGCCCGCCAACATCCCTGATGAGATGCTCGACCGCTATTTCGAACGGGTTCTACCGGGATTGGATTCCCGATAATCCATCGGCCCAATCCCCATTACCACTCGAATTCCAGAAACGCGTCATACATCGCTTTAATGTTTTCAAGCGGGACGTCTTCACTGATTTCCCCACAGGCAACGATCCCCCCTTCCGGCGTGCCGAGCTGGTGGAACAGGTCAAAGATATAGTCCCTGACCTCTCCGGGGGAAACGAACGGCAAGACCTGCTGGCGATCGAGGTCCGTGCGAAAACAGACCTCCCCGGAAAACTCCTTCAACCTGTCGGTGTCCATTACGGATGACTGGCAGTTAATAACATCCACGCCGACATCCAGAAGATCGGGGATGATTTCGAGGATATTTCCATCGCTGTGGAACCACACGTCCAACCCGGCGTCCTTGACTTTCGAGAACATCTGCTCATAAACGGGCCGGAAAATCGAGCGCCATCTGGGCGGCGGGATCATGAGGTTCTCCTGCGTGCCCCAGTCGTCAGCGAACTGAAGACCCTGATACTCCTGTTCCAGCCAGCGGTCTATCCAGGCAAGGGTGAATTCGAGCAGATCGTCGCGAAGCCTGTAAAAGTCCGGTCTTTCCGTCATGATATCCACAAGAAGCGGTTCGAAACCATGCAACTGCTGCAACTGTTCGAAAAAAGTGATCCACGCACCCCGGGCGTAAAACTCGTCGCTCGTTCCGACCATATGGCCGCTGTAGAGTTTGTATTCGGGGACCCCGGCCTCAAAAATCTGCGGCCATTCGTAGTCGTCATAATTCGAATAGTCCGCATCAATGGGAAACTCAACCGGAATCCCGCAGCGACCTTCTACGGTTACTTTCCAGACCGTGCCGAAATCGTCAACATTAGTCCCTTTCTTATACAGCGGGGGAAGTTTCTCCCTCGGAAGTTCCGGCAGCAAATCCCAGCCAAAGTCTTCGGGAACATCCTCAAGCACTTCGTTCAACGCATCTCCGTAGTGATACTGGGCCGACGGCAGAATCGCATGAGAAATGGGGAGACGATCCGGATTTTTGAAATTAATGGCCCTGACAACTCTCTCTCGACTTTTCATGGATTTTCAGCACCTCAAAAAAGCTCATAACGATCTTCTCTGCGAAACAACGAATTGTAAGCTATGAGCCGCCGGACGGCACATGAAAACAGCCATAAAATGGTAAACAGATTGGACAGTCATTATCTTGATAAAGTGATCTCCGGTGATAAACTACTGAAAAATCGCAAAGCCGGTGCGCTCTTTTTCAGCCTGCCTCTCGAGCTGAAGCCGATAGTTTTTCTTTCAGGCTCTGTCTGAATCGGCACGTTATCAGACTTCTGAATTTTTAAGAAAAAAACCGCATGATGGTCCGATACGGTATCGTTGGAGTCGGCAACTGGACGCGTGGAACACATCTTCCCAATTTGCTCCGTGTGGAAGATGCCCGAATCAGCGCTCTGTGTAGCCGGAGCGAGGCAAACCGCCGCGCCGGTGCCGAGATGTGTCCGGAACCCCCTCTCCTTTTCGAAAAGTGGGAAGAACTACTCGCGTGCGATGAAGTCGACGCCGCAATTATCTGCACCCCTAATGTATTGCACGCGCAGCAGGCAGCCGAAGCGCTTCGTGTCGGCAAACACGTTCTATGCGAAAAACCCGTTGTCCTCGAACGTCAGCAGGCCGAAGAACTCGCGACGGCCGTGCGGGAATCTGACGCGATTTTCGCCGCCGGATACGAACTGCGTTCCGCAGACGTCGTGCGTGTCGCCCGTGACGCAATTGAGCGGGGCGATCTCGGGGAACTTCTGATGGTCACCGTCCGTTTCTGGCGACGCTGGGGGCCTATGGATTCGGGGTGGCGGGGAGATCCTTCTGTCTCCGGCGGAATCATCCACGAACTTTACTCCCACACGGCCGATCTGCATAAGTGTCTGATTGGTGAGGTGCCGGAAAAGATATGCGCCCGGGGCGCCGCCGTAAAGGGGCCGCCCTACTGGGATCGGATGGTGGTCAGCGCCGATTACCCCGGAGGTATAATGAGCGTCGGCGAAGTATGTCTGCAGGCAACCGGCGCACCCGAAAACTACCCGTTCCGGATTTGTGGCACCGAGGGTCGCCTGGAGGGCGACATCGTAACCGGGCAGTTGAACCTATTTCAAGGGGCGGATGTGGAGGACCTCTCTCCCCGAAGAGACGGCGAACCCATCAACGGATTTCCAGGATCCCTGGAACTCGTGGATGAATTCACCGAGTGCGTGTTGGGCCGGCGGGAACGGCCCCGTGCGGGGCTCGAAGAAGCCCTCGGGACTTTCGGGACCTGCCTGGCGATCGAGCAGTCGCTTGCCAAAGACCGGCCCTTTTGCCCATCCGATGAGCTTCCCTGAAAGTGCAACTCGTCCTTGTTGACATAAGCGAAAACAGCTATGTGAGCTACTATTGCTCATTTTAACCCTATCCCGTTGACTGAACCACAGGCAAGTATTGTTGGCTGTGCTGCACGCCCCTTTTGGTCATTAGTGATCTTTTGCTGAAAGTTCTGCGCATGACAGCTGGTTGCAAAAACAATTTTGAAGCAGTCGTCCCTTTCAGTATCGGCCAAAGGTGCCACACGTTCTGGACTTCTTTCCTCTGTCTGAGTGCTCTCATGCTCTGTCTTTGCGCGACAGAACCTTATGCGGCTCTTCCCGGGGAGCATGCTTACCAGAAGACTCTCCGCCGTTACCTGGCCCGGATGACTGCGGAGGATTTTGCTGTAGGAGAAACTGGATTCAGCTACAGCGAAGACTTTGAGCTCACTCCAGAGGAGCTTTACAGACATTGGATCGTTTTTGCCCGAGGACGGTACCGGATGCCCGCAATGAATGGTTTAAAACCTGCCGCTGAAGACTTCACTCTGAACGCCATCGAGAGAGACAATAACATCATGATGAACATCCGCGACATCCAGCCGGATGCTATGGCGTGGTATACGACATGGGAATATCCGGGGAATCCCTTTTACGAGTCAAAAGCGCTGAGAAAACGTGCATTTGTCTGCGTAGCGGTTGACATGATAATGCTTGATGCTGCTCATGAGGGAGGGGATTACCGACGCTCCGACTTTCTGGGAGGTTCCCTGGTCTGGCTGGCATACGTTTACAAAATTGTCAAAGACGATCTGCCTTCGGATGTCCAAAAAGCTTATGAAGTAGGGCTTAAAAAATTTGTCACGCGCCTGGAAAAATGGGGGCCAACGGGTATTCATGCGGACATGGACAGTAAAGCCGTGCTGAGTTTCTGGTATACGGCTCGCGCGATAAAGGAACCGGCTCTTATGAAGAGAGCAGAAAAATATGCACGTAATTTTCTGTCGAAACACCTGCACCCGGCCGGCTACATAGACCATGGTGGCGGATTTGACCCCTCCTACAATGGGATCAGTCTCTATTGGTTAACCTGGGCGGCCCTGGCTACCGACTGGGATTTTGTCAGCGAAGCCGTTGGCAAAATGTGGAAACTTCGTGCTCACCTTTCGCTGCCCGATGCCGACGGCCTTCATTTTTTTGGGCCAACGCATTTTGCCACGACAATGTCCCGGAGCTCCCCGCAGGATCAATGGGCGCGGCATTATCGGAACCTGGGAGCGGCGATGGTGACCGATGAGGCCAAATATCTGGCTTTCCAGAGACGCGGAAAAGGCAAACCGGTTGCCATACCTTCCTTCAGCATTCGCTATACTATTCGCCCTGCCAGGGATGAGCCTTGAGGGCAAGGGAAAGCAACGCAGTCCGAAACCCTGACCTGGACCAATATTTGGCCCGGAAGCAGTTCACTATTGCTGGGGTCGTAACGGCAGGACGGCGCAACATACTGACAGCACCGGCATGTTTTACACGCCAAATGACCTGTCCCTTATCACCCGGGGTCCTGATTTTCGCCGACCTCGAGTTCAATTTCTGCCATGGCGATCCCCATTTCGCCAGCCACTGTGTAGAAGAGGTAGGTTCGCCCATTTTTCTCATATATGCATGGATCTCGCAACTGCCGCACTTTGATTGCACTGCCATATTTCGATGGTTTGTTCTCGTAGTTGATACCTTCGTATTCCTTTTCAGGGCGGATCACATCGATCGGCCGCGACTCCTGCCAATCTTCCCAATCCTCCTCAAGTGACACGGTGGCCGCGACAATTCGTTCCGGCGCATCGCCTTTCCGCGAATAAAAGACAACAAGCCAATCATTTCGAACGAGAACCGCGCAGTGTCGCATCATTCGAATGAAATCCCCACGGGACTCAAATCCCGTTAAGCCGTCCTTTGAACGGTACAGTTCGCCCCAGCCACTGTTCCAGTTCTTCGCGATCGCGTAGTAATATCCCTTCCACTTGAACACTCGAAAGTAGAATTTGCCTAAAATCGCATCCGAAGGATCGAACGTAAGCCCATCTTGCGACAAGGCAACGCCCGTCCATTGTCCCCGTCGATCTCGAGCCGGTCCGTGGAAATACATGCGGATTTCCTTCTTTTCTTCGTCGACATGAACATCCGGCGAAGCGATGTGACCCCGGAATGCTTTTGCTTCGATGAGTTTCAGCGTGCCCGGCTTGTAAATTTTCCACGGCCCCTCCAGCGAATCGGCATAGGCCAGACGGATATATTTGCCGTGGTGATGAGCAAAATACATGTAGTATTTCCCCAGAGGAGAATCGATCCATTCCGGCACGCGAATAACCGAGGGCCCATTTATGTTTTTGCCAATGGACGGGGACGAGGCGGTTGTGATCAGCGGGTTTTTCGCGCAGCGGCGGATTTTGATCGATCGGATCGCGTTTTCCAGAAGGTCCCGTTCTTCTGTCCCATCTACAACTGGACTGAGAGCACATATTATTACAATTACTATCAAGAGACGAATAAGCTTATCGATCATATTCTCTCCGGGACCCGTTGAAACTGTTCATCTTTCCTAGCCTGAACTTTACGGATATCCTGCCGTTATCTGGCGTAAGCAATGCTT
>JBKHIT010000007.1:0-112164 GCA_046538485.1 Candidatus Brocadiia bacterium | reverse complement strand
AAAGGCGAGCGGGCCATCGTATTTCTGGGACACGATGCCTTCGAATTCTCGCATTATCTGCGGGGGATGGAAAACCTCCTGATGGATTACGCTCTGCGTCCAGAACTGGCGCACCGTCTCGCCGAGAAAGTTATGGAATACAAAGCGGCCGTTCTTGACCGGGCCGCGCGCGCCGGCGCTGATGTCCTCTGCACAGGAGACGACTACGCCCACAACGGCGGTCCTATCATGTCACCCGACCATTTTGAACAGTTCGTCTGCCCTTATCTCCAACAGGCGGTGGAGGTGGCACGCCGGCACGATCTCCCCTTCCTCAAACACACCGACGGTCGTCTCTGGAAAATACTCGATCCTATCGTCGATACCGGCATATCCTGCCTCGATCCCATTGAACCGATCGCTGGAATGGATATGGGAGAGGTCAAAGAGGCATACGGGGATCGTATATCGCTGGCTGGCAATGTAGACTGCGGTCAGCTTTTGCCTCATGCCACTCCCGAAGAGGTCGTCGAAGCGGTCAAGGAAACCCTGGCCAAAGGCGCGCCCGGCGGCGGTTTCATCCTGGCCTCGTCCAACAGCATCCATCCCTCTGTGAAACCCGAAAACTACGCCGCTATGGTCCGAACCGGCCGTGAATTCGGAACCTATCCCCTCGACTCGGAAATGGTGGAAGAGTATTCCCGCAAAAACTACATTGAGAAATACCGAAATGTCTGATGAGGCGGGAGGACTGACGGAGAAGAAATGCTGGAGCCCATCAGGAAGTAATTGCAAGATCAGATCGCTGAGTAATCTATACGCTTGCCAGCGGGAGAAAAATGTGTTCTTCCAAGTTCTTGTTCTGTCTGCATTAATTTTGTTGATAGGACCGGCTTTTGCAGAGTCCGAAGGGAATCAGAGGGTGAAAACGACATTGCACGTCAAAAATGGGAGACCGACCATATACGATGGTTCTCGTGCTTACACGGCAATCTACAGTGAGACGTATCCAAAGGGAATGCACCGCCGCAACCGCCAGATGGCTGAGGCCGGAGCCGACCTGTTCATGCTCATTGTGAGGGGAGATTACGGTGGAGATTTCCACACGTCCTATTTCTGGCGCGGGCCGGGTGAATTCGGAGACGAGAGCGACCGGAACGATGGGTATTCCCTGAACGCACAGGCAAATGAAATCCTGAAAGCGAGTCCGGAAGCACATTTCCTTGTTCGCTGGGGATCCTCGGTGCCGAGGGGGTGGACGAATCGATATCCCGGAGAAGCACAGGCATCTGAAACTCGGAAGCTCAATCGCGCTTCCTACGCCTCACGAATCGCCCTGAAAAGTCGAAAGAAACTGGCTCGGAGAATCGTCAATTACTGCGAAAAACAGTCCTGGGGTGACCGCGTAATCGGATACATTCCTTTCGGCCCGGATGAGGGGCAGATGCGCCTGACTCTCCATTATACGCTTTTCGACCAGTCGGAAGGCGCAAAGCGGGAATACCTCCGTTATCTCAAGGAAAAGTATAAAACAAATGAAGCACTGCAGAAGGCATGGGACGACAAAAACATAACCTTCGAGACCGTCGCTTTGCCAACCGCAAAAGAGTGGGAAAACGACAGAGCCAACTGGATGCAGTGGCCGGAACCATCCCGGACGGTGCGGTACAGAGATTATTTTTTGTCGATGCGGGCCAACTTGATTCGCCAGACGGCAGGAGAGCTCAGGGCAACGCGTCAAGCGAGCGACCGACCGGTGCTTGTCGGCACAGATGCTTTCAAACAACCTATGTCGGGATGGCTGATCGAGGACGCGTTCCACGCGGCCGGACATGGAAATGACTGGCGAAATGTTCTCATCAACTCAACGGATGCAGCAGAGATGCTTGATCGTCCCGAACTCGATGTGCTTGTGACACCGGCCGATTATACCGCACGAAGCTGCGGGTTCGGCTGGGACGGGGAAGGAATAGGGGATTCTCTCGTTCTCCGCAGCAAAACGCTCCTGATCGAAGACGATGCCCGCAGCTGGGCTTCCAGCCCCGGCCGCCAAACGCAGGGCGCCTGGCGGAACCCCCGCGAAGCCCGGGCCGGTTTGACGCGCAATCTCGTGATCGCCGCCAGCCGGGGACTCATCCCCTACTGGATGAACGTAGGAAAAGGGTTCTTCGATGACCCGGAACTGCTCCGCATTCTCAAAAAACAAATGCCCCTGCGCCGCAAACTGCTGACCCGAAAGCTGGAGCGCACCGAACATGCCGTGGCGATGATCATCGACGATACAAGCCCACTCTATTCGGACTTCACCGCGGGGTTTGAGAACCTTGCGGTTCTCAGGCAAAGAACCGATCACCTGGGCAATACCGGGTTGCCCTGGAGAGTCTATCTCCTGAGTGATCTTGAACGCGATAACTTCCCCCGCTACCGCTGTTACCTCCTCCCGAATCTCTACCACATAAACCATCGAAAAGAAAAGCTCATTCGTGAAAAACTCTTCCGGGACGGCAGTGTAATCATTTTTGGGCCGAGCACAGGCATCACAGACGGCACAAAAAGGTCCGCGGCTCCCGTATCCGACCTGCTCGGAATCCCGATGGAAATCAAAGAAGTAGAATCGGCCCGGCGCGTCCTGGTCTACGGTGGAAATCACCCGGCCCTGGCGGAACTGAACGGGCCGATCACCTACGGCGATAGTTATTCCTACGGACCCGTTCTGCAACCCTCCAGCAATGTCACCGAACACGGAGCCGTTGAGCTGGGTAAGGTCAGCGCATGGTGGGAATCCAACCGGGCCGGCCTGGTCCTCAAAGAATTCGGACGGGGAGCCAGTGGCAACGGACAAGACGGAAAACGCGACCGGAACGATTTCGCCGTGGTCTTCTCAATGGCCGTCCCTCTGCCGGCCAGACTCATTCGCTCCCTGGCGATCTACGGCGGCTGCACACCCTGGGCGGATCCGGGCGATGTGGTGGCGGCCAACGGAAACATGGTCGGAATCCACTCGGTGCGCGGGGGGCAACATACCCTGACCCTGCCCCGGCCCTGCAATATCATTGATGCCGAAACAGGTCAGCAGGCAGGCCGACGTGCCAGGACCATAAACTTCCAGATGGAATCGCCGGGGACGAGGGTCTTTCTGCTCGATCCGCCGGAATAGCAATAATGGCGATCACGACCAGCAGTTCAATGAGAGTGAAACCTTTGAGACTCAAGCGCACTCCCGATTCAATCCCACATGAACCTGTTTTTAGGAAGGGACTTAAGGGACGAAAGGGACTCGCTGTTTTCTATCGCGTTTCCTGACATGACACATGAGCAGACTGGACTTCAGCCGGAGGCTGGAGTTCAGAACGCGGGCCGATCGGGTTGAATCTCCGCGCATCTTGATGTCTGTGAGCCATTGCCCGCCTCAAGTTCAGTTTCGCCCGCTGGTGGCGGGCTCAGCTGAACTCGAGTCTCCGGTATGCGCGGTCGAGAAGCAGGGTTGCAAGCTTACAGAATGATTGACACCAGACATGAGGTTTATGGTACAAGAACCTTTAAAACCTTTTCCGAAGGAAACCTGAGGAATTTGCGCCCGGCTCTGTGTCGCAGCCGGTGGCAATCTCAAGCCAATGCAGCGTTGTCAAAACAGGAAAATGACCCACAGCGCAAATTCCTCAGAGAGCGCAAAAAAACTTGACAGGCCAGGCAGCAGGGTATACACTTAGGGTATATAAGATGTATACCTTCTGTGTATATAGGAGGGCAGATGCGAGTCAAGTACACCGGTGTGGCGCAGAATCTGCTGGAGCGAATCGAGAACGGGGATTACGAACCGGGGGATATCCTGCCGTCGGAAACGGATCTGGCCGAAGAATACGACGTCAACCGCCGGACCCTCCGCAAGGCGCTCGATATGCTCGAGAAGAAGGACCGGATTGTGCGCCGGCGCGGACGTGGGACGTTTGTCAAAGCGAGCACAGGCACCAGCACCACCCCCCTCTTGTATATCGGCGAGACACAATCGCATTTCTACAAGGATCTCTACGCCGCGATTTCACGTCACGCCCAGCTTGCCGGACGGCCCGCGGTGGGGTTTTCGCCTCAGCATGATCCGGACGAGCTGTCGGATTCGGCGCACCTGAAGAATCTCTTGACGGATGCCGGTGGTGTGATCTGCGACACCTCCTGCTGGGGGGAAGTATGCGAGATAATGCCCGGCGACACACCGGCGGTTCGAATCAGCGGTTTCCACGCGGAAAAAACGGACGGAAAAACCGAGAGATCCACTTACATTGTCACCAGCAACGTACGGGAAGCCGTCCATCAGGCAACTCACCATCTTTTGAACGCGGGCCATCACCGGATCGCCCTCGCTTGTATCGGGTGGGGAGACGGTCCCGATCCGCTTCTGCAACGCCCTCACCCGAAACAACACAGCTATCAGGGATATCGTCTGGCGCTCCAGGATGTCGGCATTGAAGATGAGTTTGTCCTTGGTTTTCCTGCCGGTCAGGAACGCGACTGGCAGGAATTGGGCAAACGCGCGGTTCGGCGGTTCGTTCAGCAGGCCGATCCTTTACCGACGGCCTACATCTGCGAGGGCGATTTCCGTGCGGCCCCCCTGATGCGGATCCTTCGGGAGGAAGGGCTGAGGGCTCCGGAAGATTTCAGCGTGATCGGAACCGGGAACACCCCCTGGTGCGAGATGCTTGAGCCGCCCCTCAGCAGCATGAGCCTGGGAGAAGAAGAGATGGCTCGGATGGCGGTCTTACTCTGCGAACAGACCGCCCCTGAAACAACCACCGTCGTCCGGGTCGCACCGCGCCTTATCGAAAGAAGTTCCGTTAGCGTACGAAAGGATGAAAGGCGATGAGGACAAACGCACCGCAACCGGATCTCAGAAGCGATTTGGATGAGCCGGCTTTTTCTGGAAACCACTGTCAGTTTTTTCCGGGTCAAGCAAAAGCTTTCACCCTCATAGAACTACTGGTGGTCATCGCCATCATTGCCATCCTGGCGGCAATGTTAATGCCCGCACTCCAGAAGGCCCGCGGCGCAGCTCTCACCACCCAGTGTATCGCACACGTGAGAGAGTTTACCCTTGGACTCAACATGTACGCGCTTGACACGAATATCATTCCTCCTCATCAGCAATCCAATCTCAACCCAGATGGCATGCAAATGCCCCAGTGGTGGAATTTGTATGAACGCGGAGAATATGTCCACGCCGAACAACTACTCTGTCCCACCGCGCCTCTCGGCGATTATCCCTGGAAATACAGCTCCAGCACCGACGCCAGGGACAAATATTCGATATCCTGGCGGCATTTCTATGATCCCTACCCGGCTACGATCGACCCCTCGGACGGTGAGTGGCGGAATCCCGGCTACAACAAACCCATGGGGACGTACTATTACTGGGGAGGCGGCGTCTGGCGCACCACCGATCGATCCTTTGAAGTCTGGCACAGTTTTCTGCCACCTCGCAAGAAAAACTTTACGATGTATTCCTCCAACGTAGGGAAAGCTGCCCGAACCGATTCCAAAATTGATAACATTCTGCACCTGCCCACAAAGTAGGATTTACCAACTTTTCACGACTTTCTCAGGTGAGGCAAATCTTGGTCAATATCCGGCCCCCCCATTTCAGACATTTGTTTCTCTTCCTGATTTCCTTCTTTGCCCTCACTCTTCTCGCATGCCTGCCAGCCACTGCCGGTCAACGCCGAACGCTCACAATAAAGGACTGGACCGGACGGGGATTTCCACCGGACCTGGTCCATTATAGAATCGACATATCGGGAAAAGACCGCAAAAACCTTCGCCTGGTCAACGAAGACGG
Organism: Candidatus Brocadiia bacterium; assembly: GCA_046538485.1. Lineage (GTDB taxonomy): Bacteria > Planctomycetota > Brocadiia > SM23-32 > SM23-32 > JBKHIT01. The sequence continues at coordinate 106,358 of JBKHIT010000007.1, read as the reverse complement.
CAAACCACTCCCTTTCCAGCTCACACCGGCCGGAAACGGGGACACAACTCTGAGTTTCGTGGCCCGCGTTCGAGCGGACAAGGTCGCAACCTACGTTCTGTGCGCCGATGGCAACGGCCCGGCCGCCGAACCCGCCGTTTCTTCCACTGCGGAAGGCAACGCTCTGGTCCTGGCCAATCAGAAACTGGCGGTAAAAGTGCCAAAACCTCAGGAGATTTCTTTCAATAAACCCGTCGCTGCCCGTTCCTTGCCCGGTCCCCTCCTTGCTTTCCGGGGACCCGACGGCGCCTGGCGCGGGTCGGGAGATGTTAAGCACGAACGGAAAGTCGAACATTTCAAAGTCAAAAAGACCGCCGATGGCCCCGTTTTCACCCAGCTTGATTACCGCATCACATACGTGGATGGGGGATTCTATCACGCCCGGATACGCGTCACCGACAGAATCCCGTTCGCTCATGTGACGGAAGAATACGAACTGGGTGTTGATGAAAACAGTCATTACTGGCAGCTCGACCTGACACATGAATGGGACCCCGACAGCGCCGAGAACATGCGGGTCGCCGGACAGGGACACAGTCCCGTTAAGTATCCGGCTCTGGCAAAAGAAGCGAACGCGACCCCATCCGGGCCGAGCATCGGCACCAATTTCCCGGGAGGTGCTGGAGCCCCGACGCGCTGTATCCATCACGATTCCTGCTGGGGCAACCGTTACGTCTCCTACTACGGCGTGCATTCCCGAAAAGCCCGGAAAACCAGCCCCGGCTCGTACCCGCTCGCAATCGTGGCCCCGCTGCACAAAGGAGCCTGGCGACGTGCCAACAGCATACCGGTATACGTCGATGAAGACCGGGTTCGCGTACGTTTTCCCATGGACGTGGCCCCGCTTTCCTGGAAGAACGAACCCGCCTCCGATGTCTCGCCGTTTTCCTGCCACGAACATGATCCGAGCCTGCCCGCTGACTACGGCCGTCGCGTATGGGGACTTGTTCTTGCGCATCCCGCGTTCGAAGTTGCCGGCTACGGAGACAAACGCACAAAAAGCGTTGGATATTCGGTGCGGAATCTATATGGCACCGTCGGCCTCAACCGATATAAAGATTTCATTCTGTCCTGGGACGACGGCAACATTGAATACCCGCGCGTGTTCATGACGCCTCAGCAGGCCGGAAGATACCGACAAGCGGTCAAAAATGACCGGGATTTCCCGCTCCGAAAGATGGTCGAAAACTACTACTGGTTCACGCAGGATCCAAAAACGGCTCAGCAGGAACTGCCACAGGTCCTGGGCAAACTCAAACGTAATATCCATCACATCATCACGCGCCTGTCCATTCACCATCACCATACACTATCGCAGTACGGCAAACCCATCGGCCACACGGAGTCGGTGCTCTCCTGGCCTGATCTTCCAGAAGAAGATCGCCAGACTATTAAAGCACGTCTGGCACTGCTCTGTTATCTTCTCGTCGACCCTGATGTAACCAGCGCCGGCGATAGCTCCCATCACGGCAATCCCAACATGGGGGTCTCTCGTCTGATGGACCGGAGCAACCTCATGGCAATGATCCCCACGCACCCCATGTTCGATGCATGGCGGGAGTACATGGGTATGTTCATGGAATATAAAATGGGCAGTTTCATGGCTCCGGAAGGTTCATGGTTCGAGTACGGGGCCAGTTATCATATGCATGGATACAGCAAAATCGAACGAGGGCTGATGGGCATATTCAGCAGCGAAGCGAGCATGACGGACCGCCTGTGGCACTACAACCGCATCGATTTCGACTATTTCCTCAATCTGCTTTCTCCCAACGACCCCCGCTACAATTCACGCATTATCCCGGGCATGGCCAATGCGCCAGCCGGACAATCGCCCCATTACCTTCAGGCGATGGGCACCGTATCGGAGCGGGACCCCGACTTTGCCGCGGACCTGCGCTGGGCATGGAACGCCAACGGCCGTATGGTCGGCACCGGTGCCGATGCGCTGACTATCCCCGCGATGGTCCGGCCCTGGATTGAACCGAAAAAGGCAGACCTGAAAAGCCGGTCCTATCCCGGTTTCGGCGTCATCTTTCGGGCGCATCAGGGACCGAACGAAACCGCGCTGTATCTGCGAAGTGGCTACAACTGGAGCCACTGGAACCAGGATCAGGGCAATCTCATTCTCTATTCCAGGGGCGCCGTCCTCCTTCCTCCCCAGCCTTACCAGTACGGCAGGCCTTCGAACCCGGCATTCCCGGACAAAAATTTCCTGCGATTTGGCGCACCGGTGAACGACCTGCCCCATGCCTGGCCAGACAGCAACATCCTGGATGCGCATTTCGCTACCCACATGGATTATGCGTGGTCTTCCACCGGATACCCAGAATGGTTCATATCGCCCGGCGGGAGAAAAGGCTGGAGTCGAAGACGAAAACTCATTGAAGATTTGGGGCAGAAAGAAGGAGCATTCACATGGGACCGCCAGATTGCTTTTATGAAGGGGAAAACGGCAACCGATCCCAATTACTTCGTCGTTCGTGACTCGACCAACGCCAATCCGTCGCTGGATCCCGCTGACCGGGGGAAATTGGCCAGTTGGCTTAACCTCAGTCTGCTCGGACGCAAAAATGACCTCACTGTCGCCAACAATAAGATTATGCTCGATACGGAGTGGACCACGGATCTCGACGTGATGTTTCCGGGACGCAAGGAACTGACGCCCGAGGTGCGGGAAGACGAGCTGCATCTTTCCCATGGTTATCAGGCCCGCGTGGTCGGCGATCACGAAAAAGGTGACATTGTTTCGGAAGACTGGATCAGCAAAAAAGGCACGCCTCTGCGTTTTGGCAAAAACCAATACCAGAATTTCAACGGCAGTCGGGAACAGCATATTATGGTGCGGATGCAGAACGAGCCGGGCCAGGGAACAATGTGGCTCCTGTACCCCCGCAAAGAGGACAAACAGTCTCCGGACACTTCGTTGCCCGCGCCCGGGGTCATGAAAGTCGTCACGTCGGAAAGCACCGACTATGTTTTCCTTTCGACGATGCCTCTCGAATATGAGCGTAATGGCGTTGTATTCAACGGGCGGGCCGGTGCCGTGCGACTGTGGGATAACGGCAAGATCACTCTCGCCCTGTCCGCAGGTCCGGGCGAGGTGGGCTACAAACGCCAGATCATCAAAAGCGCGATCCCGTTTGAAAAAACAGTGGAAACGGGCGCTGACCTTGACACAATGGTCAAACCTCCTGAATACGTCGTCGAAGTACCCGATATACCGTCGGAGGGGAAGACAATCAGTGATCACTTGAGCAAATTCAGCCGGAATGGCACCACAACGTACGTGCTGAGAGCTCCCGCGACGAAAACGGTCATTAGGGATAACATCCACATGCGGGCACGGCATGCGGTGGTCCGTATAAGAGGTGCTCGTATCCGTTTCACGGTCCCGGAAATGAATTACGCTCAGCTCAGTGTGGGCAACGTCGGCGTGCGAGGTATGGGACCGTTCGATTTGACCTTTACGCCCGAATCGATCACCGGTCAGGTCGATGGGAAGGTACGCACCCTTGTCACGACCTGGCCCCGGGACATCGTCCGACCGGCTTACTGGATGGACGGAGTGCGCTATTACGCCGGTTTTGCCGATGAACATTCCATCGTAAAAGGCAAAACGACACCTCAATTCGCCATTGCCATGGGGGTCTCGGATGGATCGCACAAAGTCAAGATATCGGAGTGGGCTTGGCCCGTGATGCCGCCCTCTCAGGAACGCAGAAGTATCGCGATCAAGTAAAAATGGTAAGGAGAGTTCGATGCACAAAATAACAACGTTGAATGGGTTGCCGCCCAACGACATTCTGGATCGAAACTTTGCTATGACGAGCCCAAAGCGGAGCAGCCTCGTTTCCCCGAAAACTCGGTTTTTTAGTTATCAGAAAACGCCGGGCAAGTATCAGGGCGCCGGTTTTACCCTTATCGAACTGCTAGTAGTGATCGCCATTATTGCAGTCCTGGCGGCCATGCTCATGCCCGCATTGGAGAAGGCGCGGGAAAGCGCACGTCGCGCGGTCTGCCTTGGCAACCAGCGGCAGTGGTACCAGGCGACTCACTTTTTTGCGATGGATCACGACAGTGTGCTCCCACCGGGCACAAACCGTCATGCTCCATCGTTCTGGGACGGCTCAAACCCGACATGGGGTCCGCAGGGTCCTGGGGCAGCCGGCGAGCCATTCACGTGGCACCACGATTTTTTCGAAGAATACGCGGGCATTCCTTTCTCCACGGGGGTTGATCCGGACCACCCTTCCGACCGTGTCATCGCCAATGTTGAAAACATCGCCTACTGTCCGAGCGGCCCATACGGCGACCGTGACCCCGACCGGTTTCGCTCGCACTTTTACAGCACGATTGTCACCCGCATGAACTATATTCTGGCCGGGTGCGGGCCCGTTAGTTCGGGCAATCCGAATGGGGATCGTTACGGGTATAGTCTCTTTCGGATGAACCGATTCTGGAAAAAACGGAATGTCACACCCTCGCAATTCCCTTTTTCTTTCGATGCCGGCCGCCGAAGCGGCGATTTCCAGCCCCATGCTCTCGGAGGTGTCGCTTTGGCCGCCCCTGGAATAAATATGATTCGGTGTGATGGAAGCGGAAAATGGGTTATGGACACCTACATGCACGCCTGGCATGTCAGTTTCCCGACCCAGGTGCGCCCCTTCCCCCGCGGCTACCGCGTCCCGCGTCAGCTCGAGGAGAACGCTTCCGACGATCTGCAGCTGCGCCTGGATTTTGAAGGCTCCGGCTATTTCACGGTCGACCCCGAGAAACGGGGCATGATCGGCGGCGGCTTCGCCTCGGAATAGGCCTGATTGTCCGGTTCACAAATATCAAAACATTCTGGAGTTCGTCATGGTGCATGACCACGGAAACAAACGAAAACGCCTCGCCTTCACGCTGATTGAACTGCTCGTGGTGATCGCCATCATCGCCATCCTGGCGGCCATGCTCATGCCCGCCCTGCAAAGTGCCAGGGAACATGCCCGCATCATCACATGTGTCAACAACATGCGACAATCATCGATGGGATTCAACCTCTGGGCCAACGACCATGATTCGAAGATCCCCGACCATAGCTTTACCCCTGATACCGGACTGACGGGACGCCAGATTGGTGACCTTTTTCAGGACGATTATCTCAACCGCGATGCGCTCCTTTGCCCGACCGTTCGGACCATTTTTACCTATCACGCTTACCCCGTGTCGGTCTACGAAAAAAACCGCAACAAAATCAAACAGCAGACCGGCAGCTGGGACAATTCATGGCCGAAATACAACGGGACCTCCAGTTTCTGGGATCCGCGTCCGGGCACACGAGCGGTCTTCGGCACCTACTTCTATTTCGGCGGCGCAGACGAACGAGGAACAATTCACACAAACACAGGTTTCAGGGCCTGGCGACGGTGGTCGGCATGGCGAAACGCGTCCAGAACCCAGCGGTATTTCACAATGCGAATGAACCATTTCTCCAACGCGTCCGGTTTCGCTCTGATGTGGGATCAAGATCCCAATAGAGACCCGGGCTATTCGAGCTGCAACGACTACTCAAGACGAGTCGAACTGACCCCACACACCAACAAACCCGGCCACACCTACGCCTATCTTGACGGACATTCAGTTTTTGTGAATGAAGAAGTCGTGCCGGGAAATTTCTACCACGTGCCGAGCTTCAACACGCCCGTAATGAGAGATTGCTACCAGGTCGTCTACAAAGGCGTCACTTATAACGCCTACACAAACCCGTATCCGTCCTCGAACGACGAACTTGACAGCATTATTGACTGGCCTGAGCATCATTGAAAAACGCTTTGTTTTGCGCAAGCAAATAAAAGCGGTGTCCTTTTGCGAAAGTGAATTCAGTAACATGAGAAGAACATTTTTGTCGATTTTTCGCGTCACATTCACCCTTTTTCTGGTGTTCTGCAGCTTTACGCATGCCGCTGAACAGAACGACACGCTCGTTCTTGACAACCCCGAGACGGCCGGGATAAGCGGCACGCGCTGGTTCTGGGACCTACCGGTTGTTCTGAGCGCCGACGGGAAAACGGCCGACTACAGCTACGGAAAAGCGCTCAAAAGCAAACAGGCCGTCTGGTGCAATCTCGACTACCACGGAGGTTATGCCGAATACCGCATTCCGAAACACATGAAAAACGCCGAAGGGAAACGTGTCCCGTGGAAATTGCAGAGCGTTGTCGGAGCCACCTGTTTCGATGCCGTTCACCGGCGCGTTCTGGTGCGGTTTCCCGGAGCCGCTCGGAAAATAGTCGACAAAATGAAACAGGGATGGCGCGTAGAAAAAGCCGAACTTCACCTCCCCTTCCGTGACACCGAAAAGGTCCCGCGCGCCTACAAGGGGCCGAGCTCGTTCCTCAGAAACGGCGGGATGTGGGACAAAATAAGACCCCGGTGGCACGCCGTCGCCTGGGCGCTCCGCCGGCCGTGGAAAGCCGACCCCGAAATCGGGCCCACCTTCAACGCCTACGTCAATGGAGCCGGTTACTGGGCGAAATACGGCGCCCGGGACACCGAAAAGGACCGCTTCCCCGCTCGTTTTGGCCCCGCCGAAATCTCCCACAAGCGCACTGAACCGCTGGACGTCACAAAGGTCCTCACCGGCAAATCCTACGGCAAAACCCCCGGCGAGCGATTCCGTCTCATCGCTGACAACGGGTTCATCGTCAAAAAACTGGAATACTACGACCACCGTTTTGCCAATCCCGGATACGAATGGGGCACGATGACGGGTGGACGCGGCATTTTCATCGGAACCCCGAAACTGGTGGTCACTTTTCAGAAAGCCGAAGGCGCCAAACCTGGCAAGGTTCCCTCGCCCGCGGACATTCCGGCGCTGGCGGAAAAACTGGAAAATAGTGACCGCGGCGGAGAGCCAACTCTGCAGCTTCCTGACAAGGAAGAGTATGAAAAACTCTACGCGGAATATGGTTTCCAGCGTCCCGAAGACATGCCCGACTGGCAGTGGAAACGCGTCCGGGAACTCTACCGGCTCGGCGGACGGGCGAATGCTCTACCTGAGACGCTCAAAGGCTACAAAGACTGGATCGACGGCATGCTTGCCACGCAACCCAGACGCTGGGAGGGTTTCAAAGCCGCCGACCAGCTCTCAATCGTCTACAAATACCGCGACGCCCTGCCCCCCTACGTGGTGGATCACTGGCATCTTTACTGGAAATCATGGATGATGTGCCACCGCGAGACTCACGAACTGGTCCATCCCCAATACCACCAGATCTGGACCAAATATCGGAACATGGGAACGGATTATTACGATCGGACGGGCGACTGGCGGGGGAACTACAGCTTCTACCGTGCTGGCTACACCCGGATCATCAGCACAATGAATTTCAACCACACCGCCGCCACAGGAGCACTGCTCGGCGGCGCGTTCCGCGGTTGTGATCGAGCTATCCGGGACGGACGGTACGGCCTCGAACATTTCCCGCTCCGCCTCTGGGCCTGGTTCGAAGGTTCAACCCAGGAATCCATCGACCATTACTATCTCTCGCACACTCTCCATGGACAGAAAGCGTTCGCGGATCTCGGACCGACCCGGTTCGACCGGATGATGGGACGCAGCATTATGGCCAAAAACGTGGACGAACTGGTCAATTGCTACCACCCGGGCCTGCGGCGCTTCATCAGCACCGCCCTGCGCACGACTCCCTTCTACGCGCTGCAAATCCAAGAAGGTGTTCAGCACATCGTCCATACGCTTTCCCGTGAGGGAGCATTGACCGATCTGGACAGGGCGGGCAAACAAAAGGCCCGGATGCGCAAGAAAGAAGTGAACGTCTTCCCGATCACGGGCCACGATCTGCCGCCACGCCGCGTCGCCCTCCAGGCCATCAATCAGCCCTGGGGGCCCGAATGGATGGCAAACGTCGTTGATCAAAAACCACTGCCCTACTCCATCACGTCGACCTGGAAACAGTGGGGAGCGTTCATCGATTACCCCAAATGGAAAAAATCGCACATGGGCCATCACTACGGAGTGGCCAGTTTCGACCTGAACAGTTCCCCCACCATCAATCTGATGGGCATGTGGAAACGCACCGAAAAAAGCGCGAGTTCAGCCGAGCACCTCAGAATGCTGATGGTCCGTTACGGATACAACCGCACCAATTTCATCGATACTCATAAAGGGGGCACGCTCGGTCAAATGGGCGGTGGACTCGGGGTTCTGCAGCACAAAGGCAAACTTCTGATCGCTTCAAGCCCCCACGCGAACCTTAAAAGCTCCCACTACAAACCCCAGAAACAGAAGATCAAAAGTCTTCAGACCAGCGCCTGCCTCTTCAACATCCAAAACGAACCGACCTGGAAACTGTACGCGAATGGCAAACCGGTCGAAAAACTCCCCGCTCGCTACCCCACCGACACTCGAATCACCCTCCATGACGGCGTAAGCTATGTCGGGGTCATCCCGCTGAAAGCCACTGATCTCGGCCGTAACGCGGAAATCATCATCAAGAAAGGCGGAGAACCCGTGCGCACCCAGACCGGCGCCTACGCACGGGAAGCCCTCCTGATCGAAAATTACAACTATCGAAGCGATCAGGCTTTCAACCAGAACCGCAACGACTGGGATCCGGTGGATCTGGCCTACGGCGGATTCGTCGTCGAACTGGGCGACGTCGAGGAATACGGCGGTTTTAAAGCGTTCCAGAAACACATCCGTTCCGCCAGACTTGAGCAGCGCTGGGACGCCAACGCCGAAACGCTCCACCTGGATTATCGGAGCGGGGAAGATCGGATGGAGATGGGGTTCAGACCACGGGGAGCCGATACCGGAAAACGCACCTCCCCCAAGCAGCATTTCCCGTACCGCCGCGTGAACGGGAAATGGCCTTACCTCGAGGACGGCATCGAACGCGATTCGACGCTCACAGTCCAGGGTCGCGCGCCAGAACTCCGCAAGAATGGCGCGGTGCTTCGTACGGAGCCGGGTCGGATGGCCATGCTTCAGACCGAACCGACAAGCGGCACGTTCGTAGCGTGGAACCCGCTGCCCGATCCGACACATTTCGCGCTCGAAACTCCCGGGGAGATTCGGATCGAGGCTGACGGACGGGTGAGCATGATGTCAGCCACCGTCCGCCCCGCAGAATCCACCGTGGCGATTCGCTATGCGGTCAAACCCGGACAGGAGTCCGACGACATGGCCACGGCGCTTTTTGCCCAGGGGTTCAAGCAAAAACCGTCAGTGACGCTTAATGAGCGCAGCGTTGAGACGTTGCAAAAGATTACGGTTGCGCGCCAGAGCGGGTGGATTATACCTCTCAATGCGGATGGCAAGACGGCGCCGGACATCGAAAATCGCATCAAGACTGCGCGAGAAAAACTCACGGACGGACGGACGCGGCGTCTCGATGAAAAAGCTGTCATGCGGTATGAAAACACCCAGGAACACTATCTACTGACCGAGCCACAGAGCGGTTATTTTGAGTTCCAGCGCCTCTGGCCGGGTCCGACAGCCCTGGAAGCCAGTGTAGCTGATACAATGGTGCTGGCCACCGACGGACGGCTGGCGCTGCGACGTCTGGTGATGAGCCCCGGGGACAATGTCGTTATCATCGATGCCCCCTCTTTCATGCAGCATCCGCGCGGCCAATTTCCCGACCACAAAGCGACCGCCGCGCTCATCCACAGCCCCAACGGCGCCCCAGAGGTAACCGTCAACGGGCAAAAAGTCAAAGGCAAAATGCCTGAAGCAAAAATAGATGGCAAAACATACCACGTTGTTCCGCTGTTCGAAGAAAGTCCTGAAAAAGTGCTGAAAGATTTGAAAAACCGTTACAGGAGCGCCCAAAAGCTGTTGCCTGGAACGTGATTCTGTTGTTTTTGGCTGTAGCTTCGGGAAGGATAAATCCTCTCAGGTCATGCAGAAGTACGGCCCCACCGACACGAGGTCGCGTTTAGCGTTTCCCGCAGTGGCGCTGAAGAGGTCATTGCGAGGATGCCGGAGGCATCCGCGGCAATCTCGCTGTTGGGCTGGGAAACGACGAGATTGCTTCGTCGCTGTCGCTCCTCGCAATGACGGTCTGTGTAGGCTGAACGCGTAGCCGGGCTCGCCCCGGTGGAGCGATGCCTCCTCTGCTCCGAACACGAAGTACGGCCCCACCGACACGAGGGCGGCGGTAGCCTTTTTTGGGAGAAATAGACCCGGTAGTGCAGAGGTATAGCCCCACTGACACAAGGTCAGTGCTAGCTCACGGCCCGGGCGGCCGCTAAACGTTACAAGATCTATGCAATACCAGTAGCAAAACACGAAAATATACAGTCAATACTAATTTTCTGGTATCATCACATCTGCCGGTGCGCAAGAAAACCCCCGAACCCGAAGAATCTGAGGAGACTAACCGGTGCAGAAAAATCATGCCATAATTTCGCTGCTCATCCTGGGCCTGACGCTGTGGCTGACGCGCAACGTCAAAGGCGCGGAACCCAAATGGCAGACGATCCCGGCCGACCAATGGGAAGGAATCGTTGATGCCCGCGTGCCGGCACTGGATCAAAAAGCCGCGGCAGCCGTCGCCCTCCCGAAAAAGAAAACCAGTCCACTGTCCGTCCAAACGCCCGAAACCCGGCCGGCGGGACTCTACGAAATACGCCTGACGCTCCAGCCTTCCCACGTGGGAAATGCCATTGCGTTTCATTCCCACCTCCGGATCATGCAGAAAAAACAGGAGATCGCACAATACGAAGGGTGTCACTTCGCGCGCGTCCATCGGCCGGAGACACGAACGTGCCAGTTTATCCATTCCCGATCGGCGCCGCTCACATTCGCCATCCACGCCACCGCCGACGCCGAGACCGTCGGAAATGCGAGAGCCAAAGCCGACATCAAGAAAGGCGGAGCCGGCATCAAAGCCGCCACCGAAGATATGCTCGGCGGAGCCGCTGACGCCGAACCGGACATGGACCTCGATCTTGAACATACCCTCACCCCAAAACAATCGGTCTACTATCTGGTGGATAAAGTGGAGTACAGGCGACTATCGCGCACCGGGTGCGTGGACAAGGTCGATATCGACAGAATACGCTACCTGCCGGGCGCAACACTTAAAGGCTCGGCCGTGGTCTCGGACGTTGGCGGTCGTGGAGGCAGCGGAACGCTCAACATTTACCTCGAGCACAATGTCCGGGAACGTCGCAAGGCCAAAAGCCTCCCGGTTACGCTCAGCAAGCAACCTCAGACAGTCGATTTTGAAATCAGGCTCCCCGACAAAGAACTCGGCTACGCACTGGTGGCTGAATACGTCTCCAGTGACGGCAAAGACCGTTCGGAAGCGGCGGAATATTTTAACATCGCGGCCAACTTCCAGAGGGTTGCAATCTTCGGTGGCGGGCTGGCGACCCGTGATGTTGTCCTGGACGAAGAGACAATTCGCAAAGAGCTGAGGGAAGCGCGCGATCAGTATTTCAATGCCACGGAGTACTTCGCCTGGGCCGAAGACGATATGGTCGAGATGAGTCCCGCCACCGAGTTCTGGTCATCGGGACAGACCAATTATCGAATGCACAAAAAGACCCTTCAGCGCCAGATCCGCCTCGCCCACGAACAGGGATTCGCGGTCTCGACCTACGGCAAGTTCGTCATGTCCGGATCCAAAGGCTGGAAGACGGCTTACGATTATCCAGAAGACCACCGCTCCCAATACCACTACCCTGTCGGGATGTGGAACGGGGTCAACGTACTGCATCTGGATCGGCGCCGTGACAGGGATTTCTGCATCTACAGCAAACTTCCGCGCGTGCCGGGGAACCCGTTCCGGAACTGGTGGTCAAGTTTCATGCCGATCAACCCGGATGCCACCCCCCACATGGTCCGAATCGCCGCCGAGGAATGTGTGCGTTCTATTGAGATGTTCGGGTGGGACGCCATCCGCTGGGACGGGCATCCGCGGGGGGCGGGCTGGGCTCAGTGCGGGCGGAGCGGGAAATACCGTCCGTTCGCAGCATGTCAAACTCAAACTCTGGTGCGGTACTTTAAAGATATCGTCGCGCAGAAATACCCCGACTTCCGCCACGGTTACAACTATCTGCTCATTGAGAAGAACAAGGATCACAAGTGGGCCATTGAGGACTTCGAGCTGGACGAACTCTGCCGGGGGGGCGGACTGTTGATGAACGAATCTATCGGCAATGCATCGGGCGGCTGGACGTTCGCCCAGATTGCAAAGAATCTCCAGACGGACGGCGATCTCTGCCGGGAACGCGGGGGCTACTACCTGGGAATTAGTTACGCCAAATCCCGACGGGACAGAATCATCGAAAGCGCACTCTGGGCCGCCGCCGGTTGCCGTCCCTACAACGAAGCAATGAACCGCGAAATCCGACGCTACTGCACCCGCTACAGCCAGTATACTTTCGACGAAAATCTCCGGCGACTCGTCACACCCGAAAAAGTGCTCAAACCGCAAAATAAAACGCGGCTCTGGTGGAAACCGTTTGTCTACGAAACACCACTTCAGAACGGTCGGCGACAGCTCGTCGTCAACCTGCTCAACATCCCGCAAAAAGAAACCCGGCCGGGACGCGATAGTGACGCGCCGCCGGAATTCGACATGTCCCCGGGAACCGATCCAGTCGCCTTCGAGCTGAGTCTGCCCGAAGGTGTGGAGGCAACGGGCGTCAACCTTATCCATCCCCGTACGCTCGATGTTAATGCGCTGCCCCTTGCCGACGGCCGGTTTGATGTCCCGGCGGTCCGAACCTGGAAAGTGGCTGTAATTGACCTCGTCGTTCAAGGCGACGTCGGAGCCCTGGCATCGCGTTTTGGACCTCCCGCGACTCTCGGCAAAAAGCGAGAGGATATCGACGACACCAAGCGGAAAGAACAGATCATCCTCGATCCCGATGCCAGCATGGAAGAGGTCAACAAACAATTCCGGCGTCTGGCCCCGGAATGGGCAAAGAAACGTGCGGAAAAACGAGCCGCCATGAGGAAACTTTCCGGCGAAGAACGCAAGGAAACCCTTCTCGGCCAGCGAAGGTCCCCGGAAAAACTTGCCAAAAAATGGTGGCACGGCGCCGCGATCCCGGCGGATCTAAAACTGAAAGACAAAGATCTTGATTTCGGTGATTTAACCCCGGTGCGTAACGGCCGTTTCGACATTTTCTACGGCCGGGGTGCGATGGATTATCGCCTGCGGGTGCCCCTCGCGTTTGCCAGGCTGAATCGATTCAACATCCACAACGCGTGGGTGTATGGAACAGTCCGCCAGAGACCCGGCATGAGACTCGCAAATAACGTCCCAGCTCACGCTTACAACGATTTCGACCTGACTCTGTTCACCGGGATCCCCCACTGCGCGATCGGGGTCAAAAACAGCTACGCACTGGCGGAATACGTCAAATCGGGCGGCGGTGTCCTCTTCACCGGCGGGGAATACGCCTTCGGCAAAGGGGGCTACATGCACACAGTGCTCGAACGAGAATTGTTACCGTTCCGCTGCACCGGCATGACGGACACGACCTATCCCGAAGAACCGCGCCCATTCGAGCCGGGTCCGGATTTCTCGGAACTTAAAGTGGATCTTGATTTCAGCCAGCGTCCCGTCTACTGGGTGCGGAATCAGGTCGTGCTAAGACCGGATGTCAAAGTATTCCTGAAAAGCGGCAATCGACCCGTTCTGGTCGGGTGGGAAGTCGGGAAAGGACGGGTCGCGTGCCTGCTGGTCGACCACCGGGGCAAATCCAGCGACGGCACAACGGCTTTCTTCGACTGGCAAGACTGGCCGAAACTCCTCAAAAGCGCCATGGTCTGGACGGCACCCGGGGTCGGAGAGGTTGAGGCCCCGCAGAAAGTAGCCGACACGGAGTATCTGCTCGAAAAACTGGGAAGCACGTCCCTCGATTCAGAACTCGATGATCTCGGCGGGCTCGATGAGGAAACCGGAGAAGCTGGATTGGGATTGCCAGGCGAGAAGGATTCCGGGGCGGGGACGGAACTGGAACCCGAAAAACTCAAAAAACGAATCGGGGTGATCAACAAAGCTCTCGAAGCAAAAGGACCGAAGATCGCCAGTGCCCTCGCCACACAACTGGCAACCGTCACAAATCTGCCTCTCGGCCTCCGCCTGCGTATGGTTTCGTCTCTGCAGCGGGAACGGCCCGGCAACGCGGCCAAACTCGCCCAGAAAGCTCTGAGCACAGCGTCGAGTCGGCTCCACGGAAACGCCTACCTCCTGCTGGCTCTTGCGGGGGATGTATCTTTCCGAAAAATCCTGTCGAATCCACCGTCACTCCGCCTGGAAACCAAAGCCGACGCGCGCGAACGGCGTCGCGACCTCTCCCTGGCCATCGCCCTGTATCGCAAAGCCGATCTTGTTGAGGAAGGTCGTGAGAAAGTCAAGAAATGGAATAAGGAAGAAGCCCGGACCCGCGCGGCTTATGCGCGGCGTCTCGGACCCGACACGGCCATGCTTGAGACCTCGCCGTGTCTTGGCGCCGAGAAGATTTTTGCTCGTCTGGCGTGGCTGGCCTATCTTTCCCGTCACGATTCGGAAACTTACGCCGAACAGTTTGTGCGCGAGTGGACGATGGTCCGTCAGTACCAGGATTACTGCGCCCGCACCCGGTCCTACATGATCGGCCAGAACAAGCTGGAGGGAGCGAAGGCGGCGGCGGTCCGGAGAAACTGGCGACACCTTTCCAGACGGTTCGCGTCCCTTCAGGAGCTCACGCGCCATGATATCGAGAGATTACTGGAAGAGATGCCAGCGGAAACGGTGAGCGCGTTAAAAGGGGCGCGTTTCACTCGGGAGATTCAGACGGTTTACAACCTGCTGGGCAGCGTTGCGGCCGAGACTTCGGCAAAAATCCTGCAAGACCTCCAGGAAGCCACCCGCGGGGACCTTGCCACCTTCGCCGCCGCCCGTCTCAGCGAACGCTGAGGGCTTTCAGGGAGCCTGTTCAGCAGCCAGCGGACTGGACTTCAGAACGCGGGAAAAGATATGAGCCTCAAAGCGGCGTTCCTGTGTCCGTGCCAGTCCGTGTTCGTCCGTGTTATTCCGTGTCATCCCTTCAGCCGCCGTCATCACCCCAGCCCGGACCGTTCGATGATCTCCGGCACCAGGTGGTCCCAGCCGAGCGGCATGATGTGGACACCATCACAGATATCTTTGAGTCCGTTGATGGTTTCAACGGCGATATCCACGGCTTTTTCGCTATTGCTTTTCCCATCATCTTTGTTCATGTGCTCGATCAGGTGATCGGGCACGTTGACGCCGGCGACGTTCGCGTTCATGAAGCGCGCCATTCCGGCCGATTTCAGCAGGACAATCCCGCCGAGGACGGGGACCCCGAATCCTTCGACCTGTTTCATGAAATTGGCGAACTGATCCGTATCGTAGATTGCCTGGGTCTGGAAGAACCTGGCCCCTGCCTCGATCTTTTTTTCCATCCGCATGATCTGGGGTTCGACCGGATCGGCTCCGGGGGTGACAACGGCACCGAGGAACAGTTCCGGGGCTCCGTCGAGTTCCTCGCCCGCGATATCCTCTCCCTCCATAAGTCCCGTGGCAGCCTCAAGCAACCCGACCGCTTCGAGATCGAACACCGGTTTGGAATCGGGATGATCCCCGAGCACATTGTGGTCGCCGGTCAGGCAGAGGACGTTCTCAATGCCGAGGATGTGTGCGCTCAGCAGGTCGCTCTGGAGCGCAAGACGATTCCGGTCCCGGCAGACCATCTGCAGGATCGGTTCAAGGTCGCGCTCGATCAGGAGTTTGCAGGTCGCCATCGATCCCACGCGCATCACAGCGCTCTGGATATCGGTGACATTGATAGCGGCCACTTTGCCTCGGAGATGTTCGGCATCTTCGAGACATTCTTCGACGTTTACGCCCTTCGGGGGGCCGATTTCTCCGGTTACGACAAAATCTTGCGTTGCCAGCGCTTCTGACAAATTACTCATCGTCCCCTCCTTGCTCTGACTGAGCCTGGACCGCCCAGAATTCGCTGGTCATTCGTTCGTATGACGGCAGGAACAATCCGTATTTTTTCGGTGGGGCAATTTCTTTCATTTGATCGAGTGCTTTCAAGTCTTTCAAGCGCTCATAGATCCTGTACCAACCACAATCCCTTTTGCTATCGACTTCGCATTTTCCGTCGCTCGTTGTGCCGCCGCAGGGGCCATTCACCATACTTTTGGAGCATCCGGTGATCGGGCAGATTCCGCCCGTCTGATCCAGCAGGCAATCGCCACATTCGGCGCAACGCTCGGTTGACATCTGAGTGCCACCCGATCCGCCCATATTGACGGTATTGCAGGCGGGTCTGGTGCGCTTGAGAACGCTGTCGGCGACACACTGAACTCCGACCCCGCACGTTGCAACAAGGACGCAGTCCGATTTCACGATGTCGTCCTCGTAGGGTCGCAGGTGCGACCGTATGAGCGATTTATTGCACAGATAATCGAGCGAGGTCTGGCCGGTTACTTTTACTCCGGCATCCTCGAGCATTTCTACGAGGGTCGGAAGATTTTCCGCCCCTCCGGTTTCGCAGGCGCTCGCGCACCCGTCACAGCCCAGAAGAAAGACGCTGGAATCGCCTTCGAGTTCTTCCAGAACCTCTTCCTGCGGCTTGAGTTCGGTTACTAGCATGGCCGCACTCCTTGGGTTTTATTGTCATTTTTCAATCTATCGATCTCACAGCGGACAACCCGCATCAATTCGGAGAGTTTCTTACTGCAGGTCTGGGAAAGGCCAATACCAAAATCCAATCGGTCCGGTTCGATACCCAGCACCGTGACCGAGGCGAACGCATTTCCCACTGACCCTTCAAAAGCGACGATCTGGCTGAGACTCGTGTCGTGAAGGGACAACCCGCCGGTTTCGGATTCCACTTCTTCGATGTCGCATCTGTAGAGCGTTCCGGGCAACGCATTGCCTTCCACGGCATCGATTATGATCACGTGCTGACAATCTCGCGCCTCCCAGAGGGCCGCCCACGGGTCGGTGCCGCCATCAATCCAGACAACACCCTCGTCCTGACAGCCGTCCTGAAGGGTCCGGATCGCGTGGATCCCGATCCCTTCGTCGGACATCAACAGGTTTCCCAACCCGATGATTGCGATCTGGGATTTTTGGGACTTCTTGTGCATCGCAAGAACTCCTCACTTTATGGGCAGCTCCAGCCGCAGTTCACCTTTCGGGCGCTGCAGATGAACAGCACATGCGAGACAGGGGTCAAAGGATCGGATAATCCGCACCACTTCGAAGGGATTGTCCAGGTCTTTGATGGTTTCATTTTCAATGGCCTGCTCGATGGGCCCGGGGACATTCTGATTATCTCGCGGGGACCCGTTCCAGGTCGTGGGGACGACGCACTGGTAGTTCGCCAGTTCGCCGTCTTCGATCGTGGCCCAATGACTGAGCGCCCCCCGTGGGGCTTCCGTGAGCCCGGCGCCCCGGCCCGACTCCGGAACATCCAGGCCGAGGGTGCAGGAAGCGCCCGGTTCAAGGGCCATAATCCACTCTCTCATCGCTTCCGCCATCAGTTTGGTCTCCAGAGCGCGGGCGGCGTGACGACCAAGAGTTGAATTCAGCTGGACGGGCTGCAATCCGGTTTTTTCCAGCAAGCCTTCGACAGCCGGTTTGACGGCCTTATTTCCGGCTGCATAGCCGATCATCATCCGGGCCAGGGGGCCAACCTCGCAGGGCTTGCCATCGTAGCGCGGGGATTTCAGCCAGGAATAAGCTCCGTCTTTTTCCGCGTCGGGAACACTCGTGCTATCGAATGGCGTATTCGACTCCGATTCACCCGCGTAATACGAGCTGGAAATTTCCTCTCGGATCTTATCTCGATCGAACGCAACAAATTCGTTATCGGGTGTCAGGATTCCGCTGCTGAACATTGGATCGCCCGTTGAATCCAGACCGCCATACGACAGAAAACGCGAACAGCCGGCCCCGATCTTGAGGTAATCGGGGTATCGTTCAGCGGCCAGCAGAATATCGGGCAGATAGGCGGTGTTCACAAACTCGAGGATATCCTCGACATACGAAAGCGCCCGCATCACTTTGTCGGAGGTGACTTCTGTCCCGACCCCGCCGACATTGACTGTGCATTGATGGGGCATTTTGCCGCCGAACAAGGCCAGCAACTCGTGGGCATTTCTTCGCACATCGAGTGCTTCAACGTAATGTTTTGTCGCCGCCACATTCTCATCCGGCTCAAGCCGATAATCGCCTTCATAGCGCGGCACAAACGGCTGAGCGTTTCCTCGCGAAAGAAAATTTTTGACGGCCTGCAGGTCGGAATCATTTCCGGAATATTTCTGCACCGCCGTCACATCGACGTAATCGAGAGCGGCGAGATGGTAAAAATGGAGCACGTGGGATTGCAGGAAATTGGCTCCGAGCAGGATATCACGCAGCAGGCGCCCATTGGCGGGCACCTGATCGGCCACACCATACGCTTCATCGAGCGCTCGAGCCGAAGCCGTGGCGTGCGCCTGAGGACAAACCCCGCAGATTCTTTGTGTCAGTATAGGGGCATCACGAGGGTCGCGTCCTCCCATGATGCTTTCCAGACCACGGAAGAGAGTTCCCGAACAGCGGGCCTCGGTCACCGTACCGTCTTCCTGTTCCACATGCACCCCGAGGTGTCCTTCAATCCGGGTAACAGGGTCGATGGTAATTGTGCTCTTACTCATTATCATCTCCTGGTGAGTTAACTTGTCCAATCTTCGGCAGTGCGTCCTCGGGAAGTTTGCGATACAGCGGAGTGACCTCGTCGATATATTCGGGTTGCGTGCAGCCATTACACGGCCCGCCTGCACCGACGCACCAGTTGGTGCCCCCGTTCCATTCCCGCACGGGGCAATCGGCATACGTAATTGGTCCCTTACATCCGAGTTCATACAGGCACTCGGGGTCTCCGGGTGTTTCAGCAAACTTGCCCTCATCAAAATAAGCGCGTCGTGGACAATTCTCGTGGATGAGCTGTCCGTAGATTGTCAGCGGACGGTGCCACTTGTCGACGGCGACGCCCTCGGTGCCGGAGGCGAGCATGAATTCGCTCAGAGTTGTTGTTATCCAATCCGGATGAGGCGGGCAACCGGGCACGTTCACCACAGGTATCTCGATGTCATGTTTCTGCATGATTTCATGCGCAGGCCGATACTGTCCCGGGTTTGGATGCCCGCTCGGTATTCCGCCGAATGATGAACATGTCCCGACGGCCAGGACGAGCGAGGCGTCCCGGGCAAGTTCCACGAATTTGGCAAGCATGGTCGCCTCTTCGCCGTTCTTTTCACCAATGGTGCAGAAACGCTCGTTTTCGGGGATCGCCCCCTCCACGGCCAGCACATACCCGTCGGGGGGTTCCTCCAGAACCGAGAACGCCTGCTCACCTTCTCCAGCCATAAGAGTGGGATGATAAAGAAGGTTCAAGTGCGCTCCGGGGAGGAGCTGATCGATCAAAATGTTACGCAAAGAGGGGAACTTGGAATTGGCAAGCGACACAGTGCAACCCGAGCATCCGCCTCCCTGCAACCAGATCACAGGTATCTCTTTTACCGGCATTTTTTTCTCCCTCATTTCCTGCCGCACAGAGTCTTCAATTTCCAACGCCCATCAAGGCGTCAAGATGGGAGTCACTCGAACCATGGAGGGGCGGACGCCCACTCCCGGACAGAGTCAGAGAATAAGACTATAGAAGGTGGTCGTCCCGCTGTCAAATCAGAACAGCAGCTTCTTGACAAAAGGGGGGGAAGATTTATAATATATATGTAGTTGTTTTACCGGTGGCGGGGTAGCTCAGCTGGCTAGAGCGGAGGATTCATAAGCCTCAGGCCGTGGGTTCGAGTCCCACCCCCGCTACCACATCCGCTCCCCATACTATCCGACTGTACCGAAGGCAGTTTTGCAACTGAACACACGTATCATCTCAAGCGATAGCAAAACAGCAGGTGACCAACACGTGACCGGCTGTCTCGTCCGTAACCATCCTCTCCCGACCGACTCAGATTCACGGGTACCCGCACGCCATGAAGATATCACTGATTGAACCTCGCTCCCCTGACTACCACGTTTACAGCGGATTGGCCATCCCCCGGCTGGGGCTCCCAATCCTGGGCACAATTCTCGAACAGCAAGGCCATGACGTCACGATCTACGTCGAAGACCTGACCGAATTCAACCCCCAGCGGGCCTGGGACGTATTTAAAAGCGACCTGGTGGGGATCTCCATAACCTCCTCCACCGCGCCCCGCGGATACGCAATGGCCCGGCTTCTCGGTTTGAGAGATATCCCCGTCATTTTCGGGGGACCCCATGCGAACTTCATGCCGGAAGAAGGGCTTGAGTTCGGAGACTACGTCCTCAGGGGCGAAGCCGAAGAATCTTTCCCCGCCTTCGTCGATGCCCTGGGAAACAACAGAGATCTCTCCTCCATCCCCAATCTCGTTTACCGGGACGGCGAAGATATCGTGCATAACGAACGCCAGCCCCTCAAATGCGAACTCGACGAGATCCCGATGCCCAACCTCGAGTTGATCGCAGACCACGACCAGATGAAAATTACTCCTGCCCTCACAACCCGGGGGTGTCCGCATAATTGCACTTTCTGTTGTGTCTCCGGGATGTTTGGACGCCGATATCGGATGGCCAGCATCGATCGGGTGGTGGAAGAAGCAAAATCCTGGAAAGGCAAAAACGTATTCTTGTGCGACGACAATTTCACGGCCGTGCCGAGCCGAACAAAAGAACTGCTCGACAGGCTCCTGACCGAAAACCGGCTCCCGAAACGCTGGTATGCGCAGGTTCGCGCCGATACATGGCGCGATGAAGAAATGATGGACCTGCTCAAGCGGACAAACTGCAGCCGTGTCTATGTCGGCTACGAATCCGTCAACCAAAAAGTCCTCGACGACTACAACAAACACCAGAGCGTCAACGACATAAAACAGAGCATCCAGGGGTTCCACGATTACGGAATTCCGGTCCACGGCATGTTCATGTTCGGGGCGGAGCACGACGACAAGGGAACTTTTGAAAGAACAATCGGATTTGCCAGCCACAATCAAATCGATACGGTTCAGTTCCTGATCCTCACACCGGTTCCGGGAACCCAGTTGTTCAACCGATTGGTGGAGGAAGATCGGATCATCACCCGCGACTGGTCCCTTTACGACGGCCATCATGTCGTTTTCGAACCCGCGAGAATGACCCCCCTCGAACTTCAACTCGGCACGATGCGCGCCAACCGGCGGTTCTATTCGGTCCGGTCCTCCCTCAGATCACTCTCAACTTTCCGGTTCGGCACCGCGATGCTGCGATACTGGGGCAAGCGAGTTGTCGCCGCATGGCACCAAACCAACTCCGGGTTCATCAAGAAACTCCGTTCATGGCAAAAGGGTCACCTCCAGTTCCCGCAACGTTTCTCAGTCAAAAAGATCATCAAACAGCTACCGTTTCCGGCGCCTGAACCCAAAAAATTGGAAATCCCGGCAAATTAATCGACACCGGACCTGCTGGTGGTCCGTTCCATTTGATGTTGTGGGTTCAGCCGGTCGTCGGTGGTTCAGATGCAAGGTGCAGTGAGAAGTTCGACCCAAGTGGGTCCACGCCGAACTGCAACGCCGCAGATGGGCCGCCGCCGTCCGGCCCGTAGGGAGCAATTCTGCCGGGTCATTTCTTCGTTGCGGCCTCGCAGGGATTTGGCTGTATTACTCTTAGCGCCGCGCCTCCAACTGACCTCGTAGAAGCGCTTCTACATCAAAAAATCCGGGCTGAAAAAGTTTTCACCCTGGAATCCACGGCCACCAAACCACGAGACGACCTGCAGCGCAATTTCCTTCTCCCGCATTCATGTTGAGAGTCATTTGCGTTGATCAGAAATATTTGCACAATCGGGACTTAGCATGGCCATAAAAAACTTTTTACCCCACAATTGCAGGTTGAATCCTTAAGCACGCCGGGACAAGCCCGGCGGATTTGTAAGCGGGTCCGGATCCGCGAGCGGACTAGACTTCAGCCGGAGGCTGGAGTTCAGAACGCGGGCCATAAACCGCAGGTCTCGGAGCAAAACAGCAGAAGAACGAACGGCAGGTCCGCCTCGGCGATACGGACCGACAGCTACCTGGCATTTTCCGGCATCTGTCCGCCTCAAGTCCACTTTCGCCCGCCGGGGCGGGCTCAGTTGAACTCGAGTCTGCAGGATACGCCGTCGAGAAGCGAGGTTGCGAGCTTACAGAATGATTGACACCAGACATAAGGTTTATATTACCACAACCTTTAACGACTTTTCCGCAGGAAACTTGAGGAATTTGCGCTCGGTCCAATGGGAACAGGCGGCACGATTTTCGGTAAATGTACGGCTATCAGCACCCGCAGGACCCACAGCGCAAATCCCTCTGTTGACAACCAGTGTGTCTGTTGGCATGCTGTAAAGGGCCAATCGGGCCTGCCTGATCTGTCCAAAAATTGGCGAAGGCCAAAAGGTCTCCCCCAGCCCGGGACCTGTGGTGGAGTAAACAACTAAAGCTGAGAATGTTTATCGCAGACAGCTTAGGTTTTGTCTGAGGAGGATAGAAATGTCAGAAACGGTGCGTTTTGGAGTGTCACTCAACATGGACCTGCTCGACAACTTTGACAGGTTGATTCGAGACAAGGGGTATGAAAACCGCTCGGAGGCTATCCGCGACCTGATCCGGGAAGAACTTGTAGAAGAGGAGTGGGCAGCCAGCGAAACGGAAAATTTTGGCATCTTATTCCTGGTCTACGATCACCATGAAATGTCCGTCGATACCCGCTTACTCGACGCACAACACGAGCACGTAGGAGAGGTCATTTCATCGCTGCACATCCATATTGACCACCATAATTGTCTTGAAATTATCGTTTTAAAAGGCCCGGGCAAAGAAGTGCGCGCTTTCGGAGAAAAGCTCATCAGTATGCGCGGGGTTAAATACGGCAAACTTAACCTCGGCACGACAGGAAAATTGATTCACTGAGAGCCTTCGCCAGTAATATTGGCAAGATAACCGGCGAGGGAAGGACTGACATCTGATGAGCGATTACTCTTCCTTTTCTTTCTCCGTTTCAGAGTTGTCCGCTCCCTCTTTTTCGGGCTTTTTGATTTCCGCTTTTTTCAAACGCTCCAGGAGTTTTTCCTCTCCCGCTCTTGTTGCTGCAGCTGTGAGCACTTCAAGAACTTGAGTCGCGAGTTCCTGCTCGTCCGCCTTCCGTAGCTTTTTCACGGTTTCAAGCCCGAGATCAACGAGCGCCTCCAGCTTCCCCCCTTCGTCCGAATCGAGCCATTTCTTCATCAGCTCAAGAATACGTTGGGGTTCCCCAGCCTTGAACCAGCAGTCAATGAACTCACTTCGGATTTTCATATCGTCATGTCCACGCGCTACAATTTCTCGGTAAACGGTTGCCGCCCCGACAAAGTCCTCCTGTCTTTCCAGAATTTCCGCCAGCTCCAGGCGTGCTTCACGCGTTTGTTCGACCAGTTCTTCATTATCGCCAAATTCCTGTATCCCTTTACGGAGGACTTCGATGGCCGCCTCGCCGCGATCTTTCTTTTTAAGTATCTCGGCAATGATAAGTGCCCGTTCGAAATTGCTTTCTGCCAATGATTTCAAGGCTGACACCGCTGCTTCTCGCACCCTTTCGTTTTTATCAGCAAGAGCCTCACGCAACACGGGCACCGCTGCAGGCTGTCCAATGTCTCCCAACGCATTTGCCGTAATTTCACGCACCCGGGCACTTTCGTCATTCTCAAGCACTTCGCACAGACGTGGTACGGCCCGGACGGCATCAAGTTTCCGCAGACTTTCCACACCGAACCATCGCACATTCTCGGCTTTATCATTAAGCACACCGAGCAAGGATTGAACAGCATCGTCCGAACCCACTTTCCCGAGCGCATTGGCTGCGCTTTCCCGCACACTCGGTTTTGTGTGTTGAAGCAGTTCCTTGAGTCGCTCGACGGCTGGCTTTCCCATCTGCTGGTTAACAGCACCAATCGCTGTTACCAAAACGTCCGGATCGTGGTCATTGAGGGCCTCTAACAGCAACGTATTGCGGTGATTGCCCTCCAATTTGACAACAACTTCAACGATATTCTCCCGGATAGCCGGGCTACTGCGCACGAGTGCTTGCCGGAGCGTCTCGTACGTCTCGTTACTACTCAGTGAAACCGATTTCAACATGTCACGATCCAGGCTCGAAAGTTTGTAAGCGGCATGTTCACGAATTCTGCGGTGTTCGCTCAGAAGTGCCTTGACCAACCTGCCGGGGTTGCTCCGGGCGGAATACCTCATTAGGCTCGAAAGCTCATCCAGTTCGTCCTGAAGCTCGTCGCGCTTTTTCTGGCTTATTTTTAAGTTCGATTCAAGTTTCCAGATCCTTTCCTCCAGTAACTCTTCTCGCGTTCTCGCACGATTCGCGGCCCACCACTTTTCCCAACGCGCGGGTTCCCCGGATAGATTACGCCCCGACATATGCCGCAAAGCCCAGAGCGCCGCTTCAGCAGCTTGAGGATGAGAATCATCCAGGCCCTGGAGAAGAACAGGTGTTGCCTGCAAAAATATTCCTTCTCCCAGGGACCGGTAAAGCAACTCGCGCACACGCGGGGAAGTAGAGGAATCCCCAGCGATTTTTTTCATGGCTTCAATTTCTTCCGATTTGCCAAAATGGCCGAGAGCGTCAGCCGCTGCCCTTTTGACCTTGTCACTGGGGTCCTTAATCGATTCCAATATCGCCTCAAAACATCGGTGTGCTCGGCAGAAAGCCGCTGCCCTGATCATATCCACACGGGCCTGTGGATCTTCCGCATTCTGCATGCGTTCCAGTACCGCTTCGGTTGCTTCTGGTCTCCCCATCCCCAATAGCTTAATGGCGGCCTTTTCTCGTGTGGCAGGCTCTTCCGAGACGAGGAGCTGTTCAGCCTGAGCGTAGCTGATGAGCTGAGCCTGAGTCATTGGGGGCGGCCCCTCGGCCTCTTCAGCTTCTTCTTTTATGGGAAGCTGGATGCACCCCGGGCTGGCAATACCGATAAAAAGACAAACCAACCCACAAAAAAAAGCGTTTAGATTTCCACCGTTCATGACAAGATCCTCGCTGTGAAACACTCAACCTTCCTTATGTTAACCCATCCGGAACTGAAGAGCAACATCTCAGCTTGACAGATATAATGGACTGAGCTATCGTTCGACCGGACAGACACGCTTTGCTCCTGCTGGAGATTTGCCCTCACCATGAATTCATCAAACGGGAAAAAAGATCGTTCAATCAATGCACGAACTCTACTTGTATTCTTCTGTATTTTCGGCGGGATGGGCCTCCTCTGGATTTTTCAGTCGGGACAAAAGCGGCAGGCCGTAAAAAATGGTCCTACTGGAAAAGTCACGTTCGTGTATGATGGCGACACCCTTCAGCTCGATGGAACGAAAAAAGTACGTCTCATCGGAGTTGATACTCTCGACAGCCATAACAAAAACAAACTTAACCGTCAGGCAGCCTGGCTTGCTATGCAGCAGAAACACGTAAAATATTGGGCTAAAGAAGCTACCAAAAAACTGCAAGATTGGACCTCAGGAAGGACTGTTCGACTCGAATTCGGACCTCAGCGTCGGGACGACTACGGACGGACGCTCGCCTATATCTTCGTAACACGTGGCAAACACGAAATTTTCGTTAATCGTAAACTTATCCGCGAAGGTCTTGGGACCGCCACGCGAAAATGGAACCATCCTTACCGTAAAACATTCATTAAACTGGAACAACAAGCTCATCGTGAGCAACGAGGGCTCTGGAATGATGCCGGCCAAAAACGCTGATATCGAGAATCAACCGGGGCTCTATGTCCTGGTCCTTAAACTTGGTCCGCAAAAGCAATCAATTTGCATCGGCGCGCGAGGAAAACTGACTTTTCAGCCGGGCTATTACGGGTATGTCGGCAGCGCTCTTTCAGGAATCGGCAAACGCCTTAAACGTCATTCCAATACACAGAGCAAAAAGCATTGGCATATTGACTACCTGAAACCTCGATGTAAAATTGACTCCGCAGTTATCTGGCTACTCGGCGGGGGAGAATGCGAACTCAATCGCAAGGTTCAAAAAGAAGCGGAAGCGAATATAAGGGGATTTGGCTGTTCCGACTGCCGTTGCTCAAGCCATTTGCACTACTGGACCACAAACCCCAGGTCGAGGCTCCTGACTTTGGAGTTTCGGGGGATTGAATCTCGTATTTGGGAATAAATCTTCGAACTGTTGAGCGCCGCCACGCTCACGTCTTCGCCGCTGTGGCGGTCTCTTCTTTGGTATCGCTTTCCGTCTCGCCGGCCTTCTCAGATTCGAAGCGTAGCTTGTCGCCATCAGGATACGCAACAACTTTTCCGGTATTCAGATCTCCCTTGAGTATCTTCTCGCTGAGCGGATCCTCAAGCAGATACTCCAGCGCTCTTCTCAAGGGGCGTGCACCAAAATCGGGGTTATAACCTCGCTCAATGATTACATCAAGTGCACCCTGAGTAACGACGAGCTCAATTTTGTGACTGCTGAGCCGCTCCATAATTTTGTCCAGTTCCAGCTGTACGATTTGCTGCAGATCTTCCCGCGTGAGAGTTCGGAAGACTATGGTATCATCCAGCCGGTTCAGAAATTCGGGACGGAAATGGTTTTCGATCTCTTCCATCACCTGTTTTTTGATCTTCTGGTAAGTGGCTTCCTCATCCTGTTTTCGGAATCCGAGTCCTGCACTGTTCCGGATAATTTCCGAACCCACGTTCGATGTCATAATCAATACGACGTTTCGGAAGTCCACACGCCGACCAAAACTATCCGTCAGGTGGCCATCTTCCATGATCTGTAGAAGCATGTTGAAGACTTCACCATGGGCTTTCTCGATCTCATCAAGGAGAACCACTGAGTAAGGCCGGCGGCGAATTTGTTCGGTCAGTTGTCCCCCCTCCTCATAGCCGACATAACCGGGAGGGGCCCCCACAAGCTTGGAAACGTTGTGTTTTTCCATAAACTCCGACATATCCACCTGGATCAGCGCTTCCTCTTCGCCGAAGAGGAATTTGGCCAGCGATCGTGCGAGGTGGGTCTTCCCCACGCCGGTTGGGCCGGCAAAGATAACACTTGCGACCGGTCGGCTTGGATCTTTCATACCGGCTCGCGACCGGCGGATCGCCCGGCTTACAGCCTCTACGGCTTCATGCTGACTGACGACCATCTCGTGAAGTTTTTCTTCCATTCTAAGGAGCCGTTCCGCCTCGCCCTCGGTGAGCCGCGTCAATGGCACCCCGGTCATTCGGGAAACCACTTCAGCGACAACATCCTCATCCACAACGCCCTGGACACCATCCAGAAGTTGTTGTTCCTCGCACTCTGATTTCTGTTCCCGCAGTTTATCCCGTTCGTTACGCAAAAAAACAGCTTGTTCGAAATCCTGTTCTTGGACGGCCTGATCCAACTCCACGCCGAGTTCGTCCAGTCGAGAATCGATTTCTGAAACCTCTGGAGGGACACTCATCGAGCGGAGACGAACAAGCGCACCTGCTTCGTCGATCACATCAATGGCCTTATCCGGCAAATACCGTCCGGTAACGTAACGTCCTGAAAGATCCGCCGCATTTCGGATCGCTGCATCGGTGATCTCGACCATATGGTGAGACTCATAACATTCACGCAAACCACGCAGGATATCGACCGTTTCCTGTTTGTTGGGCGGACTCACCATGATCGGCTGGAAACGACGTTCCAGGGCACTGTCTTTTTCCACATGTTTGCGATATTCGTCAGGCGTGCTGGCGCCGATACACTGAATTTCGCCGCGCGAAAGCGGTGGTTTCAGCACGTTAGAAGCATCGATAGCTCCCTCGGCACCACCCGCTCCCACCAGAGTGTGCAATTCATCGATAAAAATGATGACATTATGGGCCTTCTTGACCTCCTGCATAACCGCCTTGATACGCTCTTCAAACTGGCCGCGGTATTTCGTGCCGGCCACCATCAAAGCGAGATCGAGCGTCACGATTCGCCGAGCACGGAGGATGCTGGGAACGTTATTCGAGACGATCCTCTGGGCAAGTCCTTCAACAATAGCGGTCTTCCCCACCCCGGCTTCGCCCAGCAAGACCGGGTTATTCTTTTTGCGACGGCACAGGACTTGAATCACTCTCTCAATTTCCTGGTCACGTCCGATCACCGGATCGAGTTCGTTTTCACGGGCCTGTTCCGTCATATCCCGCCCGAACGAATCGAGAGCAGGGGTTTTGCTCTTTGAATCTTCTTCTCGTTCATCAAATTCATCTTCTTCATCGGCATCGAGTTCGGGGCCCAGAAGCTCAAATAGCTGCTCCTCCACATCTTCAAATTCAACCCCAAAATTCCGGATGACTTTTGAGGCAATTCCTTCTGCCTCTCTCAATAAACCCAGCAGAATATGTTCCGTACCAACGTAATTCTGGCCGAGTCTTTTCCCCTCTTCTACCGCGTATTCAATCGACTTGCGAGCTCTTGGAGCAAACGGAAATTGTTGTCCCGAATCAACGCCTTCGGCGCTGTGTCGGACACGCTTTTCGATTTCAAGTCGGACTCGTTTAGGATCGACATCCAGCCTTTGGAGAATAGTATAGGCCATGCCGGTACCTTCCCGGAGCACGCCGAGAAGCAAATGTTCGGTACCGATATATTCATGCCCCAACCGCTGGGCCTCTTGTTTTGCGTAACTTATAACTTTCTTGGCTTTTTCCGTGAATCTATCGTACATCTTTTTTTCTCAGTCTCCGAATGACCGCTTATATTCAATTAATAAGGCGTTCTCTGAGATATGATGCTCTCAGTTCGTTACGCTCCAACCTATCAGTTTCCTTACCTTGTACCATTGTCTGAAGATGCGCAGGCAAAGTCAAGAGAACCAGCTCCCGAACCGTTTCGTCATCGATCTGTTTAACCAATCCAAGTTCGATTCCCATGCGCACCTGCGAAAGCAAATTCAAGGCTTCTTCAGAAGATATCATCGACGCCGATTTCAACAACCTATATGCCCGATCAATCCGTTCCGAAAGCCGCTTCTGGTACCGTTTAGCCAGGTCCTCTCGCGATTCCCGCTCCAGCTCAACCACCTGCTCCGTTGCGACCGAGACCGCCTGCAACACTTCCTCTTCCGTCACGCCCAAAGACAACTGATTCGAAATCTGATAAAGGTCCGCCGAAGCTTGAGTTCCCTCTCCATATAATCCTCGCACAATGAGGCCGTCTTCTTGTGAAAGCTGCAAAACTTTGTCCATTTCGCGGGACATCACCAGAGCGGGCAAATGCAGCATTACGCTTGCTCGCATCCCCGTACCCACATTTGTCGGGCAAGCAGTCAGATAGCCGTATCGGGCTGAAAATGCAAAAGGGACCATTTCTGCCAGGATGGCTTCGACATCAAAAACTCTCTTACATGCCTCTCTCAGACGAAGCCCGCCGCGTATGGCTTGCATGCGAAGATGATCTTCTTCATTCACCAGCAGGCTCATCCGCTCGTCCTCGTTAAACGCCACCCCTCGGACCCAATCCGCTTCGGCATGGTTGAGACCTATCAGATGCCGTTCCACAAGCAGTTCCCGATAGACGGGATCAAGCCGATCTAACCGATAGTACTGAACGGATTCACCGAAGTCCGCTTTCATAATCTTGTTATGAAGTACCTCTTCGATTCGAGCGACCTCACGGCCACTCGCTCGGGAAATAAAGGGATACTCCGAAACATTTCGGGCCAATCGGATCCGGCTGCTTATGACCACGTCTTCCTCCGGGCCACCGCTCAGCCACTCTCCCATTTTATTTCTCAACGTTTCGATCACTGTCTTGCTCCAATTCTTGAATCCGATCTCTAAAACGAGCTGCTTTCTCAAAATCTTCCCGCTCGACAGCTTCATCCAGCTCCCGCTTAAGCACCTGGATGCGAGCTTGCGAACTTCCCCGTTGCGCCGCACCGCTGGGGAGTCGACCGACATGTCGGGTCGCACCATGCAACTGCTTAAGCAAATCATCCAGCTGCTCGCTAAAAAATTCGTAATCATTGGGACAACCAAACCTCAAGGTCTGACGAAACTCAAGATATGAGATACCGCACTCAGGACATTTTTTGTTCGTAGCTTCCTCCAGTTCAGGGGCCAGGGCCCCCACAAGCTGCTGGAAAATCTGCGACGATGAAACTGGCGGGACTCCATCTTGCTCCGCATAACATTCTTCGCACAAATCCCTTTCCACAGGTTGTCCATCGACAAAATCGGTGAGGTGAATCGTCGCCTCGCGTCTTCCACAAATATCACATTTTTTTTTGTCCGAAGCCATTATTTCACTCTCAGTTTCGTGATGCTATTATCGTCAATTCCCTTCTTTTAAGTAACTGGCTGCGGACTTTTCCGATTCCCAACATGTCACGCGCACGACACTCACTCCCGCAGGAAACCGATCGTCAAGACTTTCTGCCACGTGCCGGGCGATATGTTCGGTGCTGGGATTCAACTCATCAAACGGTTCTATCTCGTTGAGATACTCGTGATCCAGTCGCCCAAGAACGGCGTCCAGCGCCTCCCTGGCGTCCCCAAAATCGATCAACATGCCCAAATCGTTCAACTCGGCGCCTCGCAGGAAAACCTGCACGCGGTAGTTGTGACCATGAAGTTTCTCACAGGCTCCTTCATATTCTCTGAGCCGGTGTGCTGCTGAAAAATGTCCTTCAAGTTGAAGCTCAAACATGACTTCCGTCTTTCTCAATCCAGGGAAAATTACACCACAACTTCCCGCCGGAAATCCTCCTATTCAAGAAGGCCCATAAGCCAATACTACCTGTATTGTACGTCCCCTCGTCTAAACACGCAAGTTTGCGGAAAAAGACAGCCGCAGCCACCTTGCGGTAAATCCGTTCAGGACATACCATAGGCAGATAGAAAAGGAGACATATATGACCACACGCCGCCAATTTCTAAAAGCCGTCATCATGAGCGCTGGTGGAACCGTCCCCATCTTGCGGCGTGTCGCTGCCATGGGAGATGCGAGTCTGTTCAAATTCGCTCTCCTGCGCCACAACGGCGGCTGGAATAGTCGCCCCTTTACGCCCCAAAGAATTCTCTCTGAAATAGACCTCCGAACCAGCATCAAAGTTGCTTTCGAACCCGTGCCTGTTGCCCCAATGAGAGACGAGCTTTTCGATCATCCATTTCTGTGGATGAATGGGAACCGAGCTTTTGACTCCTTTTCCGAAAAAAGCGTGAAACATTTGCGGCGTTTTTTGCGTTTTGGTGGGACGATTTTCGCAGATGATGGCTCGGGAAAAGAAAATTCCCCTTTTAAAGCTTCCCTTACGCGAGAATTAAAACGTATTTTCCCTGCTCGGACACTGAAACCGTTGCCGGAAGAACACGCGGTCTACCATTCCTTCTACTACCTCAAAGAAGCCGTCGGTCGGTTTGAAGTTGATCCCAACCTTGAAGCGATCACAGTGGACGGCCGGGCGTGTTTGATTTATTCACCGAACGATCTTTCCGGAGCTCTTGAAGGCAAAGGCGAGGGTCAATGGACATATAAACTCGATTCGGGAAAATCTTCCGATCGGGAGAAAGCAATGCGCCTGGCCATCAACGCAATTATGTATGCTCTTACAGTGGATTATAAACTCGACCAGGTTCACGTCTCGTACCAGCTGCGCCATCCCTCACGCTATCCCGAAGCTTCCCCGGCTCTCGAGGATCCGTCAGAATCCAGATAGTCAAGGATTCCTGCCACCGTTTTTTTGATATCGTTCCGCTGGACGATTTTATCCAGAAAACCATGTTCCATCAGGAATTCAGCCGTCTGAAAATCTTCTGGCAATTCCTCTTTCACAGTTTGCTCGATGACACGCCGCCCGGCAAAACCGATCAGAGCCCCCGGTTCTGCAATGATCACATCGCCCATCGATGCCCAGCTTGCCGTCACCCCGCCTGTTGTCGGGTGCGCCATCACGCTGATGTAGGGGATCCGCGCATCTCCCAACCTTTGCAGCGCCGCACAGGTTTTTGCCATCTGCATCAGACTCAGCGCACCTTCCTGCATTCTGGCTCCCCCGGAACTGGAGACCGTTACCAGGGGTATCTTTTTTTCAAGAGAACGTTCCGCGGCGCGTGTCACTTTTTCTCCGACCACGCTGCCCATGCTCCCGCCCCGGAAACCAAAATCCATGGAGGCAAATACCACATGGATATTCTCAATTCTGCACTCTCCGCAGACAATCGCCTCGTTGAGGTCGGTTGTTTCAACATCGGATTCGATCTGGTCAGCGTAAGCTTTTTCCGCCACAAAATTCAGCGGATCGGCCGTTATGAGTTCCCGCCCAAACTCCACAAAAGAGCCCTCATCTGTATGCATCCGAACTCTGTCCCAGGCCCCAATCGGGAAATGGTAATTACATTCAGGACAAACCTGAAGGCCTTCCTCGACATTCTTGCGGTACACCATTTCACCGCAACCCTCGCATTTCATAAAAATGCCGTCCGGGACAGGCTTTTTTTTGCGAAAAAATCGCATGTCGATTCAAGCCTCAAATAAAATCTACTGGCGTGCTTCCTCGGCCACTTTTCTCAGATAACTTATTGCCCGGGGCGGAGCAATCTCTGCGGAAAAAATTGCACTTGCGGCCGCAAGAACATTGGCACCGTATTTCACGGCAACAGGAGCGGTTTCCCCATTAATACCACCATCAACATATACGTCTACATTGTTTCCGCACATTTCACGCAATTCCGGAATTTTGCGGCATCCTTCTTCCATAAATTTTTGTCCGCTGAATCCCGGTTCCACGGTCATCGCCATTACGCATTCGATTTTATCCGCGAAGGGCTCAATAACAAGCGCAGGCTCTTTTGGTTTCAAGGCCAAACCGGCACGCGAATCGGCCTCGTGGATTCGATCTATCACTTCCATTGGATCTTCACTGGTCTCTGGATGGAACAAAATAATATCCGCTCCCGCTTCCAAAAACCAGTCGACCGCCGTATCGGGATTGCTCACCATCAAGTGCACATCAAGGGGCAGCTGCGTGCTGGCATCCATCGCGGCCAGAACCCGCGGTCCGCCGACAAACGACGGCACAAAGTGGCCATCCATAATGTCGACGTGGATCAGATCGGCCCCGCCCGATTCCACCTCCTGGAGGGAACGGGCCAGGTGCGCCAGATCCGAATCCATGATGGCCGGCGCAATCTTTATATCCGGTATCGGGGTCACAATAAATGTTCCTTATTTCAGAACGGCCAGAGCCGGCAGTTCGTTGCCAGAAAGAAACTCCAGACAAGCACCACCGCCCGTGGAAACATGGCTGACTTCATCCTGCAGGCCGAGTTCTTCCACGCTCTCCCCGGTCTCTCCACCGCCAACAACTGTCATTCCATCGCATTCTGCCACGGCGCGCGCGAGAGAGCGAGTCCCTTCAGAAAAGGCATCGATCTCAAAATAGCCGAGGGGCCCGTTCCAGGTCACCGTCCGGGCCTGTCGGACCTCTTGAGCGTAGAGTTCCGCGGTCTGGGGACCGATGTCAAGCCCAATCAGACCGTCGGGTATATCGACCACACCGACCGTCTGCGGTTCCACATCCTCGTTGATCTCCTCGGCACAGACGTGGTCGATTGGGAGCCTGATTTTCTCGCCGCTTTCCGCCAGAAGCTCCCCGGCCAGATCAAGTTTCTCATCCTCGACCATCGAATTGCCGATATCTCTACCCTGACTTTTGAGAAACGTGTAAGCCATCGCACCACCCACGAGCAGCCGGTCCGCCAGTTTGAGCAGGTTTCGTATTGCTTCGATCTTGTCGCTGACCTTGGCACCGCCCATAACCGCCACAAACGGTTTCTCGGGATTCTTCAAAACGGTTGACAAAACATCGACCTCCTTTTCGATGAGGAATCCCGCCACGGCCGGCAGATTCTGTGCCACGCCGACCGTCGAGGCATGCGCTCGGTGCGCGGTTCCAAAAGCATCGTTCACAAAATAGTCCCCGAGAGAGGCCAGTGACTGCGCGAAATCTTCGTCGTTGGCTTTTTCTCCGGCATGGAACCGCAGGTTCTCAAGCAGCAAGACTTCACCGTCTTCAAGCTCGTTCACCATCTCCTCAACTTCGTTTCCCACGCAGTCGGGAGCGAATTTCACCGGAGCGCCCAGCAGCTCCGAAAACCGCTCGGCAACGGGTTCGAGACTCAGCGCCGGGTCTTTTTCGCCTTTCGGACGTCCCAGATGACTCATGCAGATTGTCCGAGCATTTCGCTTGAGGGCGTACTGGACGGTGGGCAGGGCCTGTCGGATGCGCAGGTCGTTTGTGATCTCACCGGTTTCCTTATCGAGCGGCAGGTTAAAATCCACGCGCATAAGCACGCGTTTCCCGCCAATAGAATCTGCCAAATCCTCAATAGTCTTCATTTCTTTTTCTCCTGGACCTGGTAGACAGTTTGCCACTCTGGCTGCTGCCCACTTTTGTTGTATTCCTTAACGATGGGAAGATTACGGTCACCACAACGGTATTAAATATTTTCGGGATCCGCAAACCCTGCGCCGATGGGCATCGCGCTCGCAATACTGGAACTTTCTTTCTGCCGTTCCGACTAAGAAAAAGGACGCCTCGCCTGGAGGCATCCTTTTTGCTTATTCATTTCAGTGCTGATATTTCTGGATTGGCAACCGTTAGAGCGCGGCCGCTTTCTCCATAAGATCGATGACCCGGGTGGAATATCCGCACTCGTTGTCGTACCAGCTGAGCACCTTGACCAGGTTACCGACGACCATAGTCTGCTCAGAATCAAGAATCGAACTGGCGGGATTATCGAGGATATCGGTGCTGACAAGCGGGTCCTCCGAATACTCCAGAATCCCCTTCATCGGACCATCGGCAGCCTTTTTCATCGCCTCATTGACCTCTTCGACAGAGGTTTCGCGCCCCACTGATGCCACAAGATCCACGATGGACCCGCAGGGCACGGGCACTCGCAGAGCCATTCCATCAATCTTACCATCCAGTTCACTGATCACTTTACCGATAGCCTTCGCAGCGCCTGTCGTCGTGGGAATAATATTCACCGCAGCTGCGCGGCCACGACGCATTTTCGAGTGGATCTGGTCACATGTTGATTGATTGTTCGTGTAACCGTGGCAGGTCGTCATCAGCGCTTTTTCGATCCCGAATTCGTCGTTCAACACTTTTGTGATCGGGCCGAGGCAGTTGGTCGTACAAGATGCATTTGAAAGGCACAGGTCATCGGCACCGAGTTCCTCATCATTTACGCCCAGGACGATTGTCGCGTCGATCTCGTCTTTCGCCGGGACTGTCAGGAGAACTTTTTCAGCTCCCGCTTCCAGGTGGTCACCATAACCTCCTTTTTCACTGGAACGATTACGAAACACGCCGGTAGATTCAATTGCGAAATACACATCCTCTTCGTCCCAGGGCAGCTCTTTCGGATCCTTGATCGAGAGAACGGGATATTCATCGCCGTCCACCACGATGGAATTTTCTGTGGCCGTCACTTCTTCATCAAGCCTTCCATGAACACTGTCGTACTTCAGCAGATAAGCAAGGTTCTCTGGTCCTGACAGGTCATTGATCGCTACGACCTCAAAGTTGTCTCTTTCGCGCATCAAACGAAATGCCAGTCGGCCGATGCGGCCGAAGCCATTGATGCCAACCCTGATAGCCATAATTACGTCTCCTCAAAGTGAAAGTTGCAGTCCAGTTTTCTGCTCGCTCACAGTCAGTTTCGACACAAACAGATACAAAGGTCATTTCTGTGCTGCCATTCTCTAAATCCCTGTGTCGAAGAATGACCACCCACCTTGATGAATATACAAACGGTCCCCCGAACTGTCAAACGAAACCCCCTCTCAACGGTTCAGCTTTTCGGTCGCCGCCGCACAGTCTCTTGGAAGTTGTTCTTTCAACTCCTGGACCCTCTCATATTTACGTTGTTCCCGAATCCAGTCAACGAACACCACTTCCACATCTTCCCCATAAAGATCGACTTCTTTTCCCAAAACATGAACTTCAATAACAGGAGGATGTTCGTCCAACCACTCAATCGTTTCCCGTGTTCCGACACTCGTTACCGATTCCCAAC
The DNA here is from genome assembly GCA_046538485.1 of Candidatus Brocadiia bacterium. Classification (GTDB taxonomy): domain Bacteria; phylum Planctomycetota; class Brocadiia; order SM23-32; family SM23-32; genus JBKHIT01. The sequence goes on along the minus strand of JBKHIT010000007.1, from coordinate 70,195 downwards.
GGTTACCCCTGTAGTGAAGCCAGGTAGCATAAACGCCTTCTTTTGGAAAAAGCTCATGGTGCACTTCGAGATTGGCCGTCGGACAATCCATCTCATGGCCGAGACCCGCTCCGTGGACGACCGTTCCATACATTGAATAGGGTCGTCCCAACAATCGCTCGGCCCGTTCAAGGTCCCCCTCTCGCACAGCCTCTCGGATCGCCGTGCTGGAAACCACTTCCCCATCAACGCGTATGGACGGAACTTCGTAAACTTCGATACCGAGCTCATCCTGCATATTCCTGAGCGTCTCGATATCCCCTTCCCCTCCCTTCCCGAATTTCGAGTCAAACCCGATAACGACAACTTTGGCCTCAATGAGGTCACCGAACATTTTGCGTGCAAAGTCTCTGGCCCCAATCCGGGCAACTTCTTCGTCAAACTCAATCACCACACAGCCGTCGAGTCCGAGATCCTCGAAAAGGCAGAGCCGATGCTCCAGAGCTGTAATGAAAGGTTCACCCGGTTCCCCCAGAGTCAGGCCAGGATGCCGATCAAACGTAATGACCACCGCAGGCATACCCCGGCTTTTCGCCTCATCCACGACCCGCCACAAAACTTTTTGATGCCCCAGGTGCACACCGTCAAAAACCCCCAGCGTGCATGCGCCACGCTCGTATGGCCAATCGCTTTCCGCCGGCCATCGAACCACCTCCATCGCACCTACTCCTCTTCTTTTTCGGTCTCCGGAACGGGAGATTCGTCGATCAAGCGCTGCAGAAAACTATCGATAGCACGTCGCTGACGGCGGAATTTCCCGAGCATTTTTTGCATTTGCGCCCGCTGATGGAAACCCTCCTGAGAAGCTTCTTGCTGCCCCAATTTCTGGATTACGTAACAAGCCGACTGAGCCCCTGTTTCTACCACCGTTTCAATCTGATTGCGTTCCAGCTCGAATGCTGTTTCCACAACATTTTCGACGACTACGCCAATTTGCTCCACGTATGGGCTCCCTCGCTGTACGAAATCAGACTCCTGAACCCGCAGGTACCGGGCTTTACTCTTTGTTTTTTCTTCATCCGCCGATTCTTCCACCGTTTTACCTTTTTCAGCTTCCTTTTGGCCTGCGCTTTCATCTGTCTTCTCCTTCCCCTCCTCGTCCATTTTTTCTTCCTCCGCAGCCCCGGGTTTTCCAAGCAAACTCACCAGGCGTTTTTCCATCTCTTCCACAGCGTCTTTTAACGAACTCTGCTGGGCTTTATCTTTGAGTTTCAGTCCTGCTTTCTTCGCCCGGTCCAATGCTTTTTGGGCGATCAGATCTGCACGGACCTGCTCGGTGACTTCTTCATACGGTTTCGGGCGCGGTGGTCGCTTGCCCAGCACCTGGAAAATGACCATCCCTTCCGAAGTATCCTTCCGCGCGGTAATGTTGACTTCAAGATTATCGCTAAAGATCGACCCGGCCAGGCTTCGGCCTCCGGGCAGAACTTCCGCCAGTTCCTGTTGAGAAACGTACGTCCTTTCCTCATCCACCGTTACGAGCTCATAGTCGAGATCATGCCTTTTAGCCATCTGCTCAAGCGGTAAAGGTTCATCCTCGTAGCGGTCGGCTACTTTGGCGAGGTCTTTCCAAACTTTTTCTTCTTTCTCTCTGGCAGCTTCTCGCGCTTTTCTGTCTCGGATTTTCTCGCGAATTTCGTCACTTACCTCATCCAGCGGTTTATAGACAGGTCCTTTTTCTTCCGCGGTTTCGCCGCCGATCTCAATCTGTTCCGTGTTTCCACCATTTTCAGTCGAGACACCCGAATCGCCCTCCGATTCGGTCTTTTCTGGATCCTCCCCGGCCTCAGTTTTAGAGTCCGATTCAGACGACTCTTCTTGCTCTGTTTCCTTCTCGAATTCGCTCTTATGTTCCTCGTAATAAACCTCGACTTCCTCATCTGTAACTGTTTGGCTCTTTGCCAGTTTCTCATACGAAGCCAGAGCAAACTCCAGTTTAATACGTTTCGGGGCCTGGTATCCCACTACCCCTTGAGACAAATTGCGACGTTTATCTTTATGTTCTTCGTAAAACTGCCGGAGCTCTTCCGTCTCCACATCAACTCGTTCCTTGAACGGCGCAGGGCTGATTTTGACGAACTTGAATTTGACTGCTTCACCCTCGTAACGATACTTGAGCCACAGCTCAGCATCACTCAACTGGACAGAACTGAGCCAGTAGGAAAGCAGCTTGCTGATGCGAAACAGTTCCGGTAAAGCCGCATTGATTTCCGGATTGGCTTCGAGTTGCTTTCCGATTTTTTCGCGCAGTTCCTGCGTATTATCTCCAAAGGACCTCAGAGCAAGAAGTCCCCGCACCTCCTGTTGTGTCACTTTAATACCGGCGGCTTTAGCTTCCCGCACCAGAACGAGATAACGCCAAATAGCATCCAGGCTTGCCTGGGGACGATCGCCCTGGAAAATGAAAGATCCGATCGGGCGGGGGAATAATCTCGCAAGACCTGTTTTTATGAGTGTTTGAAGATCCCGCGCGGCCTCATTGAGTTCAATCTGGGTTACTTTTTCTCCCCGGATCTGACCCCGTACGCCTTTGCTCCTCGTGGCAATAGACCGCAAAGCAGGGAGCGCGCCCCAGCTGACCATAAGCAACACAACGAGTCCGGCCATCAAAATTTTCTTATTTCGTCTGAACCAACGCATTACCATCAGTTGAATACCTCTCGTTTTGGACACTGCCGGATGGAAAGTAGAGCGTTTGATGATATACTACACAATCGAGAATATCAAAGTGCTGCACAAGAGAAAGCACCGCAACCTTGAATTGCTTTCGGTAAGCGTATTTTCGCCGCGGCCGTTCGGGTCCACGGGGACAAAACCCGATGTTCTTAAGCTTGACACCCCGCTCCAAGAGCATTTAAATGGTCTTTACATCTTGTATGAAGGAGACTCGTATGAGTACCAAAGAAATTATGCCGCTGGGAGTTTTCACTTCCATCGGGGCAGGTCTTGGAGCTGGATTAGATGCTGTCCAGAAAATGGGCGTTCCGACCGTTCAGGTACACGCTCCCCCGCCCGACCTGCGTACCCCCCAGCACGCCGAACAAGTCTGCAAACAATTCAATGAGGCTCATATCGATATCACATTGGTTTTCTGCGGCTACCCCGGTGAAAGCTATGCGACCATTGAAGCCGTGCGGGAAACAGTGGGACTTGTGCCACCGGAGACACGTGAAAAGAGAGTCCGCCAAACGCGAGACATCGCCGATTTCGCTTCCGCGGTAGACGCCCCCGGTATTGGAATTCACGTGGGTTTTGTGCCCGAAGATACCGATTCGGACGAGTTCGCTGAAATCGTCGGGATCCTGAAGGGCCTCTGCGAATACTGCAAAGCGATGGACCTGACAGTCAACCTGGAAACCGGGCAGGAAACCGCGTCCACTTTGCTGACACTGATTGAAGAAGTGGGAAGAGATAATCTCTGCGTGAATTTTGATCCCGCTAACATGATCCTGTATGGGAGCGGGGAACCGCTTGAAGCCCTGCGCAAAGTGGGTCAATACGTGCGGAGCTGCCACTGCAAAGACGCTGTGGGGAGCGGCAATCCTGGCGTGGAATGGGGCGAAGAAGTTCCCCTGGGCGAAGGAGATGTTAATATCGAAGAGTATATGCGCACCCTCGTCGATCTGGGATACGAAGGCCCGCTGACCATCGAACGCGAGATCAGCGGTGAACAACAGGTGAAAGACATTGAAAAAGCCATTGAGCTATTGCGATCTCTGAAAGAAAAACTGCTCTGAAGTGATCCCCAAGCGGTGCGAACAATCCATCGGGGTACATAACGTGTTTGCCGACCTCCGCCATCGCGGCCTGTTATTGCGGTTGGTCTCTCTTTTGTCTCTCATCTGTGTTTTTCCCTCGCTCGGCTTTTCCGCCGATAAGTGGTGGAACAAAAACTGGAAATACCGGCTTGAGGTCGGTGTCGTCGAAAAAGAGCGGCGGGGAGGAATCAACACGGTCCGTGCTGAACTCCGCGAACAAAGCTCCCTCTGTGCCAAAGACGGCCGCGACGTGCGGGTACTGGATGCCTCGGGACAGATCCTCCCACACAATGTGGAAAAGTTCCAAGACGGCTCTCTGAGCGTACTGTTTTTCGTTCCGCCCGATCGGGAAAAGTTTTTTATTTACTACGGCAATAAAAAAGCCCCTCGTGTCTCACATCAGTGGGATCGGCACCTTGGCGGGTTAACTCTTGAAACCCGATTGTTGCAAAATGGCGTATTTCGCAATCTTGCGCATCTGGATTACCTGCTGGGGGCCGATCTTGAAAAGTGCGGGAAGAAAGAATGGCGGCATATCAACGATCTTGAAAACCCATTCGGACGCAACGATTATTATTTGAGCATCTATGAAGGAACCATTTATCTCCCGGAAACAGGCCAGTACACTTTCGCCCTCAACGCGGATGATTTTGCGTCATTTGACCTTCAATTGGGCGAAGAAGAACTGCTGCATTGCGAACGAAAAGTGGGAGTACCGAGTGAGAGCTGGCGCGATCCAACGCATCCCAAAGCAGTCAGGACCACCGCTGAGCCGATTAAACGAGGCGTTTACCGGCTGCACTACTATCACGTGGAGAACGGCGGAGCCCAGCTGGCCAAACTGGGATGGCAGGGGCCATCATCTGACGCTATTGTGACCGTGCCGCCGCGCGCTTTTGTAAAATTTCTGCCCGCAGAAATAAAGGGCCGTGAAGTGCTGGGCGCTGATCTTAATCCGTTCTTCATCTCCCGCCATCGGTACAACCTCCATGTCAATGGCGACGAGCTGAAATTCCCACGTCACCATTTCGAAAGCAGATCCGGCGAACCCCCCGAGAGCGAAAGTCGCTTCACCTACCAATGGGATTTCGGCGACGGTACAACTGCCACAGGGAGAACGACCGACCACGAATTCCCGCGGCAGAAACCGTACCGGGTTACGCTTACGATAAGAAACAAAAAGGGCAAACAGGCACGAATTAAGCGGCGTGTGACCCATGCCCCCGAACCCGTCAAACAAATGAATTTGAGGATGCAAATCGCCTTTGAAAGCGAATTCCCCATACTACCGGCCGGTGAAAAAGCTAAAATCAAACTTTATCTCAAAAACAAAAGTAATTTGAAGCGAGACGTCGTCCTGGAAACCGTCTCGAAAACGAACTCAGGCGTGAAAATCAAATCAAGGCGGGACAAACGCCTTATAGAAGAACTCCGTCCCTCTCCGGGGCTGCAAGGTGGCTGGCTGCCGATCGAAACCAGCGCCGCCCTTCCAAAAGGCGATTTGTACCTTACTTTCCGACTTCTACTCCATGGCCGTTCGACAACAGAAAAAACCCTGGCTGCTCTCAGCACAGACCGTCCACTGATGCGCCTCAAACAGGACCGAGCACACAATCTCAGGGATCGACAAGGCCGCCTGGTCGTGCTTCGCATTGCTGACGCAAAGATTAAGAACGTTCCTCAGAGACAAATATTTTCGCCCAAAAATGGCGTGTGCCGCATCTTGGTGCTTGATTCCGGGCTGTCGGGACCTTCCGGGGCCTCCCCGAAACGGCCGAGCTATATCACAATGCTCACAAACGCTTTGCGAAACACTTATAATCCGCTTCGTTTCGAAGTAAAGAAACCACAGCTGAAAAGCGGAGAGGAATTCCCTCCCACTCGGCGTTTTCTTGAAATGCAACAAAGCATAAGTGAATCAGGCCCCCATCTCATCATTCTCGTGGGGCAACCCGAATCTGTCGTCAATACTGTCCCTCATGAAGCTTTTGAGGCATACCTGATTGCTGCTCTCGACCAGGCTTTGAGCCAGAGCCGGGCTTATATAATTCTGATAACTCCCCCACCGCTTCCTCTGCGCCCCAAACTGTCCCATCATTATGCCCGTATCATCAAAAAAACGGGACTTCGAAAAGGGCTCCCGGTAGCCGATATATACTCGCGGTTCATGCTGGAGGAAAAATGGGAACGCCTTTTCCGCCCGTCTCCCGAAAACAAGAGTTCGTACCAACTCCATCCCAACGAAGAAGGCCAAAAAATTATTCACCGGGGGATTTTCACCACTATTGCCCGGAAATTCCATTCCGAACTGTCGGCAGCCTCCCGCCGTATCAGCATGAAAAAAGGCCGCTGAACACCCACGCCGTCCGCTGCCATATTGACAGGCATCTGCAATGGCAGGCCTTTGTTCTGTCGGATTGACAGTAGCTCCAGCGTCCCGGAACCGGGCACACGGGCGGAAACGACAATGTTCAGATGCTTTCAGCAAAACCAGGTCACGGTATCGGTGGGTTTCGGAGTCGCAGGCACCGAAGGAGATCCGAATTTAAATTTATTGGCACAGAGTTTGCGCCTATAATTTGGTTCCAGCGTTGCGGAATAAGTGTGTTTTCAAAACTTTTCGCATCCACTTGAAATCTTGGAGGATTACGAGGATGCCAGCGAAGCAACTAGTTTATGAACGGCAGGCCCGCGAGAAAATACTGGAGGGAGTCCAGAAACTTGCCCGGGCCGTGAAGTCGACGCTTGGTCCGCGCGGCCGTACCGCCGTGCTTGATAAGAGTTACGGAAGCCCGAAAGTCACAAAAGACGGGGTTACCGTTGCGGAAGATATCGAATTGACCGATAAAGAAGAGAATCTTGGAGCGCGTCTCACCCGAGAAGCAGCATCCAAGACGGGCGATGATGCGGGAGACGGCACCACAACGGCAACTGTGCTCGCCGAAGCCATCGCCACAGAAGGCATGAAACGGGTGGTCAGCGGCATTGACCCCATGTCGTTGCGCCGTGGCCTGCAGAAAGCGGCTGACGCCGTCGTCGAAGAACTCAAGCAACAAAGCAAACCGGTCGGCGACAGCGATGATATTCAGGCTATCGCCAGTATCGCGGCCAATAACAACGCCGAAATTGGTCAGATGATCGCCGATGCCATGGACCAGGTCGGTCGAACCGGGGTCGTAACCGTCGAAGAAGGACGGGCCCTCGACAGCTATGTCGATGTCGTGGAAGGTATGCAGTTCAATAGGGGCTACCTTTCACCTCAGTTCATAACCGACGAGGACAGGATGGAATGCGTCCTTGAAGACTGTCTGGTGCTGGTATTTGAGGAAAAACTCAGCTCGGCTTCCGGGCTTGTCGAATTCCTCGAACGACTCAGCCAACAGGACAAACCCGTTTTGATCATCAGTGAAGACGTTGAAGATGAAGCCCTCGCCACTCTCGTGGTGAATAAAATGCGCGGTGTGGTCGATTGCTGTGCGGTCAAAGCCCCGGGATATGGCGATCGCCGGAAGTCGATAATGGAAGATATCGCCATCCTGACGGGCGCTCGTCCTATTTTTGAATCATTGGGGATTAAAATTGAAAACGTGGATATCAACGACCTCGGGCGGGCGGAAAAGGTTACCGTTACCGACGACGATACCATTATTGTCGGTGGGGCTGGCTCGGAATCCGAAATTGAAGCCCGCTGCACACAGATCGAACGCGAAATCGAGCAAACTACAAGCGATTATGATTGCGAGAAACTCGAGGAAAGATTGGCAAAACTCGGAGGCGGAGTCGCCCAGATTAACGTGGGCGCCGTGAGTGAAACCGAGATGAAAGAAAAGAAAGCTCGTGTTGAAGATGCGCTTAACGCTACCCAGGCCGCAGCAGAAGAAGGCATCCTGCCCGGCGGTGGTGTTGCGCTACTGAGAGCATCCTCTGTCCTGGAAAACCTTGAGTTGCCCGGCGAAGAATCGGCCGCTATCGAAGTTCTGAAGAAGGCTCTGGCCGCACCGGCCAGCTCGATAGCCAGCAACGCCGGAGAAGAAGGCGAGGTCGTCGTCCAAAAAATCCTTTCAGAAGACAATTATTCTTTTGGCTTTGATGCCCAAAAACTGGAGTTTTGCGACCTTGTAAAATCCGGAGTAATTGACGCGACAAAAGTCATCCGCTCCGCTCTTCAGAACGCCGTCAGTGTGGCCGGCGTTTTGCTCACTACCGAATGTCTTATCACCGAATTGCCCGGAAAAGAAGAAGAGATGCCTGGCGGTCCTGGCGGCCCAGGCGGTGCTCCCGGCATGGGCGGAGCTGCTCCTGGCGGCATGGGTGGCATGGGCGGTATGGGCGGTATGGGTGGCATGGGTGGTATGGGCGGAGGTATGCCCGGCATGTAAAGGTAATGCCAAATCACCCAAAGGCCGGGCCGAAGCCCGGCCCTCCAAATCATCTTAAAAAATATTTCCTGACGGAGGTCTTTAAAACAAATGGCTAAAAAGCAAGACATTCAGATCAGGCCCCTGGACGATCGAGTGGTTGTGGAACCGATTGAGAGCGAAGACAAAACAGCTGGAGGAATATTCCTTCCCGATTCGGCAAAGGAAAAATCGCAAAAGGGCAAGATTATCGCTGCCGGACCGGGACAACTGCTCGAGGACGGAGAACGGGCCGGATTGAACGTTTCGGTTGGAGATGTCGTGATCTTTGGAAAGTTCAGCGGAACCGATGTACAGGTTGGTGAGAAAGACGTCAAAATCATGAGCGAAACAGACTTGCTCGCTATCCTGGAAGAATAAATTCCCTTAGAAAATTTGGCAACATCATACCTATCGCCTTCAGGAGGTAAAAAAAGAATATGGCGGCCAAACAATTAATTTACAGCGACGATGCCCGTAAACAAATGCTAAACGGGATCCAAAAACTCGCCGATGCCGTGCGAGTTACGATGGGTCCAACGGGCCGCAACGTCATCCTGCAGAAAAGTTACGGAAGCCCCAATGTCACCAAAGACGGTGTCACCGTCTCCAAAGAGATAGAGCTGGAAGGCAAATTCGAGAACATGGGCGCCAAAATGGTGAACGAAGTAGCGACCCGCACCAGCGACGAGGCTGGAGACGGAACTACTACTGCAACCGTTCTGGCAGAACTCATTTACCGTGAAGGATTGAAAGCAGTCGCAGCCGGCGCAAATCCTATGGCCGTGAAACGAGGAATTGACGACGCTGCTGACGCCGTCGTTAAAGAACTACAGGATCAAAGTAAACAGGTCAAAAGCAAGGAAGAAATCGCCCAGGTTGGTACCATCAGTGCCAATAACGACCCGACCATCGGAGAACTGCTCGCCGATGCCGTCGATAAAGTCGGCAAAGATGGCGTTATCACAGTCGAGGAAGGGCGATCGACCCAGACCGAACTGGATTTCGTTGAAGGAATGCAGTTCGATAAAGGTTACCTCTCACCGTACTTTGTGACCAATTCGGCGGAGATGGAAGTCGAACTTGAAGAGGCTTATATTCTCATACACGAAAAGAAAATCAGCAACGTCGCCGACATGGTACCGATTCTTGAAAGCGTTGCCACCGCCGGAAAACCGCTGTTGATTATTGCCGAAGACGTTGAAGGTGAAGCTCTTGCCGCACTCGTCGTGAATAAACTCCGCGGAACCATCCAGTGTTGCGCCGTCAAAGCACCGGGGTTCGGCGATCGAAGAAAAGCCATGCTCGGCGACCTGGCGGTCCTCACCGGCGGACGCTTCATCAGCGAGGATATAGGTATCGACCTTGAAAAGGTCCAGCTCGATGATCTGGGCAAAGCCGAACGTATCACCATCAACCAGGACGACACCACGATTGTAGGCGGCGCAGGGAACAAAAAAGATGTCAAGGCGCGGATCGACCAGATCCGACGTCAGATCGACGAAACAACAAGCGACTACGATCGTGAAAAACTCGAGGAACGTCTTGCCCGGCTCAGTGGCGGAGTGGCCGTGGTTAACGTCGGTGCCGCGACGGAAGCCGAGATGAACGAGAAAAAGGCGCGGGTAGAAGACGCCCTTCACGCAACGCGAGCGGCCGCCGCAGAAGGCATCGTTGTGGGCGGAGGTTGCGCCCTTCTACGATGCAAAGACGCCGTGATGAAACGCCGTGACCGCCAGCGGGGAGATGAAAAAATGGGCGCTGACATCATCGCACGAGCGCTCGACGCCCCGAGCACCACGATCGCGGCAAATACCGGACATAACGGTGCCGTTGTGATCACTGAAATACTCAACCGCGACAAGAAAACCGGTTTCGATGCAAATACCGGCGAATACGTCGATATGTTCGAAGCCGGGATCATCGACCCCACAAAGGTCGTAAGAATTGCGCTTCAGAGCGCGGCAAGCGTTGCCGGCCTCATGCTTACCACCGAAACGATGGTGACCGATGTCGACGAGGATGAGGAACAAAACGTGGAAGGCAGCGTGAAATGATCGTCCTGCATTCCCCCAATCCAATATGCATGGGGAGATTGTCAGGTTGAAGAATAACTGAATACAAAGAGGGCTGTCTTCATGGCAGCCCTCTTTGACATACAAGCACACATAGCCGTAGCTGATTCCAATTGGCGAAGTGCGATATGCCAGAAAAAGACTATTATGACATCCTCGGGGTCAAGCGGAAAGCCTCCCAGAAGGAGATAAAGCGCGCCTATCGCAAACTTGCTCTTGAATACCATCCTGACCGCAATCCGGATGATCCTGAAGCAGCTGAAAAGTTCAAAGAGGCGGCTCGAGCTTATGAAGTTTTGGGCGATGAGCAAAAACGGCGTCTCTACGATCAATACGGCGAGGCAGGTCTCCGCAATACGGGGCGGCGTGATTTTGGATCGTTCGACGATATTTTCAGCGCGTTCAGTGACATTTTCGGGGGGAGCGGCCTGTTCGATGAGTTTTTCAGCGGAGGCCGGCGGGGACAACGTCGGGAAAAACGAGGACGCAACCTGCGTGTTGCCCTCAATATGAGCCTGGAAGAAGTGAGCGAAGGCGTTACCAAAACAGTCACTCTGCGTCGTCGGGAAATCTGTGACCACTGTGAAGGCAACGGCTGCACCCCCGGAACAGAGCCTACGACATGTTCCTATTGCCGCGGTCACGGACAGGTTGAGAACCGCCAGGGCTTCTTTTCAATGCGAACAACATGTCCCAAATGTCACGGAAGCGGAACTATATGCAAAAACCCCTGCAGTAAATGTGGCGGGGAAGGCTTGATTGAAAAAGAATGTGACGTCGAAATAACGGTCCCCGCAGGAATAGAATCCGGCACGCGTATAAGGGTCCGCGGGGAAGGCGAACCGGGTCCCGGAGGACGCGGTGACCTGTTCTGTGACATAACCGTTCGCGAACATTCCATCTTTAATCGACGCGGTGCTGACTTGATCTGCGAACTGCCTGTGAGTTACTCCCTGGCCGCTCTCGGAGGAAAAGCACAGGTGCCTATTTTGGGCGGAGAGATGCGCGAAATTGAAATCCCCCGTTCTACCCAGGGGGGCGACCTTCTACGGATATCGAAAGCCGGGCTACCTTACCCCCAAAACTCAGCGCGGGGAGACCTGCTTATAAATGTCAGCGTGGAAGTGCCCCAAAAACTCACCGACCGCCAGGAAGAACTCCTACGAGAACTCGCAGAAATCGAAGGAAGCCACGTTTCCGAAAAACGAAAAGGATTTCTGCAAAAAATAAAAGAGTACGTGTACCAGCGATCCCATGGTGAAAAAGACGAAGAACAGCAATAAATTATCTCTCTGCAATGGCAAAAGGGAAACAAAATGACAACCGAAAAACAAAACCAGAAAGGCGGTTCAGCGGAGGACATCGATTCACAGAAAGCCGAAGCAACTCCGCAAGACTCTGCCGAAACCGAAACAGGTGAATCCCAGGAGAATAATGAGGAGCCGCAAAATAAAAACGTCACTATACGATTTACCGAATATGAAGAACTCAAGACTCTGGCTGAAGAACGAGATGAATATCTTGATCGGCTCAGGCGAGCGGTAGCCGACAAGATGAATCTACAGGAACGGATTAAAAAGACCCGCCGCTCCGCACGCCGTGACGCACTGCGTGAACTGGCTCGGAAAGTTGTCCCCTTTATTGATAGCCTCGTACGCGCCCGAGAAGTTGCCCGGGAAACCGAAGGGGCGGAAAGCATTAGCGAAGGACTTGCTATGACGGAAAATGAATTCTACAATATTCTGGAAGATTTAGGCATAAAGCCGATGGAGGTGATTGGACAACCTTTTGATCCGAGCTATCATGAAGCGGTCTATCAGCAGCCGACCAACGAAGTCGAACCGAATACGATTGTTGAGGAAATCCAGAAAGGTTTCCTGCTCGATGGTGAATTGCTGAGACCCGCCCAGGTCGCAGTCTCAGTCGCACCTCCGGACGAGCAATAGCATTTTTCTTGAAACCGATAAGTCCCACGGGACAGCATCCAGAAATGACAGAATCGGACAATTCGCCTGTTGTGAAGTGTCCCACCTGCGGGAAAAAAGTAACTTATACAGGGTTGGATGAGAATCCTTACTTTCCTTTTTGCGGAAAACGATGTAAACTTATGGACTTGGACAAGTGGTTTGAAGAGGAACATCGTATTGAGGAATGTGTCAACGAACGCATCGAACGCGGCGATTTGCCCGAGGAATCGGAAAGTTAAAAAGGAATAACGGGGATCATTTTGCGGTTGACAAACCATGTATCGTGTGTGTACCCTTCTCCCCACACTGATGATGGTCCCCTGCACGCAGAATTACACCGATAGGGAGCAAAACAATGAGAGAGCGTAAAGGTGATTGGAGAGATTTGCTGTCAGCGCACTCGCTGGCCGTTGACGCGAAAAAATTGTGGCTGGGCTTCGTGGCGACCCTTGCGACTGTAGCACTGATCGCCGTATTTGCCATGGTCCATTTTGGCAAAGCTCCCGCGTCTGCGTTGGCCCAAATGGGCAATTTCAGAGGTCCTGAAAATATGCTTTTCCGATTCATGGAAGGCGACAGCAAAAGTGTTCTTATGGCTGTTTTGCCCCTGCTGAACCCTTTCGCTGCAGGTTGGCAGCATTTTGCTTTTTCCCTTTTGTTTTATCTGCTTTTGATGGGCGTATGGTCCGTTTGCGGGGGGGCAATCACACGCCTGACATCGCTCCAGTATGCCCGCGACGATATCCCCACGCTCCACGATGCTCTGGAAATGATCCGCTCAAAAAGAAAGGCATATTATTTCGCCCCTGTCACCCCCTTGTTCGGAATTATGATCTTCGCGTTCTGTAACATGATCGCAGGGCTTATCGGTTCTATACCATTTGTAGGCCCGTGGGCCCTCGCAATTCTCCTGCCGTTTGGCGTGCTACCTTCCACCCTAATATTGACCTTCATTATTGTTCTTGGCGTCGCAACATTTGGACTTATGTTTCCCGCTGTTAGCATAGGCGGTAAAGATGCCTTTGAAGGCTGGAGCAGCGCGTACAGTTATCTGCTCTGGGGATTCAACCGTTTCGTGGGGTACTACTTCGTCGTCCTGGTGGGCGGACTGGTCACGACTCTCGTAGCGTTTCTCGCGGCAGAACTTTTCGTTCACATAATGAGCCAAACAATAAGCATTGGTCTTGTTGGCAGAGAAATTCTGGATTTCCAAAACATAGTACCAGAAGGAACCAGTGCCGGTATGAAAGTGGCATCGATGCTGCTTCAGATCATCGCGCTCGGTGTCCGCGGGCTGGTGCCCGCCTATGCTTTTTCCTACTTCTTCACTTCGAGCACCATAGTCTGCTTCCTTCTCCGGAAACATGTAGACCGAATCGATGTCGATGAAGTCTACGAGGAAGAACCCGAAGAAGAAGAGTTTGAGGTTGGTGAAGAGTTTACAGAAGAAACTCCTGAAGCAACAGCAGGGGCAGAAGAAGCTGAACAAGAGGAAACTGAAGTCGAAGAGGAGGAGGAGGAGGAGGAAGAAGAAGAAGAAGAAGAATTCAGGTGCGTTTGCGGCAGAACCTTCCCCACGGCTCGTGGGCTCCATATACATCAAAATTCCTGTGATGAATATCAGGCTCAAGAGGAAGAAGAGAACGAAGACTAAGGCCTGCTATTGGAGCGCCGGTGCAGCGACCGGGCAGGTTTTGTGCCGGAAAACGCAAGTAATTCAGATCCAGAAGGGAGCCGCGAGCAGCGGCTCCCTTCTTGCATTTAGACCATATTTCTTGTCGACCCGCACGTCTATGGATAAAGTCGTTGTTATAGGTGCTCGGAAAACAAACAGATTTCCTTAAAAGGACGCTTTTCCGCATGGCAAGTCCTGAAAACCCAGACAAAGGCCAGCAGTCGAAAGATATGCTGGCAGCTCAAGCCCGGGCTCTTCAAGAATGCGTTCACAAACTAAACGAAGAGCTGCAAGACGCTCACCGAACAGTCGAACACCTGCGGAAACAGCTCAAACTGCGCACTTCAAAAGCCGAAGGGCAAGGCGAAGAAAACGATGAGCAATCTCTCACCAAACAACTTGAACGTCAGAGTATGATTTTGGAGCGGGATAATGCCGTCGCCCGGAAACTCCAGCAAAGTATGCGACCTCTCTGGCTTTCTGATTTTGAAGGTGTCGAATTCGCTTCCGAATGCCGCAGCGGCGAACGCGTTGGGGGAGATTTCTATGACGTTATCCAGATTTCTGACGCAACGATGGGGCTTATGATCGGAGACGTAAGCGGCCATGGGCTGCCCGCAGCCGTCATTATGGCAACAGCACGAATGGCTTTCCGAACGTTCGCCACCACAGAGTCAAGCCCCAAACTCATCATGGAAAAGGGGAATAAAGCCCTCCTTGACTCCACCCTTGCCGGCCACCATCTCACGGCGTTTCTTGGCCTCATCGATACCGAGATGCTTACCTTCAGATACGTCAATGCTTCTCATTGTCCCCCCTATCTCATACGCGACGGAATCGTAGAATCCCTTGATAGCGAAGGCCTTTTTGTGGGAATGTTCGAGGATCCACAATACGAAGAAAAAAACATCCAGCTCAAAAAAAATGACAAGCTTTTTTTCTACACGGATGGTGCTCTGGATATGTTCGAAAGCAGAGCACGAGAAGAAGCGATTCACAAACTGCAAAACCTCCTCGAAAAAAACGCCGATTTCCCCGTGCAAAAGCTCGTCAGCAACATATGTGAGCAAATTTCAGAAGAACCGCAAGATGACGTCTTGATTTTTGCCCTGCAGTTGCTTAACCGCCGCGCAAAAGAAAAACAAATTACTATTCCGAGTATTCCTTCGGAAGTAAGTCGGGTGGAAGATGTCATACTCCCCGCGCTCTCCGCTAAAGGTTATGGCGAGAGATACCTCTTCGCAGTAAAGCTCGCCCTCGAAGAAGCTATCATCAATGCCATCAAACACGGGAACAAACTTGATAGCACAAAAAAAGTACGCACCAATTTCATCCTTGATGAAAACAAAACGATCATTTCGGTTGCTGACGAAGGCGAAGGGTTCGATCCGGGAAGTATCCCGGACCCCATCGACGGTAAACAACTCGACTCCGTCTACGGCCGGGGCGTCGCTCTCATGAAAGCGTACATGGATTCGGTCGAATACAATGAAAAAGGCAATAAAGTTACCATGACAAAATACGCTCCCTGGCACTCTAAAAATTCGGGGTCTTGAAAACAATGCGCTCCCGCTTTGAAAATGAAGAACCCTCTGAAATTTACATCGAAAAACAGGGAGAAACCCTCGTTTTCGAGCTCTCCGGTCACGTGAATGAACTCGTCGCCGACGCGCTCAGTAGCAAAATCGACGAAATCTTTGAGAACAATCAGAACAAAGTCATTTTCGATTTGAGCAATGTAAGTTTTATGGGCTCCTCGGCACTGGGCCAAATAATGCGCGTCTATCGGACCGTCAAAGATACAGACGGCTACGTTAAAGTCGTTAATCCTCAGCCACTGATCGCCGACCTGTTCGAACTAACTAAACTGGACAAACTCATCGATATCTTCCCGACAGTCGACGATGCACTCCAAACTGAAGATCAAACCGACGGATAACTGGAATCTCCCAGTAAATAAGTTCTGTACATGCACCATCTTCGCAGCATCCCGGCGCCAAACCGGCCGCTATCTCCCGAATCAAGTTTTGACCTGAATTTGACCTAAATCTACTCACAACTCGCACAAGCGCCACGGAGAATGACATGAAAAGCAAAGTATACATCGCACGCTTCGGAAACGACGAAGATGACGATTCCATCTGTGAAAAAACGCGGCAACTTTTTGAAGAATCCGGTATGAATTCGCTGTGCGCCGAAGGTCAACTCGTCGCTCTCAAAACTCATTTCGGCGAGATGGGCAACGAATACTATATCCCGCCGAAATACATCCAGCCGATAATTAACTCCGCTAAAGATCTGGGCGCCAAACCCTTCTTCATCGAAACCTCCGCACTTTACCGTGGGCAAAGGGCTAATGCCGTTGATCATTTCCAAACCGCCTTGAATCATGGCTTCGCGCCCGAGACCACCGGTTGCCCCCTTATATTCGTCGATGGGCTGAAAGGTAGCTTTCACCACGAAGTCGAGGTTGGGCTCAAACACTTCGACTCCGTCGCCGTTGCGGGTGATTTCCCGCTGATCCCTGCTACCCTCGTTATAAGCCACGCAACCGGACATGACCTGGCCGGTTTCGGAGGCGCCATCAAAAACGTGGCCATGGGACTGGCATCCCGGGCCGGTAAACTGCGTCAACACGAATCCGGCAAACCAGAGATAACTGAAGACTGTATCGGTTGTGGGACCTGCGCCGAATGGTGCCCCACCGACGCAATAGAAGTCGACGAAACCGCCGAGATTGATTACGACAAATGCATCGGCTGTGGTGAATGTCTCGCCGTCTGCCCTACCGACGCCGTTTCGTTCTCCTGGAGTGAAAGCCCGGAAAACTTCAACGAAAAAATGGCCGAATCCGCCTACGGCATCCTCAAAGACAAAATGGATTCCGTCGCCTTCATCACCTACCTCTGGAATATCACAGACGACTGCAATTGCGCCGGAAAAAAGATGGACCCGATCTGCGACGATATCGGTATCGTCGTCTCCCGCGACCCCGTCGCCATCGATCAGGCCTCCACCGACCTGATTAACGAAACCGCCGGCAAAGATGCAATCGCCGCTCTCTGGCCGGATAGCCACTATGAGGCCCAGCTAATCCACGGACAGGAAATCGGACTTGGCAGCCGGGAATACGACCTCGTCGAAATCTAAGGGGTCAGCTGCAGAAATACGGTACCGTTTGCCGCTCATTGCCCCTGTTTTTCCGCAAAACGGCAAGGCGCCCTCGACGATTCTCTGGACGTGAAAGGAGTCCGCAGGAGAGAGCGCTTTATTGAGCATTTTGTTTTGCGGAAGCTTCTGTATCTCCTCTCCACTCTCCACTCTCTCGTGCTCTACCGATTTCATCTTCGAAAAATGAAATCGGTTGCCCTACATGTACGTGGCATCGCGGATACGTGAGGTCGGGAATATGTTCCAGGAAGACTTCAAAGGCTGAGAACTGTCGCGAGTTACCGAAAATGCCCGAGGGCTGTAGGTCTGGATCGCCGAGCCGGACCTGCCGTTTGTCGTTCGCCTCCCCAATTGCGGGGCTTACCAAACACCGGGCCAGCCCGTCGCCGCGAAACCAGCAGGCTTCCGGACTGCGTTCTGAACTCCAGCTTGCTCAGTGGAGTGTAGACTCGAGTTCAGCTGAGTGCGCCATGGCGGAGGAAGCGGGACTTGAGGCGGACGAATTTGGAAAATGGCAACTCGCACGAAACTGCCCGCGTTCTGAACTCCAGCCCCGCGGGAGTGGTTCTGAAGTCCAGTCCGCTCACGATACGGTGTTTTGGGGGCAGATTTATGATGGACCTTCAGCCCACGTCTTTCCGGCAACATCACATCCCCGGGCCTTCGTAGTCTGTCAGACCACTACGATCTGGGCTCTTATGAAAAGCCCCGTCGGGGCTCAGAGTTTCCCCGAGTTCACTGCGTTCACCCTGCCCATTCAGCCCAGAAATGCCTCTTCATAGGTCATTGCGAGTGCATCGCAAGATTAACGAAGCAATCCTCCGGGAAGGCCTGGACGCAAGCCGGGTTTCGAACACTATGCCGATGTCGTCAGCCCCAGATCCCGCCCCGCGACGGCCCTAAACGTTTCAACGGCAGGCTGTCCTCTCACTCCACCAGCACTTCCCCCCACTGATCCGGTTCCAGTCGGCTCTCATCGGGCACATCGTTCACTACATTCGCCTCGAAACTATTGTTGTGCCAGTACGCCCTCTGGTTCGCGTTCGTACCGCCGGCATTGCCGAAGATGTACCCGACATCCATGCGGAGAGTCGTGCCCGGCCTGAGTTTATCCAGCCCCACCATTTGCCGGGGAACTACAGCAATAACTTCAAATCCACCTTTCCGCTTTCTGAAATTCTTGAGGCTGACCCGATTCGTGGTCTTTATCGAATCGAACGTCTCACTGTCAACCGGGGATTTGAACTGAATCGGCTCGCCTTTGAAAGCGGCCACGTTCGGACGGTAGATGACAACCCGCGTTCTGCCGTCCCGCCGCCCGATCAATAACCGGATATCTCCGGGGGCAGCCTTTTCCCGCTCAGGATCCGCGTCCGGATCGGTGGCCATCTGAATGTCCAGCAGATTCCCTCCTTTGAAAATATACTTCGGGTCGGCCGTCCCATTCACAAACGGACTCGGACTTTTCACCTCATAGTGGAAGTACAAATTCTTCTGGTCGTAGGTCACCTGCACTTTGAATCCACGTTTTTCGTCCAACGTCTTGCCAACGCTGGTCGCGAAACCAAGCCCGTCCTCTCCGCCACGCCCGACGGCCAGCGGCTGGCCGCGGGCGATTTTCGTCTCATAATCCTTCCAGGCCTTCGCGGCCTTACCAGCCTTCTCACTCGTGTATTCGTATTTTCCCCCGCCCAGATCTTTCACGGTATCAAGCCCCAACACCTCATTGATCCGGCAGTCCTGATCCCCGGCCAGAATATAGTAGCGGTCCGAACCGCGGGGTTGAAGGAGCTGTCCGGCAAGGAATTCAACGTAAAAAACATTCGGACCGTATCCGCCACGAGCCCCATGCTCAAAAACCTGCGACATGAACAGACCGTCTTTTGTTCGCACGAGATTGGCCGTGCCAAAATAGCTTATGACCCCGGTGTACCCGCCGGCCGTCCCGAGGGGGCAGGTCGACCCGATCAATTTGCCGGGCGCCGGAATCCCTTCGTTAATCGCCGCGCGCCAGGTCTTCAAATGCGGATAGGCCCATTCCATCTTGCCGCTCCCGAGATCCCACTGACTGATGGCCCGCCCCAGCTCGCGGCTGCCTCTTCCGAGTCCCCAGAGACGTTTCCCTTCCGGATCAACCCAGGTATGTCGGCTTCTGTGCTCCACGTCAAGTTTTTCCGGATTTTTAAAATCGTAAACGGGAACTCCGTCCTCGCCGATGCTCCCCGGCCGATACACGGCGCCGTTGCCGTAAAGGTTCAAACCTTTATCCATCCAGTTGAAATACGGAGGTCGGTTGCGCCAGGAACCGGGGATTTCAGTGATCTCCGCCTTTTGAACCACCATATCTCTGTTCTCATCGGCCCAGAAATAGTAATGACCCGGCGGGTATTCCTCCTCATCCTTCATAATTTTGAAAGGCGGACGCGGTATCAAAACCGGATTCGGATGGTTCTTGAACATGAAATATGTCGGCCGAAAACGGTTGCCGCGCCGTATCCAGAGAACCGGACCGAACCCGTGCCAGCTTGAAATCGCGTATTGATGGCCGTTCCCCGCCGTGAACACCCGGAACGGATTGTGAAATCCCCCGTTGCCGCTGTGCACCATGTTGCGAGAGGTGCGCCGATAAAAGACGCTTTTCGGATACCAGGTGCCTTTCTCCAGATCGATATCCCAGATCGTATTGTCGAAAAACGCTTCGCTCGGGTTGGCGGGATCTATCCACATGAAAGGCGAGTAGGAACATGCACCAAAGTATTCTTCCAGTAATTTCCCGCTCGAAGTGTGCCACACACTCAAACGTTTGGGAGAATTGATGGCCTCCGGCACCCAGAGTTTCCCTTCGCCGTCAACCGCGATACCGGCGGGACGCCGCATCCCCTTTTTGTCCCAGGGCCCGACCAGAGGACGTCCCCCGCGCTTGCCGATGCTCCGGAGGTATTTCCCTTCGGGCGTAAATACGCTTACACTCTGAAGTTTGCCGTGATTGGCCACATACACTTTGCCCCTGGGGCCGATCGCCACCCCGGCGGGTTCATCGATATGCGTGGTCGCAAAATCCTCCGGCTTCCCATCTTTCACCCGCACGAGCCTTGTCCCGCTGATAACGAGGATCCCGCCCTCACCAGAAGCCGCAATGCGGCCCGGGCTCTTTACGTTCCACGTGGCCCCCAGATTTCCCTCGTCCGCATCGTATACGCCGATGGTGTTGAGTTCGCGGTAACTGACATACAACTTACCCCGGGCATACCCCACGCCGGTCGGCTTTGTGGAGACGTCCTTCTTTTCCGTTTCAGGGGGCTTCAGGCCCTGCAAACCGTTGCCGTAGACCAGTGGTTGACCGTTTTTAACCGCGTAGACGTTGATCCGTTTGCCGCCACGCTCGGCCGGGGCAAAAAACCGGTTGCCATCTGTGGCGAGGAACGCGGCGTTTTTCTGTTTGGCTCCCCATATCTTGTTTCCGTCCAGATCGGTGGCGATGATCCCCCAACCGTTTTCGTGGGCGGTCCAACCCAGAATCATCCTGTCACCGGCAACACAGGCTGCGGACGGCGGACCGTAATCGCCTCCCCAACCGCCCGTCCCGTCCGCTGTCTTGTACGGGGGATTGCCGGAATTCCCGACCGACATTACGTAACGGGTTGTGATGGGATCGTGGTAGAGCCCTTTCCAGCGGTAGGTGCCCGTGGGCAAAGGTTCGCCGCGTCGGTCGCGACCGTTCCACTTCTCCACGACGTGACCCGCTTTTCTCTTGCCCTCTGCGACGATATGCCGCACGATTTTCTTGTCTTTGTAAAGCGCGACGGAAACGACGCCGTCCTCGGGGAGGTCGTATTCAAATTCGAGCGGGCGCGGGGGCTTTGGCGGTTCGAACGGTTCGACCCATTTGCGATCAACGTTGCCTTCGCTCCTCATCACCATCTTGCCCCAGACCCCGGAGGTCTGCCAGGGGAATCCGCCCCGGCTCATGACGTCGTAGACCACTCCCCCTTTTGCTCTGAGTCCGTTTGGCCCGGACCACAGAAACTGGACGGTCGCGTTGACAACGTCGCCGGCGACGGGATGCTTTTTCTTTGCGTTGAGGCTGGACCAGGGAATTCGATATTCGAAGGTATAGGATTTCCCTTCCGGATGTTTCCGGTACGCGGCGTCAAAATGAGTCGCCGGGACGACTCCGTGGGGAGCCCACTCCTTCCGCACGGGTTCCATGGCAAAACTCTTGTGGACCTGAAGGGCCGGCTTTTTCTCGTCGGTGAAATACCACAACATCAAATGAAGGGGCTGTCCTTCTTCAGCCCCTTTATTGGCGTTTCCCAGGGCTCCCCGCAGGAACGGAAAAGGCAACGTGCGATCCGTGACGAGACGGAACTGGCAGCAGTCCCCCATCCAGGCTTTATCCGCGTCGGCCTCCGGGCTGTGATGGTTCAGCATCGGAGAAGGATCAAGAACTCTGGCCCCGAGATAGAGCGCTTCGTCGTCATACATCACCGCGAAATCGGCGCTTTTCTCTTCCCGCGTTTCGGAACGGATGTAGCAGTTGACATGACCGCTGAAATCCCAGTCGTCCAGGCGGGCGTCGATCTTCACCGTGCCGGGAGTCGGGACAGCGTAGATTTTCTTATGACGCCCCCTCCCTGAGTCGGCCAGCAGGGAAGAAACCGAAACCAGAACCAGCACAAAGAACAAAGAAAAAGCTATAGAACGACCTGAAAACATGTTTTCGAATCCTTTCAGAAAGCGCGGGGCAATTCCGTGCATGGAACATTCGATCACATTTACATCCCGGCTTCAATCCCCCGTCTCCACCGACCAGTCGTGGAGTGGGTCCCCAAAACACTGCCAGAAATCGCGCCGGTCCGTCTCCAGCGCAAAAAGCGTCTCGACGTGACTGTCACAATAGAGATAATTGAAGTAGGTATCCCCCCTGTGACAACCGGTCCCGAGCTGCGGCCTATCATGCGTGGGCCAGTCGGTACCGTGGTAATAATCCCATATCTTGCCGCCGGGGAAACCATGGCAGCCGTGGCCGCCTATCTGGCTCCAGGGATTGCGGATGCCGCTGCCTTCGACCCTCCCCCGTCCGACGTTGTGAGTATTATTGGGATAATCAAACAGCAAGAGCGTATTACTCGGCCCGGGTATCTGTGCAACCCGCAGGGGCTCGGGAGCATCGCCCGGCCCGGCAGGGCAGGAAGCGAGATAGGGGCTTCCGGCAACATTCGGATTGATACTGTAGTCCCGACGCCGGCGCTCGTCCCCGGGAATAGGGTTAGCCGGACACTTGAAGAGCGAATGTTTCTTGTAGATTCCGTTCGCATCCAGTTCGGCCCGGGTCAACTCCTGGCCCGTGTAGGGGGTGATAATGTCGTCCCAGCTGTAATTCGGCGTGCTGCCACCGCAGGAGGCGTTCCAGCCGTTTACTTTGATGCCGCTGAGGGGATATTTGCCGTCGTTATCGACCGTATAAACCTGAATCGCCGTACCGAACTGGCAGAGGTGCCCCAGGCATACGGCCGTGCGTGCGGCATCGCGGGCCGATTCCAGCGCCGGCATGAGCATCGCCGCCAGAATCGCGATGATCGCAATCACAACCAGCAGCTCGATCAGCGTAAATCCCCGCCTTGAGCCTTTTTTACCACCTGGCGGCGACATTCTCAGTTCCATGCAGCGCATTTTTTCCTCCCATCGGTTTTCCCCGATGTAACACCATGATGGGGAGACCCAAAAATTAATATTCTCTTACGGCATAAGATACCCTTTTAATATCATTTTTGGATATTATAGCCCGGAGTAATTGTAAAATCAAGCATCGAATAACGTCACGAATATGCGCTTCAGGCGTTTCTTGGTTTGATAACTGTGGGTTTGCTTGAGGTTGTCGCCAGTTTCCGATCGGCGCCGAGCGCCTAGTGGTCCGCTGAGCCCGCCAGCGGCGGGTGAAACTGGACTTGAGGCGGACAAATCTTGCAGAAGTGCAAGAGAGGAAGGCCCGTCAACAAGAACACTTCGCTCCTCCCAGCCAGACCGCTGACAGCCAGAATGTACGTATTTAGCCCGGAAGTACCGCTTCATGAGTCATTGCAAGTCCGTCGTACGATGGGCGAAGCAATCTCGTCGTTTTTTCAACCCAGATTGCCGCGGCGGCCTTCTTGGCGTTCGCCGTACGGTAAATTAGCCACGACCATATGCCGCTTAGAAAACGTGATCTACTTGTGCGAAACATCTCTACGGCAGCATTCCATCAATCCCCTCGATCCCATCCTCCTCATCCCCTCCGCCCTCATCGAGCGCTCCCTCAAAAGCATCCGGCACGCGGAAACGTAACTTTCCCCAGAGCGCGGGATGGATGGCCGCCTCGGCCCGCAGATCTCCCATTATCACGTGGGATTTGTTCGACCAGTAATACCGGGTGACCGTCTGAACGCCGTTCTGGTCGGAGACCAGGACACCCACATCGCCCCGAATTGTGGTATCGCCTTCCGGACCGTCCCATCCGAGCGACGCCCAGGGGATGGCGGCTTCGAGGTGCCAGAATTGTTTTTTGCCCCGTTTCTTCCTTTCAATCGCCACCCTGGCTTCTGTCAGCTGGACGAATTCTTCGACGTGGGTTTTGCCCATGGGCGAGGTAAAAGTCCGGGGTTTGCCGCCCAGGCTCCTTCCCAATTTCTTGTAACGATAGAGAACGGCCCTGGGTTTCCCCTTCACACTGGCAATGACGATGCGCACATCACCCGGCGCCGGTTTCTGCCGATCCGGCGATGCATTCGGATCAAGACCCAGCCGTATGTCGAGTCCGTCCCCGCGCTGGAACAAAGTGGCGACCTCATCCGCGCCGTTGCGCATCGGAGAATCATCCAAACCCCGGGCCGTCACGTACAGGTTATCACGGTCGAAAGCGAACCGGGCACGGTACAGCTCCAAAATATCCCCCCGCTCATTTTCTTTAACGCGGATATCAAGCAAATCGCCTTCGGGCCAATCCACGTAAGGTTCGCCATCGATGTCGGGTTTTTTGCGGAGGAACGGGACGTCCGTCACTTTCGGTTCGCGCGTTTGTTGGCGGAGCGCTGCCTGACGCGCGGCCCAAGTTTCTGTCTTCTTGATATCTTCGCGGGTCACTTTCAGCTCCCCTCCCAACCGCTGGATCCGTTCCAACCCATCCACTCGCATGACGGTCACGTGATTTTTACCGGCGATGGCGTAAACCTGGCCATTCACCCGCGCGACGTGCCCGTGGAAATCTTCGACCGTTTTACGCAGACCTGTCAGGTCGGTCCTACCGGGGTTGGCCTCGGGCATCGTGAAAAAGCGTTTCCCGTATCCTCGCGGTCCCCCGACAATCGTCGCTGCCAGCAGACCATCGCGCGTGAACGCATAGTAATCGCCATTATTCCCCCCGACGCAGAACAAAT
The DNA here is from genome assembly GCA_046538485.1 of Candidatus Brocadiia bacterium. GTDB lineage: Bacteria > Planctomycetota > Brocadiia > SM23-32 > SM23-32 > JBKHIT01. Next base: position 45,701 of record JBKHIT010000007.1, on the reverse strand, counting down.
GCTCCCCGGCCACGCTGAAATGCCCGACGGTCGTGGTCGATCCGGACAGAACGCCCGGCGGCCGGGAGTAAAATCCCCACGGCGTTTTATTGGAGCCCTGCACCCCGCGGTATTTGTCGCGGTACGGCCACAGCAGCCTACCGTCCGCGGCAAGGAACTTGTTCCCCATCACAAACGTACCCCCATCCCGTGTCACCATCACTTCCGCGTCCAAATGTTCGACCTTTACGATGCGTTCGAGATCGTAGACAGGAATCCCGTCTTCCCGGATGCTGGTGGACCGAAGCCGACGTTTTTTGCCCGCATAGTTCAGCGAAAGGTCTCTGCCCACGTAGGGAGATTTTTCCACAAGACCGTACTTGAGAAGTTGCAATTCCTTTTCGGTCACTTCGCTATCGTGATTGAAGTCGCTCCAGATAAAACCCGTTTTCGAAGCATCCAGGTCCGCGTATTCGGTCTGCATCCATTCGCTTCGGGCAAATTTTTTCCAGCCCGCGAGCATCCCCGCTGCCACAATCGTCACGGCGCGGCCATCCTCCTCCTGGCAGATAGCTGTCACAGGCCCATCGTCCCCGAACGGTGTCACGACGGGCCTATCGCCCACGAGGTAGCGGTGTCCCTTGTGGTAAAAGACCCGGTCCGGCAGAAACGTGTTGCTCCCGTAGCGACGCAGTATGCTCTCGAGCCGCCAGGTTTTGTCGTCGTAGTCGATACGGAACTTCATGCCAAGGTGGTTGACCACCGTTGGGTCGCGGGTATCCATTTTACCTCCCCCGCCGTAATGTGTGGGGCCGAGGAACTGTTTTTCAAGCTGGCCGGTCTTCGACCAACGTGTTATACGTTTCGGTTGAAACGCTTGATCGACCACCCAGAGTTTGCCATCTCGGTCGATGCTCAGTGCCACCGGTTTGACAAATCGCGTGGGTTCATAGGGCCCGGCTTTCATCCCTCCCGGCGTTCCGATTGTTCTGACCAACCTTCCGCCATGGGGATCAAAAACGCGGATATATTTCCGCGATCGATCAATCCCGTAGAGCAACCCTTCACTGCCGGCTTCCAGAGCGCATAAATCACCGCATTTTTCAGCTGACACGACCAAAGACGTGCCGGGTTTTGTGACCCCTTCTACCGAGCCGGTATTCTTCACCCGTTCAATTCCGGCATCTGTCGCCGCAAAAAGTTCTCCGTCCGGCCCAAAAGCAATTGCCCGCGTACTGAGTTTAAAGTGCCCCACAAGCTTCGCATTGTTTTTTCCATCCGGTTCCTTCAAAACCGTAATACGTTTCGGATGGCTTTCTGGCAGATCAGGGTCTTTGCCAATGTGGCGAAACGTTACCAACGCTTCAAATCCGCCGTGGCAGACCGGGCTATCCGGGGCCACCGGCATCTGGGGAGGTTCGACGATCCGTACGCGCACCGCCCTTATATCCAGCGTCCGGCGGAAATCTTTCTTAATGACGACATTCGTATGCCAGCCGAACTTCATCCTGTTTTCGCTCTTCTCGTAGCACCGCACCTTGCGCCAGTTCGTCTCCGTCCGGAACGATTCTTTGGTGATCTCAGCATCCGTTGGCCCATCCCAGACATCAACCTCGACGCTTGCCCAGAGCATCGGACGCAGCAGAGCAAATCCGCGGAGCGGAACCAGTTCGGGCCAGACAAACCCCGCGATGGCTGGATTGCCGGGGGATATTGGGTTGTGGGGTCCGCGCTGTGTAACCCAACCGCAACCGTCCTTTCTCTTGCCTTCCAGCATCACTAATTCAGCTTCGGGCGTCGCGTCCCGGAAACGATGTTTGAGCACGAGAGCATAGTCAATCCTTTTCAGATTGGTGCCTGTGAAAGCCAATGCGCCGGTCCTCAACCCCTTTTCCGGTGCGGCGACTATCGGGCGGCCATCTTTCCCGGGCGAGTCGAACAAAACCCAGCGGTCGCGTTCGAAACGCGAGTCGAATTCCGCAAGCCCTGCTATCTCCGGATCCTCTTCGCTCCCGGCCCCCAGCAGGTCGTCGCTCTTACGAGTGGCCTTGAATTTCGTCGGGAGCGTTCTGCCCGGTTTCAGTGCGCGGACGCGGATTCGCGCATCCGGCAGAAGCACACTTCCAATCGGCACCTCTTTTTTTAGTTTCAGGATGAGTGTGTGAGCCAGCGGTCCTTTCTGAACGGCATCCCCGAAATAGCTCTGCTGGGAGCTCTGCATCGTGAGGAAAGCGGAATAAACGCGCTGCTTCGGCGTGAGTTCCGTATCGTGCACCTCCTCGTCGACAATCGGCGGGAAGCACCCGGCAATGTCGATTTCCGACCGGCTGAATGCGGAGGTAATCCAGGGCGGTGGAGGTGCGTTGTAGGCCACGCACAATAGCCCGGGATACGCCGCCACTCCGCTGTTGTAAGCCCGATAGTAACCTTTTCGATGGCCTGGGAAGGTTTCAGAGTATTTGAAACGGTAGATTTTCCGCCGTTCGAATCCCTTTCGGGGATCCACTCTCATCACATAATTATTATTGACGATGTAACCGTAGCGCCCATCGCTGACCAACCTTTCGACTCCCTGATGTTCGTCACGCCAGATCTTGTTGCCATCCAGGTCGGTCGCAATCAGGGAATCACCGAACTCCGATCCCAGAGCGCCCATAAACACCACATCCCCGGCGGCGCAAACTGCGACCGGAGGGCTGTGATCGGCCATCCACCATCCCCCTCCCCTCACCGGCGCTCGCCAGGGCGGTTCCCCGGCGTTATAGACCGTATTGAGATAGGTCAATTTAAGAGGGGGGCAAGCTACACCTGTCCAGCGATATCGACCCGGCTCGACGTATCTCCCACTGGCGTTTTTCAAATCCCAGGGCTCCAAAACGGGGCCCTTTTGCCGTTCGACTTCGGCGAGGAGTCGCCGTACAAGATTCCCGTGCACGTCATCGATCCGAATCGCCATCAAACCATCGAGTGGCATTTCATAATTGAAGGTAAACGGAGCCTCTTGACTCAACGAGGGAGCTTTTTGCCCGGCCTCGAGAGCAACAAGGGGCAAGATCGCCGGCCGGTGACGTCGATGCGAAAAATGGGCAGACGTCACACGGAGTGCGCGACAGCTCACCGGTTTTTCGAATACCAGAACTGAACCATAGAGGTTCCGCGTCTGCAGACGCTTCCACGACTCAGGAGAGGCAATGGCGGGATGTCTATCGATCTCGGCTCCCAGAATTTCCACCTGTAAGTCTTTCGGAAGGCCCTTCGGCAGACAAACAGCACTCACGGGAAGGGGTCTAATCCAGAAGCCGAGCCAGCGGCCCTTCGCGTCCTTAAGCGTCCACTTGCTCCGTCCCAATCGAAGGGCGTTGTAATATCGTCTTTTCAGGAGCAGGACACGCCCGAAGCGCGATGGCTCACAGTCCGGAGCCCAGGGCACATCGAAATTCCTGTCGGTAAAACGCAACGCACGGACTTTGGTCCCGGGTCGGAGAACACGGAGATGCCGTCCTGGAATCTCCTTCCAAGCCGTATCATCTCCGATAGGGCCAGGATACTCGGACGAGTTTTTAAGCCTCGCCAGCCCGGTGTTTTCGCCCGCAAAATGACTCGAAATCGTGCCAATCTGGACCGGCTTCTTGAAACAAACACGGAAGTGTCGCACGGGATGTTGCACCGGACCCGTAGACCATCCAGCCTTTTTCGATGGCAGATCCTTCAGTCCCAACAATCCCGCGAGAACATTCGGATCGGCTGTTTCCTCAAACTGGTTTCCGGCGGCGCTGATGCAATTGTCGAAGTCGATTTCCGCTTTTGTTACCGCCGGTTGCGGCAAAGATTTCTGCGTATCTGCCCCTTGCACGGTGCCGCAGACGGCGGACAAAAGCAACCCGACGAGAGCAATTATCAGACTGCAGACGACACGATTCACGGCGGCCCTCTCTATAACGGAGATACTGACCCGCAGGCGGTGGTCCACGCCGTCGGTATCCTGACAAAACGCGTTGGATCAAATACTTTCATCGGTGTTCTCATTCATATCTATTCTGGATACCGGAAGATCTTTGTCAAATGTACCCTCGTTTGGGGGAGCGGGTGTTCTGCGCCGGGTGGCTGGATTGGATCGGAGGTCTGGTCCGGGCTCAACCTGTTGAATCTTGTCGGGGATCGTTTTATGATACTGGTGTATGGGCTGTATCGGAAAAGGTCATTACTTTTTGGTTTTCACGAACTTGTTTCGATTATGAGAAAATCCGCTGAAAAAAATGCCACCGACCTCTCATGTCCCAAATGCAATGATGTGGATATGGAGGAACTGACCTTCCCGCGGAGCGACCTTGTTATCGACAGATGCCCCGAATGTCGAGGGCTCTGGTTCGATAACGGCGAGTTACAAGAGATATTACGCACAAACGCGGGGCACCGGGGTGTCCCTCCTGAGAGAGAGGAAACAGACCTGGCCTGCCCGCGTTGCGGTGGGAGACTTTTTACCTTTGTCTACCCCCCTACGGACGTTACTGTCGATGCATGTGAAGATTGCGGAGGCGTATGGCTGGACCGTGGCGAATTTGAGCAAATTCGCGAATGGCACCATTCACTCACGGAGAAGGAATTGGCGGTCCTGGAGGGGAAAGAAGAATCCACAACCCAAATAATGCGTCAGATGCTGGTCGATGTCGAAACCGTCACTATGCCATGTCCCAGATGTGAGAAAGCCGCTCTTGAAGAGGTACCTCTCGACTACAGCGGGGTTATTCTTGACCAATGTCAGAACTGCCGGGGAATCTGGTTCGACGGAGGCGAACTGGAACAGGTTCTGTACATGAAAGAGGGCCCCCCTGACATCCCAGCAAATGCTACGCTTTCCGATAGAGAATGTCCCCATTGCCGCGAACAAATGGCCTCGTTCAATTATCCTGGCACAAAAGTCAAGGTCGAAATGTGTCCAGAATGCCACGGGCTCTGGTTCGATGCCGGAGAATTCCAGACGGTTCGCGAACATGTTGAACCCAAAGATCAATTGAAGTCTCCCGATAAAATGTTTTCCGGATCGGCGGGCAAGGTATCGAGATTCTTCAGAAAAGTCGCGCAACTGCTCGGCGCCTGAACGCCCCCCTGACCGGGGGACCGCGCTTGATAGCTCACTGCAAGCTCACCTCAAGAAGGGCGAAGTTCATTCGACCTCCGGCGGACAATCCCGTCTTTCTTTTGGCCCAACAGCGAGATTGCCGCGGCGGCGATACCGCCTCGCAATGACAAGTTAGCCTGAATAGTTGCAGGCTATAGAAATCGACTTTCCGTTTCTCCGGGCAACACACCCTCTTCGGGGAAACCGCTCTGGAATCGGATTCTTGGAACCCATGCCCGAAAAACCCGCGAATTTTATAAGCTGTTCCGAACGACTTTATGGCATCCTGGGACTGCCGGATACCGACCCGGTGGGCGGAGTCGTGTTGCTTCATGGCTGGAGTGGCTGCCGGATGGGTCCCCATCGTATACTTGTTGAGACGGCTCGCAACCTCAACCTCCGCGGGATGGCCACTTTACGTTTTGATTTCAGCGGCCGAGGGGAAAGCGAAGGGGATCCATTTCAGACGGATGTCGACCGAATGCTCAAGGATACCACTGCCGCCATCGACTACCTGCAGAACACATTTGACGCTTCCCTCCCCATTGCCCTCCTGGGAATGTGTTCCGGCGGTAACGTTGCCCTCAGCGCGGCCTCAATGGACGGGCGGATTTCCGCCGTGGCCTGCTGGTCAACATACCCGTTCCAAATCCAGAGACAACGTCGCCAGGATGTGAAACGCACGGGACACTTCTTAAAAACCTACATCAAGAAAGCATTGCGACGAGAAACGTGGACGAAACTCGTCAAAGGCCGAATTAATTTCGGCATGATTTTCGACGTTCTTTTCGGGCATTACCGCAAAGACAGTGACCAACATGAGCGGAATCCTCAGGAATTTCAGCAAGAGGAAAAAATCGTTGAAGCCCTGGCAAATTACCCCGGGAACTTGTTGTTTCTTTTCGGGGGGGCAGACCCCGAGGCAAAAGACGCACGTAAATTATTCGGTGAATTCCTGGCCGACAAAAAACCGGCGGCCGAGTTCCATGTTGTGAAAAGATCCAATCACAATTTCTACTCGCTGCCCTGGAAAAAAGAAGCCCTCACTCATACCGCTCATTGGTTCGCCAAGATCCTGGGGTAACACCCCGAGTAAAGAGTCCGAGTTTTGCTTGCCCGATTAATTTCCTTCCGATTCAAGACTCTTCTGTAACTTTGCGATGGCCTCTTCCGCAGCTATGCTCTGGCGACCCCTGAGAGCTATATGCCGCCGATAAAACTCGATCGCCTTCCGCGGTTCGTCCAGATGTTCCTGATAGGATCTGGCCAAATTGAAACAGACGGGCGCATATTTATCATTGTAATCAACGGAACGTTTGTACCATTTCAACGCTTCTTCTACCTTCCCGCTTTTCGCCAAAACGACGCCGCAATTATTCGTCACTTTCGGCAACAATTCAGCAAACTCTTCCGGCTTCTCTCTGGCCTTTGCAGCGCTTTTCATGTACCATCTCGCTGCCGCTTCGTATTCTCCTTCTTCCGCAGAAACATAGCCGAGCTGGAAAAGCGATTCCGGATCTTCCAACCCGAGCGCGACGGCAGATTCCAGAACCGATCGCGCCTCTGCATTGCGCTCTTCCCTGAAGAGCTTCTCACCTACCTTCGCGAGATCTTTCCTTGTGGCAGCAGTTTTTGTTTCAAGGTTTTTCAGCGCCTCAGCGCTCGCCGATCCGGCTTCTTCCGCTTCCATCTCTTTAAGATCTTTCTGCAACTCCAGCACTTTATCCTGAAGCTGCTCTATTTGCTCGTCTTTGTCGCCAATTTTTTCCTTCGTTGCTTTCAACTCTTCCCTTATCTCAGCCGCCCCTGCCTGCTCCTGAACCTTCTCTTCCAACGCGTCAACGCGTTCTTTCAACTCAGCATTTTGAGTCTTCAAGTTTTTTATATCGTCGTAGGCCTTCTCATTCTTCTGCACGATATCATCGTATTTACCCTTCCAAAATATTACTTTTTCCTGCGCGCTTTTTTTCTCCTTATCTGTCTCTTTTTCGCAACCTGCCATCCCAAAAACAGACAGTGCCAGAACCACAAGCGAAAAAAGAATTCGCAAACTACGGAAACTGCAAGAAACCAGTCCTCGTCCGTCCAAATCCAAGTCAGCTCCTTGACAATTATTCCGGCGACACTCCGTATCTTTCTCTGTACAGTATATCATCAAGACCCTTTTTCTCCGCCTGTTGAGGTTGCCCGGCCGGTTTTCCAATCGGCAAAATCGCCAGTAATCGACGATCTTCTGGCACACCAAGAACACTTTTCCCAAACTCTTCATGCCTCAGCACATAACCTTCAATCCACAAAGAACAATAACCAATAGACACAGCGGCAAGAAGCATATTTTCAATCGCTGCAGACGCATCTTCTTTCCAGAACTTGGTCGCCGACTCGTCCACCACAACGGCGATAGCCGCCGACGCTTCCGCCAGGCACCCCTGGATTTTATCCAATTTGTCCAGAGTATTTTCGTCCTGAATCAGGACATATTCACATGGCTGGCGATTATAACCAGAAGGGGCGCGGCGGCCAGCATCGACGATCTGCAGAAGTTCCTCCTCCGAAATATTGCAGGGTTCGAAGGAGCGCACGCTTGCCCTCGCCTTCACCGTCTCGAAAAAATCCATCGCACTCTCCGGAATGAATCCACCTTCGAATAACAGCTTGCAAGCATTTTTCAGTGTAGTTAAACCCGGCCCAGGTTTCAATCATAGAGAATAAGTTGACCGGCTAAGTTGGCATACAGGACAGGCTGATGTATGATACACTTTTTGGGTCAAATAAGGGCCAAGAAATGCGCTTGGTGCATCATAACCTGATTTCGCTGGAACGGGACCGTCTGGAGTGCCGCTCAAGTTTTTCTCGCCCCGTTGCCCTGCTTATCGCAATCGTCGCCGGTGCCGGTGTAATCGTCTCCGTCACCGCGGACGTCAGCCCTAAGACCCTGCCCGCATTCATCACTTTCATTACATTTCCCTCGTTCGGCCTGCTTCTCGCAGGATTTGTGCTCTACACGTACGATTCCGAAACGCAGCTCGATTTCGACAGGAACCGCGTGATCTCCGTGGAAAAGCTGCTGAGAATCCCTATCCGAACGCGCCAATGGACAAAGGACGAACTGGTAACGGTGAAAGTACAGTTCCATGCCTCGGGACGGGAAAACAAGCTGGATAGTTTCCCTGTCGTTACTTTGAAAACTACCGATGAACAGCTTCCCCTCTTTCAAATTGAAAATTACAAAGAGGCCAGAGAACTCAGTCAACACATCGCTGCTCAGCTCGGGTGCTCCGTAAACGGTTCCACATCTTCCGGATAGAGAACTTCTCTCAAAATTAGACCGTTTGAGGGAGCTGTGGGGCCAGCCTGTCGGCGGTCCCCCGCTTCAAGGACTTCCTTGAATTCTTCGAATGTCCATTTTTCGCGCCCCACTTCCAGCATTGTTCCCACCAATGCACGAACCATATTGTAGGTAAATCCCTCCCCTATAATGTCGAACAGCAGATTCTCTCCATCCTTCTGCCATTTACAACTGTGCATCGTTCGAACCGTGTTTTCCACTTCCGACCCGGCGCTTGTGAAACTGGCGAAGTCGTGTGTTCCGACAACGTATCCCGCGCATTCGCGCATCGGCTCTACTTTGAGTTTTTCCCATACCCGAAGGTAATACCGTTCCCAGAGTGGTCGTGTCCGTTGAGACCGGATGATCCGGTAACAATAATGTTTGCCGGAAGCGGAAAAGCGGGCGTGAAACGATTTGTCAGTCTGCGCGCAAGCTAAGACACCGACATCGCGGGGCAACCAATTATCTAGGGCTCGTCCCATCACTGCTGTGTCCAGATCACTCTCAGTATCGAAGTGAGCGACCTGCCCGGCCGCGTGGACTCCCGCGTCTGTTCGGCCAGCGCCCTCAACTAAAACCCGTTCTTCAATACCTGTGGCGTTACGTGCTGCCTCTTCAAGCACTCCCTGCACTGTTCGAACATCCGCCTGGAGTTGCCAACCGCAAAAATTCGTCCCGTCGTATTCGAGTTTTACTGCAATTCGTCGCATGTCTCCTCCGGTAGCTGAAACCCGGGGCGGCCCCTTTCAAACGATTTCAGCTTCGTACTTTCTCAGAGTCTCGATCTCACGTGGGAGGTATTGTTCGTAGGGTTCCCAGTTGATCCATTCTCCGCTGAGAAAACCGTCGTAGGCGAAGTCGTTAAGAACTTTAACCTCCTTCTTATCACACTCAATCTTGCTCTTCGTCCAATTCCATCATCATACCATCGCTGGCAGCTTTCACCTCAATCCCCGTTTTCTGGGCCATTTCATCGGCCAGCTCCCAGGGCTTTGCTTTCACCATCGTCATCCCAAAATGAGTTAGAATTGCTTTCCGAGGCCGGACGTGCTCTATGACCTTTTCTGCCTGTTCAAGAGTCAAATGCAAGACATTGCCACTTGAATGGGGCACCCGCCGCACAACATTGAGGATAAGGATATCAGCTCCTTCATAGGCCTCTGCCAATCCATCGAAGTACTGAGTATCAACAAGAAAAGAGAGTGCTCCAGCCTGCCTGTGAAATTTTATTCCGTAAGTGTCCACGGAATGATGGTGTCGAACGGAAGTCGAAAATTGGACATCGCCCACTTCATAATCGGTCTCTGGTTCCAGAGAAACTATCTTATTTGGAAAATCGCGGAGATAATTCAGCAGCACGCGTTCCGAGCCTTTCAAACACTCCTGTGGTGCAAAAACCGTTCCCCGTTTCTGCCATCCGCCCCGGGTCATGGCATCGATAAGCACATTCAAATCGTTCGAATGATCGATATGGGCGTGGGTAACAATAATCGCATCCAGACTCTCAGGGTCGACTTTTGGCTTCGCTTTTGCGCATCGAGTCAGCGTGCCGGGACCTGGGTCGAGCATAATTGACGTATCTCTGAGCCTGAGAAACGTTCCTGCTGAATAGCGAATTTGTTTCGCCATTACAAAACGGGCTCCGGCTGTGCCGAGAAATTTAACCGTATCGGCTTCGTGCATAGGGTCAATTCCTCAAATGGGCAGAAATAGTTTTTCCTGACTTCTTCACTTTAGCAGAGTGCATAATGCCGGGCAACCGTGCCGTTGGTGTCAAGATTTCATTGATTTTGAACTTCAATTATGCCAAAAAACAGTTGCAGTACCTCCGTTCGTGGGATATATTACAAGTGGATTTTGGAAAGAGTGTGCATGGATATGCAAGACCATAAGGAATAACATTTTATTCTGATGGTTCTAAATATATTAGAATAAGGACTTGCGATAGATTAGATGACCTGGTGTTTTGGAGGATGTCTCTTATGTGGAAGCGCTTTTGAGTTCAAAGGTAAGAAAGGGCTGCATCGAGGCATCTTATCCTTCAAGGCAAGAGAAAAGAGGTGGGGTATGAAAAGCTGTGGAACAGTAAAGCGATCGAAACGACAAGGCCAAGCTGTTGTTGAATTCGCACTGGTTTTGCCGATCTTTATGCTTCTGCTGTTTGGTGGAATAGAACTTGGGATCGTCTATTTCCGAATACATCTTTTGACAAATGCGGCTCGGGAAGGGGCTCGGGTGGGTTCCATGCCGAACAGCACAGAAAGCGAAGTCGATGCTGCGGTCAACGATTTTTTAAACGCGGCCGGTATTGATACCGACACTTGCAATGTTGTCGTACACGTCTACCCCCCCGGAGAAACCGTTCCGGGCGGGAATGCGCGCGCCGGCGGGCTTAGCGATGCCCAGCAAGGAGATCGGATTTATGTAAGAGTTGAACACAATTTTGAAGTGGTAACCGGGACTCTCATACCTGGCGTAAGTGGCACGCTGAATCTCCACTCGACTTGCGTTTTCCGGCATGAGTGATAAACTGTCCAGCGTGCTTATTCAACGTATCCGGCAAGGCGTTCAAACGCCACTATCCCGGGTCAAGGTTAGGATTTTGTTTTCAGGTAATTCGTTTGCAACTTTGACAAGAGGGATTTGACTCATGGACAGAAGGGCTGTGATTTACCTTGTAGCCGGTCTGGTCTGCGCGGTTGGTGCTGTTTTGCTTGCCAAGAAGTTTTTGTTGAGCGAAGAACCCGTCGAAAAACCGACCATCGTAACGAAGAAAGTTCTTGTCGCCACAAAAGATATCGGCTACGGCGAGAAACTTGTGCTTCACGAGGAAGATCGCAAAAACGCCAACGCACGATTTAAAGATTGGCCCAAAAAATTCGTCCCCAAGAAGTCGATCAGTTCGGCGGATCCGATCAAAGATAAAGGGCATTTTGTGCGAGAGTCAATGCACGCGGGGCAACCGATTTTCGAGGCAGCGCTCGTCCACAAAGAAGATATCCTTCCTCCGGGCGTGATCGTGGAACATTTCGATTTTGGCCCCCAGGAAATCCAGGGGATTAAAGCCGGTGACCGCGTGGACATTGCAAAAATACAGTCGGGGTGGGACCGGGAACCGTTGCTCAAAAATGTTCGGGTCCTCTCCGTAGGGAAACCACCTGCCGCACTCACGGATGATGGAGGTAAAGAATATAAACACCGCCTTTATCTCCGTTTCCCTGTCGGCCTGCAGGAAAAAGTTATGCAGGCCAAAAATTCTGGGAAGTTGTCAGTTCGCCCTCTGGCAGAGAAGCAAGTTCTCGAGCGTATAGAAGTGCCGTTGCGCACGTTCCACTCGCCGGAAAAAAGAGCTATCACAGCTCTCGCTTTCGCGCCGAACGGTTCACAACTTTTGATCGGCAATTGCGACGGAAATGCAAGAGCTCGCGATCCACACACAGGTGAACTCCTTTACGTTCTCTCGGGGCATGGCGGAGCCGTTACCACGGTTGCTTTTTCACCGGACGGCATGCGTGTCGCGACCGGAAGTACAGATAAAACTGTGAAACTCTGGGGATGGGCAAAACAAGTTACATGTAGCGGGCACGAAGGCGCCATTTACTCGGTAGCATTCTCTCCGACCGAAGCAAAAGTAGTGACCGGTAGTGCCGATAACACGGCTCGGATCTGGGATAGTCAAACTGGAGAACAAACCCGAGTGCTGAAAGGACACTCGGCGGCGGTCAAATGTGTGTGTTTCTCGCCCGACGGCGATCAAATCTGCACAACGAGTGAAGACAAAACCGTCAAAGTCTGGGATACTCAGAGCGGCACAGAGATCAAGACTCTGAGGGGGCATTTGGGACCTGTGCTCTCCGCCGCATATTCTCCCGAAGGCAAACGTCTGTTGACAGGGAGCGCCGACAAAGTCGCCAAGATATGGAATATTGCAGAAGCAACCAGTGCCGTTAAACTTGGCGGACATGAAGGCGCAATCAGCGCGGTCGCCTTCGCCCCAACAGGCGCCAGAGTCCTCACTGCCAGCACCGATAAAACGGCAAAAATATGGCTGGTGCCGCAGGCGCGCGCCATTTTTACCCTCCAGGCCCACAAAAAAGCCCTTACATGTGCCGCATTCTCTGCAGACGGGGCTTACGTTGCGACAGGAGGGGACGACGGTAACATAATGATCTGGAATTCAGGCACGGAAGCGTACGCCGTTCGATCAAAGAAGAAACTGAAAAAACAAGAAGCGCAAGAAATGCTGGCCGATGCGAAGGAAATGCAGGAAGACGGGGCTCTCCAAATGGCTCTGCGAACCTTCAAAAAGGTCAGTGAACAGTACAAGCAATACGCGCCTAAAATTGCCAAAGACGCAAAAAGAAGCGCTGCAGAGTGTAAACAGAAAATCGCCAGACACAAACTATCCGAAATGCAAAAAGCCTTTGACGCCGGCAATAACTCACGAGTAATCCAGCTTCATGAGGAGCTTAAAAAGCAGTTCCCCGAACAGAAAGATCTCCTGAAAGAAAGCAACTCGTTGGCCGAAAAAGCAAAGAAACAAATTGAACAGCATAAAAGAGAAAAAGCCTATAAGGAACTGGCTGAAGATATCGAAAAGGCTCTCAACAAAGGGGACGTTAAAGGCGTGGAGAAACTGCTCGAAAAACTCACTGAGGAATATAGTGGCTACAAACCAAGTGCCGGTTTAATGGCGCCAGAAGTTCAAAAAGCCAACGCCAGGCATGAAATTACAAGCATCGAACAGTGGCTCAAAAACCCGAAGATGCGTCTGAACTACTACATCGACGATAATAACAAAGAAAAAGCGTTGGAATATTATAAAAAAATGAAAGACAAATACCCCGAACATCCAGTCGTGGAAGAAGCAGAAGAAGAGTTGAAGAAAAAAGGCTGGCTAAGAAAATAGCCAAGCGGAGGAGACTCTATGCCGAACATCCGTATATGCGTCTGCCATCCAAATGAACAACACTGCGAAAATATTATTGATGCATTCAAGGAACAGGACCCCGAACTGAGCCTGCTGCCCGTCACGGATCTACGCCGCGCTACCGAACGGGTCAAAGAAGAAGAGGCTGCAATAGTCGTTGTGGGTGTCGACGCACCGGGCGACCCTACCCTGCGAACAATTACATCGATAGAATCGATGGACGAACTCGACCCTGGCATTGTCGTGGTCAGTCAGCAACCTTCTCAGGAGCTTCTGGTGGCCTGTATGCGCGCAGGCTGCGACGAATTCCTTGAGTTCCCTATCGACAGCAAAGAACTCGCTGACGCTCTCGACCGTCTCTACCGCAAAAAAGGAATCGTTGACCGCACCAGAGGGCAGACCACGGCCATCTACAGCGCCACGGGGGGTACTGGGAACACAACGATAGCCTCCAATCTCGGTGTCGTAATCGCCGAGATATCGACGGCCGAACGCCCCGCCTGCCTCCTGGATCTTAACACACAGTTCGGAAATGTCGCCCTTATGCTTGATATCCGCGAGTTTTCTCATTCAGTAGCTGACGCCTGCGTGGACATCGACCGGATGGACCCCGCCCTTATGGAAAACTACATGAGCCGACACCAGAGCGGTCTGGATGTTTTGCCCTGTCCCCTGGAAGTCGATGATATGGAAGAGGTGGACCCAGCCAGTCTGATGGGGGTTCTGCAGATCTGTGACGATCTTTATGAACATGTGCTTCTCGACTTACCCCATAAGCTTAACGCGATAACTGTGGCCGGACTGGATGCGGCGGATCAGGTGTTCTTGCTGTGTGATATGATGCTCCCTTCGATCCATAACACCAAACAGGCCATAGATACTCTGACGGAGCTGGATTACAAACCATCCCAGCTGAAACTTATTATTAATCGATACTACGACAGCGATGAGATTTCCCTTCAGGAAATTTCCGAACATCTTCAGCTGCCCCTTTATTGGGTGCTACCTTATGACTCGCCGCTCGCAATTGCCGCTGTTAACTCCGGCCGTAGTTTCCGCGAAGTCGACGAAAAAAGCGAAGCAACACTCGGGCTTGTCGCTCTTGCGCACGAAATGGCCGGCGTAGAGATGAAACAAAAACGAAAAAAACGCTTCAGCCTCTTCGGACGCTGACGAAAATGTTGTATAATAAATGTAGTGAGGAGCTAAAAGTCGAATTTATCAAAAAGGTGGTGGAACAAGGATGTCAAGCTTAAAAGATCGAATTGCAGAACTCCGGGCAAAAACGCAGGATGAAGAACAGGAGGTCGAAGAAGAAGAAGAACAGGAAGATCTCCAGGGACTGCGCAAAACTAAAACAAAGACCAAAAAAAAGGCGCGGCGAAAAGAACCCCAACAGCGGGAAGTGCATTTCGGTCCGCGTGACATTCCGCTCCCCGATCCGACCTACTACGTCGATCGCGAACCGATTTCTCTGCCCCGGGAAGAATGCGACGATCTCCAGAAACGAATAATGGATAATCTCTATGAGATTCTTGATCCGAGCGCTCTGGGGGAACTTCCAAGAAAACAAGTAGAAGGCCAGGTGCGCAAACAGGCTGATTCTTTACTGCAGGAAGAAGATATCAGCTTAAATCGCCGAGAACGCGAGCAATTCGTCAAAGATATCGTGGATGATATGCTCGGCTACGGTCCACTTGAACCACTGTTGGAAGACCCGAGCGTCAGCGATATCCTGGTCAATGGAGCTAAAGTAATTTATGTCGAGCGTGGGGGGCTATTGGAACTGACCGATGCGCGGTTCCGTAATGACGATCATTTAATGCAAGTCATGGATCGAATTGTGCGGGAGGTTAACCGCCGTATCGATGAAGGAAGCCCGATGTGCGATGCACGCATGCCGGACGGCTCACGTGTAAACGCGATTATACCCCCATTGGCTATCGATTACCCCTCGATGTCAATCCGCAAATTCCGCACAGACGTGCTCGGGGTCAAAGAACTTGTCAACGACTTCCAAACCCTGACCGATGAAATAGCTCTTGTCCTCGAAGCCGTTGTTAAAGCAAGAATGAATTGTCTGATCAGCGGTGGTGGTGGCGCCGGGAAAACGACGCTCCTGAATATTATGAGTAGTTTCATTCCCCCGGACGAACGAATTGTTACCATTGAAGATAGTGCCGAGCTGCAGCTACAGCAACCCCACGTCGTGCGTCTCGAAACACGGCCCCCAAATATTGAGGGTGAAGGTGAGGTTGGGCCGTACGATCTGGTTAAGAATGCCCTCCGTATGCGACCCGAACGTATCATTCTTGGTGAGGTCCGTGGCGCTGAAGCTCTCGACATGCTGCAGGCCATGAATACCGGCCACGAAGGTTCTATGTGTACGATCCACGCTAATACTCCGCGCGATGCCCTGAGCAGAATTGAAACGATGATCTCTATGGGAGGCGTGGAACTGCCACAAAAAGCCATGCGGAAGCAAATCGCCAGCGCTATCGATATTGTGATCCAGATTGACCGCATGGCCGACGGTAGCCGGAAACTTACCGCCTTTTCCGAAGTGCTCGGCCTGGAAGGCGATACCGTTACGATGCAAGATATTTTTAACTACAAGAAAGAAGGCCTCACGGAAAATAACAAAGTCCAGGGGCGGCACATCTCCACCGGTGTTCAGCCCCGTTTCCAAATGCGACTTAAAGCCTCGGGAATTGAAGTGCCCGGAGCTATTTTCCTGTCCGAAGAAACAGCGGAACATAAACCAGATATGCTGGCAAAGGCCCGCTCAAGTCTGGAAGGAGACGAAAAACAGAAGAACCCCGTCACTTATCATATCGACCGCAGGTCGGTCGCAATGAAAGCTGAGCGCTATAATGAGGTTAAAAACGACCTTCAACAAAGACTCTATGACGAAATGGACCCCACAGCCCTCACCGAGTTGGAAGAAGATCGGATGGAATCTCATATCTCTTCCGCAGCGAAAAAACTCCTGAAAGAAACAGCTCTAAACCTCAATCGCAACGAACGCCAGCAGCTGCTCAAAGATATTACCGATGAAATGATGGGCTTCGGCCCCCTTGAACCCCTGCTGGAAGACCCCGAAGTCAGCGATATACTGGTTAACGGAGCAAAACAGACTTACGTCGAAGTAAGCGGAAAACTTCATCTTACCGACGTCGAATTCAACGATAACGAACATGTTATGCACGTAATCGACAGAATCGTCACCACGGTCGGCCGTCATGTCGATGAAGGAAGCCCCATGTGCGATGCGCGATTGCCGGACGGCTCCCGTGTCAACGTCATTATCCCGCCGCTGGCTATTGACTATCCCTCGGTCTCTATCCGTAAGTTTAAAACGGACGCTCTGAGCGTCTCCGACCTGGTTGATAAGTTCAATTCCATGAGCCGAGAAATGGCAACCCTGCTGGAAGCATGCGTTAGTGCGGGCTTGAATATACTTATCAGCGGTGGAACCGGTGCCGGTAAAACAACCCTGCTCAACATTCTCAGTGGATTTATTCCTCAACACGAGAGAATCGTTACAATTGAGGATAGTGCCGAATTGCAGCTGCAGAAACCTCATGTCGTTCGTCTCGAGACACGACCACCCAACATCGAAGGAAAAGGTGAAATCACCCCTTATGACCTGCTCCGGAACGCTTTGCGTATGCGCGCGGACCGTATCATCCTGGGTGAGGTGCGTGGAGAAGAAGCTCTGGATATGTTACAGGCCATGAACACCGGCCACGAAGGTTCCATGTCAACTATCCACGCAAATACCCCACGTGACGCGATCAGCCGACTGGAAAACCTTGTTGCAATGGGCGGGCTTGACCTCCCTCAGAAAGCAATGCGTAAACAAATCGCCAGCGCCATTGACTTGATCGTGCAGGGTAACCGATTCTCCGATGGGACAAGAAAACAGACATGTATATCCGAAGTGCTCGGGATGGAAGGCGATCAGGTCACCATGCAAGATATATTCCTCTTTGATAGAGAGGGCATTGGTGAGAACGGTAAAGTGCTCGGAGAGTTTGTCGCAACCGGGGTTCAACCTCGATTCCTGCAAAAATTGAAATCTTCTGGTGTCAACTTACCGCTGGACCTTTTTTCGCGTGAATGATCCATATTCCATTCGCCTCAGGAAAACCAACAAATGACACTCCAAATCATTATACTCGGTCTTATATTCCTATCTGTTATTTTCGCCGGGCTCAGTGTCTGGTTGCTGGTGGGCAACAAAGGAGCTTCAACAGACCGTATCCGCGAAAGGCTTCAGGGAGTCCGCCAGGTCGAAGAATATAACCTCGGCGATAACCTTGCGGAAAGAGAAAAAGAAAAGCAGCAAAAAAAAGAAGAGAAACGGAAACTCGTCAAGCAAAAGGCTTTCAGCAACATACCTGCGCTTCAGAATAAAATTGGCGGCCAGGAGTGGGCAGAGTTGCTAAATGCACAACTCCGGCAAGCGGATATGCCCATAAGTGTTGCCCAATTCGGGGCTATATGTATTGGGGCCGGACTTTTCGGAGCGATTATCACCATTATCTGGCAGGGATCATTCTCTTTGCTGTACACACCACCCGCATTCTTAATCCTCGCCGCAGCTCCATATCTCTACGTCCACTTCACTGTCAAAAACAGGATCAAAAAATTCGGAGCACAATTCCCCGATGCTCTCGATCTGCTCAGCAGCTGTGTAAAAAGTGGTCAATCACTTAACGCTGCCATTCAAAATGTCGCCGACGAAATGCCAGATCCTGTTGCGGATGAATTCAGTATAATGGCTGATGAATTGACCTTCGGTGAAGAACAGGGGAAGGTGCTCGAGCACCTCCGAAAAAGGCTCAACACTGAAGATGTGCAGGTTTTTTGCACTGCATTGATGATACAAAAAGAAACCGGTGGTAACCTTTCCGAAGTGCTCGACGGCCTCCAAAACACTATACGCGAGCGATTCCGCATTCTCCGCCAGGTCAGAACCCTGACCGCCCAGGGACGGATGAGTGGATGGATCGTCGGCGGATTGCCCATTGCCCTCGGTGGCGTTCTCTATCTGTGTAATCCTGAATACATGGGGCAGCTCATCAAGACCACAACAGGCAACTGGTTGATGCTAATTGGTTTCGTTTTCCAGGTGATTGGTTTCATCATGATCCGAAAAATCGTCGATATTAAGGTGTGAAAAACATGTCTTCTATTGTCTTTGCCATAAGCAACCAGGTTCTGATTCTCGGGGGCATCTTTGTCCTCGTCGTCGGAATTTTCGTCGTCGTGGCAATTCTGACGGGCAAAAAAGACGATTCCTCGGACCGATTAGGTCGATACCGGTCCCAGCATGGGGATTCTGTCGGTGAAGTTGCACTGAGCAAGAAAAAGGAAAAAACGCTCCAGAAGGTAATGGCCGAAAAAGTCCTCAAACCTCTTTCAAGAGTCGCAGCGGTCACAGGCGGCGCACAAACGAAACTCGTTGAGAGGCTTGTTCATGCCGGCATCCGACGCAAAGGAGCAGCCGAGATGTTCCTCGGCGCTAAAGTGGCTATGGCAGTCGCCCTGCCCCTCGCTTTCGCCGGTTTCTTCCTGTTCCGCGCCAGTCAGGCCGGCCAACCTCTGGGTGAAATTACACCCAGCCTGATCAAGTTTTGCCCCGTCGGCCTTTTACTTGGCCTTATCCTGCCAAACTTCTGGTTGGGACGAAAGGTGAAACAAAGGCAAGAAAACATCCGCCTCACGCTCCCTAATGCTCTCGACCTTCTGGTGGTTTGTATTGAATCCGGTCTCGCCATCGATGCCGCTCTCGTGAGAGTCGGTAGAGAAGTGCGAGAAAGCGCCCCCGATCTCAGTGAAGAACTTGCCCTTCTAAACCTCGAGATTTCGGCCGGGAAACCGAGAGAGGATTGTTTGCGGAACCTCGGACTCCGGACGGGCGTGGATGAAGTTAAAGCCCTGACGGCACGCATTATCCAGGCCCAGAAATTCGGCACGAACCTGGCGCACTCCCTGCGAATTCACGCTGACTCCCTCCGGGAGAAACGTCGGCAGGAAGCCGAAGAACGAGCCGCCAAAACGACGGTGCAGCTCCTGTTCCCGCTGGTATTTTTCATTTTTCCTGCTATTTTTGTCGTCATTCTCGGGCCGGCGGCCGTTAACGTCATGAACTCACTTGGAAATTTCTGACCCTCACACCCTGCCAGTTTGGTGTGCCAAAAACCCCGGCTTTGCTGCTCTCCCCAAGTAATATTCCCCCGCTGAAACTCGCTCTCCCCGCGTTTGTGCAAAAACGGCTAGTAATTTTCTCTTCGCCGAATTCTGGTAATGATCCATTCTACTTCTTCGACAGATCCCTTCTCCCTCTCCCAACAGATCTGCACTTGAACTCCTTAAACATCGTAACATGTTTTCCAAACACCTCTTATAAAAGCCACTGGCGGTAGTTATAAATTTCCCCCACCAAAATCGGGCGTCCCCCCGGTCCCACTCCGTAAAACCAGTCAAAGCTTTCTTGAAACTCCCCTGCCCGGTTGCGTAGTTTTGGAAATGTAAAAGTAAGTTAATTCAATTACCTCAATCCTTTTCAGGAGATGGTTCTATGAAACGGGTGAAAGCTTTGGCAGTAATCGTTGTCGTAGTCCTGCTCTCAACCGCAGGGTGTGGCTCGGTCAACAGCAGTGTTCAAAAAAGCACAAATGTGAAGAAAGGAACGACCGTTGGTGGACTCAGCGGCGGAATGATCGGTGCCGTTGCCGGACACTCTTGTTCTCTGGGCGGACTCCCCGGCGGATTGATTGGTCTCGGGGTAGGTGGCGCCACCGGCGCCCTTGTGGCTGAGTCTTATTATCCGGATGAGCCGGAAGAACTCGAGACCATTGAAGAAGAACTGCAGTCCAAAGAAACCACAAATGCTGAACTTCGCCAAACGCTTAAAGAGCGCGAAGCACAGCGACAGGCCCTGTTGGAAGCTCATGATAAAGCCCGAAAAGAACTTCACCAGCTACGAGCCGAAATGTCTTCCGGAAAAGGAAACGTAACCGTCACAAAACAGGACGACGAAACGCTGAAAGTTACGATTCTCTCCGACGTGCTGTTCCAGAGCGGCAAAGCTTCTCTCACCAGCGAAGGAGGCAAAGTTCTCTCAAAAGCGGCGCGCAGCGTTCGGCGACAATATCCTGACGCTCAGATCGAGGTTCGGGGTCACACCGACAACGTTCCGATCCGGCATTCTGATTGGTCTTCCAACTGGGAGCTGTCCTGCTACCGTGCTCTTGCAGTGGTCCACCATCTCATCGAAAAAGAAAACTTTGACTCCAGCAAACTGCGAGCCGTCGGCATGGCCGATACGCAACCGGTCGCCACAAACGATACGACGGATGGCCGTAAAGCCAATCGCCGCGCGGAAATCCTCATCCGCCCCGATGCACAGCTGGCGTCACGCGAGATGGATATTCGCTAAAAACGGATAAAAGCCACACACGGCTTTAGAAGCGGGGTAAAACAATGCGGGATGGTTCTTGCAAAAAGCTACTCTTGCTCCTGCTGGCAGTCTCTGCCTTCGGATGGGCTGGTTGCTCCTATCCCAAACCGGTTCGAACCTATGAGTATCTCGACCGCTACGATAGGATGACCGATCGTTACGATCCACGCCTGTCTCTGGTGTATCTCTCCCCGGATCGTCAGATCACCCAGTACGACAACTTCATTATTGGAAATGTCGCCGTGGGAGAGACATCGGTTAAAAATCCCCAAAAGGCAAACCGGTACACAACGTTGTTCCGAACCTATTTTGCCCACGAACTTAACCGCATGGAAACTTTCGATGAGCTCAGTCTCAACTCAAACGCGGAGTTTCCCTCGCCCACCCTCCGCATGGAAGCTATGATAACCCGCTTCAAAATGGGTTCCGGGACCGCACGGTGGTTCAGTTTCTTCTTTTTCTTCCTGCAGTCCTCGGGCGCTACCGATATGCAAATCGAAGGTCGCATATACGATATCCACACCGGACAAGTAATTATGGAATTCCTGGACCGGCGGCGCCACCTCGGGAATACCCCCCTCGGCCCCAATCCCAAAACCCTTAACGACCATTTCGTAATGAAGCAAACCTTTCTCGAAACTGCCCGCTATCTCGCCTCCTTCATCGGGAAAGCTCACGAGGGAGAACCGCTGGAACCGACTGAGGAAAAATCCAAGAAGGAAGGTCAATCCGAATGACTCACCCTGTCAGCACCCCCTTCCCCCTCTTCTGCTCAAAACAAAAGCTCAACCGGATAGTCAGCAATGTCTCCGGCAAAATCGTCACCGTCATCGGCCTCGGGCTCTTTGGCGGGGGGGAAGGAGCCGTCAGATTTTTCGCAGAACGGGGCGCATCGATTACCGTCACCGATCAAAAAAACGCAAACCAACTCTCTCCCGCATTGGAAAGACTCGAGGATTTTGACCTGCGTTTGGTGCTGGGAAGACACGACATTGAAGATCTTCTCACATCTGATCTGATCGTCGTGAATCCGGCCGTCCCTCGGAGAAGCAAACTCCTAAGGCAATGCCACGACGCCGGAGTCCCGATGACAACTCCGATGAACATATTCCTCGCCGCTTGCCCGGCTCCCATAACAGCGGTCACCGGATCAGTCGGCAAATCCACCACCACTGCCATGCTGGCCAAAATGCTCAAAGAAAGCGCCTATCCTGTCCATCTCGGTGGAAATATGGGAATCTCGTTGCTCCCGGAACTCGAACAAATAAAATCCGATCATTTTGTGGTGCTCGAACTCTCAAGCGTCCAGGTCGAGGATGCGGGCCATATGGATTGGTCCCCCCGTCTGGGGATTATCACCAACCTCACGCCAAATCACCTCGACAGATACCATTCATTCGAAGCCTACGCTAACGCAAAAAAACACATCCTGACCCATCAATCACCCCATGATGCCGCTTTTCTCAACCATTGCGACCCCACTCTCCTCCAGTGGGCCGATGAAGATCTACCGGGTAAAATCATGTTTTTTGCCCCGGACGGCTCCAATACAAACCCCATTGAGGGAGTAAGCATCCACAGCAACCGACTCCTCTGGAAAAAAGACTCCGAACGCCAGGTGATTTGCACGACGGACCAGATCAGCGTGCCCGGAAACCATAACATAGCCAACGCAATGGCCGCAACCGGCGCGGCTATCTGGCTCGGTTGTTCGGTTTCCACTATCCGCACCGCTCTTTCCCAGTTCAACACTCTGGAACATCGATTGGAGCAGTGCGAGATCTTCGATGGGATTACATTCTACAACGACAGTGATGCCACTATTCCCCAATCCACAGTCGGTGCAATCGAAACCTTCGAACGCCCTATCACGCTTATTGCAGGCGGCTATAATAAAAACCTCGACATCGAACCTCTCGCAGAAGCCATCGCGCGTCGAGTAGAAGTTCTCGTAACTTTAGGTGAAACAGGCCCTCAAATCGCCCAGTTGACGCGTGAAGCGGCCCTTCATATGGGACACAGCCCGCTTATCGAGGAAACCAGTTCCCTCAAAGAATCGATCGAAGCTGCCTTCCGGCTCTCTATGCCCGGCTCGACTGTTCTCTTCTCTCCTGCATGCGCCAGTTTCGACATGTTCGAGAACTTCGCCGAACGAGGCCAACAATTCAAAAAACTTGTTCGTGAAGTCGCGAAAGAACTCGGACTGGCCGATGCTGAATGCGCTTAAGCTCGGGTTTGCCCAACCTCTTTCCAAAAGATCAGTCTCAATTCCAAAAGCAGACAGGCAGTTTTCGTGACCGATGGCGAAATGAAGTTTACGAATGTCCACTTCTCCGCTCACCCCCCGCCAGAGGCGGCAAAATCCCGCCGGCTTCATCAATAAATGCTCGAATGTTTTCCAACGGCACCTCTGGTTCAAGGACATGGGTCGGCGACAATATCAAACCTCCATCATAACCGATATCCTTTTTGCGCTGTCGAATCACCGACCTCACCTCCTCAGGCGAACCCCATGGCATTGTCGATTGTGTCCCGATTGTGCCGTCCAGAACGAGCTTGTCTCCCCACCTGGCCTTTATATCTTTTGGATCCATGCATTCCGGCTGAACGGGGTTGAGAATCGTCACCCCAATCTCTACCAATTCGGGGATAACGGCCTCCAGGTTGCCATCGCTGTGATACCAGATCTCAATGTCCGGTTTTATGCTCCGGGCCGCTTCATAGATCTCCGCCCACCGAACCTTCAAAAAACGTCGCCACTGATCGGGAGAAAACATCATCGTCTCCTGATTTGCCACATCATCTCCCGTTCGCAACATATCTGCCCCGGCCCTCGCCGCCGCGCAGGCCTTGATCTTGTTTCGTTCCATCAATCTGTCAAGAATGTACTCGCACCACTCGGGACGGTCCATCATATCTTCCAGAAACTGCTGATAACCGCGGATTTGCCAGGCATTCTCGTAAATATGTCCCACCCAGCAAATTGCCGGACGCCGCTCCTCATGCGCCGTTTGAACCTGCTCCGCCATATGCTCTTCCGTATGCTCGCTCAGGTCCGGATACGGAAACGATTCAATATCCTCGAATCTTTGGGCATTTCTCAAGGGGCTGACATAACCCGTAAAGTGATAAAAATTGGCGGGGATATTCAACACTCCGAGATAATTAATATACGACCCCTCCGGCCGGTCATAATCCTCATAATATACGGAAAAATCGGAGGCTTCCTGTCCCTCGGGAGGCTGTAACTGCAGGCCAACAGGATTGTACATCCCGAATACCTCGCACAGATTGGCATCTTCATCCAAACAATGGGCCTCGCAAACTCGACGTTTCAAGTCCGGTGTAAAATTCATGTAAAACAAAAAATCGTCATGAGGGACGTGAGCACAGGTCGCTTGAAATAACTCGCGCTGGTTCATCGAATCGGTTTCTCCTTTTGTACTCGGAATACTACAGAGCCAGATTATATCTCAGAAAGAAATTTCTGCCCCCATATCGCATTACCGGTCGGAAATATCCACGACAACCTTGATGGCCCCTGTTTCCTTGTCGTCCGCAGTCTGAAAGGCTTCTGAAATCTCATCCAGAGAAAATATATGGGTTATTATCGGCTCCGAGCAGACCTCCTTATTTTCAGTAAGCTCCAGAGCCCATTCAAAATCGCGACGCCCCTCTGTCGTTGCGTAACAGCTCGATCCGGTTACCATTAACTCTCCCCAGATAAGAGGGCCGATTCCGCTCAAAAGCGGTCGGGTTGCTCCCCCAACGACGACAACCTTGCCCCGCTTCCGCGCAATTGAAAGAGCAGTCGTAAAACTCGTTCCGGCCGCCACAGCATCCACAACGAGGTCGGCTCCCCGCCCTTCTGTTATCTCCTCTATTCTTTGTCTGGGATCATCCTTGCCCAAACGGAGAACGTCAGTAGCGCCCATCCGGTCAGCCATTTCCGCCTGATGATCGTATTTAGCGATCGAAAAAACCCTTCTCGCCCCATGTGCCCGTGCCACCGCTGCACAAAGAAGACCGATAGTCCCTCCCCCAATAACAACAATATTGGCCTCCTCTATTTCTCTTTCCCGGCTTACCGCACGGAAGGAGACCGCCAGCGGTTCCACCAGGACGGCCTGCGCGACGGTCAAGGAGTCGGGGACTTTAAATACACTTTCCGCACGATGCACGATTTTCTCTGCGAAAGCCCCTGCAGGCCGGAAGACGTCAACTTTATTTTCGCAAAGATTATAATCTCCTTGTCGACACCACTTACAAGCCCCACAATGTCCGAAACATTCAGCCGTAACACGGTCGCCCGGCTTCAGGCTTTCCACCTTGTCGCCACATTCTTCCACAATCCCACAAAATTCATGGCCCGGACGAGGATTGTTCCATTTCCCATGCCAGGTGTGTAAATCGCTGCCGCAGATACCGCACTTAAGCACCCGCACAAGTACTTCACCATCCCCGGGGGAAGGAATGTCCAATTCAACCAGTTCAATCGTCTCTTTATCGCTAATTCGTGCCGCTATCATGGTTCTGACTTTCTTCAGAATTCCACCGCCTCTGTGCAAATTATCTTAACAAACAAAACAATAATGAGCGAATGTTCTTTTGACTCTTTCTATCAATCCGTATATACCGTTAAACTTTTGACCGGAGAACGCATACACAAATGCCTCCATAAGGAACCTGCGATGCCCCAACAATTCACAGTCGCTGCAGGACAATTTGCTCCAGTAAAAGGCCAACCACAAAAAAACGCCGTTATCGCCGCCACACTCGGCGCTCAGGCTTCCGACCTGGGAGCTGATTTCATCCTTTTCCCGGAAATGATAATCACCGGCCACGATAAAGCCGAACAGGATCTGCGGCCCACGGCAATATCTCTCGATCACCCGGCCATCGATACACTTCGGGACGCCTCCGGTCAATACAATATTGCCATCAGTGCGGGAATTGTCGAGCACAAAGATGATCATTACTGGATAAACCAGCTCGTCACGCTCACTGATGGCTCCCTCTCTTTCCAGCGTAAAGGCTGCGCGCCCGATGGGGAGGACTGGCGCGGGGACGATAATCGCCATCTGATCGAGATAAACGGGCTCACCCTGTGCCTCATGATCTGCGCTGATTCCAGTCAACCTCATCTCTGGCAGCGCGTTGAAAAACTTTCGCCCGATCTGGTTTGTCACCCATCAGCCGGTTATGACTGGTGGATTCACGAAGATAGCGAACCCGATCCGGATAAATTGAGGGACGAACAT
Organism: Candidatus Brocadiia bacterium; assembly: GCA_046538485.1. Lineage (GTDB taxonomy): Bacteria > Planctomycetota > Brocadiia > SM23-32 > SM23-32 > JBKHIT01. Next base: position 19,610 of record JBKHIT010000007.1, on the reverse strand, counting down.
GCGAAGATGTACGCGAGCATACAAACGGCACAGAAAAGGGCCCGCCAGCTTGACTGCGCTTACATCATAAGCAACCCTGTCGGGTCCTCAAAAACCGTCTGGTGGCCCGGCAACAGCGGCATTATAGACCGGGACGGCGCGGTGGTTGCCTGGCTACCGGGGGAAATAGTTGTCGAACGAATGCGGCCGGGCTTCGTCGTGGGGAATATCACTCTCGCTTCTTAATTTCCGGAAAGCCGTAAGCCTTCTGGATCCGTCGGTTTCACGTCGCGCCTTCCCAGATTTGCGTCCCAGGTTCCGGGGAAAGGAATCGGTGGCACTTTAAAGCAAATCCCCGGCCATAAACCGTGAAACGAACGGCAGCGTAAATTCCTCATAAACTTTGCTCTTGACACTCAAGGGGAACCTCCAGTACCATATATTTCAATGGACGGGGGTTTTAATATGCCTTAAGGAGAGCACTAGGCCATGAAAAAAGGGTTCACACTCATCGAACTTCTGGTTGTGATCGCTATTATCGCCATTCTCGCCGCTATGCTTATGCCCGCACTCGCAGAAGCGCGTCGGCAGGCTCAGCAAACTGCGTGTATCAATAACACCAAGAATCTGGGGTACGGTTACAAAATGTACGCCAATAACAATAATCAGAAAATGCCTCAGGCATCCGATTCCAACCTTTGCCTGTATGCACTCTACGAAGGGGAGTACATCGACGCACAGGAAACCTTCTCCTGTCCGGGCGACCCCACAGTCGATTCGCTTGGTTTTGACCCAAGCACAGGCGTCACAAATGCGGGTTATTTGCAGGATACGGAGGTTCCTGGAGACAGCAAATCAACACGCGCCATCCTGGCCGATGTCAGCACTTCAAACCATCGAAAAGGCTCCGTAATTTTGTTCTATGATACTCATGTCAGGTTTAACGAAAAGAACGGGGAGGATGACGTTTCGAATCCGCATGAATCGTGCGACGATCCCAATATCTACACGGATGATGGCGGTGACGCGACTGAGGACTGCGATTTGGGATTGTAATTCTGACAAATAAAACAGCGAAAGAGCGGCCGCTTCCGGCGGCCGCTCTTTTTTTATTGTCCTCCTCCCGTTATGATCACTCTTCCCCCTGGTAACTCGATCAAATGTGGAGGTGACGATGACCGGTGACACCATTGCCGACTGGCTTGAGAAACACGCCGAAGAGATGGTCGAACTTCAATCCCGTCTGACGGCAATTCCGGCCCTTAACCCGGAATCCGACGGAACCGGGGAATGGGAAAAAGCCGAATCACTCAAACAGTATCTCGCCGATTTCGGGTTCCCCGAACCGGAGCACTACGACACGCCCGACGAGCGTGTCCCCCGAAATTCCCGCCCTAATTTCGTCGTGCGAATCCCCGGCAAACAATCCGAACCGCGCATCTGGGTCATGACCCATCTCGATGTCGTGCCGCCGGGCGAACGGACCGAAGATGATGACTGGAAAGGTTGGGACTCTGACCCCTACCGGGTCCGCCGGGACGATGACCGTATCTACGGACGCGGCGTGGAAGACAACCAGCAGGCCCTTGTCGCCGGCGTTTTCGCAGCGCAAGCTCTGCTCGAACACGACATCATGCCGCACCACGAGGTCGCCCTCCTGTTTGTCTCCGGCGAAGAAACCGGTAGCGAATACGGGCTCCAGCACCTGCTGGCAAACCATGCGGATCTCTTCTCCCCCGACGATCTTATCATGGTGCCCGACGCCGGCAACGAGGACGGTTCGATAATCGAAATCGCCGAGAAATCGGTCCTCTGGCTTACATTCCATATCGAAGGGAAGCAGGCTCACGGCTCTATGCCTCAGTTGGCGCACAACGCTTTTCGGGCGGGTGCGCAGCTCGCATGTGCACTGGACGAGGAACTGCACAAACAGTTCGACAAAAAAGACGAACTCTTCTCGCCGCCCTATTCCACCTTTGAGCCAACACGTCACGGACCGAACGTACCCAACATCAACACAATCCCGGGCGAGGAGAAAATAAGTTTTGACTGTCGCGTTCTCCCGGATTACGATCTCGATGAGATTCTCGGTGTTATTCGCGGAGAAATGGAACGTATCGATTCGGGAATTGGCACAAAAACTAACCTGCAGATCGAAAACCGGTTGGACGCCCCGGAACCGACCCGCCAAGACGCCCCCATCGTGCGAATGCTCCAAAAAGCATTGAGAGAAACACGGCAAGTTGAAGGAAAACTAACCGGGATTGGGGGCAGCACAGTGGCTGCGTTCTTCCGGCAGGCTGGCTATCCTGTGGTGGTTTGGTCGACCAGCGAGGGCTTTGCCCATCAGGTCAATGAAAACTGCCGCATATCCAACATGGTGGCCGATGCCAGAGTATTTGCCCACATCTTCCGCCAGCAGCTGCCGTAATATCAACAGAGACTTTTTTTCCTTTCCCCAGGTTTTTGACGTTTCGTCATGCCGATTCCATCTCTGCACCTGTCAGATGCACTGTAAGATTGCCCAGAAGATCCTCTTCGGTAATTTGCGCCACGGTCACGCCTTGGCGGCTTCGCACAACCAACCAGGGTGCCCGCATCTCGCGCCAGTCGACGAGCGGGAGTAAAGGCACTCTGAGTGTCTTCCGCACGGGACATAGATGCAGCTCTCCTTCTATCCGGTTAAGCCGCATTCCCGCCGCACTCATGGGAGCACCCAGCACAGTGGCTCCCCGGGGATAAAAATTCAGATTGTTTTCCGGCGTCGTATCGTAATACAAAGACGAGGCCTGGTTATCACCGGTCAGCACTTGATAATCCCAGTACGATTCAATGTTTTGAAGCATATCGATACCAAGATAAGCGGCCACGTAGTCGCGCCATAGATTCTGCGAAAACCATACAGTACGGTCTCCGGAAGCCGTGTGTGAGGAGCCGTACCGCTGGCGAGTCGCTCGTTCGGCGTTCTCGATATCGCGTGCGAACCGGGCTTCATTCCAGCGCGGCATTTTGATATTGGCCAGATACAAATAGAGCAATCCGCTCGCCGTATAAATGGAAAAATCATCCCAGCCCTCAAGCTCGCCGTCCGGCAGCGGTGTTCCAGTCCACGGATCAACAAGCCCTTCAGTGGTTCGGGTCAAAGTAACAGCATAGTGATCTTTGACCCATGCTTTTTCGTTGAGACTTTTGACGGCTTTTGATGCAAAAGCCTTCCATCGTTCAGCTTTTGACTTCTTTTCACCGACGAGCAGATCTTCCACTTCGCCCCAGGCCCACAAAGCCGCGCTAGATTTTACAGCAAGATAAGTTTGTTCTTTGCCGTATTGGAGAGCCGGGCTGGCATCATCGATGGTGTTTGCCGTGCCCTGGTCTGGAAATCCATTCCCATCGGTATCACACTGAACTATGAAATCAGCAAGCCGGCGACAGAGATCCAAGTGTTTTTGGGCAAGTTTGAGATCCCCGGTGAAAAAGCATCGCGCTGCCATTAAGAGCAGATAATTCGCATTTTCCTCGATTTCCATGTAGTGCGGGTAAATCTGCCGCCCGACCACATGATTTGCCCCCATGTCGTGGCAGAGAAATGAACCATTCTTTGCCGAATTGTAGTGCTCGTCGGCTTCCACCTCGAATTGTGCCCATTGGCTCAAGAGCATGTCCAGCAATTCAGGCCAGAGTGCAAAGTAAATCAGTCCATCGTTATATTCAACGTCGATGGTGGAGTGAAAATAACAAGAACCCTCCCAAACGCTGAACCAATCCGCCCCTTTTTGCCGCGTCGTCCACCAGCTATTGGCAAGAAAAGAATGCAAGGCAAGAGCAGTAAATTGAGTCGTTGTTGAACCTAAAGACCAATCACTGAAAAGCCCTTCAAGAAAATCGCACTGCTCCTCAACTTCTCCGCGTTTAGCCTCGGCCCATTCAAGCAGCTTGTTTTCGGAGGCAAAGAATTCTTTGTATTTGAACTCCGTGGCCTCTTCATTCGTTTCCAGCACAGCTTTATCGCTCCAGCTGCTCCAAATGAGGCTGAGCGTCTGTTGTTCATCTTCGCTCAGATCAAATGGTATGGAAATTTCTGCCTCTCCACAGTTGATCTCCCCCGTAGCCCGAACAGAACATCGAACTGGACAAGTTTTCGTGCTCGTGATTTCTTGTTCTCCCTCCGGTCCTTCCCGCAGCTCACTTGTGGAATCAAACGAGTAGGCAAAACCATTTTCCAGCTGCTCAAACTCAACATCGTCCGCGTGAAGGCGAAGCAGGAGTTCCCCCGAGTCCACCACATCCACTTCATCCGTCCACCGCCAGCCATCGAGTCTCGAAACTGTAAGATCAACATAGTAGACCGGTGCCGTGGAAAGTTTCGCATTGTGGGGGTAAAATGGAGCACGAATTTTCATGGTCACCTCCACCCGACGTTCCGGCAAAACCCCCCTGTACTCAATCGTCGTCAGTCCGCTGCTCTGCTCCACATAGGGAAAAATTTCTGGCCGTGTCGCAAAAGGAAGAGATACCAAACGCCCATTTTCGAGCCTCAAACCCGCCGTGAGCGCAAAGGGTTGTTCGTGAAAATCACCATATGCGTTGTGGTAAAGACAAGAATCGTGGGGGTCAAAAATTAAATTGAATCGGCTCCCAAGAGTTGATGCGCAGTCGCATATTACGTGCATTTAGGTCTCACCTTTCCACGAGTGTGATTTCCCGGACAGGGTTGGTGGCCGACTCGCAACGGCACGAATACGAAACTGAATAGCTGCGCTTGTAAACGGCATCAAATGGCAAACATCAGGGAATCTCGAATTATGCACCTCAATTGCAGGTGGGGAGGAAACGTAAAAGATACCTCAGTTTTGCGTATCTCGCACCAGTACGATTGTACCTGCCCACTTCATACACGTCAAGCCGCCTTTTTCCTGGGAATAAGTACACCACGAAAGGGCAAATTAGGGACTCAGAGCTGAGATTAGCGACTCGCTCCAACTTTCGAAACTTGCAGATTTAAGCCCTTTCGCTTATAGTGCTTTTTTAAAGAGGGTGTAGCTCAGTTAGGCAGAGCAACGGACTTTTAATCCGTAGGTCGTGGGTTCGATCCCCACCGCCCTCACCATCTTATTTGCCTCCCCTTGGTTTCCATACCAACCTCTGGGCTGAACGAAGGTTCAGAGACGTATGCTATTTTGGCAGAAACGCCTTATCTGAAACGCGTTTATTCCGAACAAAAAAGGGGCCGGATCGGCAACAGGCCGAACATGAGGTCTGCCTGCAGCCCGATCAACGAATTCGCTTATCCCAGGGCAAACCCAGAGTGGGCGTGTTGGCAAAACGTTCCGCCTTGACCACCAGACGCTGACCGGCTCCCGGGGCCAGCTTCACAGCGAAGACGGTTCCGTCTACCTCAACTTTTTTGCAGCCTTCCGGCTGCACCCATATGCATTGGTGTTCGCCGTAAGCTCCCGTCTGCACAAGCACCGTATGGGTCTCATCCTCACTGAGATTAACCAGAACAACCGTGGCGATTTTGTCCTCGAGTTTTTCAACCAGTGCGGCGCAATCCTCTGAGATGCCAGGCCGTTTGCGCTCTGGATCGAAATAGCGAAACCGCGCCATGTGGAGCTGCCCGTGCCACAGAGGCACCGGTCCGCCGGTCATCAGATTGACCATCGGCCCGACCCAACCCCATGGGCGCGGCCAGCCGCGTTGTTTCCTCTCGTCCGGTTTCTTCTCAGCGAGGGTCTTCAACTTCTGCACATTACCCTCAGTGCGCCTGATAATCCGGTCGAGAGATTTTGTCGGCCAATCGGGGTTCTTCCCGATCAGATACTTGACCCATTCCGGTTCGTACCCTCCTTCCTGCCATGTCGCGTGCCCGGCAGCCCCTTTCAGATCGTCTCGCTCAAGGACACGCTTCAGGTCTTCCTCTTTCATCGTCACAAACCACATGTTGGCCAGAATGCTCGTGTAAACTCCCGCCGCACGTCGCAGGCCATTGTACCATCCTTTTTCCCCGTTGTAGTATCGAGGAACATCCCACTCACCTTTTTCCCTTCCCCAACCGATATTTTTCTTCAGCCGGTAACGATTTTCCCAGAGTGTATCGGAAAGCGTGCGAGTGACGTCATAATAAGATGTATCGCCGCTCAGCAGCGCCGCATTCCCCCAGGCCGCACGTGGCCCACTGGAAACCTGGAAGAGACCGCCAAATTGTTTGAAATCCCAGCCGAGCACGCCTCCCCACCATTCCTCTGGCACTTCCCCGTCACGATTGACGATTGAGGGGATGATCCCGTTGTTCTGGCGGGCGCGTTCGCGCCAGGCGTCGACATACCCCATCGTCCGTTTGCGCCAGTGCTCCTCCCCTGTCAGCATGAAAGCCACCGTACCGAAATTGGTGGTCACCAAATTCACGGGCCCATCGTGGTCGCAGTCCAGCCAGTGGCTCCAGAACTTGCGGGCGCTCTCCGTTATATCTCCTTCAATCCAGTCAGCGACGGTAGGGTTCAACTGCGGCCCGGCCCCGCCATGCAACATCGAGGGAATCATTTTCTTCTCGGCATCGTAATTCTGGTGGGGCCGGTCGGACCCGTCGTAAAGGGAGGCGTATTTCAGGGCCATTCGCCGGTATTCTTCATCATTGGGCGCACAGAGAGCCCCGAGCCAGAAGCCCTCAAAATTCTCCCCGTTGTGATGCCAGTCCAGGAATTTCGGCATTTCATTGACATACAGGCCCTGCTCGGTCCCCTGTTCGACGGTTCCTTTCCAGGTTTTCCAGAAAACGCGCCATGTATCATCCCCCGCCCCCAGCGCATAGTGCATCGGAAGTTTGTAAAGCGTCTCCAGCACGTCATCCGGGGCAATCGTTCCGCCCCCATGTTCCATCGGGACTCTAACGTGACCGTCCGGCATCACGTAGGCTTTTTCAAACAACCGCGCCAATTCCTCGTGCAATTCCATCAGCCGACGTTCCTTGAGAGCCCAGTCCGGGGCAGCCATCTTCTTTCTTACAGTCACCGTGACAGTGCCTTCAGGAACTTCTGCGCTCCGACAGGCCGGAAAGAGCGCAACAACCACACTCAGGACAATAGCGGCTGAAATAGTATTTCGCATGGTGTTAACTCTTTCTAAAGCCCTGTCAGATTTTGAACGTATCATCAAATCGCCAGGATTCTGAGGAAGACATGAAAAACTTGTCCATCCCCGCAAAATTTCTTGTCCCGCGGAGAAAAATTGCTGTCAGAAAACAACATCTATTCTAAAATCCGCAGGACTGAATGGTCAAGGCGAGTTTGTTTTTTCAGCAATAAATCCAAGCCGCACTGCAGAATACACGTTCACCGCTTGTGGTCGTCGGTGTGCATAAGGATTCCATGACGCTTGATGTGCAACGCCCAAAGTACTATAAAGATAGGTAATCACGTTGAGACTGGACCCGTGTACCGTAATCAGGCTGGAGACCAGTAATGATTTGCGACCGGAATGAAACTTCGCTATCTAATACCATTTTATTGATCGTGATCGTTTTCCTTTACGTTATCCCAAACGCTATTGAAGCACAAGATGACAGGATTTTTGTCGAGCGTTTCGCTGGCAAGCCTGAACCCCGTTGGGATGTGAAATCCAGCCCCGATTCTCCCGGTCTGCGCTGGCATAAACGCGATGAAAAACCGGGGTTTTATTTCCGCTCAGCAGCCATACCCAGGTACGTCCGCAACCGCGAGTATGCCTACGCCGAATGGGAGATTGGGACAGAAGCTTTTGAATTTTCGTTCGATGTAGAATTGAAACAGGGGCAGAAACAAGAGGGATTTTACCCTGGAGTTGCCGTTGCTCTTTCGTCGGCTCCGCCAGGAAAAATGAAAAGAAAAGATATCGCCATCAGTTTTGGCGTGCATATGGAAGGACCGGCTGCCGCTGTGCGGCAGGGAGGGTTTTACAATTTCCCCGGGGAAAAAGGTTCCAAAGAATATTCCAGGATTGGCGATACGATACTCTCTAATCTCATCGAACGGCGGAAGGGGAAAATTTCAAGTGTCAGCTGGCCAATGTCACATCTGGAAAATACCCGCCTCACGCTGAAAATAGGCCGCAGTAAAAAAAACCACCTTAAATTCACTATTACACATCACGGCTTGCCCGGAGATCGCGGGGGCCCGTACTGGACGGGCAGTTGGCGGATGCCGGAAGAAATCGCCGCTATCCCTCTACGCTACGTCTGCATTAAAAGAATGCCTGTTACATCCGATCATCTGAGCTATTCTTCTTTTGTCATGGAGGGAAGAGTTAACAATATCCAGGGACGCTCACTGAGCGTAGCGCCCCCGCCTGTCCCGGGCAATATCTCATCCGAAAGGCCCGTTCTGTCCGGTGGGGCAAAAGTTACTATCTCCGGACAAAATTTCCACGAGGGTTGCCGCGTCGAAATCGGGGGGAAACCTGCGCAGGATGTAAAAACGGTGTCCTCTCTAAAACTCCTGGCCCGACTTCCTGAGCTTCCTCTCAAACAGCGTCATGCTCTCTGGATAATTAACCCCAACGGATTGAGCGGCAATTTAGAAGATGGTGTCCCATATGGGCGATTGCTCGAAGAGGTGCGCCCGCGTGAAGCTATTCCAAAAGGCGGCAGCGTCGTAACAATGATCGGAGCAGGATTTGAGGAGAATACATCTTTTTTGTTCGGGCGAGGAAAGACCGGGAGCGTTCCGGCTGAAAACGTGAAAATCATCGATCCCCTGCACGCACGTGTAACCGTCCCACCAGGGCAAAAAGGACGATGTCCTGTCCGTGCGAAGACGGGGGACAAAGAATTTGAGGGGCGTCTTCTGTTCGGCTACGCGCCTCATCCTTATATTTTCTTTCAGAAAAAGGATCTGGCCGGGCTGCGCGAAAAATTCCGCGCCCCGATGTTCAAAAAGTATCGGTCGATAATCCTCAAGACCGCAGACGATATATGCCGAAAACATCCTGAAGAAAAGGGAGGCCCCGCGACCGGTCCGATTAGCATCCTTTCGTGGGCTTATCTGCTGGCTGAGGAGGAAAAATACGAGGAAAGCTTGCTTGAGTGGTTGCAGCAGGGCTGGTTGTCAACAGAGTACGAGGATTTTGGTTTTGCCGGCACAGTCGCAATCGCCACTGCTTACGACATCCTGTTCCGCCAACTTTCCCCCGAGCAACGCGCTATGTGTATCGACTATCTTGATCGTATGCTTGAGGGCTATTTGCGAATGGCTCGAGCAAATAGCTGGTTGCTTGGCGGGACGTACAATGTCAGCAACACCGTTGCTGTCAATAACTGTGGTGGTATGCTGGCAGGGCTTGCCCTGATATATAGCACTCGTGAGGCCGAAAAGGCCGTGAACAAAGCGGCGGAACTTGACAAATTCTACATCGAAAACTGTTTCTCCCAGGATGGGGGATGCGTGGAAGGGAGCCTGTACTGGGATTACGGCGGCACCTTCCATCTTATTCTCGCTCATGCCCTCAAAAACGTTACGGGAAATGCCCGCGGACTGCTCGACCATCCGCACCTTCGTAAAAATATCAATTTCGTGAAGACGCAGATTGGCGGTCACAAAAAAATGTTTGCGTTCAACGCCAGCCAGCCCTGGTTAACGGGAATGGCGATATGTGCTGATCTTGGAAGCCGTTACAATCAGCCACTGATGCTATGGTTGGCCGATTATATGGCCTCGGGTGGGCCTTCGGTAAACGTACGAAGCACCTTTCTACCGTATGCGTTTCTCTGGAGAAACCGCACAGCGTCGCCGGAGACTTTTCCCGGTGTGCCCAAAATTGCGTATCTGAAAAACATGCATTGGGGAGTTATGCGTTCCGACACGTCTTTCATGCCCGGCCTCGTTGTTGGCATAAAAGGCAGCGAAGGGATTCTAACACATCACAAACAACGCGATTCAGGCAGCTTTGTCCTTCAAGCACGTGGCGAACCATATCTCATCGACCCCGGTTATTATCACCCGCGCCCCACTGATCATACTTTGCCTCTGGTAGACGGTAAGGGGCCAAAAGCGCGGGGTTCAAAAATCGTTAACGCTTCCGCCAAAGGTCCCTGGCAGCAGATGACGGTTGATTCTACCAAAGCCTATGCTAAAGCAGCGCAACGTGTGAGACGAACAATCGTTATGCACGAGAATGATGCGGTCATTGTGCTGGACGACATACTGGCTGCCGAAGGGAAACCAGGTGAGATCACAACGCATTTCCAGTGCGGTCGGGAGACCGAACTCAAAAAGGATAGGCGGAGCGCATTAATAAGTGGCAAGAACGGAAAAGTTTTGCTCCACTGTTTCGGACCCAGCACACGGCTTTCTATTCGTCCGCGCAGTTTCAATAATTCCTGGGTATGGGCCAATCTTGCAAAAACTGAAGGGGCCGCGTGGCAAACAGTGTCCGGAACCTATCGCGCATCGGAAACTCTGCCTCTGATAACAGTTTTGCTGCCTCTTGGTCAAAACGAAAAGCCACCTGTCCCCCAGTGGGACTGCAAGGAGAATGAAATCCTTATCTACCCGGGCATGGATTTTGAAGTAACATTTGCCCAAAAGGATGGCCTGTGGGAATTCGCAAGCCCTGAAGCCGCGGAACCCTCTGCCGATCGCGATGCCGAAAAAGCAGAGTGATTCTGCCTGAATGAGCAGGCGTTATCACCAATTGGCTGCCAGCTATCCCGCATATTTCAATGGACAGGCAACCGTCATCAAGGCGCTTGAGGTAATTCGGCATTACTGAAATATCTGACAAGAATTTCCCCCAGCACGCGTTTGCCGCGCGAGTTGCTGTGTACCGGGTCACGTTGGTACCACCCACGCGGTTTCGGACTCGAAGCGAGATAATCCTCCCAAATCGCCCTCATGTCCAGAAACGCTACCTTCTCCTTCGCGCACATTTCTCTCAGTTCTTCGCGAAACTTTTCGTTCTGACGTTTTCTTTCTTTCGCGCTTATGAAAATTCGCTCCCCGTTTTCATAGTACTCCCGCGGTGCGAAAGGTGTCACCGCGCCACTCAACACCAGGATGTCGGGCGTCTGTTGCTTGCGCGTCTTCCGTATCACATCCCGCACAGCTCGGGGATCATTGCCGTTGCTTATACCGGCAATCATAAGTAGATCTGGTCGGTATCGCAGAACATATTCTTCTACGTGATTATTGCGTCGATAATACCGGCAGCCCGTTCCACTGCGTACTGATCGAACCAAAGTAATATCGCAACCGGGGTAAAGACGCTCAACTTCAAGGTGAAAAAGTGAATTTGCTGTGTCATTGGCGATGCTATCACCGAGTATCACAATTCGCATTTTCTGGTGGCCAACGAGTTTACGGACTGTGTGGCCCAAATACTTCCAGCGGTCGGGCGAGGGCTCATACTGAACAGGTGGTAACCCCGCGCTCAAACTGTCCATCCATTTGAGCGCTTCCGCATTTGTGGCCGGCCGCAGAACGATATCGTCCAGGTTCAGCTGGCGTCCTCCCAGTTTATCGAACCCCAGTTTCATGAAATCTGCGGCGTGTCGTCCCTCGAAAAAGAACGTTTGTTTCTGCCATTGTTTTTTATGAGCGTATAAGCGAGAGTAATTATCTGCCTGTATTTCCTCGCCAGTTTTTTTATAGAAAAAAACCCGCCAGAATCCCGGATTTCGGGTTTGCGTTCGGCAGGTCAGTTTGTAGATTTGCCCTTCGGCACAGCGCAATACAGGACTTTCCAAACTACCCCGCCTTATTGCAAGGAAGTGATTTTTGTGGTTCTGTAAATCCTGGACCACTTCACCATCGAACGGTCGGTAATGTTTACGAACGCCGATCCACCCCGCTTCCAGGGGATTTGACTCAAAAGCCATGGTAATTTTTTCGTCGGCAGCAGTGCCGCCAAACAGCAAACCCTCGCCACCAATAATCAAGAGAGCCAACAAACAGGTAAATTTTTTCATGGAATTCCTTTTTGAAACTGGCCCCCCGCTGCTTGAAACGCCACAGACTCAACAATTGTAAAGTAAGTATAAACCCGGCTGGATATCGAATCAATTTGTATCGTTTGTTCCACTGTTACTATAATACATTGACGAATCTACGTTGGGCCGTGTTCGGGAACCGAGGATGGTCTTTTGCAAATTGCTCTTCGCCAAAGCTTCAAAAGACCTGCAGCGCAAATTCTTCATATCACGTGTTTCTTGTTTTGGCCCCAAAAATTTGGAGAATATGTACTGGTTACGACAACTAAGTTTGGGGTAATTCTCGCGAATAATGTCCGCACCTGAAACTGAACATACAACACAAGAGGCCATAGACGGCCTCCATTTCATTGCAAGTCGAAAAAGACTTCTGCTTATTGCACTGGGTGTAACAATTCTGTATGCATTTGGTGTGAACGACAAATGGCGGTTTCAACGGGACAGCGCCGTCTATATGGGATTAGCCCGGTCAGTGGTAGAAGATCAAAGCTATGCTTTCAATTACGAGCCACATACCAAATATACTCCGGGACTTCCGGTTTTTTTGGCTGGAACAGGTCATATCTTTGGTGTACCCGATCAACTCTCTGACAGTTTTTCGGCTTACAACATCCTTATAACGATTTTCGGTTTGGGCTGCATAGGTTTATTCTATCTGATTCTGAGGGAACTCAATGCTCCACCCACCGTCTTCGCAATCGCGTTTTTGTTTTTCTGTTTTTCGCGCACACTTTATTATTATTCGATTCATATCATGAGCGACGTCCCTTTCACTTTTTTTAGTCTTGCGACGTTGCTGCTGGGGCTTTTCATGTTGCGCCGGGAAGGCTGGAAATCGTGGGCGGCATGTGTTGGAGCCACAGTTATGATCATCGCTGCCATGAGCATAAAGCCTGTTGGTCCTTTTTTGCTCGTAGCACTGACTGCCGGACTCTGGTTACGACGGGAAGCGCTTAAGAAATGGAAAAAGCGCGCGGGGCAAACAGCAATTCTATGGATTCTTCCCGGGATTTCGCTCAAATTGTATTCGCTCTGGACCCACTCTTTAGTGAGCCAAAGTGGCGCGGGGAAGCACTATTTTCGCGGGAAATTTGCTCAGAACCCGCTCGGCTGGTTCATCAAAACTTTTTTCGCGAAACTCCCGGCGCATTTTGCGGGTCTGTCTGACACTTTGATGGGAACTGAATTGGGGACAATCGTTGGAATCATTCTGGCGATCGTTATGCTCGTGGGCTTAATCCGATCCTTGAAACGAGGGGAACGGCAACTCAGTTTTTTCGCCCTGATACTCTGCGGGGTCATAATTGCAGGTCGCTGGAAGCTCAATCGGCGATACCTTTTGCCTGCAACCCCGGTGATGTTTTACTGGCTGGCTCTGGGGCTACCCGCGATTGGCAGATGGCTGCAGAGGAAATGGGATTTTTGGACAGCAAAACGTGTGAAAAGACTGGGGTATATCTGCGTTGGTCTCGTGCTTCTGTCAAATCTGGTTCGTGTCGGGGACGTGATACTGGAAGAACGGGGCAAGTTCTATTCGGAAATAGAACGCGGGAAACTGGCAAGCTACAAGCCCGTCTTCGCCTGGCTGCGGCAAAACGGACATCGCGGGAAAACTGTTGTAGGCGCTTACGAATCCGCCCCCACACACTATTTTACGCGCCAAAGAACCGAACATCTAAACCACAATACCCGTGGCTGGACAGAAGAAAAGATCGCCGGGTGGTTGCAGGGAGTTGATTTCCTCATAAAAGACCAGACCAAGCCCGAAAGCACAGCGGCTCTTAAAAAACTATCGGCGGAAAGTGGACTCACGCTTGAGCCAATCGATGTCGGGGGCACGCAACAGGTGCAGTTGCTAAGAGTCATTGCGCAAAATGGCAGTCCTGAAAAAGAGCAAGAAAACAAAAGATAGCCAAACAGCGAAACCTTCCGGTCCCGGAGATCAGTAGGCATGTTTGTGGAATAAAACGGCGAGGGGCGTCACCAGCAGGATGAGAAAATCCAGAGTAAAAGACCAGTGATTAATATAGTGCAAATCGTATTCGAGCCGTTTCTGGATTGAGGTCTTTCCACGGAGACCGTGAATCTGCGCCCAACCTGTAATCCCGGCTTTTACTTTGTGCCGCAGCATGTAGCTGGGAAGAGCGCGGGAGAAGCGCCGCACAAAGTGCGGTCTTTCGGGTCGTGGCCCCACGAGGCTCATGTCCCCTTTGATGACGTTGAACAACTGGGGAAGCTCATCGATGCTGAATCGACGCAAAAAAGAACCGAAACGCGTTCGACGGGCATCTTTCTCGCTGGCGAAGATAGGTCCCGAGTCGGCTTCGACGTCCGGGTGCATTGTACGGAATTTGTGCATTTTAAAAACGTCACCTCCCAGTCCCATGCGTTTCTGCCGGTAAATAATTGGCCCCTTGCTGGTTAACTTAATGATTAGCGCAACCAGCACCATCGGGAACCCCATAACGAGTAGCATAGAGGTGGCTCCAACCAAATCCAGGCTTCTTTTCACAAAAGCGCTGAGTCCCGTGACTGGCCGCCCATAAATCTGGATAATGGGCAGAGAATCGAGCTCTATTACCTCCAGGTCCACGGTCAAGATTCCGCTGACATCGGGCACAAATCCCACCTGGACTGGCAGTTTCCCGAGTTCGTTCAGGAATTCTCCGAGCCTTTGCATATTTTCGGCGGACAATGCTACGAGCACTACGTCCACGGAGTTCTCTTCCAGGCACTTTTCCACATCCCCTACCCACCCTTTTATGGGTTTCCCGAGGAGTGTTTCGGACAATTCTTCTGGATCGAGAGTGAGAAGATATTCGACTTTACAGGGAGAGGATATTTCCTGCTGGACTGTATTCAGTATACGCCGTGCGAGACGGCCAGTGCCGAGTATGGCGATTTTTCTGATCCATTTATCTTTTTGATAGATACTCTTTAGCAGATAGTCGACCAATTCCCGGCTCAAAAAGACGGTAAAAGGGCAGATCACCAGAAAAGCTAGCAACATACCGCGACTGAAAGTATAGCGGCTATAATAATAGAGAGCTGCAACCATGGCGAGCCAGGCGACACAGGAAGCTTCCAGCAGCCGTATGAACCTCATGATCGACAGCGTCGTGCGGTTCCAACGGTACAGACCACACAGTCCGTAGGCCACCATGTAGACAATAAGGACGATGGGTAACAGTTTCATATGCTTGCAAAAGCGGAACAAGCTGAATCCCTCCCAGCTTCCCGCCAGCAGTTTGGTAGCGTGAAAGCGTACCCCATATCCAGCGACCCACGCGATGACAAGCGAAAACAAATCGGCAAAAGCGTTGGCAGTTTTTGCTGAGTGTAGAGCTCTCTTCATCACTCCCTGTATTTACCCCGGATAAAATATCTAGTGGTCCGTTCCATTTGATTTTGTGGGTTCAGCCGGTCGTCGGTGGTTCAGATGCAAGGTGCAGTGAGAAGTTCGACCCAAGTGGGTCCACGCCGAACTGCAACGCCGCAGATGGGCCGCCGCCGTCCGGCCCGTAGGGAGCAATTCTGCCGGGTCATTTCTTCGTTGCGGCTTCGCAGGGACCCGTCCGGGTCACCTTTGGCGCCGCGCCTCGAACTGACCCGGCAGAATTGCTCTGAACCACCAAAATCAAATGGAACGGACCACTAGTTACGAATGGTAAACTTTCTGTGCAAGAAAAGTCAAGCTGGTGGTAGCCCAAAGAGGATGTCGCCCCTTTAATCAGAATGGCTCTTGTTCTGTCCCTCGTTTTTCTTCCTCTGCCATCGCCGTTCTTTGTCCCCTGCCCTGGGTAGATCTCCCGCTTGCCTTCTGCTTTAATTCCCCATGTCACAAATGCAACGTTCTTCTTCGCTCATCGTGTCTCGTCCTTCAATGCCATTTACTTCCAAGCGATTTTGCCCTTCTTCAATCGTCCTCACCTCTGGTTCTTTTCACTTCCTTCTCAATCCACCTGTAGGTCTTCTCAAACCCCTCTCGCAGTGATGTGGACGGTGCCCAATCAAGAACTTCTTTAATCTTATCATTGTTTGAATTGCGGCCCCTGACCCCCTGCGGCTTATCGAGCAAATGTTTCTTTTCCAGTCTCTTGCCCGCTATATCTGCGATGAGATCCACCAGATCGTTGATCTTGATCAGTTCATCCGACCCGATATTCAGTGGCTCTGCGCAATCGGAATGCATCAGCCGGTAGATACCCTTGAGACAATCGTCGATATAGCAGAAAGAGCGGGTTTGTTCGCCATCCCCCCAGATTTCTATTTCGCCTCCGGTCGGAGTTTCAGCGACTTTACGGCACAGGGCCGCCGGAGCCTTTTCTCTTCCCCCTCGCCAGGTCCCCTGTGGGCCGTAGATGTTATGAAACCGAGCAATCCGCGTCGTCATTCCGTAGTCGCGAGCATAGGAAAGACAGACTCGTTCGGTGAAAAGTTTTTCCCATCCGTACTCGTTATCGGGATCAGCCGGGTATGCATCATCTTCTTTCAGGCCGGGGACATCTGAGTCCTCCTGCATGAATGTTGGGTAAACGCAGGCCGATGACGCATAGAAATACGTTTCAACACCGTTACGCCGAGCGGCCTCGATCATGTGCGTGTTAATAAGAACATTGTCATGCAGGATGGGTGCATGGACACTTTCAATAAAACCGATCCCACCCATATTAGCCGCCAGCGTATAGACTTCGTCGACATTTCGGGACACCTCAAGACAATCGTCCCATTCCCGAAGATCCCGGAGCAGAAACTCGTCGGCATTCACTTCCATGAACTCCGACTTTTTGGTATCCACTCCGCAAACCCGGTATCCTTTGTCAGCCAGATAGTTCACAAGATGGCTGCCGATAAAGCCACCGGCACCCGTCACCAATGCAGTCTTTTGCTGGCTCACCAGGTATTCTCCTTGAAAACAAAATCGCCCATGCATTTCTATATTGGGGGTAAAACATTGTAAGAAAAACTCAGGAATTGGACAACTCCAGGAGCCCTGCCACAACCCCTGAGCCGATAGACGCGCACTGCTACGGCCCGCACCGGGCCGGCTGAGTGCGGAAAACGCAAAAATATCATTTGCTCTACGAGATTCTCTCAAGCGCCCCTTCGGGACGCATTCAGTTTTTCCACATCCTCGACCCGAACTTCGGCGGCTGTCGCCGCCTGCGCACGGGCCTACACTCTGAGACGCTCCGTCGGAGCGTCAACCAGCCCCTGAAAGGGGCACCTGAGAGCATAGCCCCCGGCGACCAACGGGAGTCGGGGGTTGGCAGATCGCACCCAAATCCCCGCCCCGACGGGGCGGTTCAGCTCAGGGAGCCTACAGTGATGGTTTGATGCGCCGGTTCCCTCTCAAGCGCCCCTTCGGGACGCACCTTTTTTGTTCGCTCCTTTGATCCCCGAACTTCGGCGGCTGACGCCGCCTCCGCACGGGGCTACACTCTGAGACGCTCCGTCGGAGCGCAAACGAGCCCCTGGACGAAACGAACCGTCACACCAAATATTCTGGATCATATTCTATGTCGTGTTTTTCCAGCAACACCCGCAACTCATCAACAAAAGACCTCCTTCGATGATGCTCTTCCTGACGCTGGATATATTCCTTGACCTTCGGAGCAACAGACTTACTGACAGAAAAGGCTGAATACCCCTCCTGCCAAAAAACATCGCTCAGATTTGCAAACTCCTGATGTATCCATCCTGATGACTGCGATTTGAGCTTCGACATCACATCCGATACAGAATGATTAGGCCTGATGTCGCACAGAATATGCACATGATCATCGATTCCGTTCACCTCACGCGCTATACCAAAATCGTTGTTGATCATACCTGCGATATAGGAATGAAGTCTCGGGCGCATATCATCATAGAGAGCCGCCACCCGCCCTTCCGTGCTGAATGTGCAGTGATAAATAAGCTTCGTATGACTCATCTGTTTTGCTCCTTCGTGTTTGTACTGTCGAAGTTTTCTGGACGCTCGGCCCCGAAGGGGGCACTCAGAGTATCGCCCCGGGTGATCGGGTGATCCCGCCGCGGGTGAGCGCGCGGAAACTGTCCGCTCCCTCGAAGCGTTGAACAGCCACTGAAAGGGGCACCTGAGAGCATAGCCCCCGGCGACCAACGGGAGTCGGGGGATTAGTACGTTGCCAGCACATCCCCGCCCCGACGGGGCGGTTGAGCACGGGGAACATCAAACTACCATTTATGGTGCCAGTTTTCACTCAGGCGCCCCTTCGGGACGCGTTTTTTTCGTTCACACCAAAACCCCCGAACTCCGGCGGCTCTCGCCGCCTACGCACGGGGCTACTCTCTCAGGCACTCCTCTGGAGTGCTTATCAACCCTCATAGAAACTCGCCACTCGGAGGTAAAAGCCCCCGCAGGGGGCACTGAGTGCGTAGCCCCCGGCGACCAGCGGGAGCCGGGGGATGGCAAGTCGCCAATAAGTCCCCGCCCCGACGGGGCGGCTGAGGCCGGGGAAATCTAAATTGGTGATTCGATCCACGGTTCCCTCTCAAGCGCCCCGTCGGGACGCGTTTTTCGCGCCACCATGAACCCCGAACTCCGGCGGCTTTCGCCGCCTCCGCACGGGGCTATTCTCTCAATGGGCCCTTCGGGCCGGAGGGAAAACGATTCGACGGATCGCCGTAAGTCGCCCTCACACCGTTCCTTCGGGCTGGGGGCAACCTCAACAAAGCCCTACTTCGCGCCGTTAATAGCCCCTGAAAGGGGCGTGTGAGTGCGTAGCCCCCGGCGACCAACGGGAGTCGGGGGTAGCAAGTCGCCAATAAGTCCCCGCCCCGACGGGGCGGCTGAGAGAACCCAAACCGACCGTTCATACCAAATATTCTGGATCATATTCGATATCGTGCCTGTCAAGCAACTTCCGCAACTCATCCACGAAGGACATCCCTTTATGATGCTTCTCCTGATTCTCAATGTATTCCTTTACCTTCGGCACCACGGATCTGCTCACGGAAAACGCCGAATATCCCTCCTGCCAGCATACATCACTCAGATTCGGAAACTCCTCATGCATCCATCCTGATGACTGCGACTTGAGCTTCGACATCACATCCGAGATAGCGTGGGCGGGCCTGATGTCGCACAAAATATGAACGTGATCATCAATCCCGTTCACCTCCCGAGCTATTCCGAAATCATTATTTATGATTCCCGCCATATAGGAATGGAGACGCGATCGCATATCATCATAGAGAGATGCTACCCGGCCCTTCGTACTGAATGTGCAATGATAAATAAGCTTCGTATGACTCATCTGATCCTTTCTCTAAGTTCATGCTCAAGCGCCCCGTCGGGCCGCGTTTTATTTGTTCACACCAAAAACCCCGAACTCCGGCGGCTCTCGCCGCCTTCGCACGGGGCTATGCTCTCAAGCACTCCTTCGGAGCGCTAAATTGCCCGCGAAAGTCATCCGGCCCGAGAGAAATAGCCCCTGAAAGGGGCTTCTGAGTGCGTAGCCCCCGGCGACCAGCGGGAGTCGGGGGATGGCAGGTCACCAACAAATACCCGTCCCGAAGGGGCGGCTGAGGACGATAAATGAAAACTCCAACATCTCGGGGCTACTCTCTCAATCGGCCCGTCGGGCCGCGTCCGACTGTCAAGTCCTAGCTTTAAGTTGACACTTTGTTCTACGGTACACGGTTCTTTTTA